>CAYNGB010000005.1:0-142081 GCA_964396795.1 uncultured Occallatibacter sp. | reverse complement strand
AGCTAATCCTAACCACAACCAAAACAGAATTACCACTTGTTCAGAGCTTCCCTAATGCTGAATCGAGCCGGCCGTCTTGGCAAGAAGACGGCCGGCAACCACTCTCTCAGCAGTGGCGATCGGCGTGATCCGTGGAACATGTTGCCGGTACTGCAGTGCCCGGCAAATTCTGTACTAGGAAGAACGAGTCAACTGGTGAGAAGAAATCGCCAGGTGGGTGCCAACACACTTATTTTGCCCATCAAGCTTCCTTGCATATTCACATTTAGAGTTGGTCAATAGCTGTAGTAGCGGGCGGGTAAATTATCCCAACTTAGATAGGAGAGTCTCATGAGTAATGATTTCAATCGCCGCGATTTCATGAAGTACGCTGCCCTTTCGGCCGCTGGCGCCGGCTTGGGGGCCTCGGGAGTTGGCGCCACTCATGTCTTGGGCGCCAACCAGAAGATACGGGTGGGTGTGATCGGTACAGGGATGGAAGGCCGCGGTGTCATGGCCGCCTTTTTGACACAACCCGACGTGGAAATCGTGGCCGTGTGCGACGTTTATCAGCCTAACCTTGACAAAGCCCTCAGCGACATCGGCGGCAAGGCAAGAGGCTACAAGGATTTTCGTGAAGTTCTTGACCGCAAGGACATCGACGCCGTTGTGATCGCTACGCCGGATCATTGGCACGCTTTGCTGATGATACTCGCCTGCCAGGCTGGTAAGGACGTCTATGTAGAGAAACCGACCGCGAATACCATTGAGGAAAGCAAACGGATGGTAGAAGCGGCGCGGAAGTACAGTCGCGTCGTGCAGGTCGGCACTGAATGGCGATCAAATATACACTTCCAGAAAAGTGTGCAGCTTATCCAAGAAGGGCTGATTGGCAAGGTCAGCTTTGTGCGAATGTGGAACTACCTGAATCTTTTTCCCCAAGGGTATGGCAGTCCTGAGGACTCGGAGCCACCGGCGGAACTTGACTGGGATATGTGGCTCGGCCCAGCTCACAAGGTGCCATTCAACTGGAATCGATTCGGTGTGAACTCACCATTAGGTACCGTTCCTTGGTCCACGTTTCGCTACTTCTGGGACTACGCGGGTGGTTTTATGACTGATTGGGGAGTCCACTTTATTAACGTCGTCCAATGGGCGATGAAGGTCGAGGGCCCGAACGCGGTCGTGGCGTCCGGCGGGAAATGGTATCTGCAAGACAACACGGAGACTCCGGACACATTGCAGACGACTTTCGAATACCCAGGGTTTCTCGCGACCTACGAGAATCGGATGTGCAACCAAAACTCGAATTATGGAGAACACGGAAACGTAGGGGATTGGGATGTTCTGCGGAATTGGGGAATGGAATTCGACGGTACGAATGGAACGTTGGTGTTAGACGAGACAGGCATTCAGGTCAATCCGGAAAAATGGCGCCTTGGCCAGAAACTGGTGGACCGGACCCCAGCCATGGAAATGAAAGGGTTCGATGAAACCTATGTGGAACATGTCCGCAACTTTCTTGATTGCGTCAAGTCGCGCGAGCGGCCCGTAAGTGATATCGAAATTGGCCACCGTGCAACCAGCACGTGCCACTTGGGAAATATAGCCTATCGGACCAAATCACGCTTGGTCTGGGACGTGGCGAATCAAAAGTTACTCCAGGGCGGTCCGGAAGCCGAGAAGCTGCTAACCGTAGAATATCGGGATCCCTGGAAGCTGCGCGTGTGAGACTCCTGTCCTTCTGTCCCCGGCGATGGATTGGTCTCTGCGGAATACGGACAGGGTAAGGGTCGTTCTTTCAGGCGGCGCAGTTATTCTCGGGTGATTTCTGAGCTGGACCGACCGGAACCGAAAGGATTGATGTTGCCCAGCTGACGTGATTCTCTTCCCGGCACGGGGAAGTTGTAGATGAGCTTAGTTGCAGCATCATGAAACAGAGCCTTACTCGCTTTGGTGGACGTTTCTGACTAGAGAATGTGGACGAGTTCGAGTTGGGATCGTGCAGTACGCCGCCTGCCTTGGCGATACGAGGGTTTAATTCGAGGAAAAGTCCGATGAACAGCCGCGAGCGTGTATTGGCATTATTGGATGGCCGGCCGGTGGATCATCTCCCGTGCATGCCCCTCACGATGATGTTTGCATCGGACCGTATTGGCAGGAAGTATCTGGATTATGCCACGGATTTTCGAGTGGAAGTTGAGGGGCAGATCCGCGTCGCGGAAGAATTCGAGTTCGATTACGTGACCTTCTGCACTGACCCCGGCTGTGAACCCGCTGATCTTGGGGCGGCAGTGATCTACTTCCCGGATCAACCGCCCGCCCTGGACGAATCCAACGCGCTACTTGCCGACAAGCGCCGGCTCACAACGATTCGCATTCCTGATCCACTTTCGCCGGGCCGAATGAACAACGGGGTCAAAGCTGTGGCCCTATTCAAAGAACGAGTGGGGGATTCCAAATTGATCGAAGCTTGGGTCGAAGGCCCGTGCGCTGAGGCTGCCGATCTTCGTGGCATTAACGGGCTGATGTTCGACTTCTATGACGACCCCGATTTCGTTCGTGATCTATTCGATTTTGTGGTAGAGATGGAGCTGACTTGGGCCAAAGTTCAAATCGGGGCGGGCGCTGACTTGATTGCCGTCGGCGATGCGGCAGCTTCACTTGTGGGTCCCCAGATATATAACACCATGATCTGGCCCTACGAGAAGAGGATGGTCGATGCCATTCATTCTATGGGGGTGCGCGTGCGACTGCACATTTGCGGTAACACGCGGCACATTCTCGATGGAATGGGACGACTCGGGTGCGATATCGTGGACTTGGATTACCTCACGCCCGTCGGCGTGGCCCGGCAGAAGTTGGGGCCTCTCCCAGCCATCATGGGGAATTTGGACCCTGTCCGATCTTTGCGGGATGGTACTCCCGACACCATCCTGCGCGAACTGGCCGAATGTCATCGCCATGCCGGAGAGCGTTTCGTGGTCGGGGCGGGATGCGAAGTGCCCCGAGACACGCCGTCGGAGAATGTCCAAGTTCTCTCGGCATACGCCCGCGGCCTTCGACCATAACATAGTCAAGGTTCGACGTGATGATCAACCCTTACAAACTCATGATTCCGATCTGACAGGATCGTGATCGATGGACCGATAGCTGTACTTGGGTGTAAGCCCCCTTCATCCGTGGCTCCGACGTTGGAACCGATAACACGTGACGCTCTGTTAGTAGTCGGATCGCTGGCTTGCCCCTTTGAGGAACACAAGATGAAGCTGTGGTCATTGAGTGTTTTACCACTTTTGCTGACGTGTGCGCTTTCAGCGGCGAGCCAGTCAACGGATTACCTGCCTGGAACTCTGGATCCTACCCGGAACATCGTTGCACAGGCTTCCAACTCCCCCTCCGGCCCGACGCTTCCTGAGGAATATATCTGGACTGCTACTGCAGAATCTGGTGCCGCGAAGGGTGCCGAATCAGCAGACCAAGCTCCGGCCAAGTCTCAGGAATTCTATTTTCGCCGTTCCTTTATGGTCGAGAAAATGCCTGGGAATGCCACGCTTTACGTGGCAGGTCCGTCCAGCGTCCAAGCGTATTTGAACGGAAGCCTTGTTCTCAGGGCCAGCATGCCTCCCGAATCAGTATTCTTTATGCGGGTCTTTACGGCAGACGTCACGAAGTACTTGAGGCCAGGGAAGAATGTACTCGCATTAGAAGTCATCCCGAGCAGAGTGTTTGAGCCAATTGCGAACACAGGGCGGGTCTTGGTATCAAAGATAGTTCCTGCTTCGCGGGGAGTGCTTGAGACACCGCTCGTACTGACCAATGGGCTGTGGAAGGGAACAGGTTCTCACTTCACGCGATGGTATCAAACGGATTATAACGACGGCATGTGGGCGCCAGTGCGCTCCGTGGGAGGAATGAACGATCAAAGTGAATTCAGTCGTGTCAATATTGACACCGGCTTGTATGACTGGCCTGGGTACTCGGGCGTCGCGCCTTTTCTAAGGCTCTTCTACTTGGCCCCGCAGAGTATTTCGCGGGTGTTCAAAGGAACCAGCACCATGCGCAATCTTTCATCCCTCGTTACGGGTGAAAAGGGCGCCACGGCAGCGAATGAGTTTGCGATCATGTTATCGGAGTCGCCGACGGCTCGCGGTGATGCGCCAAGCATCGTGCTGGATTTTGGCAAAGAGGTGACTGGATGGCTCGAGTTCGTCTCTTCCTCAGATAAGCCAATGGTAGTGACGGTAGAGTACGGGGAGTCACAAGAGGAGGCGGAACACGGGGCTTATCTGGGGGCCAATTCAGTATTCATTCCAGCTCACGGCGTCGCGCATGGTCCCCAAAGCGCGTTCAGATATGCAAAAGTGCGGTTTGCAGGGCCGCCGGAGAAGCAGCGTTTTGAGAGCATTCGCCTGAATGGGATTTATTATCCTGTGAACTACGCTGGTTCATTCGAGTCCTCTGATCCGTTGCTTAATCGAATATGGGAGGTGGGCGCATATACCGCGCATCTGTGCATGCAAGATGCTATATGGGACGCGCCAAAGCGCGATCGCGACCTATTCTCCGGAGACATGGATGTAAGCGGGGATGTGATCGATAGTGTATTTGCAGATCATTATCTTATGGAGAACACCATGGCGCGGCTCATAGGAAATGGACCAGTGAGTCGCCATGTGAACGGCCTCGCAGGATATTCGGCATTCTGGATCATGGAATTGGCCGATTACGACCGGCATGTTGGGTCAACTGCGTTCCTCGAAATCATGCACAAAAGGCTAGTAGAGTTAATGACCTTTATGGAAAGCGACCTAGATGAGAATCATGTGTTTTCCGATCAAAGCAAGAGTTTGCCATTTGTGGACTGGTCGCTCAATATGGACGGTGCTACGCCCGAGGCAGTTATGGCGACAGATTTCGAGTTCTATTGCGCCTTTGTAGAAGGTGCAGGGTTATTGCGGCATATGGGAGACTTGCAAACCGCAGATCACTTCGAAAATCTCGCCAAAGAGATGAGGCAAGCAGCTAAGGCCAACTATCTTAACCCGCAAACTGGAGACTTCGGTACACGGTGGCAGACCAATGCAATGGCTGTGTATTCCGGCCTTGCTGATGAAACTCAGTATGATGCGATTTGGTCGAATGTGCTTTCAAGCATAGACAGGCCTGGGGCGAATTCAATAAACAGCACTCAGCACTACGATTACAACTGTTGCGCTTGGATCGGGGCTCCGCCAGTGCCATACAAAGTTCTTACGATTACCCCCTACTACAACTATTACGTAATAAGTGCAATGGCGGAAACCGGCCATCGCGCCGAAGCTCTGAAATGGATACGAGAGTATTGGGGAGGAATGATCTCAGAAGGCGCTACCAGCTTTTGGGAGGCATACGATCCAAGCTGGCCAAAGGTCAACTTCCATGCATCGTTACAAGCCGATGGAACCGAAGGATACGCCGTCAGCTTAGCGCACGGATGGTCCAGCGGACCGACCGCCTGGCTGATGGAACAGATTCTGGGCATTGAGCCAACCGCAGAGGGATTTCGGGAGGTGACTATTCGTCCAGACTTGGCCGGGCTTACATGGGCGAGAGGAACTGAGCCGACACCCCAGGGGCCGATTCACGTGAATCTGAAGAGTGGGGAAGAAGAGAGGATAAGTCTGGCAATTCCCGATGGAGTCAGGGCGACTGTTCTGGTTCCAGTAATGAGCCACACTTCAGAAGTCACGGTAAATGGGAGGCTCACTGCAGGGAAACTGGTTGAGGGTGATCAGCGTTTGGCCATCACTCTCGCCAGTGGCGGCTTCTACGAGATTATTTCCCCCCAGGCACCAGCGAGGCAACAGCATGGAATCTCTGGATCGAAGGAATAGAAGTTGTAACTTGAAAGGATGTTTCATGAGAAGACAAATTACAGCAGCAGCGCTTTTCATAGGTGCCTCGCTTCTTGTCCCTGCACAGAGCACGCCTGCCTCCATGAAGGAGGTGCAGCCGGACGCCATCCAATCGTATTTACAACCGTTGGTGAACAACCACACGATGGCTGGCGCCGTGACGCTTGTTTCCACCAGGGACCGCACAGTTTATCTGAAGGCCACTGGTTTTCGCGACCTCTCGGCAAAGTCTCCAATGCCGGTAGACGGCTTGTTCTGGATTGCGTCAACCTCCAAGCCAATAACCGCGACCGCGCTGATGATGCTTGTGGATGAAGGCAAGGTCAATCTCGATGACCCGGTCGAAAAATATCTCCCGGAGTTTAAAGGGCAGTTGGTGAACCTGACACCTGCTAATGCCGAGGGGACAACTGGTGAACAGAACCCTCCACATCTGGTGCCGGCAAATCACCCCATCCTGGTGCGGGAGATTCTAAGTCATACGAGCGGCTTGCCGTTCAAGTCGAAGGCTGAACCAGGAGCACTGGACCTGCTGCCTTTGAAAGATGCAGTGCGCAGTTTTGCCGCGGAGCCCCTCATCTTTCAACCGAACACGGATTATTCATATTCAAACGAAGGTCTGGATACGGCGGGGCGAATCATTGAAGTGGTTAGCGGGATTCCCTATGAGCAATTCTTGCAGGAGCGTCTTTTCGATCCGCTTGGCATGAAGGACACAACATTCTGGCCCAGCGCTGAGCAGATTCGCCGCCTTGCCAAAACTTATAAACTGGGCGCGCAAGCCAAAACTCTGATGGAAGTGCCCATCAGTCAATTGACCTATCCGCTCGACGATAGACAACACCGCTATCCCATGCCGGCCGGGGGACTATTCTCAACCGCTGAAGACCTCTCGAAGTTTTGCCGCATGATCCTGAATGGGGGCGTACTCAACGGTAAGCGATATATTTCTCTCAATGTGTTGCAAGAGATGACCAGCCGCCAGAACGGAGGTTTGGGCGGAACGAGTTATGGCTTTGGCTGGGGCGTGTCGACCAGCGGCTTCGAACATGGTGGCGCATTCAGGAATGCAATGGAAATTGACCCGGCGAAGGGCCGCATACTTGTCTTCATGGTCCAGCAGGACGGTCCGTGGGGAACAACGGAAGGGGATGCGATTGATTCCACGCTGGGACGGCTCGCGGATGGCCTCGTAGCTTCCCACGCCGCGGTTTCTTCCGCTTGCGGGTCGTCGCAGCGGCATTGAAGAATGGCGACGGCATGCGCTATGCACAAATGTCTTTGCCGTTTGCGATACTTCCACGTACCCATCGCCGTGCGCCAGTCTTGCTCACGGCTGCGCTAACAGCCTTGTCGGTGCGGTCGAGCGGTTCCGCGGGCAGCTTTACCGAACCGCATAACGTTTTCGCCAGTGGTGTAAAGGGGTACCTAAAGAATGTCGACCGCAAATGAGAACGCGGTGTGGAGTCGCGTTCGGCGCGGTGCTGATCCCAATGCTGCTTGCTCAGCAAAAGCAGTCCATCCGGGTCAGACAAATCGACGTAGTTATCTTGAATCACGTGGATGTTGGTTTCACCGATCAGTCATACATGGACGTGAACGAACTGCAGCGTCGATAACTGGAGGTTGCTCTGGACACCTCCATTGCCACGCTAACCAGCCGCCCGAGGAACGCTTTACTGGACCGCAGAGTCGCAGATACCGGTTCTGGGATAGTGGCGTAAAGCCTTTCCCGAACGCCGCCAGGAGTTGCTGCGAGCGGTTCGGAATGGGCAGATGGCCACGGGTGCCAAAAAAGAAGTTCGATCTGATATCAGAGTCAAGTCTCACTGCAAGTCGGGATCATGGGGTCGTTGCCCAGAACTCAAAGGGAAGTACGAAAGGATGAAATGTAATGCGTTTCAATACTGAGGGTGTCTCGCGTAGAACGGTCCTCCGCGGCGCCGCAGCCTGCGCGCTGGCAAGCTCCCCCGCACTGAGAGCGGCGGTAAAACTCATAGACGGCCCGGCTCCACTGGAGTTGATCACGGACTCGCACTTCCGGACGGGCGTGAATATGTGGTGCACAGATGATGCACCAGGAAGCACTCCAACAAGGGCAGGCATCCTGTGCCCGGCGCACGCGGTCTGTACTCCTGCCTGGGACGGGGGACAATGGGCCAGCCACTTTGATATCGGCAAAGCCGCTCCTGAGGCCTTGCCTTCCGGAGCAGTGCGATATTTCGATGGCGGCAAGGGTTTGACCTTTGGGCCGCAGAACACCCCGGAGGCCGATCTTATCCTTGCTCTGAATGGGCGCAAGGAGTACAACGACGTTGCGCCTACGGCTCCGGGTGGCTGGCCGCATCTTCTTGTGGAACAGCAGTTCTCCAAGCAGCCGAGTCTTGCGACCTTTCAGGCCGTACCGTTTCATATCAGCTATCGCTTGTTGTGGTCCGTGGCCCATAAAGGGCAACACTGGAATCCTGCGCAACACACGGCCCAGTTCACTTTCTATGTGACGCTCCAGAATAGGAACAATAAGTCGACGGGTTTCGGCGATTATCTCTGGTTTGGCGTTCCCATGTACGACGCCCGTTACAAGTTGCCGAGAAAATATGCGGCTGAGGACGTTGGCAATGCTGAGAAGCGCGCGACCAACAAATTCATCTTCGATGCGCCTGGAGAGGTCTTAACGTCAACTCCGGCGGCATCTGGGCAGTGGATTACGATCGAGCACGACTTACTCCGATTAATGAGCGAGGCGCTTGAAACTGCATGGTCAGCCGGCTTTCTGGCGGAATCCAGAAACAAGCAGGATTTTGTACTCGGCGGAATGAATATCGGTTGGGAAATCACCGGCCCAATTGATGCCGCTATGCAGATTCGCGATTTGAGTCTCCAGGTAGTTTGCGATGGCGCCAGTCCTGACAATTCATTCAACCCTGCAAATGGATAGGATAGCCATGCTTTCTATGCCAATAGCGCATCCTCAATCTCGAAGCGTGGTATATCCGCGCCGTATGGTGTTCGTGCCGGCCGTTTCCGTTCTTGCAAAGATCGAAGTGCTGAGCGGTATCGGTCAAAATGACCAGGCACTTGCATTTGCTGCTGACTCGATGCAGAAGGTCGCTGCTCTCCATCTGGCAGGCCATCTTTACGAGCTTTACCAGACGCGCGCACGGGTATCCGAAGTAGATTCGAGGACACTCGATAGAGCTCGTCTTGACTGAGCTAGCCGCGAGGCAAAATTGGAACTTTGGTTAAGAGAATATCCAAGGAGGAACAAGTGGAAGAATTCAGCCGTCGCAAATTCATTCTGGCATCCGGTGGTGTTGTTGGTGCCACCACCCTGCTCTCTGAGACTCCCTATGCGCTAATGGCCGGGAGCCAGAGTCTGCGTGCCAATAGACTGGAGCAAGCGCTTTCAGGCGGCCCTCCACTATACAACAAGGATGTTCGAACTGCTATCGGATTGGGCGATGAACTGGCAAGCATCGTGGACCGTTCCGGTCAAGTTAGGTCGCGAAGGGCTGAAGTCAGCCTCGAGTTGGGATCCACCGCCGTCGCCAACGCGGAGTCCTCGCAATCCCTTAAAGGGGGATATCTGCCGATTGTTCAGACCGACCTTCGCTCCTCAGGCTCGGATCTCAGTTGGGTAGCCTTCGCGTCAGCATACGGTGGAGAAAAATGCGATTACGTCGGTGTGACATCGGCTCAGGGAGCGTATCAAATTACCCTGTCGTTCCCCTTCGCGACATCTCTTAATGTCGATGACGGGGTGGTCAGAAGTCACAACGAATTGCTTGCGGTATTCCCAAAACCCGACCGGGTTGCAGTCAGTCAGGCCAAGTACAACTGCGTGACACCCGAAATCCTGAGCGTGGCGGTCCCCGGAGAATCGCAACTCAAGGCCGGTATCGACGCAGCGTTCGGGGCAGGTCGCACCGGCGGACAGGGAGGGCACCCGCTCGACTATCACTTCCCTGTGTCCAAAGACCAGACCTATCATGTCTTCCTCGGGATGTTCCCCTTCGATGCTGACTCGTACAGGGTTCTTCAGCGGCTCTCGGTCAATGGAGAGTCGCAGGTTGCAGATTTGAGTTTCGCCGCAACCCGCGAGCCGATCCTCCTACACTTCGCTACCAAACCGAAGGACGGCGCCATCGATGTGCGCTGTGAGCCTGACCCATCAACTCTGGATACTTACGCGCGCTTTCAGTTGAATGGGATCTGGATCTTCGATCATCCGGAAGAGACCAAGGATGTACTCGCCGGAAAGTTGAACGCGGGCGCCGTTTTCTACGTTCCCTGCGGTAATGAACCGCTCCAGGACATAAGGTCCATGGTTGTGCTTGATTACGGACCGCTCGACAAATCCCAACCGGCAAGATGGATCCGTCTGCCTTACAACAGCGATGCCGCTCAGGCGCAGAAGGTGCTCGCCCTCTCGCCGGACTCGGCACTCGCAGATGTCAAGCAGCGCTGGGATGCGCTTTTGACTGAAGGCGCCGAATTCTTCACCGGCGATGAAAAGCTCGACAACCTCTACAAGACCTCCCTCATTAACATATTCCTTCTGCGCGAGAAATATGCGGGTGCTGGCAGTGATGGCGGCGACCTCTACGTGGTGAAACCCGGCGCAACGTGTTACAACAACTTCTGGTACCGCGACGGCAGCTACATTATCACGGCGCTCGGCGTTGCCGGGCATGCAGAGGAGTCCGAGAAATCACTTCGTTTTTTCTGGCAGTCCGGACTGAAAGGAATGTTCAGCTTCTGGGGGCAGCAAGAGGACGGGGTGTGGCAGGCTCCAATTACCGAGTGGGACGGTCAGGGGCAAGCCCTCTGGGCGCTTGTTAACCATTATGAATTCACTCGCGATAAGAAATGGCTCCGGACTGTCTACAGCAGCATTCGCAAGGGTGCTCTGTGGATCAAGACAGCCACTGAGCAGACAAAGACGAAGGGAATTTTTGGCGAAAAACCTGTTTACTACGGCCTGTTGCCAAAAGGAGAGGGTGAGGGAGTCGCAAATGGCGGCGGCGACTTTTTTACTTGCCATGACTTTTGGGCATTCATCGGACTCCGCCAGGCAATGCTGGCTGCTGCAGCGCTCGGCGAGAGCGACGACCTTGCATGGATGAAGAGCACCTGCGAGGAGTTCCACACGAATCTCATGGATTCGCTCAGAACGACATTTGAGCGAGTAGCCAATCGTCAATTCATTGCGGCCACTCCATATAATTCGACGTTGAGAAAGTGGGGCGCATTCTGGGCGCTGTATCCATGCAGGGTCCTCGATCCGCACGATCCCATGATCACCAGCACTCTGTCCTACGCAGAAAATGACAGCCTGGAGGATATTTACCACTTCAACCCCGGATTCGTTGAAGGAGAGGTGATGGTATGGCCCTACATTACTGCCGACTGGGCCATGTGTCATCTGTTGCGCGACGAAGTAAAAGAATTCCATCGTCTAGTAAACGGGATCGTAGCCCACGCTGCGCCTACAAATGTCTGGGTCGAAATCATAGAAATCAAGTTACATGTCGGATCGGGGGATATGCCCCACGGCTGGGCTGCAGCACAATACGTTTTGCTCCATCGCAACGCCTTGGTATACGAGAATCAAACGGACCTGGAGCTTTGCTGGGGCGTTCAACCAAAATGGCTCGGCGACGACGCGCGAATTGCTGTCAAGAAAGCTCCAACCAAATTCGGCGAGCTTGACTTTGAATTGAAGCGTTCCGGGTCATCCTTGCTTCTCGATTATCAGCTTAGGCCGAAGCCGGGGCATCCAACCGCCCAACAACTTCGTTTTCACATTCCCCGCCTCGAGGAGAAAATCACGTCCATTGTTGTCAATGGCAAAGCGCGGCCGTTGCTTCCGGAAGAATCGTCGATCCGCCTTGAAGGTGCATGATTTCATCAGAGGATAACTTGAACTTACCTTCAAAATGCGTAGCTGCTAACCGGCCGGTCCTGGAGAGTATTCAGCCGCGTATTTGTTGCGGTGCTGGGTCTGTGGGAATTGCCGCAGCGATTTCCACAGACTGGCATTTCCACGGTCTCTTTCGGCCGCCACCGACACTCAGGTGGCAGCCTCAGTCATGGCGCCTGTCCAGTCTTGCTCGAACTTGATAGGGCTGACGTAGTTAAACGTCGAGTGCATTCGTGTTCGGAGATACCAGAGCAGCCACGAGGGTGATATGTCGGACATTCTGAGAAACATACGTCAGCAAGCCACTAATCTCGCAAGTATTGCGGAGTACCTGCAGTCTGCCGGTGAAACGCAGCTCAGCAGAAGCGCTGCATTGATGCGCAGTTTCCGCCGAATCGCATTTGTAGGAGTTGGCGGCTCTCGGAATGCAGCACAGCCGGCCGCAATCTATCTTTCCAGATTCGGCATCGATACACGCGTCCTGGATGCGTCTGAACTCCTTTATTACGAGAAAGCTCCGCTCAATACAGCCCTCATCCTTGTATCCCGGTCCGGTCGAACAGCCGAGATGGTCCTGCTGGCTGAGAATCTCGACAGGGCCGGCATTCCGTATATTGCGGTCACCAACTCGGCGGACAGCCCGATGGCTGCCAATGCAGTCGTAGCGGGTCCAGTTGCTGGCGAAACAGACAACGGTATTTCCATACGGACTTACACAGGCGCAGTACTTACGCTCTTATATCTTAGTGCGGCGATGGTAGAAAATCTGAACATCTTGCAGGCGGAGATAGCTGCCATGCTGCCGAAGTTAGAATCCAGGATGGCTGAGTGGGAGATGGAAGATCTTCGCCTGAAGGATTCCACTTTTTTTGTTTCCTAGGCCGCGGATATTGTCTGAGCTGCGCTAGTGAGGCCGCTCTTCTGTTTCAGGAACTTGCTAGGCAACCCTCAAGTTGGTGCAACGGCGCTGAGTTCCGACAAGGGCCGATTGAGGTTCTCAGACGAGAACACGCTGTCTTCGTTTTTGCGCCGGACGGGCCGACTCGCAATTTGAACTCTGCGCTGGTTCAGGAACTCAGGAGTACCGGAGCTCGGGTCGTCGAGGTAGGACCGGCATGGGCGGACCTTCCTGAGCATCTTGCCGCGATCACTCAGATTATTCCGGCACAATTTGCGGCCTATCGGCTCGCCATGCAAAACGAAGGTAGACTTGGAGATTTTCGATTCGCTGCAGAGACGACGGAGAACGAATATGGCACCGCAATTGGAGGTTGAACGATTGAACGATTCCGTAAGTACTCCCTATGCTGCTGCGATCGATATCGGGGGATCGAACACGAAACTCTCCCTGGTTTCGAAGCACGGCCTGACTGGGGAAGGGATTCGGACATTTTCGACTCTGCGGACAACGGAACCTAACGAGCTACTGGCGATTTTAGTCAAGGAAGTCAAACGGCTTCAGTCCAACGGAATCCGCGCTTGCGGCGTCGGAGTTGCGGTACCGGGATTCATCAGCACAAATCGCGAAACTGTCGAGCTTTGTCCGAACCTGCCAGTGTTGGTCGGATACCCCTGGCGCAGTTCACTTACAGATCGTCTGGGGATTCCGGTAACGCTGGAAGTCGACGCCAATGCGGCCGCTCTGGGTGATTACCATTTCGGCGCTGGACAGTCTTTGGAAAGGCTACTAGTACTCTCGCTGGGAACAGGCGTCGGCGGCTCGATGCTGGTAGGGGGCCAACCACTGCGATTTACGGGAGGCTGCTGTGGAGACTTGGGCCATGTCTATGTAGGCAGCGATCGTCGCTGTTCGGCAGGATGCAAAGGCTATTTGGAATCAGTTGTCTCTGTACAGTCTCTCGGTGGTTCGTTAGCGGGCACTCGCAAGTTGATTAAGGCTGCTCAGTCTGGAGAGAAGCAGTCCATGGAGGTTTTTCGGCGCGCAGGACATTTCTTGGCCAGAGGCATTGCATCTATAGCGCCCATATTTCACCCGCAATTGGTGCTGCTTGCCGGCGGGATCGCAGAAGTGGGTGCACTCCTCACAGAGTCGGTCAACGAAGCACTCGCTGAGTATGTCGCGCCGTATTACAAGGTCACTATCGCGAAAGGGTCGCTGGGCGGATCGGCTGCTCTTGCCGGCGCTGCCGCCCATTTTGTTAAAAAATGACCACCGACCGAGACGAGCGCAATGGCCAACTGCGCTCCTATAGGGGTCGAAAAAAACGGGTGAAATCGTAAACTACGGAGAATTAGATGATTAAGAAAACAAACCGCTTCCGGCGACGCTCCATCCGTATTGCATTGTTGCAGATCAGCCTCATTTAAGTTGTTCATTCTAGTGGCGCAAAATCGTTTACGTATGTAACTCTTCGTTTTTCTGAAGTGACACCATTCCACTCATCGAGTCAAGCGATTGACGAATCATTCAAATTACGACAAGCGTCCTTCAGTATTGATTTCGCGAACGGAGCACGATTGTGCCCAGGGTTGGAGCGAGATAATCACTGCGCTGCGGGCATTCCCCAACGCCCGCCGGGATCGCGATCGAGTGTTACCGGGGCGTCCGCATCGAGCCCTTGCGGCGCGAGCTTGTCGTCGGCCTGGCGCCGGAACTGGTGCTTGAAAGCTCCAGCGCCCTGCTGCCCCCGCCAGCCATCGAAGCCAAATTCGCGTCCATGCTGGGCGATGATCCGGTCTTTGCCTACATTGAGCCGCACACACTCGGTGAGTTCTTCGATCCCGCCAAGGTCGAGCATGCCCGCCACGCCGCGGAAGTGGCTCTCACGGCATCAGGCGCGCGTGGGGAGAAGATGGTCAGCAGGGAACTTCGTGAACGGATCTTTCACATAGTTGCAGAGAATTCCACCTGGGGTGCGCCGCGGATTCATGGTGAACTGAATATGCTTGGTTTCGACATTTCGGAGCGAACGGTGTTGGGCTGGATGAGGAAAGCGCCGAAGAATCCTGAGCCGGCAAAGCGATGGGCGGCTTTTCTGAAGAACCATCGTGAGGCCATCGCAGCAATGGCCTTCTTCACCGTGCCGACACTGACCTTTGGCGTTCTTTATGGCTTCTTCGTCATTGCACATAACCGACGCCGAATCATCCACTTCAATGTGACCAAACACCCGACCAGCGCCTGGATCGTTCAGCAGTTGCGCGAGGCATCTCCCTATGACTCGGCTCCCAAATATCTGATCTTCGATCGCGGCGCAAATTTCAATCAAGAAGTTATCGACACGGCGAAGAGCTGCGGTATTCAGGCCAAACGGACCAGCTTTCGAAGTCCACGGCAGAATGATCGGCTCCGGTATTTCTGAACCAGTTTGAATGTTAGTCTTCGGCGAGAGTGAAGGGCCTGGAAAAACAGTACCAATCAGAAGGTTAGTTCTTGGCCTGTTTTTGGTTCAGCCAGATCGCGGCTAGCCGCAATCTGGCTGAAGCCTAAACCGGCCGATGACTAACTCTGGACTTGGTGCAGAAAAACTAGGCCCTTCACAAGTGCGCTACACTAACTCTCACACTGGCAAAAAAGATCGGGCAGACCATTGACGGTTTATGAGATTGCGTCAACGACGATTACATTCTTCAGCTCGACGCGCATGCAGAAGACGCTCGATGCACAGGAGATAACATTTGCGGGATCGCGAATTCACTGCGAAAAGCCACAGTAGAATCGTGTGCGAAGGTCTGTTAACATTCCACGGTGAATCCTCCCCAAGAACAGTGAAGGGATGAGCGTGAAAGCAATACTTTTGGTGATCATCGGTTGGAGCGCGATAACTGGATCGGCCGCAACGGCTTCAGTCCTCCCTGATGCCCTTGGCGCAGCGCACTGCAAAGCGCTGGAGAGCGTTGACTTTTCAGTTATCCAAGAAGCGCCTACAAAGGTGACACGGGCCAATCAGGTGGAACCCAGCGGTGAGGTGCCCGCTCATTGTCAAGTTGAGGGCTATGTCACCCCTAATGTCGGGTTTAACCTCCTGCTTCCGCTGTCCAACTGGAACGGCAAGTTTCTTGAGCGTGGTTGCGGCGGAGATTGTGGCTCTTCTTCGACATCGGATGTACTCGATCAGTGCAGCGATCCCTTGCGGCATGGCTATGCCTGCATTATTTCTGATATGGGCCACAAAGGTTGGGGTGGCCTCTGGGCTTACAACAATCTCCAGGCCCAAGTCGACTTCGGCTATCGAGGAGCCCACGTAACGGCCCTGGCGGGGAAAGCCATCACTGAATATTATTACGCCAAGGCGCCGAAATACGCTTACTTTACAGGCTGTTCTACCGGAGGCCGTCAGGCGCTGATAGAGGCGCAGCGCTTCCCATGGGATTTCGACGGCATCGTCGCAGGAGCTCCGTGGATCAATGACTCGGATTCCACCATGCAGTATGTGTGGAATGATGTGGCTTTGAGCAACAAGGATGGGAAACCACTGCTGAATCGCACTGACCTTGAACTCGTGCATGACGCTGCGCTTAGCAAATGCGATATGGACGATGGCGTTGAGGATGGCATCATTGGCAACCCACTTGCCTGCAATTTTGATCCTGGGGAGTTAGTATGTAAGTCCGAAAAGAATTCTAAATGCATCACTCGTGCTCAAGCTGATGCGGTGAAGAAGGTCTATTCCGGACCGACAACTTCAAAGGGCAAAAAACTATATACGGGAGGCTCCCCAATTGGCTCGGAGCTTGCTTGGGTGGATGTCAGTCTCAGCAATGGCAACGCCTGGGCGATTCCATATTTCCGGTACGAGGTCATGCCCGCTGCTGGACCGAATTGGCAGGAGAGCGATTTCAACTTTGATCGCGATTACAAGCGTTTCGGAGGCGGCGTGCAAGAATCGCTTTTGAATGCGGCAAATCCTGACCTGCGCAGGTTCAAGTCCGGCGGCGGCAAAGTCATTCTCTTTCAGGGCGGGATGGACTCCGACGTTGTCCCGGCAAATACAATAGATTATTACCAGACCGTGGAGAAAACCATGGGTGGCCGCGCTGCGACGCAGGAGTTCTTTAGGCTCTTCGTAGTCCCAGGAATGAAACATTGTGGTGGCGGGAACGGGGCATTCGCCATCGACTATCTGAGCTATTTAGAGAACTGGGTTGAGCGTGGTCAAGCGCCCGATTTGATGCTGGGCGCGCATGTAGAAGAGCCGATTACGAGTTTCCCGCTGTCACGGGATGACCACATATTGTTCACTAGACCGGTCTATCCATATCCGTTTCAAGCCAAATATAAGGGCTCCGGCGATCCCAATGATGCATCGAGCTTCCGGTCGGTTGAACCGTAGTGGTTTCGCTTGCGAATCTGTTCCATAGTTGACTGCGGTCTAATGGCGGTTCAATTAGCCAAGTTGGCCAGCTGCTATTTCATCATTGTCATTGATCCGAATTACATTTCTGCGCTTCGTTTTCGAAGCAATTTCAATTGCCGCCGCGCGAATATGAAAGAACTGTACCCGAAAGATGAGCGTTTAACCTGTCGGTAACAACCAACTTATATCCTTTGAAATCAGGATGTTGGTTTGCGTAACCTGTTTCCTGGGTGTTGCGTTAACTCAATGGAACTTCCCAACGTCGAGCTTATTCCCCCATCCTTTTCTGCGTTCACCACGATACGCCGAGAAGCTATTTTATGAAGCCGGAGTCGGGTGATCGAGCGTTCGGATTAGCTTGTGTATGTGCTGATCGGGAACGCAGGAATATAACATTCTAAGGGTTCGATCATGTCTGATTTGTCACGCCGGAATATCCTTGGTGCCGCCATTCTCTTTTCTGCTGGTCGGTTGCTACTCCAATCGCGTTTGGTCTTCGCTAAAGCAAGCCGTGTTGCGAACGGGATTTCCACTGCCCGCGAGGCTTCTAGCCAGGTGTCGTTCGACGATGCAGCAGAAAGTGTTTTCAACTACCTGGTCGCAAACGGCACCTGCAACCCGCCGAAAACGGACTTTTGGCGCAACCCTAAAGACTCAGGGTTGACTCCCGATCAAAACGGATGGCAGGGGACCCAGTCGATTCAAAGCGCGATCATCAACTACGAGGCCAGCCATCAACAGAAGTACCTGCGGGTGGTTCACGATTTTTCTGACTGGATCGAAGACACATACAGCGGGAAGGACAACTTGTCTCTCTGCCAAACTTGGCCAGGCTGGGACATGGTGAAACATGAGCCAATTGGGAAGCCGCCTTCTCACTTCTGTATCTGGTGCGATGATTCCGGTTGGGTGGTGAACCTGTACCTGCAGGTTTATCAGTACGCCGGGAAAGAGCGGTTTTTGAATATTGCCTACGAGACGCTGATCAATCTGGACAAGCAATGGGCAGTGGACTTTCAACGGAATTCCCGCGGTCTGATGTACTACGATCATCAGGACCGCTATTCGATCTACATGGCTGCTCAGATCATTGGCGCCTTGGGGCTATTCGATGCGCTGCGCACGGTGGATGCCCAGAAGGCGAACACCTGCCTGGCGATCGCATCGAAGTACTACAATTTTGTTGAGAATTATCTGCACAGCACCGGCTATGGGCAGCGGAACATCGCTGGAACCGAGTTCGGCGTTGCCCAAGATCTCTTCGAGGAGGAGTGCAACTTCGGAATGGGAGACAAGATACCTCCTGCAGACGCCGTGTGTACCTTTAAGCATGACTTGTTTACCTCGCCGCACATGATGATGACCGCAGCCTTCGCGATGTTCGAACAAGCAGAGAAGGCGGGAGGCGATATTAGCCAGGTCAACCCCGAATTCAGAGACTTTCGCGCCAGAGCCATTCGCGCAGCCGACGCATTCATCCACGTCTATCCGGAAGGCTACGTGGAACAAGCAGCCAGCGGTTCGGGCACAGTGGTGATGAATCTCTTCGACACTAACGTGAACGGCTTCGGATGCTACTGGTGGACCAAGTTTGTCGTTCCTTTGAATCCGAAGCAATACGGAGGAGTGATTCTCCGCACGGCGCGAGAGATTATCAGCGAACAAGGCACCGGTAATGTCTCGAGTCCCTGCTGGAATTCTATCAATTGCACATTCGAAAAGTCGCATTCTCCGTTCGGGAACAAGCCAGAGTGGGTGACCGTGCGACAGGCCGGTGCGACGAACATGATCGCCGCGGCAAGGTGGATTCAGCAAGCTCATCCTGAACTTCGGCAAAGCGCAATCGCAGACTTGAAATCCTGAAAGGCTTCGCGTGTCCGCGCTCGGCTGTTTATCCGCAATTTAGGTCGGAAGCCGGCCGGATCGAACAGCAGGCGAGACAAACGCCGTATGCCAGTTGGTAATCTCTTGACATATTGGCAGGCATATAACACATCTATGAGGAGATTCTCAGTTGAGGGAGCAAGGGCTACATCCCCGGTTAAATGCACACTGGGCTACCGGGACAGACCGGGTAGAAAACCATGGCGCTAAGAACATACCATGACGACATTGCGCCACCATCGAGAAGAATAAAGATCTTAATCTCCTTGAGTGGTCTTATCCACGTTTGAAGCTGTGGCATGAATGACGGTTTCGCGACCGCGGCGATATTTGGGCGCCGACGAATTATCTGGTCTACGAGGGACTCAATCGCTACGGCCAGGATGAGACAGCGCTCGAATTCGCGGGCAGACCTGTCACGATGATGGTTGACGGCCACGCTACAAAACTCGTGATGACAGAAGGCGGAGCGATGATCGTTACGATTCCAGCAGGCAAGCACAGATTCTCAAGAATCTGGAATCGACCAAAAGAGAACCAAGAGAGTCATTGATTAGAGGGCCGAGAATTGGCCGGTTTTAATGCTGTGTAACGTCTAAAGTCTTTGAGATAAGGGACTGAAAAGTGCGACCCGGAAACAATCGTTACGGATTCACGTAAATGGCGCCAGATCGAACTCCAACGTATACCGACAGAATTCGAGGAGCTTCAAATGCATCAGAGAAGCCGGTTCGTTTATTGCATCATTTTGATAGCACTGCTTGCAATCGTGCCACAGGTTGGGGCGCAATTGATTGGCGTAACTTTTCCCGACTACCGATCCGACGTGCATGGAAACACATCTATTCACGTGAACGCACCTGGATATCGCAGCCCTCTCGACGTGAAGAGCTGGTTGCCAGGCGCCAAGTACGGTTCTGATTCAAACGTGGCTGACGTATCACTGAATAGCGATGGCGCCGGAGCTTTTAATTTTCCGGCAGATCGGTATCCACATGGGCCAATTACGGTGCGCATCTCCGGTGCGCGTATTTCCGATGACTACGTCGATACTTGCTATCTTCAGCTCTATAATACCGGCGGGGTTTCCTGGAACGAGGGTATACCCAAAACTAACCCGCCGGGGGCGGCAGGTATGTCGTTGGTGTTTGAGGATGACTTTAATGGCCCTATTTCCATCTCTGGTACTGGCTACGGAACACGATACGGAGCCCACAAGCCTGATCGCCTCGATTTCAGCCAGATACCCTTTGTCGATCCTACCCCGGATGGGCCGTTCTTCCAGCGCGATACTTATCTGCTCATCCGCGCCGACGCGCTGCGAAATACGACCGGCTTGATTTCATCTGTTAATTCACTTGACGGCACAGGCTTTACCGTAAAGGCTCCGTATTACATGGAGTGCCGCTTCATTGCTCCAGACGCGATCGGCACTTGGCCGGCGTGGTGGACGATGACGGATGATTTCAAGAACGGCAAATGGGGCGAAAAGACTGACGAGTTGGATATCCTCGAGGCTTACGGCGGCGACGGCCCCAAGAGCCCCAATGCGCCTACAGCGTACATGGTTACTCCGCATATGTGGGGATATCAAGCCCCTGGAATCGTCGACAAAGTCAATCCTATCGATATGCGTAAAGTCGGCGGCGGCGGGGGCTGGGCCGCTACACCACACACATATGGATTGCTGGTGAAACCCGATAAATTTGTGTTCTATCTCGATAACATCGAAGTACTTAGAATACTCGCTTCGCCTCTCGCCGTAGAGGATCCAAACTATTTCATGGTTAATCTCGCGACCGGAGGAGGTTGGCCCGTAGATCTCTCCCGTTACGGCAATATTGTGGATATGTATGTGGATTACATCAGGGTCTATCACTAGGTGGATTGGGCTGCGGGCGCTGCGACGTTGAACACGAACTGCGTGTAAGGACGGATGATGATAAGAAAGAACTGGAACAATGCCAATGACGTGAGAACGATGGTCCTTCGAGTATTTTGCCTGTTACTGGGGTATTTTCTGTGCAGCGGGAGTGCCTCTGGCCAAGCTATTGTTTGAAGGGCCTGGACAAGGGAAACTACAGTTTCGCCGAGGTTCCGGGAAGCCTAAATTACTATTTCATCGATAACTTCACGACCTACGCGCTGGTGCCGATTTCAATGGCCCTCCAATCATACAGCGATCATATTATTCCTCTTCCTGCGATTCCGGCGGAGTGGAGAGAATTCGCCTTTTACGACCTGCAGGCCGAAGCTGGATTCCGCGTCTCGGGGGAGATGAAGGACGGTCAGGTACGCTGGGTTTCGTATTGTAATGGTGACAAGGAGCTGCTGCGCAAGAACGACGACAGTCCGGAAGGGATCAAGCAGGGCAGGGTCGGAAGCAGCATTTTGCGATCGATATAGTAAGTAAGCGTTCGAAGTTCCCATCTTGACCGGGTGGCGGTGTTTAAGGCGGAAGTGTCCACTTATTTCTAAGTGGACACTTGTTGAGTGTGTCTAAGCGGCTTGGGAAGAGTCGGCTTGAAGTGAGGCGGCGATCTTCCAGGGCAGCAGTTCCTGGATGCGGTTGATCGGATGTTCGGCGATCGTCGCCAGAACCGTTCGCAGATAGAACGCCGGATCGAGCCCATTGAGCTTGGCTGTCCCAATGAGGCTGTAGAGCGATGCGGCTCGCTGGCCGCCGGAATCAGCTCCCATGAAAAGGTAATTCTTCCGTCCAATCGCGACGGCACGCAACGCTCGCTCGGCGGCGCTGTTATGTGTGCCTTGATAAGGTGCATTTTCCTCCCCGGTGCAAATCCGGGCCGGCAAACTCTCGCTCCAGCCGGAAACACTCGGGGCGGGTCAAGAGGCGACGAATGACCTGAAGCACTTCGAGAAAAGGTCCCCTCGGGGGATTAGTGGTCCATGCGGGCTGCAACGTGAGTGAACGTCGAGCAGGCCTCGAAACAGCCAATGTGGGAGCCGACCCGCCATAACTTTGGGGAAGGCCGATGTCGTCGATGAAGCGAGCGAGAAACGCAGTCGGTGATTCCACCGGGGTAGTGACGGCAGCACGCGTGGGAGATGGAAGATGCGCAACAAGGGAAGTCTGCGACCGTGAGCCAGACTCAACGATGAACCCGTGAGGGCCAGCATCGGCGGACGCAGATGGCGGAGGGGCTTGTAGTACCGCTGAAGCCGGGTAATGTCGGTGGAGGGAAGAGGCCCTGACCTGTTTCAGTGAGCAAAGCAGCAGAGAGCCAGGTGATTGACGATGAGTCTAGGAACGCCGAATACGGTTGAGACGCTGCAGACCTCGCTACAAGCGAAAGCCAAGGCTGAACCTGCCTATCGCTTCTACTCGCTGTGGGACAAGGTCTGCCGCGAAGATGTCCTTGATGAAGCCTACCGACGTTGCCATGCGAATGCAGGTGCGTCAGGAGTGGATGGGGAAATCTTCGATCAGATCGATGCTCACGGAGTAGATCGATGGTTAGGGAAGCTGCGGAGGGAGCTGGTTGCGGGAACATACGCGCCTATGCCCCTTCTGCGTGTATGGATACCGAAGAGCAACGGAGGTCAGAGACCGCTTGGCATCCCGACCATCCGCGACCGTGTGGTTCAGATGGCCGTGGTGCTGGTGATCGGGCCGATCTTCGAGGCGGATCTGCTGCCACAGCAGTACGGATTTCGTCCGGGGCTCGATGCCAAAATGGCTGTCCGTAGAGTCTTCTGGCATGTGACGCAACACTGGAGACAGGAGGTGGTGGACGCAGACCTGCACGACTACTTCACCTCGATTCCACATGCTCCGTTGATGCGTTGTCTGGAGCGAAGAATCGCAGACGGGCGGGTGTTAAAGACGATAAAGCGCTGGCTGACTGCGCCTGTCGTCGAGAACATCTCTGGTCGGCGAATCCAGACCGCCGAAGCACGAAGGAGGAAGCGGGGAACGCCACAGGGCGGTGTGATATCGCCACTGCTGGCCAACCTTTATTTCCGTCGTTTCCTGCTGGCATGGCAACTTCATGGCCACCAGGAACAACTCGATGCCTACATCGTGAACTACGCTGACGACTTCGTCATCTGTTGCCGTCCGGGTAATGCCGAGGTGGCGATGACAAAGATGGAAGCGCTCATGATGAGACTTGGGCTGGAGGTGAACAAGGCCAAGACTCGCATCGCCCGATTGCCCGAAGAATCGTTTGATTTTCTGGGGTACACAATCGGTGGCTTTCATGGGAAGGAAGGGCGCATCTATATCGGCACCCGGCCATCCAAGAAGGCTGTGCGAAGTCTGCTCATGCGTATCCATGAACGGACGGCGCCTCAGTGGTACGCGGATACACCTCTGGGTACGGTGGCACGCCTCAGCACGCTGTTACGTGGCTGGTGCGGCTACTTCAATCAGGGGCCGGTCATGGCTACTCGTGAGCGGATCCGTCGATACACCGAGGTGCGACTCCGTCGCTGGTTAATGCGCCGATCCGGATTTACGGGCACCGGACTAAAACGGTTCCCGGCCAAGCATCTCCACGAGACCCTTGGTCTGTACGACGTCCGGGTCACGCGTCGTGACTTGTCGAATGCGAAGGCTTGATGAAACGGGGGTAAGCCGGATGCGGGAAATCTGCATGTCCGGTTTGATGAGCGGGATGTGGAAACGGGGCATGGTCGGGATACTGAGGCACCGGCAACCGAAAGGACCGGAAACAGCTAGGCCCAGCCTAAACAACCGCGCCACATCTCGACTCGACCGATTTCCAACAGACCATCGTCGACGTAGCGTGTCAGAGCACGCCAGTGCGAGAGCGCGTACCGGATCGCGCCCGCGGTCTCGCTCTTGGTGGAGAGCGAACGAAGCGTTTTCTCCATCCAGTGGTGAAGATCATCGAGTAGCGGCCTGGCGCGAGCCTGGCGTACCGAGCGACGAAACTCTGCGGGTTTGCCGCGTATATCTTCCTCGATTCCGTACAGTGCCCCGATGCGGACCAGAGCTTCGGTTGTAGTCGGCGAGGCATGGACCACATGGATGTCGTGGAACTTACGCCTTGTGTGTGCCCAACACGCGACTTCGTAAATGGCGCCATCGCCGTACAGATGATGAAAACCGGAATAGGCGTCAGCCTGCAGGGCGCCCTTGAAGTCCTTCAGATGCCGTCGCGGATGTTCACCCTTACGATCCTCCGAGTAGACGAACCACACCGCCGGAGTGGTTGAATAGCCTGCCGGCCGATCATCACGCACATACGTCCAGAGTCTGCCGGTCCTGGTCTTGCCATTACCGGGAGCAAGTACCGGAACCGGCGTGTCGTCAGCGTGGATTTTGGATGCTGCCAGAACATGCTTGCGGATCTCATCGACCAGCGGAGCAAGCAGCTCACTGGCGGCGCCCACCCAGCCGGCCAGTGTCGAGCGGTCGAGATCGACGCCCTCACGGGCATAGATCTGCGACTGGCGGTAGAGCGGCAGGTGGTCACCGTACTTCGAAACCAGCACATGAGCAAGCAGCCCTGGTCCAGGTAGGCCACGTTCGATCGGACGCGCAGGCGCAGCCGCCTCGATGACATGTTCGCAACCTGCACAGGCGAACTTGGGCCGCACATGGCGAATCACCTTATAGGTCGCCGGGACGCGCTCCAGTTGTTCGGAGACATCTTCACCAAACTTGCGCAGCGCACCGCCGCAATCCGGGCAGCAGCTATGCGGGGGAAGGTGGGTGATGACTTCACGCGGAAGATCTTCTGGAAGAGGCTTGCGTGCGGGGCGGGGACGACGCTTCGAAGCTGTCGAAGTCGCGGGAGGTTGCACCGCTTCAGCTGCATCCTCTGCAGCTTCTTCTGCGGCTCGTGCGGTCTCCAGTTCTTCGAGCCGGAACTCAAGCTGCTCCAGTTCCCCGGTAAGCTTCTCGCTCTTCCTGCCGAAGATCATCCGCCGGTACTTCTCGATAACCAGCTTCAGATGTTCGATCTCATGTGTGTTCGACATGAGTTCCTTGTGCTGTTCCACAGACTCGCTATGCTTGGCGATCACCAGCGCCTTCAACGCTTCTGGACCGAGCCCGTCGAGGTCAGGCAAGGAAGCAGGAACCATGACCGCAGTATGCCACGAAACAGGATAGAAATCATCCACAAAACCCGCATGGATACAGGGGAATCACGCTTGTCACTTACACCGCAATCTCCGGCGTCCATGTCCTCCGCGGACGACGCCAATCGATGCCTTCCAAGAGCATCGAAAGTTGCGCACGAGTCAGACATACGGTTCCTTCGGTAGCTTGAGGCCAGATGAATCGTCCTCGCTCAAGACGCTTGGCGAACAGACATAGCCCGTCGCCATCGAACCAGAGAACTTTTACGATGTCGCCGCGGCGCCCTCTGAAGACGAAGACATGACCCGAGAACGGCTGCTCGTTGAGCACGGTCTGCACTTGCGCGCTCAGGCCGTCAAAGCCGCGCCGCATGTCGGTGACGCCGGCGGCGATCCATATCCTCGTACCGGTGCGGAGTTCGATCACTTGCGCAAACTCTCAAGGATCGTTCTCAGCAGTGCCGGGTCTGCGCCGCTCTCCACGCTGATCATGGCCCGGCCTGGAAACTCGATGTGAATCGCGCCGCCTGCCGTCGCCTGTTCCTTCGCTCCTGGCTTAACTATCTCGTTGGCCGTCTCACTCGGAGTGGACAACGAAACAGGAAGAAGCGCCGTCGATCCAGCAACGGGTTCGAACAGTTCGCCCCTCTTCAACTCACGGCGCCACTTGAACACCTGGTTCGCGTTCACGCCATGGGCCCGCGCCACCAGAGCTACACTCGCACCCGGCTCGAACGTAAGCTCCGCAATCCGCCGCTTCTCTGATACAGATCGAAACCTGCGAACGCGGCGTGCAGTCCCCTCCGCCTCAACCATGAACACATCGTCAGACCCAAGCCGCTAAAGATGCCAGAGGGGAAAACCGGACGCTTACTATAGTAAGGAATAAGAACAGAGAGGAAACGGCCGCTCAATCGCGGCATTCACAACCTGCACGAGCGAGCTGTGCACGCCGCTGGTAGCGCAATGACGCCGGCGGCTCAGGATTAGGAAAACTGCCCGACAGCGCGAAATTTATAAATGGCAAAAACGCGAACCTGCGGCTTAGTTTATCTTTGCGCTGTTTGAGTTTTTAGCCAAACTCAACGCGTCACTGCTTCGACGGGGTTCCACCAGCGACGGAAACCAGCGCTCCAATATACGTTGCAGATTATTCGGTGATGCGGAGTTTCACCAATTCAGTGGCGAGAGGAACGTCATTTGCTACTTTCACACGGAGCAAGGCTTCAAAAGATTTCATATCCGTACCAGGCTGGATATTGAGCCGACGTAGAAGATCTTTAACGGAATCGGAGTCGCATACGTAATCAGTCGCAGCCTGAGTGCCTACCGTCGATGCACCCGCAAGAATGAGGATCCACCGCGTACGGTCGAGTCCATGTGTCAATGTGATGACTGCGTAGTCGAGATCCATGGGACGCGATACAGCGGTGGGAAGGTATTCGCCGTTCTCACCCGCATGCGGCTGCAGATCAACGACGCCCTCAACCCAATCATCATGCCCTGTCTTCAGCAGTCTGAAAACGAAGCCGCTGCTGTGCGGAACTTCGCCCAGCGTAAGATTCTCTGTTGGACTGCCCACGAAAATCAGATTGTTTTTGCGGGCATCGTCGAGAGTAAACAGGCCGCCTCGCTTAATTTGGAATTGTCGTCCCGAGCGAACGAACAGACCTTCGAGTTCTTCCACTCCCATCACTTCGCCAATTCCGGTATAGTGCTGCGAGATTAGATCACGAGAGTCTTTAGATGGATCGTAATAGCGCATTCCTGTAATGGGGCTCCCGACAAACTGTGCGTTGCTGAAAACCACGAATGGGACCTCGGAGCCCTGGAGAAATGGCCTCCAGAAGGTTCGCAGACTCGCAAGGTCAGCCTGGGCTATTTGACCGTTTGCCGGGTCGAACGACCCCGATGGCCGATGAAAAACCGAGATCAGGACGCCGCCGGCAGCGAGAACGCAGATGAGGACGGGAACGCCGACTAGCAATAAGAGCCGCACCCCGGTCCGTGCCGGTTTCGCGGAAGCGGACGGGGTGTCTATCTGTGGTAGATCTGCGGCCGCAGTAACATCTCGCCGCCGAAATGAGAGGGCATAGCCGCCTTTGGGCACTTCAATTTGGATTAGGTCCTCTGCGCCCACGGTTTGGTAGTATTCCGCGAGCTTCGAACGGAGGCGACCCATCTGCACGCGGACCCCCGAGTCGGCCTGTGGGTCAAAATCCATTCGGCGGCCGAACACCTGCGTTGCAATCTCGTACTCCTTCAGATGCTCTTCAGGGGAATTCACTGTGTGTTGTGCGAGAAACTGTAACAGCTTACAAAGAGCCTCACTTCCTGAAAGAAACGGACTCCGCACCAGGCGGTCGACCTCTTTGAGGCAAACCTGCGGGTCGATAGATCCGGCTTTTTCACTTTCCTTCTGGTGAGCGTTTAACATGTCGGTAACAACTGACGTATCTCCTTGCAAATAAAGCGGTTAGTTTGCGCAACCTGTTTCCTCGATGTAGTGTTAACGCGATGAGACATCAATGGAACTTCACAATGTTGAGTTCAGTCCTCATCCTTCTTTGCGTTCATCAGGATACGCCGCGAAGCTACCTCAAGCAAGCCGGAACTCGTTGATGGGACCATTCGGCCAAGCTGATGAAGGTGGTTAATCCGGAACATGGAGTCTTGAGAAAGATGCCGTAGTCAATGGAATTGGAAATGGTATTGGCATGACTTTCCACGCAGGGACGTCCTGTGCGAGGTCAAAACACGCCGAAACTGACATCGAATGTCCGTGAGAGTACTCAGAATAAACCGCCGCGGGCCAAAACTCATTAGATCCGACAAGGCGGGTTGCAACCAAATATCAAACTGACCGGTAACGGTTGAGAAAGGTCAAGTGATGCGAGGAATCCGAATCAAATTCTACGGAATGCTGTTCGCACTGCTGTCGATTGGAATTCTGGCACACAGCCAAACCGACCGCGCTACGATCACAGGGACGGTCAGCGATCAGGCGGGTGCGGTATTACTGGGCGCCACCGTAACAGTGACGAATGCCGACACAAAAGTAGTCGTCAAAACCCCCACAAACGAAGATGGCGTTTACAACATACCCAGCTTGCCTATAGGTATCTATACGCTCGAGGTAAGCCACGAAGGCTTCAAGACCTACACTCGTACTGGCATTTCGCCTGTGGCGGGCCAAGTCATTACAGCCAATGTCCGCATGGCGGTCGGTACGGCATCTGAGACGGTCACAGTAACTGGGACGCCTCCATTGGAGGTGCAAGACGCCACCGAGGCGATGACCATGGAAACGAAGGCCATCGAGGAACTGCCGCTGGATGCCCTCAATGGCCGAAACGCGATCAACCTCCTGTTTTCGACGGCGCCGGCAGTGACACTCACGCAACCGCTCTACGCCATCGGGACGCAAGCCTTCTTTTCAATCGCTGGCGGCGAGGAATTCTCCAACTCCATCTCCATCGACGGAACGAATGCCACCTCAGGAAACCAAGGAATGGCGGTCACTCCCGGGCAAGATTCCCTCCAGGAGATGCAACTTCAAACAAACGTGACGGACGCGGAACTCAGCCAGAGCGGCGGCGGATCGATTGTCTATGTCCTCAAGTCGGGCACCAACAAGTTTCATGGCACCGCGTTTGAGTTCCTCCAGAATGAAGATCTCAACGCCAATCTATGGACAGACAATTACTTTTTATCGCAGTGCGCATCCGGGGATACCGCTTGCCGGAGCGCAAATAGCCGCGCTAAGGATCGGTTTAACGATTATGGAGGCAGTGCCGGCGGCCCCATTTGGAAGAATCATTCCTTCATCTTCGGCGACTACGAGTATTACAATGCAACGGATTATCGGAAGAATCCCACTGGGCAAACGATCCCACTCCCGCAGATGGTCACCGCCAGTAACGGATCTTACGACCTCAGCCCGTTGATGACGATGGGCGCGAACCAAGGCAACATCCCAAATCCCAACGGTAGTGGCGCGTGGATCAACCCTTGCACTGGCAATCCTTACCAGTATGGGCAGGTCTTCGATCCCTCGACAGTCCAGACGGTCGGCGGAGTAACCTGTGCCACGCCATTCCCCGACAACCAGATTCCCACAGGCAGGGTCAGCGCGGCCTCCCAGAAGATAGCCGCGTCCCTCGCAACCTATAAGCCCACTGTCAACCGCCTTATAGGCGGAAATTACCCAACGTATACGGCCGGTCAAACACAATTCTATAAGCGAACTTTCGACATCAAGCTCGACCACAATTTCTCTGATCATCATCATTTCAGCGGCTCCTACGACTGGCAGACGGGCGCTCAGGTCTATCCAGGAGGATTGGAAAGCGGACCGCTTGGCGGCCTCTTTGAATTCCTGGACGGAGTCGACGAGATGGCACGGGTAATTGACAACTACACAGTTTCGCCGACGCTCAGCAACACCTTCTCAGTTTCATGGAACCACCAATCGAACCAGCAAGGGCCGTACGGTTTCGCTAACCCCACGGACTATGGTCTCCCCCCTACGCAAAAGGGTTTTCCGGCCGTCAACTTCAATGGCACCAACAATGGAATCGGTGGCTATACGGGCTATGGCCAGGGCTGGGATCTCTACTTTTTCTATAACACCTACAACTACGCAGACACGGTGATGTGGCAGAAGGGCCGGCACAGTGTCAAATTCGGATGGCAGTGGACGGCAAACCAGCTGAATGCCAGTAGCGACCATAACGTAAACACCACTTACACGTTCAATAGCACGACGGGCACCCCACCCGATCCGGGCTTGGCGCAACTTGTGGGAAGCCCCTTTTCCTCGTTCTTGCTCGGGGACGTATGGAACGGGTCCATTGCTCCGAAGAACTCTGAGAATCCGCGCCAGAAGACAATGGGGCTCTTTGTCCAGGACGACTTCAAAGTCAATCCGAAGCTCACATTGAATCTGGGTCTCCGCTGGGATCTCACCCTGCCTGGCCATATGCCGAACGGTTCGTGGGAGAACTTCGACATCAACAGCACCAACCCGAACTGGGCTCCATATAAAGGTGCCTGGGCCTTCGCGAATTCCGGCACCTCCTTTGAAAGCAACGTTCCACTCTACCAGTTCGGTCCCCACTTGGGGGCGGCCTACTCGATTACGAAGAAACTCGTAGCCCGCGCATCCTACTCGTTGAACTATGTGCCGCTTAGCGCCTTCACCTCCGGCGGGGCCGACAACGGCTATTTCGGATCCCAGAACCCGCTGAACGCAGCCTCAGCGGTGGCTCAAACCACTGTGCCCACCGGCTATGCATTCAACTGGGATAATGGATTCCCTGTTCAGCCGACAACACCACCGCAGAACATCTCTTCCACGTCTTTCGGAGACGCATCAGAATTGATCTATATAAACCCGAATGTGCTGAAGCTGGGCCGGTCCAACACGCTCTTCGCGGGCACTCAATATGAGCTCGCGAAAAATGTGGTCCTGGATACGCGCTACACCGGCAACTTTGGCAGGGGACTGCACGACTATGCGGCCGGTACCGACGTCAGCTGGCCCAATTGGAACGTATACAACGCCTTGTTGCAAAGTGGTCAGATCGACTCAACGGTCGGCAGCCCAGCCGATGCGGCGAACATTTCGTCGATTGCCGGGACAACTGTGCCGTATCCATTCGCCAATTTTTCGGCGCCGGCGTATGCAGCCATCGCACCCTATCCGCAACTGGCCCAATATGGTTACCGTGCGGAAATAATCGGCGATTCTGCATACAATTCATCAAGCGACTATAACGCGTTCATTGCGGAAGTGAAGATTCGCAACACGCACGGGCTGTATGTGGACTGGAGCTACGTGATCTCTAAGTTCACATCGAATGGGGCTTATCTTGCTGGCGGTCCGCCATCTAACTTCAGCAATCAGTGGACCTCGAACCGCCAGAGTCCCAACGATACCTCGTGGTGGCCGGTTTCGACCGATCAGAGGCAGCTTGCCAAGGGCTACCTCACTTATGATCTGCCCTTCGGACTTCATCGCAATTGGTTGAACCAGTCAAGTACGTTGAACTATTTGGTGGGTGGATGGACACTCGGCTACTATGGCGCTTATGGCAGCGGTACGCCGATGGGTAGTATATTGTCTCAATATCAGTTGCCGTATTACCACGCTGGTCAACAGCGCGCCTTTTTCGCCAACGGGGCCAACTCCAGCAACATGAAAAACCACTTCCGTGGACACTTTAACCCGGGTAACCCTATCGACCCCGGCAATTCAGATTTCGATCCCAGTGCATTTGCCAGCGGAACGAATACCTCACCATTTGGCGACTCCCCGATGTTGTTTAACCATTGGCGCTGGAACACAACTCCGGCTCAGGAGAATATCAGCATCGTCAAACACTTCGGCTTTTTGAAGGATGGGCGCATTCAAGCCCAGGTGCGGGGAGAATTCTACAACGCGTTTAACCGTCACTACTTCGATCCCCCGAACTTGGGCCTTAGCACCGGAGCGGGATCAACATTCGGGTATGTGACTGGATTAGCAGGCAATCAACGTGTGGGGCAGCTTGCTTTCCGAGCTGATTGGTAATCTGACTCTTGCATGCACGGGTGAGTATCCTCGCCCGTGCGTATTTTCGTTCAAGAATTCGAACTGCCCATCAAGTTGGATCCGTGGTATAGCTCTGGGCCTCGAGGCCTTTTGCTCCGCTGCGGCGCGGACGACATGCTCATCGGGTTTGAGTCCCCTAGCATACGCGATACTAGTTAGAGAAATACCGAGCCAATATACGTCATGAGAAATCGCATCAGCCGACGCGACTTCGTAAAACTGGGAACAGCCGCGACTCTCAGCCGAGGGTTCGCCTTCGCAGGTGAGCCCGCTCCGGCAGAAGAAGTTTTCAGTGATCGGGCCAAAGAAGCTGGAATTGATTTTGTGCATTTCAACGGAATGTCAGGCTCCCTTTATTATCCCGAAGCGGTGGGGTCGGGGGTCGCGCTTTTCGACTATGACAACGATGGCGATCTGGACATCTTTCTTGTTCAAGGCGCGATGTTGGGACCTCACGACCTAAGCCAGGCTGTATTTCATCCCCAGTTGCCGCTGCGCGGCCGGCTCTACCGCAACGATTCAGTCCGCAACGCCGACGGCACTTGTACGCTCAAGTTCGTTGACGTAACGGAAGAAAGCGGAATCAGAGCCCTGGGATATGGAATGGGTGTTACGGCTGCGGACTTCAATAACGATGGCTGGGTCGATCTCTACATCACGAATATTGGCCACAATCAGATGTGGCGCAACAACGGAGATGGAACGTTTACCGATGTCACAGCAGAAACCGGCACCGACGTTGTTGGATGGACCTGCAGCGCTGCTTTCGTTGATTATGACAACGATGGCTGGCTTGATCTGTTCGTTTGCAACTACATCGATTTCAGATTTACCAAGATGCTCAAATGCCTCTCACCCAGTGGGGCTCAAGATTATTGCGGACCCAAGTCATATAATCCTTTACCCAATCACCTTTTCCGTAATCGTCGCGATGGTACGTTTGAAGACGTAACGTCCAGTTCGGGAATCGGCAGTGAGTTTAATGGCGCGCTGGGAGTAGTCTGTGCGGATTTCAACCGCGACGGATGGATCGACCTGTTCGTGACCAATGACGGTCGTCCCAATCAACTGTGGATCAACCAGCATGACGGGACCTTCAAGGAAGACGCGCTAACTGCAGGCTGCGCTCTGAACAGAGATGGAAATTCGCAAGCCGGCATGGGCGTCGATGCCGGCGACCTGCTGGGCCACGGCTATGAAGATATCGTGATAGGCAATCTTACCGGGGAATACGCATATCTGTTTTCTAACAACGGCAAGGGATGGTTCGATGATGTTTCCTCCGAGAGCGGTATCGCTCTCGCAACCCGGCGCTACACTACATTCGGTCTGGGCATGTTGGACTATGATAACGATGGGTGGCTGGACCTGTTCTTGGCCAACGGAGCAGTGACGACCATAGAAGAACAGGCCCGAAAGGGTAGCCTGTATCCGCTCGCTCAATCCAACCTACTGTTGCACAACAACGGCAAAGGACGATTTGAGGACGTTAGCAGCCGTGCGGGAAGCGTGTTTTCCCTTTTGGAAGTGAGCCGTGGCGTGGCGTTTGGCGACATCGACAACGACGGAGGCATGGACATCGTTGTAGTAAACAATAGCGGTCCCGCGCGCCTCCTGATGAATAATATTGGACATCGCAAGCCGTGGATAGGATTTCGGATGGTGGGTGACAAATACCATCGTGACATGCTGGGCACGCGAGTTGCTGTTTTTCGGCGTGACGCGCCCACGCTTTGGCGGCGTGTCCACTCCGATGGTAGTTATTGCTCTTCAAGTGACCCGCGGGTCTTGTTTGGACTGGGCAATGCTCCGGAAATCACCAAAGTTCAGGCCCACTGGGTCAGCGGACGGGTCGAAGAATGGACCGGCCTGCCGCTGAGAAAATACACCACGCTGCGTGAGGGCACCGGCACGACGACATCTAAGCCATGACCAGAATCCAGCATAAAATCGTTGCGGTATTGCTCGCGATAGTCGCGGCAAGTGGTGTCATCCATTCGGATTTCTCTGCGGCGCAGAATGCACCTTTGCGTCCATCCGACAGTCGGATTGATTTGTTGGAAATTCCTCAACCTGACCTTAGTCGAGCCGACCCGCCGGTTCTGGAACAAATCCAAGCCGCGCAGGCGGCGGTGGCGGCCGTCATATCTCAGACCGGTGCCACCCGTGCTCGCCGGGCCCTGTCTTTTGGCAAGCTCGGACAGACCTACCAGGCCTATGGCTTCGACGACGCTGCACTGGCCTGCTACACGAACGCCGCGCGCCTTGACTCTCAGTCTTTCCGCTGGTCTTACTACCTAGGCTATCTGCACCAATGGAATGGGAACGCCGAGGCCGCGGTTGTCGACTACAAGCGTGCCCTGACTCTCAAGCCAACCGATAATCCGACCCTGTTGCGTTTGGGGAACCTGGAACTCACGTTGGATCACCCTGACGCGGCCAAGCTGTGGTTCGCCAAAGCGATGGCTCAGCGAAATTCCTCAGCCACCGCGTTGACCGGATTGGGCAAGGTGGCATTAATCGAGCACCAGTATGGCGAGGCAGCGAAGTATTTCACCCTGGCGCTAGCCCGCGAACCTCAAGCCTCCAGCATTCACTATCAACTTGCCATGGCATACCGTGGTATGGGCGATCTTGATCACATGAAAGAGCAACTGCAGGCTCGCGGCAACGTGGAACCTACCGTGCAAGATCCTTTGCTGGACGAGATCAATGTACTGAAACGGGGTAAGTCAGGGCTACTGGAACGTGCCGGCGCAGCCATGCACGAAAACCGCTTTGCCGACGCGATTGCCCTGTACGGTCAACTGGTTCGCATGGACCCCTCCGAGCCGATCGCCTACACGTATCTGGCGATCGCCCTGGCTAGGTCCGGCAAACCTGACGAGGCGCTGAAGCAATACGCGCAGGCTCTGCAACTTGACCCGAGTAATGCCAGCGTTTATTGCGATATCGGCGCATTGCTGATCGAGGCCAGGAAGGAGGACCAAGCCGTTGCTCAATTCGAACGGGCGCTCCAATTGGATCCGGGATTCGTAACCGCTCACTATCAGCTAGCCAGTCTTCTTATGCGGGAGAAAAAGGATGCCGATGCCGAGCGGGAATATGGAATCGTCGTTTCGCTCGAACCGCGGAACGGATTTGCCCGATTGATGCAAGCGATGGCTGCGGTGCACGCGGGCTCGTTCGCTCGGGCCCGGGCGCTGCTTGAGCAAGCTACTGCGGCATTGCCGGCAGATGCAGACATTGCGAACGCGCTAGCCAGGCTGTTGGCCGCAGCTCCCGATCCGGCCCTGCGCGATGAAAGTCGCGCGTTGCGTATTATCGAATCTCTCGTGAAAAATCAGGAGGGCGACTCCTTAGAAGATGGGATCACTCTCGCCATGGCTCTCGCCGCGGTGGGACGCTATCGGGAGGCTGCAGCCTATCAACAGGCGATTATCCAGCAGTTAGAGGCGTCTCGACAATACGGTCTCACGCGTCCTTTACGCCAGGACTTGGCTCGCTATCAACAGGGCAAACAATGCAGCAGACCTTGGGCCAGCGATGATCCTATTTTCACTCCGGTTCCTAGTAAGGCTGAACCCCCGATGGAACCGAAAAGGATGATCGTGAGTCATTAGGGAATCTCTGCACCGATTTGTGATTTTGAGATGACGTACCAGGGCGCGAGTTGTGGCGCATTCTCAAACAATAAACCGGTCGCAAACTACTCGACAGCGCCACCGGAGGCGACCGCGGATTCTACGGCTTTGTTCCGATTGCGATCAGGAAGCATCGCAAGAATTCGCGGGAAGAGATATGATTCGGCCGGAAAGAGGAGCACACACGTCACGTCTATCGCATCTCGCCATCCAGACGCTAATGGTAACGGCAAATCTGCCTTTCGCTCTTTTTGGGGAGTGGGGAGATTCGACGAAACACTGGAAATGGTTGAAGCATAGACTCCCAGGGAGCTTCCCGAAATCGACTCGCGTGTTGTTGCTTTTCTTACTTTTCGCAACCATCGGATGGACACAGGACGCTGCTCGTTCGACTCTCAAGATTGCACGAGATCAGAAGAGATTTGATAATCTGCTGGATCGCATCTCCTCGCTCCCAGCGGAGTTTAAAGCCGATCTGGGCTTCACAGTCATTGATGCATCTGGAGATTCACTCTCTGCCACGCAGAAGCGATCCCTTCTTGACGATATCTTCCACAGTGCTCTGAGGTCTCATTACCCGAATGGAATAACAGAGGCATCTCGCCATACCCTTGCGGCATTCCTGCTTGGCACTTCCAAATTGGATACGTTGGATATCCAAACTGGCGCAATTGATCGTGCGATGCCACTGACTCCCCGGTTCGCCGAACAGTTGTTTGAAGAAGTGAAGCTCAACGAACATCGCGCATCCTGCGGAGAGGCCGGCGTAGAAGATGTGTCGGCATTTTATACGACCGCGGCTAAGATTATTGAGAACCAGCGCATCAAGACCGTTCTCGGCGAAGACAAGGGACGGTATCTGCTGACCCTGGTCACCGACATCAGATTTCCTGGCGAGATCGCCCCGCTTGCAGGGCTGGTATCCACGGCGTCTGTTCCGGACGACGAAATGGGTCAAATTGAGGGCGCTTTTGTGTCCGCGCTGAGCAGGATCACGGCCTCCGATCGAGAAATGACGGCAGCAGAGGACGGTGGGAACCTGACCCAAGCCATAAAGCTGCTCTCCGCCAAGTTTGCGCAGTCGGACGTTTATCCGGGACGGCTACTCTCATCCTACCGAGGCTTCCTGGTTCGCAGCTTGACTCCTGAAAGGTGCGCCGATCGATCTCTTGACCGAGGCGAGGTGGCGCGAAGGTTTAATGCTTTATTGTCCGATCTACCGCGAACGTCGCTCGAATTGGCTCCGCTTTCTGCGGCTCAACTGGAAGCGCATTCGGAAGGGGCTGCGGCACCGATTGATATGGCTCGGAGCGATGAGCAGATCATGACCAAGCTGTACCGAATAGCAGCGGCTCAAGCGCGAAGGTTCACGGAGGAGTACCTTAGCGGCCAGCCCGGCACAATCGTCCCCGAGTCTTCGGATGTCGAGGACGTGATTGAGTACGCGCTCGCTCTGGAACCACCGGGCGCCGAGTGCCCCGTTTGCGATTTCGAGTCGAAGGGAGCCTTACTGGACGCGTTGGTGCAACTATTTCCGCCTGGCTCCCAATTGGACAAAGCGGTATATGCACAGGTGGATTATCTCTCTCGGAATGATATGGAGAAAGACGATCCGGTCGCTTGGCTTCATGTTTTCAAAAAACTGATCAATTCCAGCAGGAGAATGAGTGACAAGACAAAAGAATCCTTGACCGCGAGAGCACAGAAAGGGGCGCTCATGCCTTTAGACAACCCCAGTGCCGCGTCGCGCGAAATTCGTGTGATTCTGCGCGGATCGACCGATCCGATCATCTCGGCTTATATGGCAACGGACGACTTATTGCATCTGCCTTACAGTCCGGGCGAAGGTTATTGAAGCGCAGAGAATTGAAGGCCTTTCTTAGGTTGTGCTTGGCGCAAAGCAATTATGTTCACAAGACTGACTATGTCGAGGAGGCGGATGATTCAGGATGGGTTTCGAATGAAGAAAGTTCGTAAGGTTGACTCTACTCGCCGGAAGCTGGTCCTAGCTGGAATTGGGGCCGGAGCGACGTCGATGCTTCCAACATGGATTCTAGGAGGCTGCCAGAGCGCATCAGCGGCGGAAGATGCTCGTTCCGCTGATAAACAGGAGACCACCGTTGCGTTGCTTGAGAGAATATTCCAAAGCAGCGACAACGACTTAATGAAATTGGTGAAGGATGCGTACCTGCAGTGCATCGTAGAGAAGATTCATCCTCCAGATCCGCCGCTTGAACACAACTGGCTTGCTCCTGGAGGAAACTATCTGGCGCAATGGCTCTGGGACACCACTTTCGTAGTCGATCTGCTTTCGATTCTTCCGGGACAGGAGAAGGTAATACGCGAAGTCTTTCAGAACTACTGGGACTTTCAGCGCCGATGGAACCATGTCAAGCCGGAATTCATGCACGGAATGATTGCCAACTTCATCGCTCCATTCGACGGGAATCAATGGTTTCCCGGAAAACAATGGGAGACATTTCCGGCGTTTTCGCAAGCTCCATTGCTGGCTTGGGGGGTTGAGCGAGTTTATCGGAGGAGCGAGGATATCGAACTCGTTCGTCAGGGCCTTCGACCACTAGAGGAATTCCACGAGTGGTACTGGAGGGAGAGGGATGTTACTAATTGTGGCCTGATCGGCGTTGGCTCCTATAGTGGAGATGCGCAGCACGCGCGCTTTGAAACCTACGACCATGAGGTGGACCTCGATGGCCTGAAGCTGACTCCGCATCCGCGAAAGAATGCGGGGCCAGAGAACGGTGCGTGGTACGGCGACATTCTCATTCCAGCCAATACCGCCTATTTGTTGCTTTCTGAAGCTTCATTGGGTCGATTGGCCGAAGTGGCAGGCGATGTGGGAATGGCGAAGCGACGGCATAAGCGGTATAGCGCCGGCGTGGAAGCGATGCGGGCGCACATGTGGTCAGAAAAACACGGGTGTTTCCTTGCGGTGCAACGCGAATCGATGGCACAAATTGAGTCGCCAACGGTGGGAAGCTTTGTTCCCTTGATGGCCAAGGTCCCGACGAGGGCGCAGGCGGCGAAGATGGCGAAGTCGCTTGAATCGCCTGCGTGGGCCACACCACTCCCCATTCCTACCGTTGCAACAACGAATTCGAATTTTCAATCCAGTACTTTCTGGCGTGGAGATACCTGGCCGGCCCCGAGCTTTCAGATTGCATCCGGGCTGATGTCGTATGGGCTTGTTTCCGCCGCCAATCGCATTGCCGACCTTTGGGTAGCGAATGCCATCAAGGCCGGAATCTCGGAGCGATATGATTCGCTTTCAGGTGCGCCTCTTGGCGTGGGCGGGCTTGGCATGTCAGCGACGATTGTGACCATGATGATCGACGGGTTGACCGGCAAATATCAATTGCGCAGCACTCTGTCGCATTGGAGAAGAAAGTGCGCTTCTTAGAGCCGTGCGATTGCACCAGTCATCCGCACAAATGGAACTAGCGTGGATGGATTGACGTCCGGTCGATTTGCGTTGTCCCTCGCCAAAATCACGTCCGCCTTTATTCTCATAGCTTTCCAGCTAGCACGAATCGGTCGATCCAACTGGCTCTTAACCGTTAAGACATCGGTAACCGTTAAGACATCGGGAATTCTGTTCAATTTCTCGCCCGGAGGGAATTCTGGCGAGCATAGCATGTAGAGAGCGAGACACTCTGACCTTGCCATCAGAATTCGTATCCCGTTGGCTCAGAGCCAGCAGACGCTCCTTCACATCAGCGGCATCGGAATCGGCTGGGTCACGGGCCAATCCAACTGCGACCTGATCATTCCGTAATCGACTGATTATAAGTATGTTATTTCCTGTCAGCGATACAGGTTTGTGGAAATTCCACCTTATGCGTAAATTCATGGTGGAACTTTCATCTTATGCGGTCAATTAGTTTCACTTTATGGGGTATGAGGTTCCGCAAACTATTGAAAAAAAGCGTCGTCGAGTTTCACCTTATGCGTAAACCCACAGCACCACACCCTCCAATGCGTGGAGACACTTAGAATGCAAGTCGCGTTCGCAAGAATGCAAGTTCAAGTTAACTTGCATTCTTGCGAGACTAAGTTAGGTACTAACGAAAGTTCGGAATCGCTCCTCAATCCACGCTATCGGTGGAGATATTGGGAAGACGGTTGAAGATGTACGCCTCTGCATGCGTTGCCTAAAGCCATCGAGTCGGGAATGCCGCATGTGACGGTGTTTATTTCGCGTTCTCCGCTACGGGAAGCGAGGTTCTGATGGACGCGACCTGCTGCGGTCCCAGGGTGCGGCTGACCATGGCGGACTCAGGCCCACGTGGCGGGCATTGCGCCAGCCGCTGTGGTGCAGCTGGCGAAGCGCAGCAACCTTCTCCACTTAGAAGAAACTTGTCTGCCGCGGAATGTGGTGCGGCCGTGCGCCGCGATCATTGCCGGAGCCGGGAAGTCCCTGTTCAGAATCCCACGCGAATGGTGATAATTTCGAATGGCTTCACAGGCACAATTACCTTTGTCTCCTTGATTGCAAATGATCTCGAAGGTACGAACTTATCCCATTCCATCATGTCGGTTTCATTCGCTGTCCGTGGGCTGCGCGTGAAGTTGAGAACGGCGTTCGTGGTTTTCCCTTCGGTTTCATACAGTCGTACGATGTACTCGTTTGTGTCCTCAGCTTTCTTCACTGATTCCACCGTGACGCTCGAGGGGGCTACATCGAGCACACTGTAGGAGGTGGCAAGCTGACCGGTATGGGAGAGTTCTGACTTAGCCAAAAGTGGCTCGTTGAACTCAGCGGCTCGTCGAGTAGCATTGGCGTCCTGCCAGACGCCGCGATGAGGAACGAGTGCGTATTTGATGTGGTGGATGCCCACGATCGGGTTGTCAGATTGGTCTGACCACGTCTCCGGCGTCTCAGAGTACCCGCGGCGCGGACCGCGAATCAGGCTCATGCGCAGTGTGTTGTCTTCATACGAAAATCCGTACTTCGAATCGTTGAGCAATGCCACCCCGTAATCGCCGGCCTGGTTGCTGACGTCAGCCCAGCGTTGCCCGGCCACTTCAAATTTTGTGCGATCGGCGACTTCCCACGCCCGCGGAGGCGCTGTAAGCCGGATGCCCGGGTCCTCTTTCAACGTGTAATCGAATCGTTGAATAGCACCATAGGGAATCTCGTAAGTCGCGTAAACACTCTTGAGATTGACCGGGAAAGCTACTTTGGCGAAGCGATACTTTTCATGCCAGTCGACGCTGAGTTCAAAATCCACGCGATCCATGTGGCTATAGAGAACGATATTCTCAACGAAGCTCGATGCGCCGAAGGATTTCTTCACTTGCATGACGGTACGGATCGGTCCGGTTTCGACTACTTTGACACTCTCTGCTTTATCCAGTTTGTTATCTGCCCCAAGATTGATATTCCACGCCGGCTCGCCATCTGGGGCATTGGCAGGTTTGTCTTCCCAGACTTCCAACGCCGCACCGGGATTGTCGTCACGCAGGAAGTTTGTTTCCATACCTTTTTTCTTCAATGACTTCAGGTTGCCGGAGTCGGGGTCAATTACAACTTCAATTTGGCTGTTTGCCAACGTGAGCCCCGAGACCACGAGATCACTGGCAAACTTGGGCTGCTCCTGGCTAGCCACAACGCGATACTCCTTGTACCCCATTCCCGGCACTTCTTCTGCTAGAAACAGTGCCTTTGCCGTGCCACCTTCTCCCTCGATTTGGTAGGGCACGGCGTGTCCAGCGGCATCCACAATGTTGAAATGTTCGAACCCGGCAAAGTACACCGCATCCAAGGAAACGATGCCGGTTCTTTGCCACGGTAAGGAGTTGAAGATTAGTGCGGCGCGCCCCTCTCCCTGGGTGTTCACCTGCTTGGCAATGGTGGCAAGAGCTGAGTTCAGTATCTTTCCGCCCGCATATTTGATATCACCATAATCCGTCGCGGCATCGCGGTAGACTTCGGCGATCGAGGTACCGTCAATGTTGTCGTGGACCTGTCCGAAGAGCACTTTCTCCCACAATTGCTGGAGGCTCTCCTGGGGGTAGGGTTGGCCAAATTGCGAGGCGAGCAAGGAGAATTTCTCTGCGTTCATCAACAAAACTTCGCACTGGCGATTGTCGCGCTTTACCTGCGAGTCAGTTGTGTATGTTCCGCGATGGGTCTTAACGTAAAGTTCATCGTCCACCACGGGGAGATCCTTGCTCATTGGAAGAGCTTGGATTTCATGAAAGTAATCCAGAGCCTTGGTGAAGCGGACGGTGGGGAAGTTGGGGTCGTGCATCAGCGTCGCTGCGCGGTCCATCATATCAGGCATCGGGCCTCCCCCATGATCGCCCTTTCCGTACAGAATTAAGAGCTTGTCCACATGGTCCGTCGTCTCCAGGGTTTTCAGGTATTCCAACATCTGCTTGGGGTCGACCGGCTGGGAGTAGTCACCCACAGTGTGGAAGGCTAGAACTCGCGAGCCGTCGGGCCCCTCCCACCAAAAGAGGTGATAAGGGAAGGGAATGGGCGGGTTGTTGCGTTCGACTTGCCATTTCAGCTTGTGCGTTACGAAATAGTCGATCCCGCTCTTACGGTAAATCTGGGGCAAGTTCCAGTTGAAGCCGAAGGAGTCAGGCAGCCAACCAATCTTGACGTCAACGCCGAACTTATCTTTGAAGTATCGCTTCGCATAGAGGTGCTGGCGCACCAGGGATTCGCCACTGGGAATGTTGGTGTCGTGTTCGGTCCACGATCCACCCACAACCTCCCATTCACCTGCAGCAATTTTTTGAGAGATTTGTGTGAAAAGATCCGGATAATAGCGCTCTGTCCACTGATAGGCTTGGGCGGCACTTTGAGCGTAGATCATGCCCGGATGGTCTTGTGCCATCTTGAAAACACTCTCAATTGTTCGTGGGTAGACCTCATGAATTGTTTCACTTCGGGGCCACAGCCAGGAGAGGTCGGTGTGGGCGTATCCCACCAGATCGATCTCCCCTTTAGGCTTGGTTTGTCCGGCCACGCTCGTGGCCAAGAAAGCCAGGACTCCCGCGAGCACAACCGACAACCGCAATAGCGATCGTCCCAGGCAGCACAAGCGCCTTGCCTGGTCCGCGCTGGCGTACAAACCATCCGAGCGGGAGTTCGCGGATCGTTTTTCCATTCCTGCCCCCATCTCCACCGTGCTCATGGACAACATTTGACGTACCCCCTTTATGGCCTGCCCAATCCCTATTACAAGTGAACAGTTAGTGTAGCGCGAAGAGTGGTTTAGCTGTCTCGACGCAGTAGTTCTTGGCAGCCAATACGCGCCCTCAAACGATGAGGTAGGGCGACTGAGGTGCAGAAGGATTCTTCCATTTTCGACAGTGCATTTACCGAACTGCAATTGAGCTCACCCATAGTTGCTTCCGTATCGCGGCTTCGCTGTTCACCAGCGCTGAACGAAGCTAACACTTTCCCGATGGCCGATGCGTTTAATCTTGGCCAGAAGAAATGGACGTTCAGAGCCGTGCCGCCGGGCTTGTTGGCCTCAACAACGCTGCCGATTCCAAAGAGTGTCTGTGCTCCAGGTCCCAGTAAATTAGACGCGAGGCCGAAATGCGATTCGCTCATTTCATCCCTGCGACGAAGACCCGTCGGCGGGGACCAGGGACTCTGGTACCAATGTGGCGCTGGTCAAGAACGCCTGACTTTCTTGTCGAAACTCACCAAAACTACCCCTAAAAGCGACGAAAAGCGGCATTTTTTCAGGGGTTTTTGTTTACCATTAAGATAAGGGGTAGCTGAGAGACACATCCATCATGTTGCTGATTAAAGGTAACTTATCTCCTCTACCGGGCAGATGGAGCCCCCGGGAATCGCTCATTTCAGGGGGGAGGGGGGAGGGGGGGCTCATTTTTGGGTTCCGGATTGACAACCCGGAGGCTTGCCATACCTAGATTGTGCGCCTGCGAGGCTTAATTCTCGGCAAAAGCAAGGGCGGAGAACTGAAGGAGATTCATGGTGCGGCTTGAGCGACGATGAGGCCCAGCGTGGTGTCCCTGACCTTCATTGCATAAGTTGAGGTCCCGAACCGCAGGTCCCCTTCGACTCAGCTTCGTCTGCTTCGCGACATAGGTGGAGAAAGTGCGCGACCAAGTGTTCCGACGCAGCTGTCGACCATGATGGAGGACATTAACGCAATCTGAGTGTCACGACTGCAACCGAATCAGGCGGCATTTGAAAAGAACAGGCTTCATCGCAGTGGATCGTCGTCGTTACGGGGTGGACTGCATCGGGTTGCGCAAAGTCGTTCCTGCTATCGGGTCTGGGTCCGGTCAGCAAAGTCTCTTCAGCCTCTGCATTGGCTCGCTTGCCGTGAAGCGCAATTGTGGTTCGCAGGGATAAAGCCTGATCCGCGTTGGAAAGTTTTACGAAGACGCTCTTACCGTCTGCAGAGCGAGTGGCAACAGCATCCAGCGCGGGTACCGTTTGCTTCGACTCCGAATCACTGAGGTTCGGCGATTCCACAACGGTGGCAAGGCGGTCCGTTCCGAGGTGGCTACTGTACATGCGGATGGCATGGTACTGCGCCGTCACATACACTTGATCGCGGCTCGCCTGGATAATCCCTCCAACCCAACCATCCAGCAAATCGGAGATCGAGGTCATGCTGACCTGTTCGCCCGAACGCTCAAAGGCATTCATCATGCGCGATGCAAACACTGCGCCTTCCATCGATTGGATGACGGTTGACGGATAGAAGAGATTCCATTCATTGACCACGAATGGCACAGGATGATCGGGTAGAAGCTGCTGGATAAGTGCATGCATTTCCTTATAGCGTGCTTCGTACTCCAACGGGCGCGCCATCAAAGTTGTCCGGTTATTCTGGTTATCCGTCCGGCTCGTGTAGTCATGCACTGCCAGGTAATTGATGTCCTTGCCAAGGATTCGCAGTACCGCGCTATCCCATTGCCTGGCATCGGGCATCGAACTCTCTCCCACAGCGATGAGTTGAATGCCTGGGTCTACGGCGCGCATCGCCTCAGCGTATCGCTTTGCATTCTTCGCATAAGTTTCCGCGTCCGCGTGGCCCCGCACCCAATCGCCGTACACCTCATTGCCCAGCTCCCAGAGGGTCACATGATAAGGTTCCGGATGTCCGTTGGCCGCACGCATGGATCCGTATTTCGATGTTGCCGGTCCATTGACGTACTCGACCCAATGCGCCGCTTCTTCAGCAGTGGCGCCCGCTCCCTCGACATTCACGGTGATCGATGGCTGAGCGCCGATTTGACGGCAAAATTCGATATATTCATCGGTGCCAAAGTCGCCTGGCTCTATCGCATTACTCCAAGAAACATTGGTCCAGGCCGGCCGCTGATCCCTGGGGCCGATTCCCCATTCCCAGTGATAGTCCTGGGCAACATTGCCTCCAGGCCAGCGAACGAATGAGGGCCGCAACTGTTGGATCTTAGCCATCACATCTGAGCGAACACCTCCAACCGCATCGGACGGCATCAATGAGGTATCGTCTATCCACAACGAGCCAGAGCCATCAAACAGAATGCTCAACTTTGCGTGGCGATCGGAACTCGTTGGATGTAAGTGAAATTCATATTTCTTCCAGTCGCCAGCGATATCCTCGATGCGCGCCGAAGCATAGGTTGCGCCGCCAGTTACATCCTCCTCCAAAGAGACAGTAATGGTTCCGCGATACCGCTCTGGAAGATCGGGAACCTTGAGCCATAAATAGCCAACATATTCGGTATCCTGACGCACGCTGAGGTTACCTTGCGAGAGACCCCGGCGAGTGTCGAAAGTGTCCTGAGCAGTCAGGGTCACATGCAGCGAATGCTCCGGCTTGCCGGTGGCTTGGTTGGTTGCTGGATATGCCGCATCGGTTGTTGGCTCGAAATGGATTACACCCGCGCTGTCGTTGCGTTCATCTGGCTCGAGATTCCAACCGCGCGGAAGGCCGAGAGAATCTGCAGGCTCTTCGAAGCTGCGGTCATGGAGCATTTCTGCGTAGAGGCCATACTTTACGTCCCAAGCCATCATTTCCATAAAGGCTCCGTAGAGGTTGGGATTTTGATGGCCAACGACTTGATTCGCATCGATAGTGATGATCGCGGATGAACTTTGACCCGTTTGGCCACTGGCAGCGAATGCGCACAGGAGGAAAAGAACAGCCGTACTCGTACCGAAGTGTCTCGAAAAAGTGAGTATGGACGTGTGCCTGCATTGAGCGACCTGCTCAGCGTGAAGATTGACTCTTGACATTCAGCTCTCCCCGGAACAGTAGCAATCCTATCAATGTTGCTCCCGTACTGCGCGATTGCTCTGGCGTTGAGCTGGCGTATAACTCGGCATATTGTCCGCGACCAGACATAAAATCACCGTTGCATCACCGAGCATGTAGCGTGGACATCTTACTTCAGGATTCTGGATTTTCGAGCCCCTGGCAGCCCCGCCTGCGAAGATAGGAAGACGCACCTGGTGCGGAGTACAGCAGACCAAGGAAAGAACTCACGATGCGCCATGTTGCGCTTATCTATAACCCGGCTTCAGGACAATACTCCGCACGCCGCGCTGCAGTTGTGAGTGAAGTGCTTGACGTGCTGCGTGAGGCGGGCGTCGAGGCCGAAGCGCTGGAAACCGATGCGCCCGGTAGCGCCGAAGCTCTTGTGCAGGATGCCGTGAAACGGGGATGCGACACAATTCTTGCCGCCGGCGGCGATGGAACGGTGCACGAAATCCTGCAATGCCTGGTAGGGACACCGATCGCACTTGGGGTGCTGCCACTGGGCACTGCCAATGCGCTGGCGCAAGACCTGGGCCTTGGCACTTCTCCGAAAAAGGCGATACGCATGCTGCTGGCAGCCGTTCCCATGCAGGTGCCCGTGGGCCGCATCTTCTACGAGGACAGCGCGGGCGGGACGGCTTCGCGCTATTTTACGGTGGCGGCCGGTATCGGCGCCGACGCGCTTCTGATGTCGCGGCTGGACGCGGGCATGAAGCGCCGGTTCGGCTATGTACTGTACCTGGTGGAGGCCTTCCGCATATGGGCCACGAATCCCTTTCCGCTTTTCGAAGCGGTATTCATGTGCAATGGCAGCAATGTCCCGAAGGTGGAGCAGGTGTCGCAATTGCTGGCAGTACGAGTTCGCTCGTTCGGGGGCGCACTGCGGAATCTGGCTCCGGGCGCAACCTTGCACGATGGCAGGCTTCACCTTCTGGCCTTCAAGACACGCAGTCGCCTGCGCTACCTCAGCTTTCTTCTGGCGGTTCTGGCTGGACGCCACACTTTTGTCCGCGATATCGAACTGGTGGAAGCCACGTCAGTGGATTGCCGCGCGCACAATGGATCGCCCGCGCCTGTCTACGTCGAGGCGGACGGAGAGGTGCTGGGTGCGCTGCCGGTCCGAATCGAAGTAGCGCCCCAAACCCTGACCTTGCTCATTCCTTCAGGAGCCCGCCCGTAGACTTGTGAGTACGTTCTCACTGCTGATCGGTGACCATCGGTTACGTATGGCGATCATGCGATTGCCACAATTTGCACTTCCGCTTGTTCGGCTGCAATCATGGCTGCGAAGATTTTTGAGCGGAGGCGCTCGCTATGAACAGGTATGCACTTATTCCATTCGTCGCATTGGCGGCAACGTCCATGAGCCTATTGGCCCAGCAGCCCGCATGGCAGCCAGCCCCGGGACATTTGACTTTGCCGCTTTGGCCAGGGGTTGCCCCGGGCGCGCCGGCAAACCCGCCCGCCGAGGTGGACACTACGTCGGCCAAGGACAACCTGATCGCAGGCAGGCCGCTGGTTCGGCTGGGCAATGTATCTAGCCCGACGCTCACGGTCTACTCGCCGAAAGGAAAGAACACGGGCGCCGCCGTGATGGTGTTTCCCGGGGGAGGCTACCAGATACTGGCCATCGACCTGGAAGGTACTGAAGTGTGCGATTGGCTCAACTCGGCGGGAATTACGTGCGTGCTGGTAAAGTACCGCGTACCCAACACGGGGCCGTATCCAAAGTCCCCGGCCGCCCTGCAGGACGCACAGCGCGCCCTCGGCATGGTGCGCGAGCATGCGGCCGAGTGGCATGTCGATCCCAATCGCGTGGGCGTCCTGGGCTTTTCTGCCGGAGCGCATCTTGCCGCTGCGCTCAGCACCCACTTCGAGCAGCGCCTTTATGATTCAGTGGACGCCGCCGACCAGTTGAGTTGCCGTCCGGACTTTGCTGTGATCGTTTACCCTGGCTATTTGGCCTTGGAAGACCAGGGCATGGCGCCGAATGCAGACATTCAGCCCACGCCCCAGACTCCACCCTCATTTATTGTGCAAGCCGAGGACGATCCCGTGCATGTGGAGAATGCGACGGTGTACTTTCTGCAATTGAAAAGGGCCAAGGCTCCCGCCGAACTGCACATTTACGCGCAGGGCGGTCACGGGTACGGATTGCGCCGCACCGAACTTCCGGTTACCACCTGGCCGCAAAGCGTAGAAATCTGGCTGCACACGATCAAGGTGCTGCCGGTGTCTTAGACGCTACAATCAATCGCATGCGGATGGCAGTTCTCACCGTTTCTGACCGGTGCTCCCAAGGCGTGGCCGCCGATACCGCTGGTCCAGCCGTGGTCGCTCTGCTCCGTCAGCACTGGCCGGAGACGGAAATCCTGGTAGCACTGGCGCCGGACGAAGTTGCCACGATCGCAGCACAACTCGAGAAGTGGTGTATGGAGGGCGTGGCATTGGTGGTGACCACGGGCGGCACGGGCCTTGGACCTCGCGACCTCACTCCAGAGGCAACGCGGCGGGTGATCGATCGCGAAGCTCCGGGACTGGCCGAGGCCATGCGTGCCAAGTGCGCCGGACTCAATCCATTCGCATGGCTTTCGCGGGGGATCGCCGGCCTGAAAGGAAACACCCTCATCATCAACCTTCCTGGCAGCCGTCGGGGCGCGGAAGAGAGTCTCACTTCGATCGTCGATCTGGTCGGACATGGACTGGAGATTGCTGCAGGCGGCCAGAACCATCCCTGAGCGGATCGCTCGTTCAAGCTCTGCATCGCTGGTCTTCCGTAGTTGCCCAAACTTGGGAAACGCTTTCCAGATCAGGGCTTTGTGCCCTGGTTTCTGCGTGGAGTTTTGCCTTTGGCCGGTGTGTCTGAAACCTGCAAAATTCGACGCTAGCGCCATTTACACGCGAGAATTTCAGTGAGGAGCTATTCGAGAAACAGTCGGAAAGCTTACAATAACCTCACTCGTGAGCGAAGCAAAAAGTAGCGCATCCCACCGTCGCCGGACGGGTTCGGTGAGTATTCGTGACGTAGCGCAACGTGCGGGCGTCTCCATTGCGACTGTCTCCAGGGCAGTGAACCGAATTCCCACCGTCAATGCAGAGCTGGCCCGCCGGGTTTGGGAAGCCATTGATGAAGTCGGGTATTTGCCCAACACGCAAGCGCGTGCCCTGGTCTCAGGCCGCAGTAAAATGCTGGGTCTTATCGTCTCTGAGATCACCAATCCATTTTTCCCCGAGCTTGTCCAGGAGTTCGAAAATCTGGCTGTCGCGCAGGGCTACGAGGTACTGATCGGCTCAACCAACTACGATCCGGCCCGCACTGAGAGCCTCATGCGGCGCTTGCTCCAGCGCAACGTGGACGGCGTTGCGGTAATGACATTCGGCGTCGAAGAGGATCTGGTGCAACAACTGGTGGAGCGCGAGTTTCCTCTGGTCTTTGTGGATGCCGGCCCCGTTTTGCCGAATATTCACATCCTCAAGGTGGACTATGGAGAGGGAATTCGCCAGGGAGTACAACACTTAGCAGCGCTAGGCCACCGAAGCATTGCCTTCATTAGCGGCCCATTGTCACAACGCTCCCCGGCTATACGCCGCGATGCCTTCCTAAAGTCCATGGCGGAGTTAGGGCTCATCGTTCCGCGCGAACACATCATAGAAGGAGACCACACGATGGAGGGCGGGATGGACGCGATCGAGAAGTTGCTCCTGCTGCACCAACTGCCAACGGCCATCATGTGCTCGAACGACATGACTGCCATTGGTGTCCTGCACGGGCTCTACCGGACCACACATAGGGTGCCCGACGACATTTCGGTCGTAGGTTTCGACGATATTCACCTTGCACAGTTCATGCTGCCGCCGCTCACCACGGTGCAAATGTCGTGCAAAGACCTGGCTAGAGCGGCTGTCGAGGCTCTGCGTGCCGGAATAGAAAGGGACCATCCCAAGGCTGCGCAGAAAGAGTGGAAGATTCCCACCCGTCTGGTAGTTCGACAGTCTTCGTCTTTTCCGCGCGGAAGCCTGCCTGCACTGATGAAAGATGCACCCGGCCAGAGCAAACCTACCGGCACGGATTAACCTTCGCCTTGGGCAGCAGCCGAGTCGAGAGTATCGTTCTTCTTATTTCTCCAGTCCGAATCGCCAAGAGATGGACGCGCCCACCCACGAAACCATGCGAACGCCCACGCTCGTCTCGACGGTTCCGCAGCCGAAGTTATTCGCAATGCCGTTTACGCCACCCGCGCAATATGGCGTTGTCCCCGGCTGCCAATTTGGAGCAAAGGCCTCGGTCGTCTGACCCGTGTAACCTCGCCCCAGGAAGCCGTTCGCGCCCAATTCCAGTTGGCGGTTGAGGAATGGCCGCACCAAGGCGATCCGCGTTTCGCCTACTGGAATCGCCTCGAATCCGCCTGTGTCCAGCAGCTTGTGCCCCACATACTCATACTCACCACGTGCGCGCAGTCCCATTGGCAGGTGGTCCAGGGTCGCAAGTCCGTCGAAGATGGTGCGAGGCGCCTCGGGCGTAACGATACCGGTGCTGTCGTCGCGTGCATCAGCCTTCGAAAAGACAGCCTGCAGAGTGCCAAAGCTGAACTGATGCCGAAGATTGGCAGTCAGAAACTTCAACGTGCCCGGCCCTTCATCTTCCGCCAGGCCATTGTCGGGATCAATTTTTGCAAGCGTGGCCGTGGTGGTGGTTCGGCCCAGCGTCACGCGGAGATTGGTTCCAGAGAATGTTTTCTCAAGCACCAGTTGTTCAGAGTGGGAACGCTCGAATGGAGTGGCCAACCCAGTTTGCCCGATCGCCGCAATGCTTGCCACGCTGATCCGAGGATCCTGGGTGAAGTAGGCTTGGCCGACGCTCAGCGACGCCGAGGGCAGCCAGTGTGCCGGTCCAGAGCCACCATTCGACGGATCTGGCGACCAGGTCAGAGTGGCCTTGGGGTTTTCGAATCCCTTCCATTCGTCGAACGATTCTTCGGGCTTAAGCATGTCGCTATTTCGTATCTCAATTTCTTCGTGCCGCAGTCCGGCATAGAAACGCAGATGTTTGCCAAGATCACCGTGCAAGGCCACGAAGGGCGCGAGGTCGCGGATAGTGATGTTGTTAGCCAGGACCTTAAGGAAGGGCCCAAAGATATGCGGATTTCCCGAGAGGTAGTGATCCAGATTGTCACGCCGGACATCGTCTTCGTTGTAGGCGATGCCAACCAGCGCTTCAAGCCACGGACTAAAACTGTGTGTCTCATCCGCCTCAGTGCCCTCGACGGTGCGGAACTCGCTTTGTCGAATCAATCCCTCGCCGAAGTTCGAAAACAGCGCAAGGTTATCGCTGCGAAAGAAGCCGGAGAAGGAAACAACGTCGTTCGTCCCGGCCTTCCAGTGGTCGTCCGCGGCCACTGTTCCGGTGTGCGTCTGATCTTTTTGCCGCGGGTCGACGGTGTCGTTCACCACTTCTGCCAACCCCAGCGGAACCAGGTTTCCCTCGTGGGATGTTCCCCAATATCCAATCCCGAGCAGCGTTATCTCGTGGCGTCCGAAGTCGATAACACGCATCGCGTTCCACTTGTACTGTTGCCGATGTTCCAAGGTCCTCATCAGCCCATTGCCGTAGTTGGCCTCGAGAGCGAGCCACTCTTTTTTTGAAGGGTCCCTGGGTGCGAAGCCGGCCGTCAAATCCAGATCGCGGTTATCGCCGGTGAGGGTGATGAAGCGCTTCAATTGTGGGCGAAGGGTATAAGTGGCCGCTGAGTTCAGCGCATGGTTGCCCTCCAGCACATTGAAGGCTCCTCCGTCAGTTGCTACGCTACTCAACGCCGCGGAGATGTAGATATTAGGGTCGGCGTAGCCGTTGCCATGAGCGTTGGCGGAGAGATTGTTTGAAACCAAATAGCCGCCGACCGCAATGTACTGTGCAATCGGCTCGCCGTGGTCGCCAGCCACGCCAGGCACAAAGTACTGCGGCGCCTTGATGCCTCCCGCTGCCGTCTCGATAGGTTGTCCGGGAATTGAAATCGGCGCGCCGGGCCGCCCGGGGTTAGCATCAAGCAACTCCTCGCGCACCATCACTTTTTCTGAAGGATCGGGAGAGGCCAAATCCATTTCGCTCAGATCGGCCGAGACAGTTATTTCCTCGGCAATTGCTAAAACTTGCTCCAGGTGCAACGTCACGCTCGCGGCCGCATCGCTCAACTGCAGCGTACGCGTGATTGGAGTAAACCCTGAGGCCCTGACTCGCGCTGAATAAGTGCCCCAGGCAGGCAGCGCGATCGTGAAACCACCGTCGCTTCCGGTCATGCCGCTCACTTTCACGCCGGTAATGGATTCTATCTCGATATGCGCAGCAGCCACCGGCCTTCCCGCCGGATCGATCACCGCACCGGAGACGCGCGGAACCCCCTCTTGCGCCGTCGCTACGACGCAAAAACAGGCTGCAATCAGGAGTATTATGATTTTTAATTTCGTGCTACTAAACTGCACAACTGTATCTCCGTTCTGGTAAATGCGCGTATCAGTGTTTATGGTTCTGCTGCTGTTCGTTCTTGGCGTGGTGATCGAGCGAATGTGCCGGAACGGTCATGACCAGGCGCCCATGCTGTACGCCCTTCAGCCCGATGAGCCGGCCGGCAAATTGTTCCACGTGAGCCGACTTGCCGTGAACAATCAGCACCTCAAGGCAGGATTCATGGTCCAGATGGGCATGGCTGGTGGAGACCACCAGTTCGTGGTGGGCGTGCTGTAACTCAGTCAGTTTTTCAGTTACTCCGTGGGCATGGTGGTCGTAGATAAGGGTGATCGTTCCCACCACCGTGGCGTCGGGCGCCGCAGTCTCTTCCGTCACAAGCCGGTCGCGAATCAGATCTCGAAAGGCTTCTGACCGGTTGGTGTAGCCCTGGCGGCCAATAGAGCGGTCAAACTGCTTCAGAAGATCGGAATCGAGGGCAATGCCGATTCGGCTGAGAATCCCCATACACACCTCTACTACTAAGGTCGACGCACCACGGGGAAATCACAGAGTAGCACGAATCAGAAAGTCATGCTACGTGCCTCCTTGTAGTCCGGGACAATGGGTGCGGCAGGAATTCCTTCGCGGGCGCAATCCGGGATGGGGGAGCCCGTTCTGGGAACCGGGAAGCGTGCAGTCTGATTTCGTGCAGTGAACATTCCATTAGCTTTCCTGTAACGAACAGAGGGGAATTGGTGTCTAATAATTGCGGTTGGGTTTCCCCCCAACCCGAGGTCAACTTATGCTCATCGGCAAACCGTCCGACATCCCCTCTTCGGCGATCACCTCCAAGGATCGATATCTGAATCGCCGCCGCTTTCTGCGCGGAGCCCTCTCTGGCGCGGCGGCCGCGGGCGCTGCCGCCGTGGGAGCGGAACGGCTGGCTGAGATGTTTTCGCCGCGTATCGGCGCGCTGGCTGGCACCAAGCTGGAGACCGTGAAGAGCCCTTTGACCACGACCGGTGAAGAACTGACCCCCGAGGAGTACATCACACACTACAACAACTTCTACGAGTTTGGCGTGGACAAGGACCAGCCAGCGAAGAACGCCGGCGCCCTCCCTATACGGCCCTGGACCATAAAGGTCGAAGGCAAGGTGGCGAAGCCTCAGACCTTCGACATAGACACCCTGCTGAAACTGCGCCCGCTCGAGGATCGCGTGTATCGCCATCGCTGCGTGGAGGCGTGGAGCATGGTCATCCCCTGGGTGGGCTACTCGCTTTCCGAGTTCATCAAGGAGTGCCAGCCCCTGGCAAGCGCCAAATACGTCCAGTTCCTTTCCTACATTGACAAGCGGGTAGAGAAGTGGACGTCGGAGTCGAACATCTCCTGGCCGTACTCTGAAGGGTTGCGCATGGACGAAGCCATGCATCCACTGGCTCTTTTGACTTTTGGCCTCTACGGAGAAGTATTGCCTAACCAGGATGGCGCGCCGGTGCGCATCGTGGTGCCGTGGAAGTATGGCTTCAAGTCTGCCAAGTCGATCGTGGCCGTGCGATTCCTTGAGAAGCAGCCGTCTACTACCTGGAACGACCAAGCGCCCAATGAGTACGGCTTCTACTCCAACGTGAACCCCGAAGTGGATCACCCGCGCTGGAGTCAGAAGACAGAACGCCGCGTCGGGCTGCCTTTTTATTCGCAGCGCCGCACCACCCTCATGTTCAACGGCTATGGCGACCAGGTTGCGTCGCTTTATACCGGCATGAATCTTAAGAAGAATTTCTGAGACGCGGGGAGAAATTCGATTCAGAACGGAAAGCCATGAAACGATCGACCCTCATCCTGCTCAAGACGCTCACCTGGGCGGCCTGCCTCTGGCCGGTGAGTCTGCTTGCCTGGGGCGCCATAACCAATAGCCTTGGCGCAGACCCGACGGCCAGAATCGCTCTGTCAACGGGTTATACGACGTTGATGCTTCTTACCATCACATTGGCCATCACGCCCGTGCGCCGGCTCTCACCGCGGCTCGGCTGGTTAATCAAGTTTCGCCGGCTGCTGGGGTTGTTTGCCTTCTTCTACGGATCGGTCCACATGCTGACCTACGTCGCGCTCTACGCGGGCTTCGATGTGAACACGATGATGGCCGACATTGCCAAGCGGCGATTCATCACCATGGGCGTGGCTGCGTGGCTGCTGCTTCTGCCACTCGCGGCCACATCGACCAATTGGGCGATCCGCAAGCTGGGCGGAAAGCGCTGGAACCGTCTGCACAAACTCATTTATGTAGCCGCTGCATGCGGGGTCATTCACTATTGGTGGCAGGTAAAGCCCGGAGTCCTCACACCGGCACCGTTCACGGTGGTCATCGCAGCGCTCCTGCTGGCGCGGCCCGTGCAGGGATGGCTACTGAGACGCAAGGTCCAGGCAGTTGCGGTGGACCAAGCCTCTTGACGAATGCCTTTGCGGCCAATGAGCGGCAAAGCCGGCAACAAACCAGGTCGCATACCAAGCGGATCAATACGTGCACTTTGCCGCTTCATCGGCGAAGGCTTTCAGCAGCGGGGTTCTGGCGTCAAAGAAGTGGTCTGAGGGGCAAAGGATAAAACGTCCACCCTCGCCCGCTTCATTAAAACAGCGTCGGACCTCGGCTCTTGTGGCATCTTCGTCGCAGCCGGTAAAGAAATGCTGCTGGTCAAAGCCGCCGATCATGCAAGCCCCCCCACCAATGAGCGCGTGAGCCCGGGCAAGGTCCGCATCTCCCCCCATTTCTAAAGGGGTGAACGTCTCGATCGCGTCCACCTTCATCTCAAGGGTGCGCTCGAGCACGGGCATGATCTTTCCGCAGAGGTGATAGACAATGCGCTGACCGGCGCGGTGAGCGGCCTCAATCAGCGGTGCATCGTACGGGCTCACGAAACGGTCGAAAAGGCGCGGCGAGATTACGCTGGCGGACGCGTCGCCGCCTCCCAACTCCAGCAAGTCGTACCGCGCCCCCTTCAGCGATTCGATGAAGCCCATCTTCCGCCGTTGCAGGATGCGAAGCAACGCATGAACCCATTCTGGATCGTCGTGCGCCTCCATGATCAGGCGTTCCGTACCGACAAGACACGCGGCGTCCTGCCAGCATCCCGGCTGCCCAAACACGTCGAAGCAGCAGATATGCCCACGCACGATGCCGCGATCGCCAAACTCCTCGGCGGTTTGGTTTACCGCGTCCACATCGCATTGCGGCGTGGTCATATAAGCGCCGAGCAGGTCGATGTCGCGCTTTTGTTTAATAAGCGGCTCTAATACCCAGGACGTGTACTCCGCATCGCCAATCAACATGCTGAGGGCACCGCCGGGCGTTACAAACCGGTAGCGCGTCTGCTTGGAACCATCGACGATTGCGTCTTCAAAGAAGACACGCCAGTCCGAGTTCACGACTCGGCGGCTTTCAAGAAAGCCCGGCTCTCTTTGGATGGGGTCCACAATGTCACGCGAACCGGGTGCGGGCCGGTGAGGTGTGGTCCACATAATCGCGTCCAGACCAAACGCATCAAAGAATTCCTGCCGAGACATTCCCGACAGGCATTTTTCCAGGAAGTATTCCATCACATGATGAGTTGTTACAGGCAGCCTGTCCGGCTGGGAACCGGTGAGAGCCGCAAGCAGACGTTCTCTCGAGGTCATTGCAATGGATCCCCAATGTGTGGCCCGGCATCAACCGGCAAGATGAATGAAAGTCGCATTCATAGTACCTTGTTTGGCAGACCGGCCGGGGTGAGTGTCCCGGAGACTCACGCTCCCTGACATTCTGAGCGTTTCAAGACTCGTGGAATTGGAATGCAGCCTGCGCCACGGGCTGGTAGCTCTTGCGGTGCAGTGGCGTTGGCCCCAACCGGTCCAGGGCCTCCAAATGCTCCGGGGAGCAGTAGCCCTTGTGGCGCGCCAGCCCGTAACCGGGGAACTCGCGGTCCAACTCCACCAGCAACCGGTCGCGGTGCACCTTGGCCAGAACGCTGGCGGCGGCAATCGAGAAGCTGGTGGCGTCACCGTGGATAACGGCCTGCTGCGGGCAGGTCCATTCGATTGTGTCGCGGCCATCAATGAGCAGGAAATCCGGACTCAGCGCCAGTTGTTCCACGGCGAGGCGCATGGCCAGCAGCGAGGCCCGGCGAATGTTGATGCGATCGATGGTTTCGGCGTCCACCGCCGCAATGGCCCAGGCGACGGCGCTGCTGCGAATTTCCAGATCGAGTCTGACGCGGCTTTTCTCTGTCAGCTTCTTCGAGTCAGTCAACCCTTGCAGGTGGCAGCCTCGTTTCAGAATGACCGCCGCGGCAACGACCGGCCCAAACATTGGCCCACGGCCCACTTCATCAAGGCCAGCGATGCGCAGCGCTCCCCGCTCGCGCGCAGCTTCTTCCAGCGTCCAACCGCAAACCGGGGACTTGATCATCCATTAAGTATAGAAAGCGCCGGTGGTCTTCCGTTTGGGCGTGGCCGTCCGCTCCACCAATTCCCCGTAGAAAAAGTTGTATCCTCAAAACCGAGCAGGAGGGAGGCCGCACAGCGTATGACGGAACTGATTGCGGTTCTGGGCGACATTACCACGCTTCAGGTGGACGCGATTGTGAATGCGGCCAACACGTCGCTGCTGGGGGGAGGCGGGGTGGACGGGGCTATTCATCGCGCGGCAGGACCGGAGCTATTTGCCGCCTGCGAAAAGCTGAACGGCTGCGCGACGGGAGACGCCAAGGCGACACCGGGATTTCGGCTGCCGGCGAAATGGGTCTTCCATGCTGTCGGCCCCGTGTGGCAGGGCGGCGGACGTGGCGAAGATGAGTTACTGGCCGGTTGCTATCGGCGCTGCCTGGAACTGGCGCGGCAGCACCAGGTGCGGTCGATGGCCTTTCCTGCCATCAGTACGGGTGTTTACCGGTTTCCGCCTGAACGCGCCGCCCGCATTGCCATCGACACTGTCAGGACGCTCGCGGAGCGCAATGGAGTAGAGACAGCGCACTTTGTCTGCTTTAACCGCGACACACTCGACATCTATGTTCGCCTGCTCCGGGATTTCAGCCCACCCGCTGAGTCGTGATGCGTACTCAGACAACTTTCAGCACCAGCTTGCCGAAATGGCTGCCGGCTTCCATGCGGGCCAGCACTGCGTGAGCTTCGGTCCAGGGGAAGCTTTCCAGCACCGGCCGTAATTTGGCTTCCACGAGGGCGCGGTTCATCTCCAGGAGGTCTCGACGCGAGCCTACATAGATGCCGCGGATGTGGGCTTGGTTGTGAAGAATGAGTGGCAGCGGTAAAGGATCCGACGGGCCGGTTAACACCCCGATTTGAGCGATTACACCACCCATACGGAGAGCGCGCAGCGAGCGGGGCAGGGTGCCGATGCCGCCTACTTCCACCACCAGGTCTGCGCCTTCGCCGCTGGTCTGGTCGAGCACCCAGCGGTCCCAGTCAGGAGACTCGCAGTAGTTGAGGCCAGCGGCTAAACCCAGCGAATGAGCGCGATCGAGCTTGCCCTTGGAACTCGAGATGCCCAGCACCCGCAGACCCATGAGCCGTGCGAATTGCAGGGCAAAGATGGAAACTCCACCGGTTCCCAGGATGAGCACAGTGGCTCCCGGCTTTAGACTGCCCGCGGCCAGGGCATTCCAAGCGGTGACAGCGGCGCAGGGCAGTGTGGCAGCTTCCTCGTAGCTGAGATGCGAGGGCACGGCGACCACCCCGGTCTCCTTGAGGACGACGTATTCGGCCATCATGCCGTCGATATCGCCGCCCAGCGCTCCTTTTACCTTGGCGGGAGTGGGCGGCCCGTCCAGCCAGTTCTGCATAAAGATGCCGGCCACCCGGTCGCCGACCTTGAAGGCCGTGACGCCCTCGCCTATGGCTGCCACTTCTCCTGCGCCGTCAGAGCAGGGGATGCGCGGCAGGCGCATTTTAGGGTTATAGAGACCCTTGATCACCATCAGATCGCGATAATTGAAGGAAATTGCATGTATCTTGATCAGCAACTCGCCCGGACCCGGTTGGGGCGTGGGTTGTTCCACAAACCTTAAAGAATCAATGCCGAACGCGGCAATCTGTGCAACGCGCATAAGCAGTCCTCCGGCCTTTCGCGGGGGCAGCGGGCCGCTTTGCGGGATGCGCGGCAGTGATGCACCCGTAGAATGAAGATATGGCCCGTGGTTGGGAAAGTAAATCCGTGGAGGAACAGATGGCGAGTGCCTTGCAGCAACCGGAAGCGAAACATGGTAACGGCTTTGTGAACGAAGAGCAGCGACGCCAAGCCGACCTGAAACGTGCCGCTCACGAGCGTCAAAGGCAAGCGTTAGACCTGCAACGCGAAAACATTTTGTCACAAAAGACCTCAAACCCGGCGCGCCGCACCGCCCTGGAAGCCGCCCTGGCTCAGATTGAGGCGCAGATCGAGGCATTAGGCTAATTTCGCCAGACCTGGCTGAGTTCTTCCCTTGCCCGGTCAGCTCTCGCGGTGGAAGAGCAGGGAATTCGCCTGGTGCACCGTAGTAAGCACTACGCGCGCAATGTTTACGTGGGCTGGGCGGCTGGCGGCCCAGACAATCGCATCGGCAACATCTTCTGCAGCCAAGGGCTTAATTCCCTTGTAGACCTTCTCGGCCCGTTCCGTGTCTCCGTGGAAGCGCACCAGGCTGAAATCAGTCTCTACCATTCCGGGATCCACGCTGGTGACGCGCACTGGGGTTCCCAGCACATCCTGGCGCAGGCCATCGTTGATGGCCCGTTCGGCGGCCTTGCTGGCGCAGTAGACAGCGCCATTCGGATAAGTCATTTCACCGGCCGTAGAGCCCAGGTTGATCACGTGACCGTGGCCACGGACTATCATGCCCGGTACGACGGCGCGGGTCACATAGAGCAACCCCTTTACGTTGGTGTCGATCATCTCGTCCCAGTCCTGAATCCTGCCCATGTAGAGTTTTTCAAGACCGCGGCTGAGGCCTGCGTTGTTGACCAGGATGTCGATCTCCGCCCACGCCGCGGGCAGGTCATCGATGGCTTGTTGCACGGCGCGATGGTCGCGGACATCCAGGTCGATGGAGTGAACGGCGGGCGCACCGCGCTCCATGGCGAGTGAGGCGACCTCGGCTAGCTTGCCCGCGCGGCGGGCAGCCAGCAGCAGCCGAGCACCCTCGGCCGCAAAAGCCAAAGCAGTGGCGGCGCCTATGCCGGAGGACGCTCCGGTGACGAAGACAATTTTTCCTTTGAGGTTCATGGCACCATCCTACCCAATCGTACAAGTGCAGTTAGTGATCGCAGCCACCACTCTTTTTGTGCTTGTTCCTGCATGTTCCGCGGACACGAGGAAGACCCATTCACATTGCGCGTGGCCAGATCAGTTGGCAGCGGCTCCGCGCCGCTGCGCCATTTTGTACTGTCCCACTGCCCAGTCTTCGCCGCCGAGTCCTGTTTGGCGAGCATCATCGAAGATTCTCGCCAGATTGTCGGCAAGGCTCAGATTGCTGCCGCAGCTGGCTGCCGCCTCGCGCAAAAGGCGGTTGTCTTTGGCTCCCAGTTCGATGGTCGCTCCAGGTTCCAGGGGCGGGTGCAGCATTACTTTGCCATAGGCAGCATAGAAAGACGACTGGAAGAGCGCGCTGTTGATGGCCTCAAGGAACACTTCCGGCAAAATACCCTGCGACTCAACATAGACAAATGCCTCGCTCAGCGAGTGGATCATGGCGCTGATAAGGAAGTTTCCGCCTAGTTTGAGCGCGTGGGCCTGGCGCGGCTCCTTCCCCACAACGGAGATGCCCCTCGAGAACGTCTCGATCAATGGACGAGCGAGAGAAACGGCTGCATCGGCTCCGGCAACGATAACCCACAGGCGGCCTTCTTCAGCCACGTTGGGACGGCCAAAAACCGGCGCCGCGACAAAAAGCTGGCTGCGGCGAGCGTGCTCTGCAGCCAGCCGCTCAGAGAGCGCCACACTTATGGTGGAAAGCGAGATGTGCAGCGCGCCGGCTGGCAGAGAATCGAGAACTCCGTCGGGGCCGAAGAGGACTTCCTCATGCGCCTCGTCATCAAAAAGCGAGGTGAGTACGACATCGACAGTGCGCACAGCCTGAGCAGGCGTGGCGGCCACTGCTGCGCCGTGGCTGGCCAGTGCATCAGCCCGCCCGCGGGTACGGTTCCAGATCATGAGATTGTGCTCGGTGACCAGCAGCCGTCGCGCCATCGGCAACCCCATCTTGCCGAGCCCCAGAAAAGCTATCCTCATCGTGAAAACTCCTCGATGACCAATTTAAGCCCGTTGCCTATTCTTTCCAAATTCGCTGCTTGATTCGAGTGCCTCAGAGCTGGGCAATTAAACTGGTAATCTAATGGTCCGCACTGTACACGCAACACGGTATGTGGTTCCCCTGCGAGAGGGAGGTTCATTGCCCGCCATCGTCGAGGCTGACGATGATGGGTTGTACGTGGTGAAGTTTCGCGGAGCGGGGCAGGGAATCCTGGCGCTGATTGCGGAGTTGATCGCGGGAGAGATTGGCCGCGCGCTCGGCCTGCGCGTGCCGGAGATTGTGTTTATCGAGATCGACGCGGCGTTGGGCCGAAACGAGCCGGACTACGAGATCCGTCAACTGTTGAAGGCAAGCGCCGGAATGAATCTCGCCCTCGACTATCTACCCGGATCCACGATGTTCGATCCTGCGGCGCGCGACTCGGCACCGGCGGCGGAAGCTTCGCTGGCAGTGTGGTTCGACGCCTTCACCCAGAATGTGGACCGCACGCCCAAGAATGCCAATCTGCTGCTGTGGCATCGAAAGCTCTACCTCATCGACCATGGAGCAGCCCTGTTCTTTCACCACGATTGGCCCTCCTTGCAGAAGAAGATTGAGTCGCCCTTCTCTGAGATTGGCCAGCACATCCTGCTGCCGTGGGCGACAGAGATTGAAGAGGCGGCGGCAATCGCACACGAACAGTTACCGCGCGAGGTCCTGACGGGAATTGTCAATATGGTCCCAGACGAGTGGCTGGAGAGTATTCCGGGCGTCTTGAGTGTAGGACAGCGGCGGACCGGCTACCTGGATTTTTTCATCCGGCGATTGGCGGCATCGGATATCTTCGAACAGGAGGCGATTCGTGCCCACTCCCGCCTCGTTTGATTACGCTATCTTGCGCGTGGTGCCGCGCGTGGAGCGGCAGGAGTTTATCAACGCAGGAATCGTCGTTTTCTGCCTGGAAAAGCGTTACCTTGCGGCCCGCATTCAACTTGACGCCGATCGCCTCAAAGCCGTGTGGCCCGCAGCCGATGTGAGGCTGGTGAAGAAGCACCTTGATGCAATCCCCCGCATCTGTGAGGGCGACCCGGCTGCGGGTCCCGTCGCCCGGCTATCGCAGCGCGAACGGTTCCACTGGCTGATTTCTCCGCGCAGCACGATCATCCAGCCGTCGCCTGTACATAGCGGTGTCTGCGAAAGCACGGATGACCTACTGAACAGCTTGGCGAAACGGTTTCTTCTTTGACCGCCGGGTACGCCGGCGGCCGAAGCGCAGGCGCTACTGCGGAGGGGTGACCAGGTGATGAGCGATGGCAAACAGGGCCAGCTCGAGGCGAGTGGAAACGCCAGTCTTGTCAAAGATGTTCGACAAGTGACGTTTGACGGTCTCCTCGCTGAGCGTGAACTGTTTGGCAATATCGCGGTTGCTACATCCTTCCACAATGCAGCCGACAACCTCAATCTCGCGAGGGGTAAGGCCGTAGCTCCGGTGGGGTGGCGCAGCCGCTTGCTGCATAAGTTCATGCAGGGCTGAGACCAGGTTAACTACGCGCTTGCCGCCGATCCAATAGTCTCCGGCGATCACAGTTTGGATAGCGGTCTGCAGAGCGCCGGCCAAGGCGTCTTTGAGCACGATGCCGCGCGCGCCGATGTGCAGCGCCTCGATGATCTGCTGAGTGGTAATGGTCGAGGTAAGGAGCAGAATCTTCACCGTCGGCGAACCACTCATGATGGCGCGCATGGCCTCCAGCCCCGGCAGTCGGGGCATGGCCACATCAAGCAGCAGTATGTCCGGCTTGAGTTCGAGGGTCTGAGTGATAGCCTCGTCACCGTCGTCTGCCTCGCCTACCACTTCAAAGCCGGCGTGCTGGGTGAGCATGTTGCGCACACCAATGCGGACCACGGGATGGTCGTCTGCCAATACGATACGGATTGGGTGTTCCACCTGAGCGACTAGCCTCCATGGCCGGATTCTACAGCGGCACCCTTGCCAGGTGCTCTTCGCACGAACCGGCGATGCTTCACAATTCAACGTCGCGGCTCACTGCTCCGCGCACCCCCTAGGCAGGGAATTCTGCATTCAGCATACGCTCCAAATCCTGAATGGCGCTGCGTAATTCGGAAAGCACCGCGGCGCAGTTATCCAATTGATCACTCTCAGACTCAAGTAAAGCGCCGAGACGCGAAACCCGCATAGCGCCGGCCATGCCACAGCCGCCCTTGATTGTATGCCCGATGCGGCGTATCTCGGCGACATCGCCCACCTTCAAGGCGGCCTCCAACGCGACAATTCGCTTCTTAAGATCAGCCATCACAGCCACGTAGATTTCACGCACTGTGGGCTCCGGCATCAGCTGGCGAAATTGGGCCAGCGTCTCCGGGTTCACCGCCGGCTCGGTGGCATCCGGGGGAGGCACTACCGGCTCCGGATTCCGTTCTTCCAGAAGCCGTTGCAGTGTTTCCGGGGCAAAAGGCTTGAGTAGAAAGCCGTCGGCGGCGGCCACCAGGTCATCAGGAGCAGGGCTGCCGCTAATAGCGAAAATAATGGCTTTTCCGCGGGTGCGGAGTTGCTCGATTAGCGCCAACCCGCTCAGACCGGGCAACTGCGTATCCATCAGGATGGCCCCCGGCGCACACTCGCCGGAATCCAGCATCTCCAGCGCCGCGGCGCCGTCCGCCGCAGTGTGTACTATGTAGCCGTGCAGAGTGAGAATGGTGGCGATTACCTCGCGGCTGACCAGATCGTCGTCGATCAGCAGTAAAGTCGGAAGTTCGCGTCTATCGTTTATGCCAAGCATCAACCCAGTCTTTCTTTGCCGGGCTGCCTCCGGCGTTACTCATTGGTGGTGGCGACCTCGTGAAGCCAGCCGGGAGCCTTCAGCAGTTCGCGGGGGCGTGAGCCGTCCGCCGGTCCGACCAGGCCATCACGTTCCATAAGATCTATCAGGTGGGCAGCTCGGCCATAGCCGATGCGCAGTCGACGCTGTAGCAGCGAAGTGGACGCCTTGCCGAACTCGAAGACCAGCCGCACAGCATCATCGAACATTGTGTCATTTTCGTCGGGGTCGCTATTGGAGCCGTCCACGCTGGGCCTCTCGTCCCGGGGCGACTCCAGAAAGCCCTCGACGTATTCAGCCATTCCCTGGTCCTTCCAGAAACCGACTACCGCTGCAGTCTCCTTTTCACTCACATAGGGTGCGTGCAGCCGCATCAAGCGACTGGTGCCGGGGGGCAGAAAGAGCATGTCCCCTCGGCCCAAGAGCGCCTCAGCCCCATTGGTATCCAGGATAGTGCGGGAATCCACCTTGGTGGCCAGGCGGAAGCTGATGCGGGTGGGAATATTCGCCTTGATGAGACCGGTAATGACGTCCACGCTGGGGCGCTGCGTGGCCAGGATGAGGTGAATGCCCACAGCGCGAGCCATCTGCGCGAGGCGGGTAATGGATTCCTCGACGTTGGCGCGGTCAAGCATCATCAGGTCAGCCAACTCGTCGATGATGATGACGATGTAAGGCAGCGGCTCCTCGTCTTCGCCCTCGGCGAAGAGCGAAGGCATAGTGCCCTCAAATAGCTTGTTGTACTGGTCGATATTGCGCACGCTGCGGCTGGCCAGCAACTTCAGGCGGCGCTCCATCTCGCGGACGGCATTCCGCAGCGCATTCGCGGCCAGCTTGGGCTCGGTGATGATGGGCGTGAAAAGGTGAGGGATCCCTTCATACATTCCCAGTTCCACTCGCTTCGGGTCCACCAGGATGAGCCGAACCTGCGAGGGAGTGGTGCGAAAGAGCAGGCTCATAATCATGGCGTTGATGGCCACCGACTTGCCAGAGCCCGTTGAGCCGGCGATGAGCACGTGGGGCATTGAAGATAGATCGGCAGTGACGATGCGGCCGTTGATGTCCTTGCCCATGGCCAGTGTTAGACGGGACTTGGCCTTGTGGAAGGTCTCGGATTCCAGCACGTCGCGCAGGTGGATGGTTTCGCGGTCGCGGTTGGGCACTTGAATGCCGACGGTGCTTTTGCCGGCCATGCGCTCGATGAGAATGCTTTCAGCGCGCATCGCCAGGCACAGGTCCTCTGCCAGTCCGGTCACGCGGCTGTATTTAACGCCGGCTTCGGGCTTGAATTCATAGGTGGTCACCATGGGTCCTGGATTGATCTGGACGACTTGGCCGCGGACATCGAACTCGGCGCATTTTTCCACCAACACTTTGGCTTCCTCGCGCAACTCGTCCTCACGAACCGCCTGCGGACCGGAGCCGGCGTTGAGCAGAGTGCTGGAAGGGAGCTTGAAGCCGCTCAGATTCTTTGGCGCCATGGTTACGGTACGGACTTCGGCGTCAGCGCGCCCATGGATAGCGATCTCCGACGGGGAGAGTGTGGGCGCGGCCGGGGCCGGGGGTGGGTCAGCAGCCACCGGGCGGGCAGGAGGCCGCATCTCAACCAGGCGCGGCGCGGCTTGCGGGATGGCTGCGGGAACAGGAACCGGGGCAGCAGGAGGGGCCGTAATGGGGGTAACCGTCGCCTCGGCTGCCGAGCGCTCCCAGATGCTGGACCGGCGGGTGGGAATCGGCTCCTCGGCAGTCTGTGCGGCGGCACGCTGGAACGCTGGAATCTCGTCCACCGGATCCAGTTCGGCAGGGCGCTCGTGGCGGCCAAAGAAGGAGGCAAACCAGCCGGGTCGACGGACCGGAGTGATTGAGTCCGGATTGGGAGCGTCGGCTGAGATGGCGCCGGAGAAAAGGTGCTGTTCCGGGCCAGGTGAGTTTTGCTGGTCACGATCCGCCTGGAGTTCGGCCTTTCGTTCGGCGCGATCCTGACGCCAGTTGCGCCAACGGTCGTTCCAGGCCATTCCCCGCACCCAGTTGTCCTCAACGGCCTGCTTGAGAGCCCAGAAGCTGACTGCGGAAGCGAAGTAGACGCCCGCGGCAGCGAGCACGGCGGCCACCAACCATGCGCCCTGCACGTTGAGGTAGACGACCAGCGTGCCTGCAACAAGCCGGCCTATCACGCCTTCCACCGGGACCGCATGCAACCAGCGCCAATGCCAGGGCAGCAACCCGAAGACGGTGGGCACGAAGACAACGGCCAGCAGGCAGCCAGCCCAGCGGAGCCACACTGAACCACCCGAACGGGAACGCATCCAACTCCAACCCAGGCCGCCAAGCCAAAGCGGCACCATAAAGGCGGTGAGGCCGAGCACCTGGAGCAGCAAGTCGCTCAGCCATGCGCCAAAAAGGCCGATCCAATTGTGCACATCGTGCGGCAGCGCGGAGTCAGTGGCCGTGTTCAGCGAAGGGTCAGACGGATGATAGGTAGCAAGGGCGAGAAGAAGGAGGGCCGAGACCAGCGCCAGTACAAGCCCCAGAAACACGTTAAGGGCGCGGTTGCGCGTCGGCGACAGAGCAATCGGAATGGGTTTCATGAGGGGAACGCCTCCGCTCGCTGGACGCCGCTAGAGGCGCGAACGAACCGCCGGAGCGGACAGAAAACCCCAGAGCAGCCTTTATTATCCCTGTTGCGACGCTGGGATTTGGGCAAAAACAAAGCAGGGGGAACCTTGATGTGGACCCCCGGTTCAGCTGTCAGTTTTCAAGCATCGATGGTCAGTTCTCGATGGCCGCCGGTTAAACAGAAGCCTGGAAAGGCAGCGAAGTACATCTCAAAGGCGCCAAGTCCATTATTCCCATCTGGATGGGCGGCTTGCAGTCCGGCAAATGGAGTTTTGTTATGCCGGGTGGGAGAGGTTGGACTTGGCCTCGAATCGAATGTAGTGGCGCAAATCAACCGACAAGCCGACTGCCCCAGATCAACAGGACCACACCCAGGAGAATTCGATAGATGGCGAAAACGGTGAACCCGTGCCGGCGCACCCACATCAGAAACCACTCGACCACGCCCAGAGCCACGATGAACGAGACCACAAAGCCGATGGCCAACACAATCCAGCGGTCGCCATTCATCGCCACGTGGGCGCTGGCGGTACCGGCGGCCTGGGCTACCTTGCCGGGGTGAATCTCTTTGAGCAGATCGTACGCGGTGGCGGCGAGCATGGTCGGAATAGAGAGCAGAAAGCTGAATTCGAGAGCGGAGGAACGATCGAGGCCCACAAGCTGGCCCGCGGCAATGGTAGACATGGAGCGCGATGTGCCTGGGAAGATGGCCGAGAGCGACTGGCAGAGGCCGATCCAGATGGAGTGGCCCAGGCTCATCTCCTCTACGTGCGTCGTGGTGGGTTCGTAGCGATCAGACCTGACATCCACAATCCACATTACGATGCCGCCGATGAGCAGCGCCAGTGCAATCACGGTCAGGCTGCCGAGGTTCCTGTCGCTCCACTTCTTCAGTAGAAGCGCGGGAATCGAAGTAAAGATAAATGCGACGATAGTCAGCGAAAGGGGATGAGTGAGCCAGGTTCGGTCGCCATTTTCGCCCTTGGGAAAGGTGCGCATGAAGCCGACAATGCGCTCCAAAAAGAGGAGCAACAAGGCCATTATGGCGCCTGCCTGGATGACGATGGTGTACATCTTCCAATAGGCATCATCGAGTGGAATCTTCAACAGTGCTTCAGTAATGCGCAAATGTGCTGTCGAGCTCACCGGCAGAAATTCGGTCAAGCCCTCCACAATACCCAACAAAATAGACTGCACGTAGACGTTCAAAAAACCTCCGATATTAACTGTGAATATGCGGGCAACCGATTGACGCTGCTGAGGCTTCTACTCCTGGTCGATGCCATAGACGGGAACACCCTGATCCAATTTGTACACGAGAGCAGCTGCGCGCCATGTAAAGTCCGATTGCGGAAACTTGTCCTTGAGCCGGGCGGCCAGGTCGCGGGCGTGGTTGTGGGCATCGTCCTTCTTCTTGTCGTTGCCATCGGCGGCTTCCATATCGGCCAGCGCTGCCTGGCGGTAAACGGCCAGATAGAGCGCCTGCGCCGTGCGTGGTCCGTCAGGATGCTCCGACGCATACTTCTCGTAGTAATCCGATTCCTTCTCAGGGCACTTGGGCGAGCCTTGCCAGTCGCCGCAGAGCTTGTTGTCAATAAGTTCGAAAGCCGCCAAGTCGGCCTCGCGGGTGTGTGGATAGTACTTGATTACCTTCTTCAGTTCATCTTCATCCATCTGGTCGCGCAGGTATGCCTCGCGCTCCTTGGCCGAGGGGCGCGTGGAGGCATCGGCTTTTTGTATCTGCCACAGAATATCTGCCGCTCTCCATGCAGCCTGGGCGATCAACGGCGATTTGGGAAACATCTCCACCAGCCGGCGATAAAGGAGCCGCGCGCTGCGGGCGGCATTGGCCGGACCACGGGGATCGGAAGCCAGCGCTTCCTGGTTGGCCGCTTCGCCCATCAGCACCTGGTCCCCATTTGGGGTGTCCTCGATCACGACCCCTTTGGCCTGCATCCAGCCGGAGATGGGCGGCGGTGTCTCATTGCTGCCGAAGATGGGAGTGTCGCTCTGATGCTCTTCTTCAATGTCGGTATTGGCGTAAACACGAATCCACGGGCCGCTCTTTTCGGCAACCACCATCTCGCGGCCAATCTGTACCCGGTCGACTTTTTGCGCGCCAGTGTCAGGCGAGATGTAAAGCCACGTAATGCGCAGGGGTGTTGCCCGCGGACCGGCCATGGGCTTTACCGGCTCCTGCTTCTTTTGGCCTTGCGCTGACACGGCAGCACAGGCAAGGGCCAAGCCAAGTGCGAGGCTTCGACGCGTGAAAGTACGAAGTTTCATCACTGGGAAAATCATAGTTCAACGACGTTACAATTTGTGTTCAGTGAGCACTTCGGCCAGGAACTCGGGCGCTACGTTGCCACCACTGACCACGGCAACAGCCCTGGTGTAGGCGGGAAGCTGATCGGAATGGAAGAGCAGGGCTGCTGCGGCTACCGCTCCGCTGGGCTCGGGAACCAGGCGCGTGGTGGCCACGATGGCGCGCATCGCGGCTCGAATCTCAGCTTCTGTAACAGTGATGATGCCTTCGACAAACGCCTGAATGTGGGCGAAGTTGCGCTGGCCCACGCTCTGCGTTCGCAGACCATCGGCGATGGTGCGGCTCGTCAACTCGGCCGGCCAAGTGACGATGGAGCCAGTGCGAAAGCTCTCAGCCGTATCGGCTGCGAGTTCCGGCTCGACGCCGAAGACATGTGCCTGGGGCCGCAGCTGCTTGACCGCTGCGGCCACGCCGCTGAGCAAGCCGCCACCACTCACGGGGGAAAGCACCAGGTCCACATCGGGTAGGGCTTCGACGATCTCCAGGCCGCAGGTGGCCTGGCCAGCGATGATTTGCTCGTCGTCGTAGGGCGGGACAACCACGTAGCCATGTTCCCGCACAAGCTGTTCAGCGACAGCGAGGCGCTCGCTGGAGGCCAGGCCCACATCGACGACTTCAGCTCCCAATGCGAGAGTCGCGGAGCGCTTGATTGCGGGGGCGTTGGACGGCATGACGATGACGGCTCTGGCTCCGACTTCGCGGGCGGCATATGCCACACCCTGGGCGTGGTTGCCGCTAGAGTAGGTGATGACTCCACGGGCGATTTCGGCAGCAGAAAGCTGGAGAATCTTGTTGGCCGCGCCGCGAATTTTGAAGGCGCCAATGGGCTGCAGGCTTTCCGCTTTTAGCCAGATTCTTTTGCCGGTTCCATAGCCGGAGATGCCGGGAAACGCCGCTTCGATGAGCGGGGTTTTGACGGCGATGCCGGCGATGCGGGCGGCGGCGGAGCGAATGGTCGCGAGGGAGACCAGGGAATCAGTGAGAGCGGTCATTGTAGTTATGGCTCCAACGTGGAGTTTGCGGCGCGCCCGGCGGCGGGCAATGTGGAGAAGACTCTTGTGTGCGCCTTCAGACCTCCATGATGACGGGTAGGATAAGCGGGCGGCGACCGGTGGTTTTCTGGACCAGGCGCTTTAATTCCACACGCACCTTCTCCTTGACCATGCCGTAGTCGGTTTTCTCCTCGCCGGTGAGACTGTCGAGGGTCTTGAGGACCGCTTCGCGTGCCTGGTCTGTGATGTCTGCGCCGCCAAAGCCGCGCATGACCACCTCGGGTGTGCGGTCCACTTTGCCGGTGCGTTTGTTGATGGCCAGCACGGCGAGAACGATGCCATCCTCGCTGAGAATGCGACGATCACGAATCACGAGGTCTTCCACCACATCGTTGGTGGAACCGGAATCGATGAGCACGCGGCCGGCGGTAACTTTGTCTTTCTGGCGCGCGTCGTTCTGGTCGAGTTCGAGGACGTCGCCATCTTCAATCACGATGGCGTGCTCCACGGCGCCGGTCTCCATGGCTATGTTTGCGTGGTGACGTAGGTAGCGGTAGTCGCCGTGTACGGGGATAAAGAACTTGGGCCGGACGAGGTTGATGAGCAGGCGCATCTCTTCCTGGCTGCCGTGGCCGCTGACATGAATCAGGCCGCTCGAGCCATCGTCGCAGATCACGTTGGCATCACGGCGGTAGAGATGGTCGATGACGCGGAAGATGCTTTTTTCGTTGCCGGGGATGATGCGGGAACTGAGAATTACGGTGTCACCGGCATCGATGTGGGCATGTTTGTGGTTGTCCACGGCGGCTCGGCTGAGCGCGCTCATGGGCTCGCCCTGGGTGCCGCTGATAAGCACCATCAATTGCTCGGGAGGGAAGTCGCGCATCTGGCCGGGATTGATGACCAGGCCCGGCGGCAGGTTCAGGTAGCCAAAGTCCTGCGCAATCTCGGTGCTTTCCATCATGGAACGGCCCACGACAGCCACTTTGCGTCCGTGGGAACGGGCCAAATCCATGGCGATGCGAATGCGATAGATGGAGGACGAGAAGCAACTGAAGAAGAGTTTCTTTTTGGCGCGGGAAAAGATCTCGTCCAGGCGGGGGATCACTGCGCGTTCGCCGGGCGTGTAGCCGGAGCGCTCGACGTTGGTCGAGTCCTGGAGCAGGGCGAGGACGCCGCGCTTGCCGTATTCGGCGAAGGTATGCAGGTCGAAGGGCTTGTCGTCCAGCGGGGAGAGATCGATCTTGAAGTCGCCGGTGTGGATGACGACGCCGACCGGAGTGTCGATGGCCAGGGCCACACAATCGACCAGCGAGTGGGTGACGTGGATGGGCTCGATGGTGAAAGGGCCGATGGTGAACTTCTCTTTGGGCGTGATCTCGATGAGCTCGGTTTCGTCGAGCAATTGGTTCTCTTCGAGGTTGCCCTCGACGTAGGCCAAGGTGAACTCGGTGCCGTAGACCGGGACCTTGAGCTCGCTGAGAATCCAGGAGAGGCCGCCGATGTGGTCCTGGTGGCCGTGGGTGAGGATGATAGCCCGGACACAGGCCTTGTTCTCAATGAGGTAGGTGATGTCGGGGACAACGACGTCCACACCCAGCAGCTCTGACTCGGGAAACATGAGCCCGCCGTCGATCACGATAATGTCATCTTCCCAGCGAAGCGCGAGGCAGTTCATGCCGAACTCGCCTAGTCCGCCGAGGGGGATAATTTTCAGGCTTTTTGTATGCATCTGTCAGGTTCGATGCTACCACTTGGCGGAGATCAGCATCCCACGGACAAAGACCAAAGCTTGATTCCCGCTCTGCTAGTCGCGGCAACTTGTGTGAAGTGGCCTCGACTACGCCATTCTCTGAGATTTCGAGGCGGTTTGGGGCCAAAAACAGGGAAAAATCAGAGGGTTCTGTTTACCGATGAGTACATGGGGGTAATTTCCAAACTGTTCATTGCATTCAGGTTGCTGGAGAAACTACCCCTCCAGTTAGGGGTTTTGGAGGGGGAGGGGGGTGGGTACCCATCCGAATTTAAGCCGTTCACATCCCTGACCGCTCATTCCCTCATTTCGATTGTGCAGCCGGAGCGGGTTATTTTCTGCAAACTGGCTTGGTACAGGGTGTCCGTGATGAGGACGACATCCATCCCGCCCTAGCGGAGCTAGGACGGGGCACCCCGATTTGTGGTCGGGCTAGGCCGGGCCACCCGCCCCGCTTGCATCTTTGAAATCCGACTTACGCGTTCTTGTCCTTCTCCAGATCAAACTGATTAAGAAGGAAAGGAATAAAACACTGAGAGCCAAATATAAAAATGCAGCTATTTCCCGTCCACGAAACCAAGACTGAATGCCAATCAATCCAGCTCCAACGGTTCCCGCCAATGCTCCAACACTCTTAAAGAATTGAGACTTATTCCCGAGCCAAAGGAGTATCCCGCCCAACGCGATACCAGCGACATAGGGCATATCCCGGGAAAACGCCTCTTTGCTGGGAGAGATCCAAAGATCTCTCCCGATGAGAATTACGCTAAGGAGCAAACAGAGAACTATGATGATGGCTCGCCAATTCCGCATGAACATTGTTGCATCTCCCTTCCGCCGATTGCGTGCTGCAAAGGCCTAAGCCTTACAGTGAAAAGACGGTCATAATCCGACCAACGAAACGCACCCTGTAATCAATGCAGCCAGACCTACTTTGGAAGGGTGGTTGTCGAACGAATCCACGACGGCAAGTACACATGAACTCACGCCGAGAACAGCGCCGACTTCTTTCCTGAACTGCCACGCCCACTGGATAGTTTCGACTTGGACTCTTAGGTTGGTTCCGAGCCACTCGGCAAATGCTCCCTTTCCGGATGGGTCAATATCATTAATTGGATCGCCATTTGCATACAGGTACTTGTGCAGTGCCTTCGGGTCCGTTGGATTGCCGTCGGAATTGAAGGGCTGCGGATCGTTCGGATCGCGACTCATGAACCTTCCGGTCAGGGGGTTGTAATATCTGGCGCGGAGGTAGTAGAGGCCCAGGTCGGGGTCGAACTGTTCGCCGCGATACAGATAGTTGTTGGGCGTTGTTCCTGTTGAATTGACCTTGTTTCCGAAAGCGTCGTAATCGTAGGTATCGGTGATTGCGCCGGCAGAATTCGTCAACTGCCGCACATTTCCGCCGCCGTCATACCCGTAGAAGCTCGGCGTCCAGGTGTTCGAGATGACCTGATCCTGGCTGATGCGCTGCAGACCGTAGGTGTAGGTTCGCGTAACCGTTGCGCCGGTCAGTTCATCGATCACCTGGGGATATCCCGTCGGGTTCAGGTCGTCCACCAGATAGGTCGTCGTGCCGCTGCTGGCGATCTTCTTCACGCGGTTGCCGTCGCCGTCATAGACCAGGCCAACGGTGCTGCCCATCGAAAGCAGATGGTTTTGCGAGTCGTAGGCGAAGGTCTTGCCGCCCGTGGCAAGCGTGTTGCCGTCCTGGTCGTAGCTCTCCGTTGAAAGCTCGTCGTCCGCATTGAAACCGAAGCTTCCCGAGGGAACGCCGGACAACGACGAATTCTCCGACTGCCGGTTACCCACCGGATCGAGCCCGTACGCCACCGTGCCGTTCTTATTGTTCGGCGCGTTGGTGATGGTCTCATTCGTGAGCCGGTAAATGCCGTCGTAACTCCAGGTGACCTGGCGGCCGCTGTACTCGGATGCGCTGGTGCGGTTGCCCGTCGGTCCCAGTTGGTAAGTGTAGCCAGAGACCTGGGAGGCTTGGGCGGTAATGCGATTCAACTCATCGTAGGTGTAGATGGTCTGGAAGCTGTTGGGATATGTCGCCGTGGTGACGTTGTTGGCCGGATCGTACGCGTACGTGGTCGTTCCCAGCCGGCTGTCCACCACCGTGCCGAGCCGGTTGAGGTCGTCGTAAGTGTAGGCCATCGACGCCCCGTTCGTGTTGGAGGAAGTGATGCTCGCCACGTGCCCCGCCGCGTCGTAAGTATAGTTCAAGGTTCCTTCCGGCGTGGCTTACAAGAAGCAACGGTCGAGAGAGTTGAAGCTTCGTGATCACCCACTCTTCGCTAGAAGAAAGCGAAGGATGGGGAACCCATTTCTATAGTTGGGTCAAGGGTGGGGCACTCGGCAAGGTCTCAAGATACCCACTCATCGCGATAAGGCCGCGACGAATGGGGCACAGAGTGTTTTGCGGGACCAGGATCCATGAGTGGGGCCACACGCCCACCTACTCCGCAACTTCGCGCGGAGAATTTTGCCTTGAAAAATATGCGTTGAGGAACATACCTCTGCCGGCATGATCGCTTAATCGCATGGCTGCCAGAATGCTCCTGGCCACCATCGTGCCCAGCACCGGAATCGGGATCCTGCGGGCAACTCGCTTAACGTTAACCCTACTGACGGTGTGGAGCTTGCGACACATGAATCCATGCCTCTGAAACAAAGCGATGAGTCCCGCCCGGCTGAAGAAGTTCAAGTGCTCCGGGGGCACGATGAACATATCGTTCCTGCCCTGAGCGCGCGAAAGCCAGGAACCAAAATGGGGTACGGCGATCACAATAACGCCATTGGCGGCCAGCAGCGTTGAGAGGCTTTTCAAGATATTGTCAAGATCGGGAATATGTTCAAGTACCTGGCTCATCAGAATTACATCGAAGCCTCCAGTGTGCCCTTGAGTAAATTCATCGGAGAGCATACTGGGAATCGGTTCGAACCCATTCATCAATTTGAAGATCTTACGGCAGATTTCGGTAGGCTCAACTGCGGTCACTTCAAAGCCGTGCTTCATCGCCGAACGGGAGAAGAATCCGTAGCCGGAACCGATATCGAGGAATCTCCGTCCTGTCGACATTCCAGTGCAAGCGAGGGCGATTCGTTCGGAATCGACGGAAGAGTTGGGGAATGCAGCCTCGTCGGACAAGACTTTTTCATAGCTGGAAGCGACATTGGTGATGTCCACCGCAACCGCATGCGATGAATCCGAGCCCGTGTAGTATTCCGCCAGGTATTCCGCCGCCGGTCGAGGCACCACGAAAGCACTGCCGCAGGACCCACAGCGACGGAGGGTATACTGCCTGCCGTCCGCCTTCGATAGCTGCGTAAACCAGACAGTGAGGCCGGACGATTGGCAAGCCATGCATGTGCTCTCACCCATTGGGTAAGTCCCCCGGCGCTTATTTTACTTGGGGCAGCGCGCGAGACCTGGGGTGGCCGATCATTTTGGATTAGTCGGGAGGGAGCACGCCGAATCGTGCAGAAACAGAAAAGGCGAAGCCGCAACGGGCTTCGCCTTCCTGTTCTGGCAGGATTTACTTTGCGATGGGCACGCGAAGGTCGTGGCCGGTCATCTGCTTTGGCTCGTCGAGCTTGAGGAGGGCGAGCAGCGTGGGCGAGATGTCGCGCAGGGAGCCGTCAGGACGAAGGCGATAGTGGGGGGCGTCTTCAGCAACGTAAATCAAGGGCACCGGGTTGGTGGTGTGGGCGGTGTGTGGAGCGCCGGTGACGGGGTCCACCATCATCTCGGCGTTGCCATGATCGGCGGTGATGAGCCAACTGCCGTTCTTCTCTTTGACAGCCTTGTAGATGCGGCCCAACTGCGCGTCCACGGCCTCGATGGCGCGAATGGTCGGTTCCAGCTTGCCGGAGTGGCCCACCATATCGGCATTGGCAAAGTTCGCCACAACGAGGTCAAAGGCCGTGTCGTTGACAGCCTTGACGATGGCGTCGCCGATGGCCTCAGCCTTCATCTCCGGCGCCAGGTCGTAGGTGGCAACCTTCAGCGAGGGAATGAGCACGCGCTCTTCGCCGGGGAAAGGAGTCTCGATGCCGCCGTTGAAGAAGTAAGTCACGTGGGCAAACTTTTCAGTCTCTGCCACGCGCAGGTTACGCAGTTTGTGCTGAGCCAGGACATTGGCGAGAATGTTGTCCAGCGACTCCGGGGGCATGATGAGAGGCAGCTCGTAGAGCTTGTCGTATTGCGTCATGCACAGGTAGTAGAGGTTTTTGGGAATCTCGGAGCGGGGAATCACCTGGTCGAGCGCTTCCCAACCATCCAGGTCGCGGCCACCCTTGGCCAAACCGCTCTCACGGGTGAGTACACGGGTGATTTCGCGGGCACGGTCGGCGCGGAAGTTGAAATTAATGCAAACATCCTCGTCGCGAATCTGGGCTACAGGTTTGCCAGCAGCATCCACCACCACGAAAGGAATGATGAACTCGTCGGTGACGCCGTTGTTGTAGCACTCGGTCATGCGTGCCACGGGATTGGGATACGCGCCACCCTCGGATTTGCCAGTGACCATGGCGTCGAATGCCTTGCGCTCGCGTTCCCAGCGCTTGTCGCGGTCCATGGCGTAGTAGCGGCCGTGGACAGAGGCAATCTTTCCCACGCCGTATTCGCGCATCTTCTGTTCAAGCTGACCGATGTAGCCTGCGCCGGAGCAGGGAGGTGTGTCGCGGCCATCCATGAAGCAATGGACAAAGACGCGGTGCAGGCCGTACTCGCGCGCGGTCCGGAGCAGCGCATAGAGGTGTTCAAGCTGCGAGTGAACGCCGCCGTCGGAGCATAGGCCCATGAGATGCAGTTGGCGACCGGCCTCGCGCGCGCGCTTCATGGCCAGAACGATGTTGGGATTCTTAACGAACTCGCCGGAGGCAATGGCAGCGTCGATGCGGGTGATGTCCATCTGCACAATGCGACCCGCGCCGATGTTCATGTGGCCGACTTCGCTGTTGCCCATCTGACCGTCAGGCAGGCCCACAAAGTGGTCCGAGGCCTGGATCAGGGTGTTGGGAAACTCGCGCAGCAGCTTGTCGTAGGTAGGCTTTTTGGCCAGCGCAATGGCGTTATTGGCGGTTTCGGCGCGATAACCCCATCCGTCAAGGATGGTTAGAACCAGGGGATGCTTGTAAGTGGACACGAAGAAGACACCTCGGAATGAATCACTGAACTCAATATTCAGGATAACCTGCGGGAGGGGATGGGCTTGTGGTTGGGGTCACAAGCGGGCCCGTGGGGCCGCAATGGCGTGGCGATCCGCTGCGGCGGAGTTGGCTAGTGCAAGAGCGGGATTCGACGCAACAGCAAATGCAAAAGCAGCCGCAGGTCCTTCGACTATGTTTGGCACAAAAAGCCGCGCCAAAGTTCGCTCAGGATCACAGCTCATTCTTGATGTGAACTTGAGGAACAAGATACTAGCTCTTAAGCCTTTGACCGTCTGGTCGCATGCTTCAGAACTCTTTGAGGAAAGACAGACACGTTGGCTGCTACACTCCCTCTTGCATCACTGAGAGGGGTCGCAAATGGCCGAGATTGTGACGGTTGGTGTGGTGGGCGCGGGCACGATGGGGTCTGGAATCGCGCATGTTTTTGCGCGTTCGGGCTTCAAGGTGCTGCTTTGCGATGTGGAGCAGCGCTTCCTGGACCGCGCCCTGGGGCAGATTCGCGCCAACCTGGGCCGTGAGGCCGCCAAGGGCACGCTTGCGGAAACTGAAATAGAGCAGACGCTGGCTCGAATTACCACCTGTGCGAGCCGAGAGGCGCTGGCTGCGGCGGAATTCGCCATTGAAGCCGCCCCGGAGCGCTTCGAGCTGAAGGCGGAGATTTTTTGCGCGCTGGACAACATTCTGCCAGCGAGCGCTATTCTGGCCACCAATACTTCATCGATTTCGATTACCCGGCTGGCGGCGCTGACGCGGCGCCCGACGCAGGTGATCGGCATGCACTTCTTCAATCCCGTGCCGGTGATGGCGCTGGTGGAGATTGTGCGCGGCCTCGCGACGAGTGATGCGAGCTTTGACGCGGTTCATGAGCTGGCTGTCCGGTTGGGCAAGACGGCGGTTGCGGTCAACGACGCGCCGGGATTCGTCTCAAACCGCGTGCTGATGCCGCTAATCAATGAGGCGGCTTTTGCTGTGATGGAGGGTGTGGCCAGCGCGGAGGATGTGGACCGGGTTTTCAAACTTGGAATGGCCCACCCGATGGGGCCACTGACCCTGGCCGATTTCATCGGTCTGGATGTCTGCGTGGACATTTTGCGGGTTCTGCAGGACGGCTTCGGCGATCCCAAGTACCGGCCATGCCCGTTGCTGGTGCGCATGGTGGATGCCGGTTGGCTGGGGCGCAAATCAGGGCGCGGGTTCTACACTTACTAGAAATTGACGAATGCAGCGGACTCGGCCTGTGCTGGCAGTCCATCGACGTCAGGGGCAGTTGGCAGCAAGAACCAACGTTGCGGTTAGTGCGTATGGTTCTTCAAACACTCGCTTGCGGCGCAGAACCGTCATGAGGAATTTTCAAGATACTCTCGGCCAGGTCTTCCGCGCTATCGCGGCCAATAAGCTGCGCAGCTTTCTAACTATGTTTGGAATCGCATGGGGAGTGGGGTCGCTGCTGGTGCTGGTGGGCCTGGGCGAGGGCTTCCGTTCAGGCCAGCACAAGCAGTTGGCCACTCTTGGCAACGACGTGATCTTCATGTCGAACGCCACGATTCCGGCGCTGGCTAACCAGCACACAGGGATGCGCCCCTACAAGCTCACACTGGAGGACGCGGCCGCCGTAAGCCACCTGCCTGAACTGCGCACCGTTACGGTTGAATTGGCGCGCTCTGACCTGTACGAAGTAAGCCAATGGGCTAATACCTCAGGCCACGTGACGGGCGTTCAGCCAAACTATACGGTGGTGCGATTTGTCCCGGTGGGCACAGGGCGGTTTATCGATAGCGCCGACGTGGCTGAACGGCGCCGCGTTGCGGTGCTGGGCTTTAAAGCCTCGACCCTGTTGTTCAATGGCCGCACCATGCTGGGCGAGAACATCACCATCAATGGGACTGCATTCACGGTGGTGGGTTCAGTGGGCAAGATCAGCCGTGGCAACAACGACTACGACGACCAGAAGGTCTACATTCCGGTCACCACCATGCAGGAGCTTTACCCGCTGAAGGGCGAGAACATACCGCAAGATGCGTTGACCTCGATTGAGTACCAGCCAGCCGTCAAGGGAGATTCAACCGCCGCTGTTGCAGCCGTGCACCGCGTCATCGCCGAGCGACACGGTTTCGACCCTTCGCTCAAAGACGCTTTCGATGAGTTCGACACTGTTCTAGAGGAAAAGATGGTAGGGGCAATCTTCGACGCCATGGACCTCTTTCTGGGCGGCGTGGGTATTGTGACCCTTGGCCTGGGTGCAGTGGGCATTATCAACATCATGCTGGTGTCAGTGACCGAACGAACCCACGAGATAGGCCTGCTGAAAGCGATTGGCGCCACCAAACGCAGCATTCTGGAGCAGTTTTTCTGGGAGGGGTTGCTGCTGACCGGGATCAGCGGGGTGGTGGGCATTGTGATTGCAGGGGGGTGCATGGCGGTGCTGCAGTCATTTCTGACCGACAAGATGCCGGGGTTTGACCCGCCACGGCTGGTGCCGTGGTCGGCCGCGCTGGCGCTGGGTTCGCTGGCGCTTTGCGGGGTGGCTGCGGGGCTCTATCCGGCCAGCAAGGCGGCGCAAATGGATCCCGTGGAGGCGCTGCGGAAGGAGTAGCGAGTCAACGATTTAGCGGGCTAGTGCTGGAAAAGGCGAGATGGGAAGGACGCGGGCAACATGATCAGGGACATTCTGAGCCAGGCCTGGGAAGCGATGGTCTACAACCGGAGGCGCACCGCCATCACCATGATCGGCATGGCGTGGGGCATTGCCACGGTGGTGCTGTTGCTGGCCTATGGTGCGGGCTTCAGCCGGGCTATCGAGGCTATCTTTGCTCAATTCGGCACGAATGTCATCGGCACGTCGCCCGGGCGCACGAGCGAACAGGCCGGTGGGGAGAAATCGGGCGCGGTGGTGCGCTTTACCGCGGACGATGTCGATCGTATTGAATCGAGCGTTGCGGGCATCATTCATATCTCTGCCGTGGTGGGGAAAGATGTGACGGTGCAGAACGATCTGCACACCTATACATGGACGGTGAACGGCGTCCGCCCAAGCTTTCAGGACATCTGGAAGATGGACCTGGAACAGGGCCGGTTCTTTACTGGAGCTGAGGACCAGGAGAGAGCCCACGTGTGCGTGATCGGGTCGGAGTCCAAGACAAAGCTATTCTCAGGCGGATGGGCGCTGGGCGAGACGATCCGTCTGAATGGCGTGCTGTTCACCATTATCGGCGTACTCACGCCAAAAATTGAGGAAGGAGATAACAGCGACCGCAACCGCCAGATCTATGTGCCTTTCAGTACCATGAGCGATTTGAAGGACACCAAGTATCTGGACCAGATATGGTTTAACTACTCCGGCGATTACCAGTTAGCGGAAAAGAGCCTGCGCGAGACGCTGGGCGCGGCACACCATTTTCGCCCGTTAGACCATAGCGCGATCTATGTCTTCAACCTGTTGAGCAGGCTGCACGAGTTTCAGGTGCTCTCGATCGGATTGCAGGTGCTGCTGTCGCTGGTGGGGGCGTTGACGCTGGGGATTGCAGGCGTGGGATTGATGAACATCATGCTGGTGGCGGTGCAGCAGCGCACCCGCGAAATCGGCGTGGAAAAAGCGCTGGGGGCGCGCAAACAGCATATTCTTTTGCAATTTCTGGCAGAGGCGTTCGTCATCACATGGATTGGCGGAGTGGGCGGCATTGCGTTGGCTTACATGGTGGCGGCGGCGGCGGGGCGGATCACGTTCTATAGCGCCATTGCCAAGCATGCCGAGGTCGCGGACATTTACTTGAAGATTTCGCCGGTTTCGGTGATTGTGGCCACGGTGATTCTGGCGATTACGGGGCTGGTGAGCGGGATGATTCCCGCGATTCGCGCGGCGAACCTGGACCCGATCGAGGCGCTAAGGTACGAGTGAGGAAGAACAGGGAACAGGGGTCAGTGAGCAGATGAAAAAGACCAATTTCTCAAGTTGTTTCTTTTTTGTACTTCTGGCCGTTTCCGGCTTTGTGTACGGAGGTTGTGGCGGTTCCAACTCTACCTCCGAACCTCAACCCCCTCCGAGTGGGACAACCGCGGCACGTGCCAATGATTTTCTGAATACAATCGGCGTAAACACTCATATAGGTTTGGGCTGGGATGATCCATCCCACGTTGCCGGACTGGTGCAACAGATCGGCTTCCGAAACATCCGGGATAACAATGGTGTCAGCTACGTTCCGACCTTCATCTCACTTTCCCAGCAGACCGGCGCCAAATTCGATATGGGTGTCGTCGGTATCAACGGCCAAACCGACTTGACGTCCAGCATCCAAACTTGGGAACAATACGCGAAGGCGGGCATTCTATTGGCCGTGGAGGGCCCCAATGAGCCCCCCTATTGGCCCGTTACCTGGAACGGCGATACATCGAGTTTGACTGCGGAACCCTACTTCACGCCAGTGGCGCAATTCCAACAAGCTCTTTACAGCCAGGTCAAGGCCGATCCCGTGCTGGCAAACTATCCTGTTTGGGATGTGTCGCTCGGTGGATATGAGCCGAACGACGTCGGACTCCAATTCCTGCAAGTTCCCAAAAATCCTCCGGACGCCGCAACTCTTACGGTGGCTGCCGGCACACAATACGCCGATTACGCGAATGTGCACAACTACGATTGTCCCGGTACCTTTATCCCCAACATGATGTGGGACTCCGAGAGCACGAGTTGGACGCTGGCAGGTAAGGTCTGCGTTGTAGGACTTTACTGGAACTACGAATACTCAGTGAATGCAACGAATTGGACCCCGCGGTACACGGGTTACTCCGCGAGCCAAGTCGCGACGCTGCCGAGGGTTATCACGGAAACCGGCTGGAGCGAAGGTCAAGATGGCCTTACCGGCGCACAAATCGGCGGCAATTACATGGACCTCTTTCTGGATGCGTTCGTGAATGGGTGGAGTTACACCTTCCTCTACGATCTGAAAGATGACGGCGACAATTACGGTTTGGTGAATAGCGACTACAGTCTCAGGCCGCAAGCGACTTACCTGCAGAATTTCACGACGATTTTGGCAGACCGCTCATCCAGTTTTACGCCCGGCTCGCTTGGTTATTCAATTCCGAACGAGCCGTCAACCGTGCACGATCTACTCTTTCAAAAAAGCAATGGAACGTATTATCTAGCGGTGTGGGATGAGGAAATACCTGGATCGGGAGCCTCGGACAGCGTCACGGTGGTTCTTGGCGGCACTTATAACGTGTCGGAATACGACGCCACGACGGGCACATCTGCGATTACGACACTGACGGGGGTTTCCACGGTGACCTTGACGCTGTCCGATCATCCGGTAATCCTTCAACTGAACGGCTCATAACCATGAGCATCTCGTGGAGTAATTTATCGAACTTGAAAAGCGGTCATTCAGGATAAGGAGCACGCTTCGCATGTGAGGTGCGCTGGAAGGAATTCGGGCAAGCAGGATTTCTAATTTTCCATGGTCTGCCCGATATCTTGTACCAGCGGACTTGTCAGTGTAGCGCAGCGGTGAGGGGCGTAGGTGAACCTGAGAACGATGATCCCGAGGCCAGCCATGCCGGTGGCCTTAAGCACGGTGCGACGAGAGATGTCTATCTTTTGAACCTTTCCTCGACCCCTTGGCGTTCGATTCCGGTCAGTTGATCCAAAACTGAAATAGAGATGCTTCCAAATGGCTCTGAAGGATAGCAGCCCAGCGAAAGACGGCGAGGAACATCGTATACCACCGGCTTCAGTTGAGCTCGCGATTGCTGAACGGAGCTAGACAGGCGGGAGCGCGTCGACAACGGGGACGCCGGGGGGCGGGGTGAAGTGAAATGCGGCGGGCGAGACGGGGGCGTTGGATTGCTCGCCGGTAAAGGTGAAACGCGTTAGCGCGCCGTCGGTCTCTTCCACCTCGATGGCGGTGATGGTCCCGTCGGCGGTGACGGTGAGGCTGAGACGGCTGACTCGATTCTCCTGGCCCTTGGGACGGCCGGTGAGGATGAATCGCCCGTTGGGGGCAGCGGTTGCCTTGAGGTTGTTCAATTCCTTTTCAAGCTGGGTGTGGCCGAGCAGAAAGCGCAGGGGCGAACGCAAGTCATCCAGCTTCTTGGCGGGGATGCGCTGGACTTGAGGGTCGCCGCGAGTGTAGAACCAGGCGTATTTTCCGTCGAGCAGAAACAGCTTGCCGGGGGGTGAGCTGTATTGCCATTTCATGCGGCCGGGCTGGAGCAGGAAAAGGGTCCCGCTCTCAGTACGCCGGATGCCCAGACCTTCATAGCTCTCAGTAAAGCCCGCTTGAAGCGAGTGCAACTGGTTGTAGTGGCGGTCGACGTTTTGGGCCAGGTTGTGGGCATTCGGTAGCTGTTGGGCATGGAGACAGATGGAGAGAGAGGCGGCGAGGAGGAACAGGGCGGTGGCGCGCAGGAATCGCGAAGAGCATCCCTCGGGGGCTAAAGCCCGGAACGATTTGATGGGATTCATGTACGGGCTGAAGCCCGTACCCTTCACGCTGAAGCTCGTAGCCTTGACGCTGAGGCCCGTACCCTTCACGCTGGGGCCCGTAGCCGGCAGAGGGAGGGATGTGGGGAGGGGGGTGTGGTCTCCCACCCTTGCGGCAAAGTGCGCCGCAAGGATGGGGCACCCATGTCTTGTGATGGGGCGGACCTCCCAAGGGAAGGATATTGCTTTCCCAGGTCTCAAAAGCGAGACCTGGGGCACCCATTTTCGTACGGATTTCAAGAGCGCAAACCACCCGTCCTTTGGTTCGATCCGCTGGCTCGGGATTAGGGCGCTTCGGGGCGTGTCGATGGCTGTGGTCATTGCACCATCTGGGTGCAGTTGGTGCCGCCTGCCGGGTCAGCCTTCATACCCGAATTCAAGTCAAGACAGAATCCCCGGTCTCCGGTTTTGCCGGGCGTGGCCGGAACCGCTGTGAGCGTGTAGCTGGTGACGCGCTCGGTGTTATTCGTCGTGTTCTTGGTGCAGCTAGTAATGGCGAAGATGTAGCCAGACTTATAGCCAGTAGCCAATTCGCCGCTGATTACCTGAGCAGCAGCCGCACTGGGCGGGCCGGAGGTGGGGTCGCCAGAAAGAGCCTGGAGAGAACATGCATATCCCACAGTTCCGTAATTGGACTCGTACATGGACTCGGCCTGCTGCAAGGTCTGGAGCGATTTTTGCGCGGAGAGCTCGTTGGCATGCTTGCGGATGGTGCCCGCTGTGGGAATAGCCACTAGCATGAGGATGAGAATGATGGCGATGACGATCAGCAGTTCCATCAGCGTGAAACCATTTGGCTGCTTGTCGCTTCGTGCGTGGCGGCGTTTGCCGGCGAATAATTCGGTGAGATTCATGGGATTCCTGCGCCTCGTGAGGCAGGCCAGCGTACCAGCCCATCCGACAGAATGCTACAACGTACGGACGCAGAAGGGAAATGGGACGCTCGGGAAGGCAGCTGACAGTGGACAGTGAACAGTGGGCAGCTGACAGCTGACAGCTCAAAGCCCTAGGGCGGACGGTGGACTGTCAACTGTCTGCTGTTTACTGGCCTTTCAACAGACGAGCATTTTGCGATTGAGCTTGACGCCGTCGAGGCGGCCGAGGAGGGTGACGGCGATGCGGTCGGGGTCGAAGAGACGCTGGGCCATGGCCTGCACCTGCGCGGCGTCGACCGCATCGATGCGCGCGATGATCTCTTCCACGGCGAAGAACTGGTGGAAGTAAATCTCCTGGCGGGCCAGGTTGGCCATGCGCGAATTGGAGCTTTCAAGGCCCATGAGGATGTTGCCCTTGAGCTGATCCTTGGCGCGGGTGAGCTCCTCGTCGCCGAGGAGGGTTTCTTTGAGTTTGCGGAACTCGGCGAGAATCAGCTGCACCACTTCAAGAGATTTGCCGGTGGCAGTGCCGGCGAAGATGCAGAGGGTGCCGGTGTCGCGGTAGGGGCTAAGGTCGGAATAGATGGAGTAGGCCATGCCGCGCTCTTCGCGGATGGTCTGGAAGAGGCGCGAGCTCATGCCGCCGCCGAGCACGGTGTTGAGGATGAGAGTGGCGTAGCGGTTGTCGTCTGTGATGGGCGGAGCGGGCACACCGAGGCATATCTGCACCTGTTCAAGTGCCTTTTTGTTGCGGAGCACAATGCGCGCGCCGGCTTCGGGCGCCTGCAACTCGTGCAGGGGTTCGCCCGCGGCCAGTGATGAAAACTGCTGCGCTACGTCGGCGACAAATTGATCGTGGTCGAGATTGCCGGCGGCGGAGAAGACCATGTTGTTGGCGCAGAAGCGGCCGCCGTGGTAATCGACTAACTGCTGCTGGGCGAGCTTGCCCACGGTGGCGGTGGTGCCCAGGATGGGCTTGCCGAGGGGATGATCCTTCCAGAAATTCTGGGTGAACAGTTCGTGGACCAGGACGTCGGGATTGTCTTCGTCGATCTTGATCTCTTCAAGAATCACGCCGCGCTCGCGCTCGATGTCAGGAGTGGCGAAGATGGGGTTGAGGACCAGGTCGGCGAGCACGTCGAGGGCGATGGGCACATGTTCGGCGAGGGACTTGACGTTGAAGCAGATGGTCTCCTTGCCGGTGAAGGCATCGAGGTTGCCGCCGATGGAGTCCATTTCGCGGGCGATGAGCTGGGCGGAGCGGGAACGGGTGCCTTTGAACACCATGTGCTCGACAAAGTGCGAGATGCCGTTGTTCTCAGCCGACTCGCAGCGGGAACCCGACTTCATCCAAACGCCCATGGCCACGGAGCGCAGATGTTCCATGCGCTCGGTCAGGACAGTGAGACCGTTCGTCAATACAGTGCGTCGGAGGTTGCGCTCGTTGCTCATCGTGACCAAGCCAGAATCGATTGTGGGACAAGAAATCTCAATCGGTGCAAATTCACCGGACTTGAGCTTTCAAGCAGGGGACGAGCCGGACTAAACCCGGCGGCAAGGGCTGCATGGGGAGAAAAAATGCTCTATGCTTGGCCCAGCCGTGACCGCACATTCGAACCAACTAGTACCATTAGACTCCAACTTCGCCTCGGGTGGAAGCCTCAGGCAATTATTTGGCCTGGACAGCGCAGCGCTGTCGGCGCGCATGGTGGCGGTGGGCGAGCCGGCCTGGCGTGGCCGTCAAATGGCAGAAGCCATGTATCGCCAGAGACTTACGGGTCTGGATGAGATCACTACGCTGCCCAAAGCGCTGCGCCTGAGGCTGGGTGCGGAAGGCTGGCAGGTGGGGCGGCCGCGGATTCTGCAGGTTTTTACGTCGACCGATGGGACGGAGCGCTACCTGGTGCAGGGCCAGCCCATGGACTCGCAGACGGTGGAAACCGTGTGGATGCCGGAAGGCGATGGCGGCGAGACGGGCGACGGGGGCGACACTGATGCGGCGGAGGAAGGGAAAAGCCGGACGCGCGCGACGATTTGCGTGTCGAGCCAGGTGGGGTGTGCAGTGAATTGCCAGTTCTGCCTGACGGCCAAGCTGGGCCTGCAACGCAATCTGAGCGCGGGAGAGATTGCGGGGCAGGTGGTGGCGGTGCTGGACCGGCACGGCGTGGAGGTAGGCCGGGAGCGCGTGAACCTGGTCTTCATGGGGATGGGCGAGCCGTTTCTGAATTACGACGGCTTCATGGCGGCGGTGCGGCTGCTGGTGGAGGAGGTGGGACTGAGCCCACAGCGGATGACGGTGTCGACTTCGGGGATCGTGCCGGGCATCGAGCGGTTTGCGGAGGAGCCGCCGGAGGTGCGTCCCAAGCTGGCCATCAGCCTGAATGCACCGAACAATGCGATTCGCAGCGATGTGATGCCGATCAATCGCAAATGGCCTATCGAGGCGGTGGTGGATGCGGTGCGCCAGGTGCGGCTGCGGTCGCGGGAACGGATCACGTTTGAATATGTGCTGCTGGGCGGGATGACGGATGGGCCGGAACACGCTGCCGAGGTAGCGCGGCTGGTGCGGCGCTCGGGACTGCCGGCCAAGGTGAATCTGATTGCGTGGAATCCAGGGCCGGGGATTGAGTACAGAACGCCGTCGGCGGGAGATGTGGAGGCATTCCGCAATGTGCTGGCTGCGGAGGGCGTGCCGGTGTATTTGCGCAAGCCGCGGGGGCGGGATATCTTTGCGGCTTGCGGACAGTTGAAGCGGACGGTGGAGGGGTGAGGATGATCGCTGTCTGTTCGGGTTTCCGGGTGCGGCGGGTTTGGGCGATGATACGCCCGAAGGCCGGTTAAGCAGACAGAATGTGGTGCGTTGGAAACGCAAGTTGCCTTAAGACTTGACCATCAACCAGGGAGAGGACTTCGCCGGTTGCTGCCACAAAAACCCCTTTACCAAAATCGCCGCCATGCCTCTTTGAAAGGTCATAGCGACAGATTTCCTTGCATGTACCCTCGTTTGGCGAAAGTCGAAGAAGCACAGCTTTGGGAGACTCGTATCCGAACAGGTAGCCGTAGAACGCTTCATCCGCCTGATAGGAGAGTCTGATTACGTGGAAGCCCTGGGGGGGCACATACCGCCAGCGCTCATTTCCTGTTTCGCAGTCAATGCACCGTACTGGCCCAACATACTCGGCCAAGCACAAAGCGTCTGGACTGAAAACTGCGTCGCTCATTGAAGGGGTGAGTCTGGGGACAGCTTTAGTTTTGCGGCCCACGAGCAAATACTCTGCTCGTCTCCGGCTATGTAAAGCGAGGTCAGAATGTGGGCTTTCTACCACCTCGTCGACATTTCTTAATTTGGCCAAGATTGAACCGGTTCCCGAGTCTAGGCAATGAGCCGGTCGACCCTCAACGCAACACCACACCTTGTCGCCTTGAGGGGAAAACCGAACCCTTTGCACTTGGCGCAAATCTGCTTGATGCCAAACTCTCTCGCCCGTCCGGCTGCCATAGCAGGCTAAGCCGCCATTCCTCCCTTTCCTCCAATTGGCCGCTACGTAGGATTCGCCGTTTGGGCTGAGCGCGTGCCGACCATATCCATCGAAGATGGTCATGAACTCGGACAAGTGCTCGCCAGAACTCCAGTTCCAAATCTGAGTTGCGCCCTTAAATGTTGGGTAAGTCCCCGTATATAACGCAGCCGAAACAATGGGAGCACACCGGGCCGTCACGGCTTCCATTCCATCACCCTCGCTTTTGATTCTTGGACCTGAACCACGACCTACCGACTCGTGGATTCAGGCCGTTACGATTGTCTAGATGATCATAAGCCGCGGTTCGGGCTGTGCGGTGGGTTGTTCGGAAGGAACTCATTTGGGCGCGGGCTGAGCCAGCGTTGAAACTACGCTGCTTTCCGGTCGATCACCTTCAGCACTCTCCCTTCGATCTTTTGCAGGTGGGCGACGATTTCGAAGAGGTTTTTGGCTTGAGGATTTCCCTTACGGCAATTCCTGAGTTACTGTGGCCTATTTTGGTTTTGTGCAAGGTCGCCGCTCCCTGAGGGTCGCGTCCACTTGAGTGCAGTGGTTTCGGGATGCAGCGTCTCAGGAATTGCGATAGGGCTGAACATGCGCATGAGCACCTTTGGCGAACGGCCGAGATCGGCTCCGAGCTTCACGAATCCAATGGTGCCGTTGATGTATTTGCGCAGCACTGACTTTCCGGTTTCAAGATCGCCGGAGATCATGCAGCCGACAGCTTCGCGAAGAAGCGCCCGGCGGAATCCCTCGCTTCGCTGCAGGCGGTTTTTGACGGTTTCGTTAAAGTCTTTGGTCAGTGCCATCATTTCTCCCGCTTGCGCGTTTTGTATTCCTGCCATAGCGCAGTTGCCGTGGCTGATGTGGTTTCGCTCTACAGCAATTGGAGAACAGCCATATTTTGCGCGGAATTATTTGTCAGCAGGCATCTGCACCGGCTTGACGCTGCCGCAGTCGGGGCCTTTGTAGACCGACGAGGTTTCGATTGTGTACTCGACCGGCCTGGAGTTGGGTCCCATCTGCATGGTTCCCGTAAAGTGCACTTTTGCTGTGGCGTGTTCGGGGTCGGTCCACGAGGACTCGATTGTGCCCTTTCCGGCCATCATGCCGGAACAGACCCAATCGGCAGACATGCCGTTGGCTTTCATGGAGACGTTGCTGACCTGGCATTGGTTGTTGCGGCTCTGCGGCACGGGCGCGCCATATTTGTCGATCATGGCCTGGGTCACGCAGACCTGATTTGTGCGGGGTCCGCCGCCGAAGGGCGAATTTGCACCGGCAGGCATCGTCATCCCCGGGGGCATGGGCGACTGCTGCCAAGTCATGGTGCTGGTCATCTCCCACAGGCCGGCTTTGCGGGTCTGTGCCCAGGCAAAGAGCCCCAGCACCAACAGACATACACCTGCTGCGAATACGGCGCGATGAATATGCATTCTTCCTCCGTGCGCCGGAAGTGACCAGCGCGCACCCCACTGTACCGAATTCGTCCGCGGGAGAAAAGAAAAAACTTGGGCCAGGGCACAAGAAGCCAACCCGCAGGCTCAGAGCGAAACGCGGGGCACACTTAACTTTGATGAAAACTAGCTGGTCGCTTGCTGACTACCGGCCAGGTTATTGGTGAGGGGAGCAGCCTGCGCGAGCATCTCCACGGCCGTGCGGAATGCGAATGAAACCGTGCAGGACGTTGGCGCTGTCATAGTAGAATCCAGCGATTTCTCCTTCGTCATTGATGGAGGCTGCCCCGGTCGATACCGCACCGGGAGCATCGAAGGGAACAATTTCACCGCCCGGTTCGCGCACGAATCCATGAAAATTGTCTTGGGCATCGAACCAGTACCCGGCGATCTCTCCTCTGCCGTTGATGCTTTGCGCGTTGGTCGCCTCAGCGCCAGGGACAGCGAAGGTTGTGAAGGCGCCGTCGTGATCCCGCAAGAAGCCTTGCGTGGCGGAGGAGAGCGCGGCCCAGCTGCCAACAATCTGGCCCTTGTCATTGATGCTTCCGGGATAGGTCGCCACTGCGCCCGGAACGTCGAAGGACGTGATGGCGCCGGCCTGGTCACGGATGAAGCCGTGGAACGCTGTGGGATCAAGGCCCTGCGACCACGAACCAACGCTGACCCCCTGATTGTTGATGCTCTGGGGGGAAAGCCCAGTCGCGCCGGGCACGTTGAAGGGCTCAAATCTGCCGATTGCGTCGCGAACGAATCCACCGGCGGTTCCGTCGGGAGCGGAGTAAGTGCCCAGGATTTCCCCGCGGTCGTTGATGCTTTCAGCCGTGCTGGTTGTGGCGAAGGGCACGAGCGACGATGCAATCGCGCCGTCCCAGCGGCGTAGATAGGGCTGTGGCCACGGGCCGGTACCGAACCAGCCGCCGACGCTGTCCCCATGGGAATTGATGCTCTGCGGAAACAGGTCAAAGGTCTCCTTGGCACCGGGCACATTGAAGGCAGTGATGACGCCACACTTGTCGCGCACAAAGCCCCGCGACTGGTTGAGATAGCCCACGCTGGACCACCACCCGGCGATTTCTCCCTTGTTGTTGATGCTCTCAGGACTGGTGAATTTTGCACCGGGAACATCAAAGGACCGGAAGGTAGCGGAGCCCTGTGCCCGCGCGGTGGTTGCGAAGATACCAAATCCGACGATCAAGGCAGACGCGCCAAGCGCCACGAGCGACAGACTAGCCGGCCTGAGCGGCCTGCTGGAGGTGAATACTTGTGTGTACATTGATGACACCTTGGTTCGGTGGGAAGATTCCGGCCGGAATCCGAACGGGCGGATTATACGCCGATTTGTGCGCCAGGGATGATCCAGATTCAGGGCCGGCCTAAGAGCCGGAACGAGCACGAGAGACCGCCGGTCAGGATGGCCGGCGAAGGGACGTATTGCCCAAAGCAAGCAGAGCGCCGGTGACACGGGCAGCGGCGTGCCGAACCACAGTTTCTTCGCTGGCGAAGTCGCCGGCGATGCAGCGGACACCCAGGGCCTCAATGCGCTGGATGTCGGCCTCGATGGGTGCGGCTCGCTCGGCGGCATAGCGGGCGACAATCTGGGGCGAGAAGGGCGCAGTATTGACGATGGCGTAGTCGAAGACGGGGGCGTGGGTGTGGTCGTAAATGCGCTTGATGTGCTCGGACGCGGTCATTCCCAGACTCTCATTGGCCTGGGTCATCAGGTTACAGATGAAGACACGGACCCCGCGCGCGTTCGCCAATGCAGAGGGTATGCCTTGCACAAGGAGATTGGTGATAAGCGAGGTATAGAGCGACCCGGGCCCTACGGTGATGAGGTCGGCGCGCTCGATGGCTTCCAACGTTTCAGGGAGAGCGGCCGCGTCGGGCGGGTCCAGCATCAACTCGGCGATGCGCAACCGGCTGGCGGTGATGTTGGTTTCGCCGCGGACCAGCGAGCCGTCATCCATGCGAGCGACCAAGGTGGCGTTGGCGGTGGTGACGGGGTAGATGTGGCCGCGAGTGGCCAGAATCTTCGACGCGAGCTGGATGGCGTGGGCGAAATCCCCGGTAATCTCGGTGAGGGCGGCGACGAAGAGGTTGCCGAAGTTGTGGCCGCCGAGCGCATCGCCGGAGCGAAAGCGATGGGCGAAGAGCTGCACCAGCAGATCTTCCTCTTCGCTGAGGGCCACCATGCAGTTGCGCAGGTCGCCGGGGGGTAGCATGTTGAAGTCCTTGCGCAGGCGGCCGGAAGAGCCGCCGTCATCGGTGACGGTGACCACGGCGGCAAGGTCGGCGATGGGGGATGGGTGAGAGGCTGCCTGGCCGGGAGCACTGACGTGGCGGCGAAGTCCGCGCAGAAGTGTAGAAAGGCCTGTACCGCCGCCAATGGCCACCACGCGCAACGGATGCACGGGGAGCTCAGCTTGGACGGACGGAGGCAGATAGGAGCCGGGATTCGAAGACCCGGCAAGCGAAGAAGAATCAGAATTCACAACATCCCTGGGAATCGATAACCGAGGCTATGAAACTTCAGGATACAGCAACTCAGTAAACCGGGGATCGTCCAGCATGCTTTGGAAATCGTTGTCAGAGCGAGCCTGAAGGCGGTTTTTGGGATTCAGTGCGATGGCCTGGGCAAGGTTGTCGAGACAGTCCTGCGAACGCCCGGTGATGGAGTCAAGTACGGCCAGCCCATAAAAGGCATAGTCGGCGCGAGGAGCGGTTTCCAAAATGCTCTTGAGTTGTTCGCGGGCTTCTTCGAAATAGCCGGCGTTGAGCTGGGAGACGGCGTAGTCGAAGCGCTCCTCGGGGGTATGGAATGCGAGACCGCCCTGCTCAATCTGCCGCTGGCAGGTGCTGATGTACATCCGGGAACGTTCGACGATTTCCACGGGCGCGGAAGAGAGCAACTTTTCAAAGGCGGCCAGCGCCTTTTCGAACTTGCCCTGCTGCACCAGTTGTACGGCAGCCTGGTAATGCTGAAATACAGGCGCCGAAGCCGTGGTGGAGTGACCGCCGGGATGGGCAGCCGGTACGGGAGTTTTTTTGCGGCTGGGCGCCGCTGATCGAGCCTCTTGCGTCATTGGTTTGCCATATGCGTGCACGATTTGGCCCACATCTGAGCCGGAAGGATTCCGGCAGGAGTTATGCGCCAAGAGAATGCGCTGCTTGAGCCCCTTTTATACGCAGAACGCCGTAAGACGTCAATGGGGCGGTTGGGAAGAGATAAGGGTCAGTTGCCGAGGTCGTCAACGGGTTTGCGATAGACGGCGGGGTTCAACGCAGGGTCATTGTACATCTTCAGCTGGCGATAGAGCTTGAAGCGCCGGGCGCCGGACAGCGTCTGGAGCCACAGCGCATCCAGGCAGGCGGCGAGGTCGGCACGCTGCTCGTCGAGGATGGCGAGCCGGCTGCGGTTGCGCTCAGCGTGACCGGGACCGGCGCCAGCGCGCTCGGCTTCTTCGCGGGTGTGAAAGATCTTGAGGGCCAGGATGGAGAGGCGGTCGATGATGAGGCCGGGCGGCTCGGAGTGCAGGGGCGCATGGGGGTTGGGCAAGCCCTGTGCGCTGAGCCACGCCAGCAACGCGCTGTCCAACTGCTCGGCCAGGTCGTTGCGGAGCTGATTGGTGCGGTCGATGCGACGCTTGATTGCAGCCAGCTCGGCATCGGTGGCGCCGGGGGTGCGCGCCTCGTCCTCAGCGTGCCAGAGGTCGAAGTTGGCGCGATGCTGACGAGCGACGAGCGCCAGCCAGTCACCAGAAGGGGTTCGAGGCGCGGGTGCGGGCGGGACATCCGGCCCGAGGTGCCAGGTCCGGGTGAGTTGGTCGTGAAGATGGACGATCGCGTCGGCCGAAAGCATCGGTGCCATTCCTTCAAGGACAGGTGGGCGCTGAGGTTGCAGCGTCTATGGTAGAACTATCCTCACCCGAGGTCCAACGAGAGAGGTCCAGCCACGGGGCAGGATGGTGAAAACGATGCAGCGCTTCCTCTGCATTGCGAGCTATGAGAAAGGGCATGACTTTCTGCGTCAGTGCGCGGAGATGGGTGTACGGCCCACTCTGCTGACGGTGGATGAGCTGCGAGATCGCGCCTGGCCGCGGGAGGCACTGGAAGATCTGGCCACTATGCCCGCGGAGTTGAGCCGCGAGCAGATTCTGAACACCGTTAGCTGGATGGCGCGCGGGCGGCGCTTCGAGCGCATTGTGGCGCTGGATGAGTTCGACCTGGAAATCGCGGCGCAGATTCGGGAACACATGCGCATTCCGGGGATGAACATCAGCACCTCAGCCTGCTATCGGGACAAGCTGGCCATGCGTACCAGCGCACGGCGTTTAGGCTTCCTGGTGCCGGAGTTTTGCGGAGTTTTCAACTACGACGACCTGCGCGACTACATGGCCCGCGTGCCCGCGCCGTGGCTGCTGAAGCCTCGCGCCGAGGCCTCAGCCCTGGGCATTCGCAAGATTCAAGATCCGGAGCAATTGTGGCGCTCGCTGGAGGAACTGGGCGACCGGCAGAGCTACTTCCTGCTGGAGCAGTTTGTGCCGGGTGAGATTTTTCACGTGGACTCGATTGTGAGCGAGGGGCGGGTGGTGTTTTCGGCGGTGCACCAATATGGGCGTCCGCCGATGCAGGTGATGCACGAGGGCGGAGTGTTTACTACGCGCACGGTGGACCGCGCCGGCAGCGATTGGAAACAATTGACGGAGTTGAACGGCCGGCTGGCGCCGTCGCTGGGCATGGAGCGCGGTGTGACTCACGCGGAATACATTCGCGCCCAGGCCGACGGGCGATTCTATTTTCTTGAGATTGCAGCGCGGGTGGGAGGAGCGTTTATCGCCGACCTTGTGGAGGTTTCAACGGGTGTAAACCTATGGCGGGAGTGGGCGAAGCTGGAGGTGGCCGACCTGCACGGCGAGGCGTATGTGCCGCCGCGACCCCAGGAGAACTACGCGGGCAGCGTGCTTTGCCTGGCCCGGACCGCAGAGCCGGACACCAAGGGATTTGATGCTCCGGAGATTGTGGTGCGCATGCAGAAGCACCACCACGCCGGGCTGATTGTGCGGTCAGACAAGGCCGAGCGAGTGAAGGAGCTGCTGGAGCAATACAGCGCGGAATTTGCGGAGCGCTTTCTGGCGTCGATGCCGCCTCCGGCCAAGCCGACGACATAGAGCCGAGGCAAAGAATATTCAGCATGAATGGCAGCATGCGACGGCGCTTGAGACGCAGTCGTGAACGGCGGGGCTCCCGGCAGAGACTTTACAATCTCTGAGGGAGCAAGCATGGAAAAGAAGTGGCAGTTTCCGCATCGCCGCTGGAATCCGCTGCGGCAGGCGTGGGTGATGGTTTCACCGCATCGCACGCAGCGTCCGTGGCAGGGCGAAGTGGCGCAGAAGACACCGCCTTCAGGCACGGCATACGACCCTGCGTGCTATCTGTGCCCCGGCAACAAGAGGGCAGGCGGCGCCGAAAACCCGGCGTATGAGTCGACCTTCTCATTTGTAAACGACTATGCCGCGCTGCTGCCGGAGATGGCGGCGGCGGAAGCGCCCGCGTCGCCGCTGCTGGTGGCTGAACCCGTGCGCGGTCTCTGCAAGGTAGTCTGCTTCCATCCCGACCATAGCCTGACCCTGGCGCGCATGCACCACGCGGAGATTCGCAGGGTGGTGGACGCATGGACGCGGGAATTCGCAGAGCTGGGCGCGGTGGAGTGGATCCGGTACGTGCAAATCTTTGAGAACCGCGGCGCCATGATGGGCGCAAGCAACCCGCATCCTCATTGCCAGATCTGGTCTACCGGCTTTGTTCCCGATGAGCCGTCGGCTGAATCGGCGGCGCAGCAGGCCCACCTGGCCCGCAGCGGGCATTGCCTTTTGTGCGACTACATGAAGGCCGAGCGGGCGGCAGACGAGCGCGTGGTGTTTGAGAACGAGCATTTCATGGCCCTGGTGCCGTGGTGGGCGGTTTGGCCGTTTGAGGTGCTGCTGGTGAGCCGGCGTCACCTGGGGACGCTGCCGGAACTGAGCGGAGACGAGCGGGATGCGCTGGCTGACGCGCTGAAGCGGATCACTACGCGATTCGACAACCTCTTCGAGACGAGCTTTCCGTATACGATGGGCTTTCATCAGACGCCGACGGACGGGGCTGCCTATCCCGAATGGCACTTCCACGCGCACTTTTACCCGCCGCTGCTGCGCTCGGCCACGGTGCGGAAGTTCATGGTGGGCTTTGAAATGCTGGGGATGCCGCAGCGCGACATTACGCCGGAGGACGCGGCGCAGCGGCTGCGCGCGTGCAGTGAGGTGCATTTCTGGCCAAGAAGCTAAACGAATGGCGTGCGGGCGGGAAGGAGTGGTGAGCTCGCTGGGATCATCTATACTCGTGCCGATGAAATCCACAAGAATTCTTGTGTTGTGGCTGTGGCCGCTAATTCTGAGCTTTGGCACCCTGCCGACGCGTGGCCAGCGCGCGACCGTCGTGCCGCCCCTGCACACTGAGGGCCACCAGATTGTCGACTCCACAGGCCATGCAGTGCGGCTCACGTCAGTGAACTGGTACGGATTCGATCAGAAGGAATTTGTCGTGGGCGGTCTCGACCACGCTCCGCTGGAAGCCATCATCGGGCAGATCCAGCAGATCGGCGTGAATTCCGTACGGCTGCCGTGGGCCAACGAAACGCTGGAGCACGATCCAGCCGTGCCTGATTACGCCGTTGCCGCAAATCTGCAATTCAAAGGCAAGCATGCGATGGCAATCATGGACGCCGTCATTGCTGCATTCGCACGCGCGCACATCATGGTGATCCTCGATAACCACATGAGTCGTGCAGACTGGTGCTGCAGCGAGACCGACGACAACGGGCTCTGGTACAACCGCGAATATCCCGAGACGAAGTGGCTGGCAGACTGGCAGGCCATTGCGCGCCGTTACCGCAAGCAGCCTTGGGTAGTCGGGGCCGACCTGCGAAACGAACTGCGCAGTGGTGCGACCTGGGGCGGACCGGATCCGAAGCTCGACTGGCACGCCGCGGCCGAGCGCGGCGGCAAAGCTGTGTTGGCAGCGAACCCAAAGCTGCTCATTATGGTGGAAGGCCCTGAGTACTCAACCAACTTCACAGGTTTTGACAAGCTGCCGGTGGCGCTGCCCGTGGCGCACAGGCTGATCTACTCACCGCACGCCTATTACGTCGAAGGCCAGGACCTCTCAAATTCGGATGCGCTCAAGCAGGTCTACGAAAGGCGCGTCCTGTTTCTGCTCCACGCGGAGACCGAGGCTCCCATCTGGCTGGGCGAGTTTGGTGCGTGCCAGACGCTCGACTGTGGTGCGAATTCCGATTGGCTCAAGCTGTTTATCCGCCTGCTCAAAGAGAATCCCATGATCTCGTGGAGTTATTGGCCGCTCAATGGCACCCAATCCAGCGGCGCCGGGCGAAAATATGATGCGGTCGAAAGCTACGGACTGTTGTCGACCGACTACCGGCATATCGCGGCGCCAAAGGTTGTGGAGCTTTTGCGGGAGGTAGAGGGTCAGCCTTAGGCCGGGGTTACGTTGGGCGGAAGATAGGCCTGGGACCGGTAGGTCTCAAAAACCGTTGACTCGTTCGATTGGGGCGGCTTGGAGAAGGAGTGGTGAGCTCGGTGGGATTCGGACCCACGACCCACGCCTTAAAAGGGCGTTGCTCTACCAACTGAGCTACGAGCTCTCACCAGAGTGAAGTTGTTTTTAATTAAGTACTTGGTTCGCTTGCGTGTTTCGTTTTGATTGCCCGGTTTCGAGTCAGGCGGTCATTTCTTGAGCCGCTTGAACCTGAAGCGAGCGCATCTCAACTTTACCAGATCGAACGATGATGCGCTCCCTTTGGCGGGGAGGCCGGTGATCTCGCTAGTCTGGACAGTCTTGCAGATGTGGATTCCACGTCTCACGGAACGGTTGTGGAAACGCGCAGACTACCCTATGGGGCGGCGCACCCTGTCGGAGCGAAGCCGTCCGCGGAAATCAGTTTACCTGCATTTTCTGCAGATGAGCGAATTGTTCGGCGGAGACCGGCCGGCTGAAAATGTAACCTTGCCCCTCATCGCAATCGCTTGCCTTGAGAAACGCTAGATCATTCGACGATTCAATGCCTTCGGCAATGACGCGCAGCTTGAGGCTCCGGCCAATGCTGATGATTGCGCTGACGATGGACGTATCGTCTGGGGAAGTGGTGATGGCGCGCACAAATGACTGGTCGATCTTGAGCGTATCGACGTCGAGCATCCGAAGATAGCTCAAGCTGGAGTAACCGGTACCAAAATCATCGACGGCCACCTGGACTCCTCTTTCTCGCAGGCTTTGGAGGATGGGTATACCTAGCTTGGCTCGCTCAATCAGACCACTTTCAGTGACTTCGATATTGAGAGACTCCGGCTCCAGGCCAGTGTCGGCAAGGATGGTCATGAGGCTCTTGAGAAAGTCCTCGCTTCGAAACTGGAGCGCGGAGACGTTGACGGACATGCGTATCGGGCGCAGGCCCGCATCCATCCAGGCTTTGGCCTGGGTGCACGCATTGCGCAGAACCCATGCGCCGATGGGCAAGATCAGGCCAGAGTCTTCAGCAACCGGGATAAACAGCGCCGGCGCGACCGATCCCCGCGTGGGGTGCGTCCAGCGCAGCAGGGCTTCGGCCCCTGTGATGACGCCTGACTTGAGATTGAAGATTGGCTGGTAGTCCAGCGTGAGTTCATTCCGTTCAAGGGCGCGCCGCAGGTCCTCCTCCACGGATTGCCGCGCCACGGCCTTGTCGTTCATGTCTTGTTTGAAAAACTTGAAGACCTGGCGACCGCTCTCTTTTGCCTGGTACATGGCAGTGTCGGCGTTCTTCATGAGAGTTGCCGCATCCATTCCATCGTCGGGGTAGACGCTGATGCCGATGCTGGTGGTGACGTGAAGCTCACGGCCTTCGATGGTATGGACTTCTTTCATCACCTTGAGGACTCTTTTGGCCGTAATAGCAGCGTCTTCAGCGTGCTGCACTTGCTGGAGAAGAAGGACGAATTCGTCACCACCTTGCCGACTGACCGTGTCCGGGGCGCGGACACAGGCCTGGAGCCGTTGGGCCACGGATTTGAGAAGCTTGTCGCCGGTTGGATGTCCGAGGGAATCATTGATGTGCTTGAAATTGTCCAGATCCAGGAACAGGATGGCCAAGAGGCTCGCATTACGGCCTGCCTGTGCGATTGCCTGGTTAAGCCGATCATTCAGCAATAACCGATTGGGCAGGCTGGTCAGAGAATCGTGCTCAGCGAGATGGGAGATTTGTTCGGCGAGCGCTCGCGCCGCGGTTACGTCGCGAAACACCAGCACCGATCCGGCCGGCAGTCCGGAACCGTCGAGCATGGGTGCGACAGAGTCTTCAATGAAGACCTGATGTCCGTCCTTACTGGTAAGGATGCAGTTTACCGGCAGATGATTGATCCGGCTGTGTTCGAATGCCCTCGCTGTAGGGTCGGCGGCGATTTCGCCAGTGGAGGCGTCCATGATATGGAAAGAATCAAGCAAGGGCAGCCCCACCGCTTCCTTCATCGAATAGCCTGTCATTCTCTCCGCGACGGGGTTGAGAAATGAGATGTTTCCTGCGACATCGGTACAGATCACGGCATCACCGATGCATTCGAGTGTGATCTGCGCACGGTTCTTCTCATTGAACAAGGTTTCTTCGAGGATCTTGCGGGCGACCGAATTGCGCATGGCGCGCATTAGTTCGTGCGGTTCGATTTGGCCCTTGATCAGGTAGTCCTGCACGCCTCGTTCCATGGCGCGCATGGCGATTGCCTCGTTCTCCAAATCTGATAGGAGGACAATGGAGGCCCCTCGTGCGGCTGCATGGGTCCGCAGAATCAGCTCGAAACCCGATGCATCCGGACAACAACCCAAGTCGAGCAGAAGGACGGCAAACGATTGACGCTGCAGGTAGTCCTCGGCGTCCGTCATGTTCTTTACATGGGTCAATGTGAAGGAATAAGAGCCCTGGTCGTTGAACATCTCGCGGATCAAGCGAGCCTGCTCGGGGTCGTCCCCAATCAATAAAACCTTTTTGACCTGTATACCGCTCATCCTGTTCACCTATGGGGAAATCATGTTTCGCGAAGGTTCGGCGAACGCGGGTGCATTCCTATCGTCTTAAAAGGTGCGCACCATTGAATTATCGTGAATGTCGAGGAGCTGGTCTGGTCTCTATTGGCCACCTGCGAAAAAGGGTGGGGATGTTGTCATTGACAACAAATCCGAGCGTGGTCAGACTGGAGTTCAGCCGGGAGGGATGGCCGGACGAGGCACATGTTGAGCAACCGTCGATGAAAACTGCGAGCGCATTTTTTGCGTTGGCGCTCTGTTTCGCTGGTGGCGCGATGGAGTGCGCGGCGCAGAGCCCTGAGGCCAAATGCCCGGTGGTGCTGGACCATGTTGCGCTGGCCTATAACCATGAGGGCGGGCGGTCCGTCCCACAGCTCAAGGTTTGGTTCGAAAATCAGGCAGGCAAACAAATCTCGACGGTGACCTTCAGCTTATCCGTGCTGGACTCCGGCGGCTATCCGCGGTCCTACCCTCACAGTCTGAAGTCCCACGCCAGCCTCGACAGCGGCAAGAAGAAAGAATCCACGTGGGACCTGACAGCCGAATCGGTGGACATACATGGGACCGGCGAAACGATTGCTGTGACGAAGATTGAGTTTGCCGACGCATCAACCTGGACCGACGATGGCTCAGAATCCTGCGCACTGACGGTCGATTTCCACCCCAAATAGCGCAGGCGTCGCGTAAGTTGCCAGGGAACGAAGCGGTGAGGATTAGGAACCATGGGGCCGGGGAACTTGATGCCGTCAAGCGTCCTCTTGATTGGATAGTGAGAAACAGCATCTGAGTGTTTAAGAGGCGAGCGGCGCTTGCGACGAGCGGGTTACCCTGTTACTAAAGGACGTACCCGAGGTGCGTCTCAAGGGTGAGGTAGATGCTTTATTCTCGGGGTACTTCAGGTTGTGCCGGAGGTGTTTGATGGCTCGTCGCTCGTTGATTTGTTTTGCGTTACTGGTAGGCATGATTCCGGGTGGAGTGGCACAAGCGCCTGCCGCAGGTTCAGCGGTGGGCGGTGGCGTGGCACCCGGGGCAACCGCAGGCAACGGATTGAAAACCTATACCGTTCCAGCCGGAACGCGGATTCTGCTCTCACTGAAGCAGGAGATCAGTACACGAGTGGCAAAGCCGGGAGACCCCACGTATTTTGTGTCGGAGTTTCCGGTGGTGCAGGAGGGAGTGGTGGTGATCCCCGCGGGCATGTACGTCAAGGGAGTCATCGACAGCGTGCAGAGGCCCGGTAAGGTGAAAGGCCGCGCCCAATTACAAATGCACTTTGCCTCGATGATCTTTCCGAACGGCGTAGAGATTGCGATTCCCGGATCGCTCGATAATGTTCCCGGTTCCACGAATACAAAGGTGAAGAACTCCGAGGGAACGGTTGAAGCTTCCGGGACCAAGGGGCGCGATGCGGAGCGGATTGGCGAAGCCGCCGGAACGGGAGCAGGAGTAGGCACCCTGGCGGGAATGGGGACCGGGCACGTAGGACTGGGCAGCGGGATCGGCGGAGGCGCCGGAGCCGCGGTGGGAATTCTGGCGACCATGATGACGCGCGGGAACGATGTCGTGTTTCCGGCGGGCACCACGCTGGAAATGGTGCTGGCACGGCCGCTCAATGTGCAACAGGATCAACTGGGTGGAATGCCGGGCTCGACGGGAATGAGCATGCCGATGCCGACCGCTATGCAACCAACGCCGGCGGCCAGCCCCAAGCCGAATAACTAGGATCCGAACGGGGTTCAGCGGGCAGGGCGGTGCACCTTCGCTGTCTAACTGGCGTAATAGGGCTCACTTACTTGGTGGGTATAACTTATCTGAGATAACCTATCCCAGATAACATGGTCCACAACTTCAGGTATAACTATCGGGCGCAGAGCAACCGTGCGTGTGCCTAACTCAGGCGCGGTGAAGTTGCTGTGGATATGTAAAGGCTAAAGCCGTGATCTCCCTTGCCGGATGGCTGAACCCAACGCGACTGATCGGGCTGACTGCTTACTTATTTGCATTGGCTTCGTGCGTCCTTGCTTGGGCCGGAGGTCACGGAACAGCACACCAGCGGCGGCTGGCCGCGGTGATCGGGGTGCTGGAGGCGGCGCTCCTGGCGGACATGGTGCTGAATGGACGATGGCTGCTGCACGATCTACTTGAAAACGAATCGATGAAGCGGAACATCTATGCGGACCGCGCGGGTCCACAGCTTGCAACGCTCATCTTTCTGGGAGTCGCGGCGTTGGCCGGAGTTGGGTTGGTTCTGCGGAATCTTCGAAACAGGGCGGGAGCAGCGCTGGCTGCATGCGGCGCAATTCTTTCGGTGACCTGCTGGTGTGTTGAGGTCGTCTCGCTGCATAGCGTGGACCTTGTGCTCTACCGCGAAGCTTATGGCGTGAAGCTAGTCGGCCTGGTTTGGGCAGCCTGTTCACTGATGACGGGCGTGGGCATTCTGTGGGACATGCGGGAGGTAAATGCGCGGGCTCGCTTGGCCAGCGGTCTCGGTGCAACGCTGCCGGCTTCGCCTAGAGATTCTTGACAAAGAAATCGGTGAGTCTCTCAAAGAGAATCATGCGCGTGGCTCGATCGTCGAATAAGTTGCGGCGGTCGGCGAACAGCAATATGTCGGCATATTTTCCTTTGTCCAGGAGTTCGTCGAGCAACATGAGGGAATTCTCGGTGTGCACCTTCTCATCCAGCGTCGCCTGCGCGAGCAGAAGAGGCGCGTTGAGGTTGCCGGCATTTTCATTGGGCGAAGATGCGAGCCAGCCGTCCTGATTGCGCACCGGGTCATCGAGGTAACGCTCGCTGAAGACGGCGTCATAGAGATGCCAATCCGTAATGGGAGAACCCGCAAACCCGGCTTTGAAAAGCAGGGGACGGTCAAGCATTCCATGGAGCGCGAGGAACCCTCCGTAGCCCCAACCGCAAATGCCGATGCGAGGCTTGTCAACCCATGGGAGAGAGCGAAGGTACTTGACTCCGTCGCGCACGTCGGCCATTTCAGGGCCAGAAAATCGAAGATGCACTGGCTCCTCAAACAAATGGCCGCGACCAGTAGTACCGCGGTTATCGAGTGCGAATACGATATAGCCCTTCTGCGCCATCAGGGAGCACCAGAGGGAGACATCCCCGCCCCATGCGTCGCGCACGATTTGTTCGCCGGGCCCACCGGCGACATAAAAGATGACCGGGTATTGGCGCGCGGGATCAAAGTCCGGTGGTTTTATGATCCAGGCATTTAGCTGCATGCCCATATGTGTTCCTACGGTAAGGAATTCGAGGGGGCTGAGTTGGACTGCGGCGAGGTTCGCGGGCGAGTCGCCGGTGAGGCTCGCAATTCTGCTTCCGTTGGAACGAAGTAGGTCAAGACGCCCGGGTGTGGCGTGGTTTGACCAGCCGTCAAGGAAAGCAGCGCCGGCGGGCGAGACTTGGACGTCGTGCGTGCCCTTTTCCTGTGTGATTCGTGCAAAACCGGATCCATCGAGATTGACGCGATACAACTGACGCTCCAGAGGGCTGGCTTCGGACGCAGTAAAGTACACAACATTCGCTGTCTCATCGACACCAACCAGCGAAGTAACTTCCCAGTTACCCTGAGTTAGCTGGGCGAGTTGGTGTCCGGCCAGGTCGTAGAGATAGAGATGACGAAAACCGGAGCGTTCGCTGGACCAAAGGAAGCGGCGTGAATTGCGGAGAAAATGAAGATCGTCGCTGAGGTTGATCCAGTAGGCATCCTTCTCGGTAAGAATTACGCGCGATGCACCATGGGCGGCTTCGGCCAGCAGAAGGTCAAGTTTGTTCTGGCTGCGGGTGAGGCGCTCGACTGCAAGGTGCTTACCGTCTGGCAGCCACTGTACCCGGGGTATGTAGATGTTTGCATCCTTGCCCAGATCGACCTGAACTGGCGCAGTTGCGGAAATTGACTGTACGAAGAGATGCACCGCGGGAATGGCCTTGCCGGGCACGGGATAAGCGATGAGCTGCTCATCGCCGTCAGACTTATGCAGAGAATATTTGTTGACGGCACGATCATCTGTTTCAATCCAGGCAATTGAGGAAGAGTCAGGCGACCACCAATACGCCGAGTGCAAACCCAACTGGTGAAGGTAGACCCAATCCGGTTCGCCTCTTCTCAGGTCGCTCTTTCCCGCATGAGTAAAGGCGTGCGGGGCGCCGGTGGCGGTATCTGCGAGCCAGAGAGTGTGATTTTGGACGAAGCTGACTTTACGGCCGTCGGGGCTGATCTGCGGATTGCTGAGGCCTCTTTTATCCGTAACTATCGGCCGTGAAGAATGAGTGTCGAGACTAAAGCGCGCGATTGAATCACCAGTGACAAGCAACAGAGCCCGGCCGTCCGGAGCCCAGAGAAATTCCTGGAGCTGATTGTGCCTGGCGCCTTCTTCCTCCTCTTCGTCGCCGGGTAGATGCGGCAGATCGCGGCCAAAGGCAGCAGTTAGATCGCCAGCAGACACGAGGACCCTTTGCCGGCCAGCAGCGATATCGATGCTCCATATCTCAGATGCCCCGGAGGCAAGTGAACCTTTGCCTGCAGCAGGAGCCGTCCGGATAAAGGCAAGGCTGGTTCCTGCGGGGTTCCAGGCAAAGCTGCGAGGCAGCCCTTTGTGGAGTTCGCGCTCTTCAGCGATGCGGTTGATCGTGAGCGTCTGAAGGGCAGGCTGCTTCTGCGCATCCAGTCTTCCCACCGCCGTGGCCAGGATAAGGAAGGCGAACCCGGCCACTGACGGTCGCAAAGGCCCGGCGATCTTTATGCCAGTCTCGGTTGTAGCTTGACGAGTAATTTTCTCCACAAGAATTTTAATAAGCAAAATCCCTCTCCACTTTGCAATTGGGATAAGTGAAACATCGGCTGAAGACAGAGAACACCAAGAAGACGTCCGCTCTGGATAGTGTGCACGAAGATGCCTCGGTGGTAAGTCTCGACCAGAGTACTAGGTGACCATTGAGTGTTACTAATGTGGAGTGGGATAGTCTGAAATGCTTGTTTAGAATGAACACTCCACAGTTCCCCAAGGAGTAAGAAATTGCATCGGACAATATGGGAACAAGCGCTGCCATAAGCCTATCTGAGTTTCTCTGGAACAAGTGAGGTTCGCCTATTTCAATTTTTAGAAACGGGCAGACTCGGCCTGATGGGGTAGAGAGTATCCGTCGCAGGTAGAGGTCGTCATCGGGTTTTGCTTTTACTCAAGCCTATCAATTTCCACACGTGGGTGGGACGAGGGACTGCCAGCTCTGAGGGGCTCACCAGGCAGAATCTCTTCGGAAAGCCGGGTACTCAGCATGCGGCAAAGAAACAAGGCGAGTCGTGGGTCGCAGTTTGCCGACCCTTGTTCAGGCGTAGGCGGAACCGATGGGGATGACATCCGAATGATGAGTTTGCTTAAGACGCGCAATGCAGTGTGGGGAACGGGCGACTGGCGGGGAGTTCTTGGAGCGGTGCTCCTGCTGGCAGCGGGTAGTGTATCAACGTATGCTCAGTTGAGTGTGACTACATGGCGCAACGACATCTCGCGCACAGGGCAGAACCTGAACGAAACGATCCTGAACCCTTCGAACGTAAACCCGACGCTATTTGGCAAGCTCTTCTCGCAGTCTGTGGACGGATACGTCTATGCGCAGCCGCTCTATCTTCAAAACGTAACCATCAGCGGGGTGTCGCACAACGTAGTGTTTGTGGCGACGGAGCATGACAGCGTGTACGCATTCGATGCGGACAGCAACACCGGAACAAATGCGAATCCGCTGTGGTTCGCCTCGATGCTCACGTCGGCTCACGGAGCAGCTGCCGGCGCAACGACGGTTTCGTCGAACGATGTGGGGACCGACATCATCCCCGAGGTGGGTATCACGGGGACACCGGTGATTGATCCGTCGTCGGGAACGCTGTACGTGGTGAGCGCGACTGCCGAGGGTACAGGCTTCGTCCAGCGTTTGCACGCACTCGATGTGACTTCGGGAGCGGAGAAGTTTGGTGGGCCAGTGGTGATCTCGGCGAGCGTGGCCGGGACAGGCAACGGCAGTTCCGGCGGAACGTTGACCTTCGACAACGAATGGCAGAATCAGCGGCCCGGCCTGCTGCTGCTCAATGGCATCGTCTATATCGGATTCTCTTCTCACGGCGATGCCGGCCCATGGCACGGATGGATTATGGGCTATAACGCGCAGACTCTGAAGCAGACAGGCGTATTCTGCACTACTCCGAATGGGAATGGCGCTGGGACATGGATGGGAGGCTCAGGGCTTGCTGCCGAAGTTGTGGACCCCGTGAATCATCCGTACGGCCGGATGTTCGTTGCGACGGGTAACGGCGATTACACGGCGACAACGCCCTACGCAGCGGGCATGGATTTCGGGGACAGTGTGCTGAATCTGGACCTGACCAACGGCGTGCCGACCGTTCAGGATGAATTCACGCCAATGAGTCAGGCCGAACTGGACCAATATGATGGCGACCAGGGGTCTGGGGGGATATTGATCCTTCCCACTCAGACTACCGGGAGTTACCCACACCTGTTGGTGCAAGCCGGGAAATCGGGCGAAGTGTACCTGCTCAATCGCGAGGGTCTTGGAGGGTATAACACTTCGGCCGATCACGTGGTGCAGGAGCTTCCGAGTGCAGTAGGCGACGTAGGCACCTGGAGCACGCCGGCATACTGGAACGGGAATATCTATTACTGGGCTCAGAAGGACACTCTCAAGGAATTCTCACTGGTCAACGGCCTGCTTTCAGGCCCCAATGCTGTCTCCTCAGAGTCGTACGGTTTTCCGGGAGCGAACCCCGCGATTTCGGCGAATGGGACTACGCAGGGGATTGTCTGGAGCATTGATTCGGAAGGCTACATGACGGGTGGTTCGGCCATCCTGCAGGCGCACGACGCCAGCAATCCGAGTACGACACTCTACTCGAGCAATACGAATTCTTCGCGAGACAATCCCGGTCTCGCAGTCAAGTTTACCGTGCCGACGGTAGTGAATGGGAAAGTGTACGTTGGAGCGCAATATCAGTTCAACGTGTTTGGGCTAATCAATGGCCAAAATCCTGCCACAGCTCCGGTATTCACTCCCGGGGCAGAGACATTCAATAACAGCCTGGCGGTTAGCATGTCGGATGCGACGCCGGGAGCGACGATCTATTACACGCTGGATGGCAGCACGCCGACGGTATCATCGGCCGTTTACACATCCGCGGTCACCATCAACGCTACGACGACGATCAATGCGATTGCGATCGCTACGGGGTACCTGCAAAGCCCGGTAACCTCGGCCACCTATGTTGACTCAACGCAGGCTCTGCCGCCCACATTCAGTCCGAATGGAGGCACTTTCACGCAGCCCGTTTTAGTGACCATCAACGACGCGACAACGGGCGCCGCAATCTACTACACCACCGACGGGACAACGCCCACAACCTCATCGACGAAGTACACAGGGGCAATCACCGTGGGCACGTCGGAGACGGTGCAGGCAATCGCAGTTGCGACAAGCCTGAGCAACAGCGCAGTGAGCGCGGCCAACTTCACCATCAGCCCAGGGACGGCATACATCAACTATGCCAATGATGGATTCACGGCGACAAACCTGTCGCTGAACAATGGCGCGACGGTTACTGGAGGGTTGCTGCAACTGACAGATGGAGGGACCGGTGAGGATCGCAGTGCCTGGTTTCTGACGCCAGTCCCCGTGGGGAGTTTCATTACCGACTTCACCTTTCAACTATTGAATCCGAATGCCGATGGCATGACATTCACGATCCAGGGAAGCAGCATCTGGGCTCTGGGAAGCGGTGGAGGCGGGCTGGGCTACCAAGGGATTCCCAGCAGCGTCGCGGTCAAGTTTGATCTATATAACAACGCAGGCGAGGGAACAGATTCTACAGGGCTTTATGTCAATGGTGCGGCGCCGACGGTGCCTTCGGCTGATCTTACGTCGACGGGAATCAACCTACACAGCGGAGACATTATGAACGCGCAGTTGGTCTATGACGGGTCCGAGCTGACCCTGAATCTGACCGACACGGTGACGAACGCCACCGCATCGGAAGTGTTCGCGGTGAACATCCCCAATGTGGTTGGAGGCAGCACTGCCTACGTAGGATTTACCGGCGGCACCGGAGGACTTACCGCGACGCAGAATATTCTGTCATGGAACTACGTGAGTCAAGCCGGATCAACGTCAACGGTCGCCACGCCCACGTTCACACCGGCGGGCGGGACTTACACTACATCGCAGTCGGTGACAATCAGCGACTCGACCAGCGGAGCGACGATCTACTACACGACCAACGGGACGATGCCGACTACCTCATCGGCCGTGTACAGCTCTCCGATCACGGTGAGCGCGACGGAGACGCTGGAGGCACTGGCGGTCGAAACAGGCTATACCAATAGTGCAGTGGGCACAGCAGCTTACACCATTGCCCCAGTGCTTCCCACGCCAACATTCTCACCGGCGGGCGGGACTTACACTACATCGCAGTCGGTGACCATTGGCGACTCGACCAGCGGAACTACGATTTACTACACCACCAACGGGGCGACGCCGACTACGTCATCGACCAAGTACACAGGTGCGATCACGGTGAGCGCGACGGAGACACTGAAGGCCATTGCGGTTGAAACAGGCTATACCAATAGCGCGGTGGGGTCAGCTGCTTACACCATAGCTTCATTGCTTCCCACGCCGACATTCTCCCCGGCGGGCGGGACTTACACTACGTCGCAGTCGGTGACAATTAGCGACTCGACCAGTGGAACTACGATTTACTACACCACCAACGGAACGACGCCAACGACTTCATCCACCAAATACAAGAACGCGATTACGGTGAGCGCGACCGAGACGCTGGAGGCCATCGCGGTCGAGACAGGATATACGAACAGCGCGGTGGGTACGGCCGCTTACACCATAAGCTCATCGACCAAGACCACACCGACCGTAAGCGTGACATCGAGCCTCAATCCGTCTAACTATGGCAGCTCAGTTACCTTTACGGCAGTGGTGTCCGGTTCCGGAGGAACGCCGACCGGAACGGTGACCTTCCTAAACGGGACGACCACACTAGGTACGGGAACGTTGAGCAGCGGGAGCGCTAAATTTGCGACAGCGTCGTTGGGGGGAGGATCAAACTCGATCACCGCATCGTATAGTGGCGACACGAATTTCAATGCAGCAACATCCAGCGTGCTGACACAAACGGTAAACAAGACGACACCGACGGTAACCCTCACGTCCAACTTGAATCCATCAACCTATGGCAACTCAGTCACTTTTACGGCAGTGTTAGCCGGGTCGGGTGCGGCCCCGGCCGCTGCAGTGACGTTCCTTGACGGGACTACGACGCTGGGTACAGTGACGCCAAGCAATGGAACAGCAACCTACACTACTACGGCTTTGAAGGGAGGATCGCATTCGATCACGGCGGCGTTTGCGGGCAGTACCAATTACAACCCGGCAACCTCGGCAGTGCTGACAGAAACGGTGAACAAGGCGACGCCGACACTGACGGTGACCAACACACCGGTGACGTATAGCGGAGCTGCGCAGACGGCAGCGGTAACCGGTTCAGTGGCAGGGACGGTGAGCAACGTGCTGTACGGCGGCTCGGCAACGGTGCCCAGTGCGCCGGCGACCTACGCGATTACGGCCAACTTTACGCCCACGGACACAACCGACTACAACACTCTGACAGGCGCTTCGGCAGGCAACTTCGTCATCAACAAGGCAACCCCGACAATAGCCCTGACGTCCAGCCTGAATCCGTCCACTGCGGGTGCTTCGGTGACCTTCACAGCCACCTTGACCGCTTCCGGCACAACGCCGAGCGGAGCAGTGACCTTCCTGGATGGGACGACCACGCTGACCACAGTGACGCCGAGCGGCGGAGTGGCGACATATACCACTACGGCCCTGACGGCAGGGGCGCACTCGATCACGGCGTCGTTTGCAGGCAGCACGTACTACAACCCAACGACGTCCAGCGTATTGGCACAAACGGTGAACGCGGGAGGCAGCACGACCTACATCAACTATCCAAGCGGCGGGTTCACGGCCACAAATCTGTCGCTGAACTATGGGCCGACAGTGACCGGCGGATTACTGCAAGTGACCGACGGAGGGATGGGGGAGGAGCGAAGTGCCTGGTTTGCTACGCCAGTGCCGGTGGGAACTTTTACGACTGACTTTACATTCCAGCAGTTGAATGCCACCGCAGATGGGATGACGTTTACGATTCAAGGAAGCAGCGTCTGGGCACTGGGGAATGGCGGAGGCGGGCTGGGTTACCAGGGGATTCCGAGCAGCGTGGCGGTCAAGTTCGACCTATATAACAATGCAGGCGAGGGCACAGATTCTACAGGGTTGTATACAGGTGGTGCGTCGCCCACGCTACCTTCGATAGATTTGAGCTCTACCGGAATCAACCTGCACAGCGGAGACACGATGCACGCGCACATGGTCTACGACGGGACCAACCTGACCATGACGCTGACCGACACAGTGACCAATGCTACGGTAACTGAGGTATTTACGGTGAATATCCCCAGCATGGTTGGGGGCACTACGGCTTATATCGGCTTCACCGGCGGCACGGGGGGATTTTCAGCGACGCAGAACGTGCTGAGCTGGTCATACTCCGCACCGTGAGCCGGTAACCATGGGTCTGCGCCAGGCTTTGTGATCGTGCATCGCGGGAAGGCGCGAAGCGCATCTCGCGATGTAGCGACCAAGGTACCCACGATGAGCTTGTGGGAGGCAGCATGCCCGCTCCGTGCCATCCTTCAACGCAGATCCGAGTCTCCGATTAACGTGCAGGTCTCCTTGGCCATGGCTGCAGGGTGAAGTGTAGCCATTCGCATCACGATTTCTATACTGCGAAGAGCTGACGGCATTCGTTCATTTCCATGGCAACCGAGGCATAGAGGCAGGAATTCCTCTGCAGTGCATCTCACTGTTTCCAGATCGACCATAGCCTTCGAAGATACAATGCGGGGAGATCAGTTCTGCAAAGGAAGAACCTAATGAAAGCATTGGTCAAGAGCAAGGCGGAGCGGGGACTCTGGTTGGAAGAGATTCCAGAGCCGCCGACCGGTATTAACGATGTGCTGATTCGGGTGCGCTACACGGGCATCTGTGGCACCGATGTTCATATCTACGACTGGGACGATTGGGCGCAGATGACGATCCGAGTGCCGATGACTATCGGACATGAGTTCGTTGGACAGATTGTCGCTGTGGGGTCTAATGTCAATGATTTCTTTCCCGGAGACATCGTGAGCGGGGAAGGTCATGTGGTCTGTGGCCGCTGCCGCAACTGCCTGGCCGGGAGAAGGCACCTCTGTGCCTCAACGCAAGGAGTTGGCGTCAACCGTCCGGGAGCTTTTGCCGAACTTATTTCGCTTCCCATGACCAACATCTGGCGACACAACCCCGGCATCGACCAAGAGGTCGCCGCTATCTTCGATCCCTTCGGCAACGCCGTGCACACTGCACTTTCGTTTCCTGTCCTGGGAGAAGACGTGCTCATCACCGGAGCCGGTCCGATCGGCATCATGACCATTCCGATCGTGCAGAAGGCGGGCGCGAGGCATGTGGTGATCACGGACCTGAACCCGTTCCGACTAGAGCTGGCACGGAAGATGGGTGCAACGCTGGCGGTGAATCCGAACGAGGTTTCTCTGCCTGAGGTGCAGCGGCAACTTGGAATGACGGAGGGCTTTGACGTTGGGTTGGAGATGTCGGGGAATGCGCAGGCGCTGCGTGACATGCTCGCCAATATGAGTCATGGCGGAAAGGTTGCGATTCTAGGCATCCCTGCCAAAGAGATGCTCATGGACTGGCGACAGGTGATCTTCAACATGTTGACTGTCAAGGGCATTTATGGACGCGAGATGTACGAGACGTGGTACAAGATGTCGGTACTGCTGGAATCCGGAGTGGACATTTCGCCGATCATTACCCATCATTTTGCCTACAGCGATTTTGAGCAGGGATTCGCTGCGATGATCTCTGGCCAGGCGGGGAAAGTTGTGCTGGACTGGACGAGCTTGAAGTAGCGATCGTTCCAAACCTGATACGTTCGAGGGCAGCGTGGTTGCTGCCCTCGTGTTATGTGCGTCGCATCGTCCGGCCGTTTGTTGGATGTAAGCCAAGCCATCACCGGATCGGATGACAGGAATTTAGTTAAGTGGGTGAATTCGCAGACTCTCGTCCAATTGCAATCACAAAATAATTGGCATTCGTCGCGCCCACATTCTTCAACCCGTGCATCACGTTCGATGCGGCAAAGATCACTCCGCCAGGACCTACCCGTTCGAATGTCCCGTCGTTGTCGAACTCGACCGTCCCCTCGCGGATCAGCATGAACTCCGAGTGCCGGTGCTTATGCGGGGGGTGCGGCATGTGCCCGGGCAGCAAGGTAGTCTCATGCATTTCGACCGCCTCTCCTGTCGGGAGCACACCGTTCACCACCGCCCGCGACTCACCATTCGCACCCGTCTTCACGGGGAGCTGGTCGAATGGGTAGACGCGCTGTACCGAGAGCACAGCTTCCGGCGGCGCAGCAGGGACAGATGTTGCGCCAGTCGCGGCCGCGGTTGCCTGGCCTTTAGCCGGCCAGCCGGCAGTGACAGCCGCTAAAGAGGAAAGCGCAACACAGAGATCACGACGGTTCAGGTTCATCATGCGCAGAATCCTACTCTATCTATCGGCTCTTCGCAGCTTCCCGCACAGCCAGAGCGGCCGGGAACACTGAGAATGATGTCTTGGAAGGTGCAGGCGATGCAGTGGGTCACTGCGCTTGAGCCGGAATCAGCCGTACCAGGGTTACTCCGTGTGGAGAAACCTGGGATGAAAATGAGGCTGCGAACGAACCCAAATCACGCTGGCGCCAGACATCCCGGACGGTCTGCTTTCCGGCGATGCCAAGATCCTTCCAGGTCACAATTACAGTGCGCGGCGTATTGTTCAGGTTGAAAAGCCCTACGGCCAGAGACCCATCGTCAAGGGGCTTGGCTAATATGAATTCATTCTCTGTTTTCCTCGCGAGCCTGCCTTGTTTTCCCAGCGAGTCCTGATCTATATCGATCACTTCAGAGTTGCACAGAACATTCCGGGTAAACTCGTCCAACTGGGTTATGTCGCCGGAGAAAATAAGCGGCGACGCCATGAGAGACCACATCGACATGTAGCTGTATTGCTCCTCGGGCGTCAGTTGCGTATGCCGCGCGCCCGACTCAGGCTGTTGGGCGTTGCCCACCATTCCAATCAGAATGTAGTCCGGGTCGTTCCATCCTCCCGGACCGGCGAACTCGCTATGAGCTGCGTTCGCCAATCCGATGGAATAGAAGCCCGGAAGCGAGCGATCTGCGACTAATCCCAGATCGCCTGTGGTGCGCCATGAATTCCCGCCAGCTTGCCGTCCCCATTTCCATACATCACCCATGCCGTATTGACACATGTTCAGAACGACATCACGATCGAGGTTCTCCACGATTCTGCCCATCTTTGTATATGGCTCCTGCAACGCCACCAGGCTCTTATCCTTGGCAATCTTTCCATAGGAACACCAGTCGTACTTGAGCAAATCGAAACCCCATTGTGCAAACTGGTGAGCATCGGCATCTTCATGCTGGTAGGTTCCCTCGAAATCAGCGCACGTCAGAGGCCCGGGAGACGTGTAAATGCCTGCCTTGAGGCCAAGGCTATGAATGTATTCCGTCAGAGCCTGCATGTCTGGAAATCGCGCGTTGGCAAGGATATTACCTTGAGAATCACGGACAGGTTCACTCAAGGCTGGATCCTTCGATCCTGGCTTCCTGGCCCAGCAATCGTCGATATCCACATACTGATAGCCGAAATCAGCCATCCCCGACGAGAGCATCGCGGCCGCCGCCTTGCGAACGTCGCTGTCGGTAATGCGATCGTAGAACGTGTACCAATCATTCCAGCCCATTTGCGGAGTCAAGCTAATCGTGTCGCCAACTACGATTTTGAACGGGCGAGAGTCTTTGCCGACCGCGCTGACGGCTTCCAATTGCACCAGGAACTCGCCGGGTTTCTCCGGCGCCTGGCCGGAGATGATTCCCGTTTTGCTGTCCAAGGTAAGAGAGCTGGGGAGATTGGAGGCGGAGTACGTGATTGGACGAATGCCCGTGCAGGGAATGCGATAGAGGAAGGCATGCCCAGGGCGTGCGCCATACACCTTGGGACCGTGAATCTGCGGCGCGTCGGGAGGCTTGGGGGTACGCAATTCTCCGCTCTGCTGGCCATCTGCGCGGACCGGTGCTGCCGCCAGAGCGGCAAGGATAGATAGCAAAGCAATCACAAACCAACTCTTAAGAAACAGCATTTAGATTCCTCGTTCCTGAATCGATCAATTAGCTCTGGTGGAGAGATTCGAAGACTCAGTCCAATTACGAAAACTCTCCGGGCCCTTGTGCACGGGAGCACACAGAGAACTTTACTCCCGCCCCGGCAGGTTCTGAAGATCGATTCCCAATTGCTGGCACTTCTTGTAGAGGTGGCTGCGTTCAAGCCCCAGCGCTTTGGCTGTCTGCGTAATGTGACAGTTGTGCCGTTCGAGCTCTGCAATCACGGTAGCGCGCTCAAAGGCAGATACGCGTTGCGCCAGTGGGCCGCCGGTGTCTTCCATCGACGCGCCGGTCGCAGCGGCTTTCGCGGGCGAGTGAGTTGAAGGCAGCGCAAGCCGCACATCTTCGGCGCCTACTTCGGTGCCAGCCAGCAACAGCAGCCTCTCAACCACGTTGCGCAGTTCCCGGATATTGCCGGGCCATGCGTAACTCTTCAGCGCTTCAATGGCGGCATCGGTGAAGCCTACGGGCCTCCATCCGTTTTGCGTGCTTATCTGACGAGAGAAGTGCGCAACCAGTGCCGGCAGATCTTCGCGGCGCTGACGGAGCGGGGGCAACTCCACGGGAAACACGACGACGCGATGATAAAGGTCGCGACGGAAGCCGCCGGACTCGATCAACTGTTCCAGATTGCGGTGTGTAGCTACGACAACACGCACGTCTACCGTGATTGGCTTGTCAGAGCCGATCCGTTCTACTTCACCCTCTTCGAGCACGCGCAGCAGTTTCGCCTGCATCGCCGCGGGCATGTCGCCGATTTCATCTAGAAACAGCGTGCCGCGATGTGCCTGCTCGAACTTGCCGATGTGCCGTTGCGCGGCGCCAGTGAACGAGCCTTTCTCGTGGCCGAAAAGCTCGCTCTCAATCAGCTCAGCGGGCACCGCTGCACAGTTGAGGGTGATGAACGGACCTGAGGAGCGATTGCTCTTTTCATGCAGAGTTCGAGCCACCAGCTCCTTGCCAGTGCCGGTTTCGCCATAGATGCAGATACGCGTTTCACTCGCTGCTACGCGTTCAATCTGCGCCATGACGCGGCGCATGGTTTCACCAGTCCAGACAAGCGTGTGCTTGCCCACGCGGGTGCGCAGATCCTGGTTTTCAGTTTCCAGGCGCGTCAGCTTCAGCGCGTTCTGCACCGTCACCAACAGCTTTTCAGTGGAAAGCGGCTTTTCAAGGAAATCCAGGGCCCCAAGGCGCGTGGCGCGCACCGCCATCTCGATGTGCGCTTGCCCGCTCATCATTACCACCGGAGCGGCGACCCCCGCAGTTTTCAAGTCTTCAAGCAGGGCCAGGCCGTCGCGCCGCGGCATCACCACGTCGCTCAGGATAAGGTCGAATGGCTGGGTCAAGGCCAGTTCCAGTGCTCGGACGGCGTTGTCGCATACCACAGCCTCGTGGCCCGCCAGGCGAAATGCGCGGGCGAGGGAAGCCAGCGTGTTGGCCTCGTCATCGACGATCAATATCTTTGCGCTCATGACTCCGCCCTGGGCAGCGTAATGATAAATGCTGTGCCTCCGCCTACGCGGCTCTCTACTGCGATAGTGCCCGCATGATCGGCCACCACGGATTGCACAATCGCCAATCCCAGGCCGGTTCCATGCAGCTTGGTCGTGTAGTACGGAGTGAACAGCCGTTCGCACTCCTCGGGCGTGATTCCCGTTCCGGTATCGGCCACACAAATCTCCACTTTGCCGCCTCGCGGATGTGCGGAGATGGTCAATCTGCCGCCTTCGGGCATGGCGTCCATGGCGTTCAGAACAAGGTTCGAGAGCGCGCGGTGCAAAAGCTCAGGATCGGCCATCAGCGGCATCGGCTCATCGGAAGTCTCAGTCTCCACGCGAATCTTCGCATCATCATGATTGCCTGCGTTGGCGTAAAGCGAATATGCTCGCGCCACCATGTCCTTGGCGTCAATCCGCTCGAGTTCGGGCTTGGGCATTTTGCTGAAGTCGCTGAAGCGGCCAATGATGGTTTTCAGGTTAGCGATCTCGGTGCCGAGTGTCGCCGTGCCCTCGCGAAAGACCTCATCGAACTCTTCTTCAGAGAGCTCGCGGGCCCGCACAAGATTCTCCACCGTTAGTTGCAGCGGAAATAGCGGGTTCTTGAGCTCGTGGGCCAGTCTGCGCGCAAGTTCCCGCCAAGCTGCGACGCGCTCGCTCTGCACAAGGCGCTCGCGCTGGCTGGTCAGTTGCTTTGTCATGTGATTGAAGCTGCGCGCGAGCACGCTCACCTCGTCGCGCCCGTGCTCTGGAACATGCACGTCCCAGTTGCCGCCGGCCACCTCTTCAGCAGCATGCGCCAGTTGCTCGATAGGCCGCGAAACGCGAGCCGCAATCCAGAGACTGAACGCGATGGCCAGCAGAATACCAGCGGCTGCAACCCCGTAAGCGATGGCCCGAATATGCTGTTGCGCTTCTACCATGCCGCTGCGCGAGATGGCCACGGTAAGCACCGCCAATACATTACCGGCCTGATTCTTGAGCGGAATCGCCGATGCATTTACGCTGTCTTCGCGCCGGTCCGTCAGGTAGAGAATTCCGTTGGTCTGCTGGCCGCTTTTACGGGCCTCTTCAATCAGCTTCTGGTAGCGGGCTGCGCCCGGCACGTCGCCGCTGGGTCCCACAAGACGCTTGGGATCGAAGGCCGTTGTGATGTTTGTGCTCGCGTCAGGAGGGGAACTCTGATTGGGAGTTGCATTGCTGTCGCTGTAAAGGCCAACCTGCATTCCGGGCGCAACGGGCAGATCGGCCAAGAAGGTCTGGTCCAGCCGTTCGCCGCCCACCAGCCGTACCGCTGGCTCAGCGCCGTGCACCTCACGTACCACGAAGAGACCTAGAGAACTGCTGCCGTCAGGAAGGTCTTCGCGCTTGAGGAAGGGTGCCTGTGCTGGATCCGCGGCGGCGGGCTCAGGGTAGCCGAATCTCGCCGGCCACTGCGCAGAGCTCACGACATTTCCGTCCGGCCCCACAATTTCAAGAAAGTCGAGCTGCACATCCTGCGCCATGGTCTGCGCTTCGGTCAGGTAAGGCGACGCGTCTCCGGACTGAACAATCTCAAACGCCATGCCGCGTGCCCGCTCGCTTGCAGAGAGATGGTCCACAGCAGTTGCGACCTCTGCGGAGCGATGCTGAAACTCACGCTGGAATTGGCTGACAAACAGCGTGGTCTCTTCCTGATCGCGTTGCTCAAAGACGTACCGGATGCGCACCAGTACGGTCCATGCCACAGCAGCCACGGCGGCGGCTACAGTGAGCGAGAACAACAGCAGCAGCCTTTGGCGAAGGCTCATGGTGCATCCTCTAGCGAGACTCCGGCCAGATCCGGCGTGCCATCGGGGAACAGTTGCAGATCGCGGACGCGGCCGCTACTTGAGTAGGCCCGGGGAAGATAAAGGAGAGGAATGAGCGTTTTCTGATCGAGGAACTCACGCTCCGCCTTGAAGAGTGCGGCCGATGTCTGCTCCACGACCGGTGGCGTTTGTCCAGCGCTACGCAGCAGCGCCTCTAACGCGGCCGCCGGTTCGCCGCCTTCGAGTGGGAGTTTTCGCAGCATCAGATCAGAGTGTTGCGTTCCTGTACCGACCACTTGCACATTGAAGCCGGCCTCGCGCAAGTTCAGTGCAATCCGCTGCGCAGCCAGTTGCATGGCGCCGCCCTGATCTGCGCTGAGGGTGAGCGGCGGCGTAGCCAGGCCGCCGCGCATCTGGTGAGCCTTGTTCAGGTCTCGATCAGCGGCAAATAGAAATGAATAACCTGTAAGCGCCTGCGGCAAGAGGCTGGCAGTGACTTCGCCCTGCTTTTGAAAGATGACGTTGAACAGGGCGCCGCGGTCGACAGCCAGCGCGATGGCTGCGCGCAACGTGGGATTTGCCAATGCGCCGGAGTCTGCTATCTGAAGCGCCAGCAACGTTGCGGGTGAGGACTCTGCAACCGTAAGCCTCTGCTCCTGAGCCTGCCGCAATTGTTCGGCCGGAACCTCAACCACATCGGCGCGGCCCACCCCAAGATCAAGCCACTGATCATGGACGAGGCGATGCACGCGAATCTCAACCGCGTCTGCAAACGGGCGCCCCTGCCAACAGTTCTCGTTGGCGGCAAGCGTCAGCACGCCGTTGTTGAACCCGGTGAGCTGAAAGGGCCCGGTTCCGATAGCTCCGTTTGCCGTTTTACCGTCTGCCGTGAGGACGAGAGAGATGAGAAACTGGCCGCCGGCCAACAGCGAAGGCAGGTTTGGCATTGGCGAATCGCCGGTAATGACGATCGAGGGGCCGACAGCGTGGACGGCGTTCCATGGGCAGTTTGCAGCACACGACGCGGCTAAAGACGCAACCACCGCGACAGCAGTCAGCGGCGAGCCATCGTGGAAATGCACGCCGGGGCGCAGCCGAAACTGCCACCGGCGATCGCCACTTTCCGATTCCCACTCGACTGCGAGGGCGGGGCGCACGGTTCCGTCTCGATCCAGCGTGGTCAATCCATCGAAGATCAGCCGCCGCGGCAGACCATCCGGGCGCTGCCATGGATCACCTTCGATTTTCACGCGTACTGTGCCGCCGTAGTGGGGACGGGTGCGTGCGGCAGCTGGCAGAGCGAGAGTAGCCAACAGGCAGCTAATTGCAAAGCGCCGTAACACGGTCCACCTCATATTCGTTTGCGATCGTTCTGACCACCGCAATCACACTTTTGCCGTCGGGCGGAGTCCACAGAGCTGTCACCGTTCCATCCACGGCGAGCGGCGGACTCGCCGGAACTGCCTCCAGCGCGGGCAAAGCGTACGCACGAAGGCTGTCAATCGCTGCCTCGCCGGAGCCGGACGCGATGATTTGCGTCCCGGCGCCGCAACCGGAAGTGAGCGTGGCGAAGTCACTGCCCCAATCACGTGTGCCTGCCACGGGCTTGAGCGCGCCGTTCTCAACCAATTGCACCTTGCCGTCGATGCCGTTGGTCAGCAACGCAGTGCCGCCACCAGGGCGGGGAAGAAATGCGGTCGAGTAAAACGGGGGCAGGTCGACACCGAGACTCGGAACCAGTACGCCCGTAAAGTAATTCCGGGACGCATTGTAGAAGGCTTTAATCGGATAGACGATGACGTCTTCTTGTGTCGATGTCGTTGGCTGGACCTCTGTCCCCGGCGCAATGGTCCACGGATCGTCACTCTCCTTGCAATGAACCGTCCAGCCGGACTCTGTATCCGCAATCGTGTAGGTGCCTGTGCACTGCAATCCGGCAAGAAAGGACTCGAACCCTTGGCCGTTGGCGGTCGTGAACGCAATGGCACGAGGATCGCGCGGGAGCGGCCTTTTTTGGCCGATGCTTATCCTCTTTTGTTCCCTCCACTCATCCGCTGTATGGACATAAATCACGATCTGTTCAGGTTCGATGGCAACCAGCCCACCCGGAGTTTCCAGCGCTGCCAGCACCGGCGCATGCGAAACGAATATTACCTGTCTGCGTAACATCAGGCCGGCGCTGGCTTGAGTTTGTTGAGGCCGTTTCAACGGCACACTCACCATGACTACTTGCGTCTGATTACCCTCGACTACCTCGGCTACCCACAGGCCTTCTGCTGCGCGCTCGCTCAGGGTTACACGAATGAGGTTGGCGCTTTCGGCACCTGAGACTACCACGCCACGCGCTTTCAAATCATCTTCCAGCCGGTGGCGGATGGCGGGGATCTCGTCCGTCGGAACACTGGAGACGTTGCGTATGGTTAACCGCGCCTGCCCGGGACCCAGGATTCCGACAATCTCTTCAGTGAGAGTCACCACCGGCTGTTCCCACTGGGCCGGTGCTTGAGCGGTGGCTGTCGAGGCTGCCAACAGACAAATCAACCCGACTGGAAGATAGGATCTCCAGCGATGAATCTTCGTCTCTGGGGAGATAAGCAGCCTGATAAGCGTCATTGCCATCGTCTCTCTGAGCATGATTCTATTTGCGCGGATTATATCGTTTACGGCTGCTCGACCCCGTAGTCTTTCGCTGCGGACATCGACGCAAGTTGTGCGGCACAAGCCGGCGGGGCGGAAGACTATGTCTTCCGCCCCAGGACAAAGCTCCTTAGTGCCCGCTCTTGGGTTCGGCTTCCTGCTCGCTGTCCATCTCCTGCTTTACCACCGGCGTATTGGCGATGTTTTTGAAGACGTCGCTGGCGAAGAAGAACTTTCCGTCAGACGGGACCATCACCACCTGAATCTTGTCAGAGAGCCGCTCGGCCACGATCTTGTTAATGAGCAGCGGGGACTTGTTCAACAGCGCCGCCTCGCTGGTCATACGTTCTGCATTGGCCGCTGCCATCAGGCGCACGCGGCTCGCTTCAGCATCGGCCAATAGATTGCGCCGCTGCAACTCGGCCTTGCTGTCGATCACCTTGGCTTCCGCGTCGGCCTCTGCGTTTTGGATGGTTGCCTCCTTGCGCGCCTCAGCCTCCAGCTTGCTTTGCTGGATCTGTTTCTCCTTAAGCGGCAGCGTGTACTGCATGGCGTCAGCCTCGCCCTTGGCCTCAACCACCTTGGACTGCGCGTCGCCTTCAGCTTGCTTTACTTTCTGTGCCGCTTCCGCTTCCGCCTGCAACTCGGCGATGCGCACCTGCTTCTGCTGAATGTCGGTGACCACACCCAGTTGGTCATCTTCCTGCTCTTTCAGCAACAGGCCTTCAAGCCCCTTGGCATACTCTTCGGGAAGTTGAATGTCAGAGAGCATCACCTCTTCCACCACGATGCCATCGGCGCCCAGCTTGCGGGTAATGATGGCCGCGGCTTTTGCCCGCACCTCTTCGCGCTTAGAGCTGAATATCTCGCGCACCGTGTACTCGGGCGCCAGCTCCCGCCACGCACTGGCGACCACCGGGGGCACCAATTCCTTGTCGACCGGCTGGGGCATGTGCGCCTGCACGCTGTCGAGTTTGTTGGGGTCAAGGCGATAGCGCACGGTGACAGCCAGCCCGATGTTTAGCCCTTCGCGTGACTGCACGCTCAGTCCACTCTTTTGCGTCCCGGTCTTCGCGCCCTCTTCAAGAATGCCCGCGATAAAGAGGTGATCGCGCAGATCGAAGACTTCAATGCTCTCTACCATGGGGGTGATGAAATGCACGCCGGGATACAGGGTTCCGGACAGCGTGCCGCGAATCTGGCTGATGCGTACGCCGCCCTTGCCGCTCGGCACCACTACGATGCTGCTCGCCACCAGAAGCGGCAGGCAGGCCACCAGCGCCAGCGCCAGCGGGCCGCGCCAGTCGATCTCACCCGGTTCAGTAAGGGATTCGTCTCCTCTGGCCTTCCTGCGCACATACTCGATGCGCAGCCAGAGCCCATACAGCGGAATTGCCAACGCGGCAGCCAGCAACAGCACTCCCGCGACCGTTAGCAACAACTTCAATGCGATCATTTCCTGTCTCCTTCTTGTTGGTTGCGCTCCCTGTGTTTTCCGGTTCCCGGCCACGGAGTCAGTACCAGCCGGACCAGCCCTCCAAACGTGAGTTCCTCAAACAGCAGCACCACTACCAATGGCAGCAGCACCGCTCCCAGACCGCTCATTGCTTCTGCCAGAAAATTCATTGCCGTGCTCCTTTACCACGTGCCTGCCACCGCGCCACCTGTCTCCGCCGCGGAGTCAGCATGCGTTGTGACGCTGCTTGAAACCGTGGCTGGCTCCTCCACAACAGCGGGCATTGCATCGGTCTTAGCTGTCAGGGCGGGCTGCTGTGCAGGGGTCGGCTTCAAGCCTTTCTCAAACAACTGCGCTGTCTCTTCATTGCGGTGGCCCACCAGTTCCACTGCGTCGCCCACAGCGACCAACTCGTAGAACTCCTCCAGATCGGCCTTGGCCATGCGAATGCATCCGTGCGATGCAGCCTTGCCGATCGACCTTGGTTCATTGGTTCCGTGAATGCCGTAGCCGTGGATGCTCAGCCCCATCCAGCGCGTACCTACCGGATTGCCTGGTCCCGGAAGGATGGTCCGGCCATCGTGGTGGTAAGTCGGGTTTGCGACCCGGCGCTCGATGGTGAAGGTCCCGACGGGGCTAGGTGTCGATGGCTTGCCGACGGCGACCGAATAGACCTTCTTCACCTGCCCGTCTTCTAGGAGGGCCAGCTTGCGGTCTTCGAGGCTGACGACGATCACCCGCCTGGCTGTTGTATTCGCGTGAGCCGGTGCTTCAACAGCGGCTATCTGCTGCTTTGCGTTCGGCTGCCCCATTGCCTGCATTCCCAAAACCAGCGCCGCGACTGCAACCATGGCCAATTTGCTGTTCCTGAAAGCGGTCATCTCGTCCCCCAAACCCAACTGCTCAATTGCCTGCGCGCTCACAATGTGCAAGCGGGTAGCCAATTGCAGGAGTTTGAAAACAAATGAGTTATGGGATGGGTGACGACGGTGAAAAGTGTCAACGCAGACACACTGTGCGTGGATTGACACGCTCGGAAGCAATTCACGACTGCGGCAGATATGGGGAACTAGGCGGTACGCAAGCAAATTCGCGCTATGGTTCGTGCGGAGGGATCGTCAGGCATTTCCTTTGCGGATTCGGGGGCAGCCGCCGGGTGCGCATGGCTCTGCGAGGCGGAGCGTCGGGTTCTTGTCTCCAGAGGAGATCGTATCTACGGCGCACGGTCATCCCAACTTCGGACTCGAAGTTGGGATGACTGAGTGCGTACGTTTACTTGCCTAGCTGCAGGAAGGTAATGATACCGGGGCTTCCGACCGCTGCGTACTGGCCGGCAAATGACAGCATTCCAGTCTCGCGATGGACTCTGAAAGTTGCGATGCAATCACTGCGTTGATCGCATACGTACAGAAAGTTACCGCTGGGATCGACGGCGAAGTGGCGCGGATAATCACCCATCGTTGCAGCTTCGCCGATGAGCTTCAACTTGCCATTGGCATCGATTGAGCAGATTGAGATCGAATCGTGCAGACGATTGGAGGAGTAAAGAAACTTTCCGTTTGGCGAGACCAGAATTTCCGCAGCAAAACTCGATCCGGCGAAACCTGAAGGCAAGGCGGAGATTGTTTCCTGCACTGTCAAGGAACCATGCTCAGGATCGAAGTGGAAGAAAGCGAGCGTGGATGCCTCTTCCTGGAGCACATACATCCAATGACCGTTGGGGTGGAAGGCAAAATGGCGAGGGCCATCCCCGGAGGGCAGGGAAACGAACGGCGTGCCTTCAGACGGAGTCAGCTTACCGGTCGCGGAGTCGAAGCGATAGACATAAATTCTGTCCTGCGCGAGATCGGTTGCAAGAACGAACTTGTTTGTGGGGTCGGGCGCAATCATGTGTCCGTGGGGGGTGTCGTGGCCGCTGATGGCAAAGCTGCCACGCGGGGCGCTGGTGGCGTGCTTTGATCCGACTGAACCGATGTTGTGATGGGAATCTACGGCCGTTCCAAGCAAACCTCCGGCGAGGATCGGAAGCACGGCAATGCTGCCGCCGAGGTAGTTTGCCACGAAGACAAATTTTCCCGAGGCATCGAGGCTCATGTGAGCGGGACCGGCGCCTTCTGAGCTGACGGTATTGAGAAGCGCGAGGCTGCCAGTTGCAGGGTCGATGGCGAAGGCGCTGACCGAGCCGCTGGAACCATTAAAATCGACAACTTCGTTGATCGCATAGAGGTATTTCTTTGAAGGATGAATCACGATCCATGAAGGGTTGGGAGTCTTCGCGGCCAGCACCCGGTGCGATAATTCGCCGGTCTGGGTATCTACCTCGAAGAGATAAATGCCTTCTCCATTCGCTCCACCATCAACCGCGAGGGTGTAGGCGCCGACATAGGCCAGCATTTTCCGGTTGTTCATAGCTCCCACAGGTTCCTGTCCCGCGCCCAGCACGGAATGTGCCATCGCGAGGGCTGCCGTGCTCTTCATGAAATTCCTCCTTGACAACGTATGCGGCAAACTTATGTTTGTCATTTCATCCATCCTTTGAAAGTCGTGTTTTATGCCAGATAAATGGGAGAGACCTGGTGATCTGTTGAGCCTTTGGTCAGATTGCGTACCAAACAGCCGCAGTCAAGATCAACCCTGAGATCGAAATGATTGTCTCGCAGACTGACCACGTCTTCATTGTCTGTCCGACGGTCATGTTGAAGTATTCCTTCACCAGCCAGAATCCGCCGTCGTTCACGTGCGAGAAGATGAGAGAACCCGCACCCGTGGCGATGGCCAGCAGTTCCGGATGAACGCCCGTGCTGTGCATTGCAATCGGGGCCACGATACCGGCTGCGGTGGTCATGGCAACCGTGGCCGACCCAGTGGCAAGGCGCATCAGCGCGGCCAGGAGCCATGCCAGCAACAGAAGAGGAACATGACTCAGCATCGCAACCACAATGATGGCGCCGGCGACGCCGCTATCCTGCAATACCCTTCCAAAGCCCCCACCTGCGCCCACCAGCAGCGTAATGGCCGCTGTCGGCGCAAGGCAATCCGTGCTGAAGCGTAGGATGGTTGCTCGTGTGAAGCCTCTCATTGTGCCTAGAGTGACGAAGCTGAAAAGCGCGCCGACCAGAAGCGCCATATCGTCATTACCGGCCAAGTGCAGCCCATTGTTCAAGGCGCTCCCGGGTACAGACATGGCATCAGCCCAACTCCCGATCAGCATCAGAACCACAGGCAGCAATATGGTGAGCAGGCTGAGCCAGAAGCCGGGCAGGCTGCGGCGCTCGTCGTGGGCGGTGAGTTGCTCGGCCATCTGATTTTCGGCCGGTAACTGTACATGTGGCGCTATGATGCGGGCGTAAATTGGCCCTGCGATCACGGCGGTCGGAATACCGATCAGCAAGGCATAGAAGATGGTGCGGCCCACATCCGCCTTGTAGATTGTTACCGCAAGCATTGCCGCGGGATGCGGCGGCACCAATCCGTGGACCACGGACAGGCCCGCCACCATGGGCAGGCCCAGGAGAATGAGCGAGGTCCCGGTGCGACGCGCCACTGTAAACAGGATGGGGACCAAGAGGACAAAGCCGACCTCAAAAAACGCCGGCAGCCCAATCAAAAGCCCAATCACCACCATCGCCCATGGGACATTCTTTTCGCCAAAGACACCGATAAGGGTATGCGCGATCTGATCCGCTGCACCCGATTCGGCCATCATTTTTCCAAGCATTGTGCCCAGCGCCACGATGATGGCGATGTGCCCGAGTGTTCCTCCCACCCCAGCCTCGAAAGAATGAATCACGGTTGGAAGAGGCATGCCTGTAACGATGGCAAGCAAAAGGGCGGTGACAAAAAGAGTGATTACTGGATTCAGCTTGACGACGGCAATCAGCAAAATGAGGCCGATCACTGAGACCAGGGCCGAAACCAGCAGAAAAATAGAGTGATGGTCGATCATAGGCATTGAGACAGCGCTGCTCCGAGGGCAGGGGCTGGGCAAGGGAATACGAGAAGGACGGTCGGGTTCAGGAGGATGCCCCTGGATCCTTATAGGCCACGCAATCGATCTCGATCTTGGAATCGACGACCATGCTCGACTGGACACAGGAGCGCGCAGGGGGATGCTGACCGAAGTATTCTTTGAAAACCACATTGAATGCGGCGAAGTCGCGTGGATCGTCGAGCCAGACGCCGCAGCGTACTACATGCTCGGGTCCATAGCCCGCCTCGCTGAGAATCGCCAGCAGATTAATGATCGCTTGCCGTGATTGGACGGTGATGTTTCCGGCGACTAACTCGCCATTGACCATGGGCACCTGCCCGGAAACATACAACCAGCCGCCGGCCTCGACCGCACGCGCAAATGGGAGGTGCTGGCCACCAGCGCCTTTGCCGCCATCTACCCCAAACCGCTTGATGCTCATCCTGCACTCCGTTCTTATTTCCTCAAGTATTGCATTGGATTATTCGGTTTAACTTATTGAATCCAGTTAGTTTTACCGCGGGAAAGAAACTGCCCGGCTCGATTCGCTGTGGCTCCGTCGGCCGTATAAGAGAGAACGCCATTTACCCATACGGCGACGATTCCCTTCGCGGCCGAGACTGGGTCGGTAAACGTAGCGGTGTCGGCAATATTCTCCGGATCGAACAGCACCAGATCGGCGCCAAAGCCTTTGCGGATAAGCCCGCGTCCAGCCAGGCCGAACCTCTGTGCGGGCATCCCGGTCATCTTGTGTACCGCTTCAGGAAGTGAAAACAGCTTCTCTTCACGGCAGTATCGTCCCAGCACACGCGGAAAAGTTCCCCAAAGACGAGGGTGCGGCCGCGGATCGTTGGGCAAACCATCGGAACCGATCATGGTCGCCGGGTGGCGCAGAATCCGGCGCATGTCTTCCTCTGAGATGCTGTGATAAATAGCTCCCGCGGGGCGCAATCGCTGTGCTGCTTCGAGTTGGCTGATGTTCCAACCTGAGGCAATCTGCGCCAGAGACTGACCGGCGACCTCAGGGTGCGGGGTACTCCAGGTAATCGTGATCTGAACGCGCGCGTCCACTTGCCGCAGATCGAGCGTGCTGGAACCAGCCGCATAGGGATAGCAGTCGCAGCCGGCGGGCTGCGTTTGTTGCGCATCTTCGAGGGCGTGCAATACTTCGCCGCTGCGTCCCCAATTGGCAATGCCCGCGCACTTGAGATGAGAGACGACGACCGGCACGCGGCTCATTCGTCCGATCTCGAACGCCTCGTGCATTGCGTCCAGGATTTCCTCAGTTTCGCAGCGCATGTGGGTGGCATAAACCGCGTGTGCCGCCGCCAACGGCTGGGCCAGCGCCAGCATCTCCGCGGTGGATGCCGCATTTGCCGAGAGATAGGCAAGGCCGGAACTCAGGCCGAGCGCCCCGCCATCCAGAGCCTCCTGCAGCTGATCCCGCATCGCCTCTACTTCGGCGCCAGTCGCGGAGCGGTCGAGGCTGTCCATATGGTTATTGCGCAAGGCAGTGTGCCCAATGAGTGCGGCGACGTTTACGGCGGGCCGGGCGGCGCGGACTGCATCGAGGTAGGCGGCAAAAGTTGGATAGCAGAAATCGTCTGCCTCACCGAGGAGGTTCATCGGATCAGGCGGCTCGCCGCGCAACTTAACGGGCGAGGCGCTGATGCCGCAGTTTCCCACAATCACTGTCGTGACGCCCTGCGACAGCTTTGGCAGCATCGCCGGGGTGTGGATCACCGCAGTGTCGTCATGAGTATGAACGTCGATGAAGCCGGGAGCGAGCACTAATCCATTCGCGTCCACCAGTTCCGATGCGCGGCAATCGAGAGATGGCCCTATTTGGTCAATGTGGCCGTCACGAAGAGCGATGTCAAGGATGGCAGCCTCAGCGCCGCTCCCATCCAATACGCGAGCATTTCGAATCAGAGTATCGCAAGTCATCATTTCAGCGCTCTCAGGATATACGCTATAACCGTTGTGTGTTTACTATTCATCGCATTTTTCGCTCAGCATCCTCAAGGAGGCCCATTCGATGAAGGCGCTTGACTCTGACCATATAGCCTCACATTCGTTGATCTCGCCTGTGAATAAGGGCCTTGGCTTTCTTGAGCAGGCACTCGATCCCGGAGAGAGCAAATCACTTGGCTGGAGCCTGCTGAAGGAAGATCTGAGCCTGCCGTGCGCTGTGCTCTACGAAGACAAGCTGCAGCACAACCTCAACTGGATGCAGCAATTTATCGATGCTTATGGTGTTCAGCTTGCGCCTCATGGCAAGACCACGATGGCTCCACGATTGTTTCAAATGCAGTTGCAAAGAGGCGCATGGGGAATCACGCTTGCGACCGCGCATCAGACGCTGGTTGCCTATAAGCACGGGGTGCGCCGCGTCCTGATGGCGAACCAGCTTGTCGGCAAAGGGAATATGGCCATCATCGAACGCCTGTTGCGTGATCCAGGCTTTACTTACTTCTGCTTGGTCGATTCGGCGGATCAAATCGACCAGTTGGGCTCGTTTTACTTGGCGCGCGGGCAGCAATTGCATGTGCTAATTGAGCTAGGCGTCATGGGCGGTCGGGCAGGAGTGCGCGACGAAGAACAATTGCAGTCCGTGCTGCTGGCCTTGTCGCGCTGGAATGATTCGATCGCCCTGAGCGGGGTGGAGATGTATGAGGGTGTTCTGGAAGAGGAGACTTCCATTCGCACATTTCTGCAGAGGGCGGTAGAGGTCGTGCGACGCCTCGCCGGCGAAAATCGATTTCAGCGTGCGCCGATTCTGCTTTCCGGCGCAGGCTCCGCCTGGTACGACGTGGTGGCGGAGGTATTCTCCGCAGCGGGCTTCGGAGATGCGGTAGAAATTGTTCTGCGCCCAGGATGCTATCTCACCCATGACGTGGGCGCCTATCTCGCGGCACAGGCGAAGATTCTGGAACGCAATCCGATTGCGCACCAGATGCGCTCGGGTCTGCTGCCCGCGCTTCAGATCTGGGCGTACGTGCAATCGCTGCCCGAACCAGGAAAGGCGATTGTCGGCATGGGCAAGAGGGATGCTGCCTTCGATTCAGGCCTTCCTACACCTGCGCTTCATTTCAGGCCGACAGAGCAATCACCTCAAGCGGCTCCTGCCCATTGGGTGCTGACGAAGATGATGGACCAGCACGCGTATATGGAAGTAGAGGTGAAGGATGATCTTCGCGTTGGCGACATGATCGGATTTGATATATCGCATCCTTGCCTGACCTTCGACAAATGGCGTGTATTGCCGGTGCTGAACTCTCACTTTCAGGTGATTGACGTCATCGAGACGTTTTTCTGACAGGCGATCCCCGAGGAAAACCCTTCATTCATCTGAGGTCAGGATGCTACGCGTCACCTGCTCAGTCGCATCAGGGCTTCTGTTGCGCTAAAGCTGCGATGACGCTGGATGGCGACGACAGTTTTTCTCTTTGCTCTGCAAGTGGTCTTCAATCATGCATTGCTAATTCGGATATATAAGAAAACAAACTCTTTATGGTAGTAGGCGAAGTTGGCCGCGTGTTATGTGCCGCACAACACATGCTGAGCCAACTAGCATGGCTATAATTCCTGCCGGTCTAGAGCAGAATCGGGTGAGCGCTGGGCGAGTTTGACTTCATCACCGATTCTCGCGGCACAGAGGAGCGTGAGTTATGTTGGCACCATCTGTTGAGCACGGATTACTGCTGGCCCGCCGTATGGCGCGCTTGGGCACCGAAACTGCTTTTGAAGTCCTGAACAAGGCGCGGGCACTGGAACGGCAGGGCAGAAGCATCATCCATCTGGAGATAGGCGAGCCCGATTTTGACACGCCGCCTAACGTGGTGGAAGCTGCAGTCGATGCTCTGCACAGCGGATGGACCCACTACGGTCCTTCTGCCGGACTGCCTGAACTGCGCCAGGCCATTGCCGAATATGTGAGCCGTACCCGCGGTGTAAGTGTCTCCACGGACGAAGTGGTTGTGGTGCCTGGGGGCAAGCCCATCATCTTCTTCACTATGTTGGCGCTGATCGAGGAAGGGGATGAGGTGATCTATCCCAATCCCGGCTTTCCCATCTATGAGTCGATGATCAACTACGTTGGCGGCAGGGCCGTGCCGATCCAACTACGTGAAGAACGCGATTTCGCAATGGATGTGGATGAACTCCAATCCAAGATCACCGACCGAACCAAGCTCATCATTTTGAATTCCCCGCAGAATCCCACCGGCGGTGTATTGCCGCGCAGAGACATTGAGCGAACAGCCAAGGCCATCGGTGACCGGAATATTCTGATTCTCTCTGACGAGATCTATAGTCGCCTGCAGTTTGAGGGCGAGCCATTCTCGATAATGTCTGTTCCCGGAATGCAGAAGCGCACCATCCTGCTCGACGGCTTTTCCAAGACCTACGCGATGACAGGCTGGCGAATGGGATATGGCGTCATGCGGGCCGATCTGGCAACACACATCACCCGCCTGATGACGAATTCCAATTCGTGCACGGCAAGCTTTACGCAGATGGCCGGGATCGAGGCGCTACACGGTGATCAGGGCCCAGTAGATCGCATGCGCGCAGCATTCGAGGAACGGAGCCGCATTTTCGTCGCCGGGTTGAACACGATCAAGGGCTTTTCCTGCCGCATGCCCAAAGGCGCCTTCTATGTTTTTCCTAACATCACTCAGACCGGTTGGAAATCGAAGCCTCTGGCCGATGCGCTGTTGGACCAAGTCGGAGTGGCGGCGCTTTCCGGGACGGCATTCGGGCAGTTCGGTGAAGGCTATTTGCGCTTTAGCGTGGCCAATTCGCTCCAAAATCTGCAACAGGCGCTGGAGCGCATCGACCAGTGGACAAAGCAGAATCTTTAGCGATGAGCGGAGAGTAGAACTCGGCTGCTGTTCACTTTGTATCGACAGGTTCCACTTAATTTCGATGAAGCACTGCGGGTAGTTTTTCCCGCGCAAGGAGAAGACGATGGCCCTCAAGGATTCGACAACCGGAAACACCATCCGGAGTTACTCGATCGAACAATTGCAGGAAGCCGCTAACCTTATGCGCGGTTACGATCTCGTTGCGCTCTGCGCTGCAGGGTCAGGACATGCCGGGGGCACGCTTTCAATCATGGATATCACCGCCGCGCTTTACCTGCATGCCGCAAATCACGATCCAAAGAACTCATCCTGGCCAGACCGCGACCGCATCGTCTGGTCAGCCGGGCACAAGGCTCCGAGCCTCTATGTCGGATTGGCTTTCGCGGGTTTCTGCCCCATTGACGACGTAGTGACGTTGCGCAAGCTTGGTTCGCCCTTCCAAGGTCACCCACAGTGGCACAAACTTCCAGGTGTTGAGATTTCCACGGGATCGCTGGGGCAAGGCTTGAGCATCTCCGTTGGCATGGCGCTGGCAGCTCGATTGGACGGAAAGAGCCACAAGATCTTTTGCTTGATGGGCGACGGAGAACAACAGGAAGGCCAGGTCTGGGAGGCTGCCATGGAGGCCGGCCATTTCCATCTGGACAATATTATTGCCATCATCGACTGCAACCGTCTCCAGATCGACGGTTGGGTGAAAGATGTGATGGAGGTGGAACCACTTGGCGCGAAGTACGCCAGCTTTGGATGGGATGTTCTGCGCATCGATGGACACGACATGAATCAGGTGGTGGATGCCTTCCAGAGGGCCAGGGCGTCGACGGGCAAGCCCGTGGTCATCCTCGCTGATACGGTCAAGGGCAAGGGCGTCAGCTTTATGGAGAATCAGCCGGGCTGGCACGGAAAAACACCCAACCGCGAAGAACTGGCTGCCGCTCTCAAGGAACTCGGTCTCAGCGAATGTATCCCGACCGAGAAGCTGTTGGACGTGGCAAGAAGCTACCAGGCGGGCGTTGACCGAAAACTCGAAGCCAAGATGCCTCGCTTCTCAAGGGATTACTGGTGGAATGCCGGCAACACCATGAAGGTGGGCATGGAACCGACCCGCAAAGGCTTCGGCCAGTCGCTGGCGCAGAACGGCGATGACGAGCGAGTGGTTTGCCTGGGGCTGGACATCTCCGGATCGATTACTATCAGCGATTTCTATTCCGGCAAACCGTCGCGCAAGCAGCGCTGGATCAGCATGGGCATCGCCGAGCAGTCGGCGACTTCCGCAGCTGCGGGCCTAGCCAGGGAAGGGAAGCTTCCGGTGATCGGTTCGTATGCCACGTTTTCAGCGGCGCGTAACCTCGACCAGATCCGTGTCTCAGTGTGCTACTCGAATCTGAACGTACTCATTGCCGGTGCTCATGCGGGAGTCTCCGTCGGTCCCGACGGCGCCACTCATCAAGCGTTGGAAGACCTGTTTGCCATGCAGGGGCTGCCCAACATGTCGGTGGTCGTTCCCTGCGATATTGTTGAAGCCCGCAAGGCTACCTCATACCTGCTGCTTAGCCACAAAGGACCCAAATATATCCGCTTTGCTCGCGAAGCTACGCCTGTGGTTACGAACGAAGAGACGCCTTTCATCTTCGGAAAGGCAAACGTAATTCGGTTGCGCGGAGAAGCGGCCAACTTCGCCGAGGCATTCGAGACCCGGCTGGCCAGCGATTACGAAGACGAGTCGGAAGACCTGAGCATTATCGCCTGTGGCCCTATGGTCCCTGAGGCGATGCGCGCGGCTCGCATCTTGAAGCAGGAATACGGTTACGAGACACGTGTCCTGAATCTGCACACGCTTAAGCCAATCGACGCAGATGCCATTGTTCGCACCGCCCGCGAGACAGGCATTGTGGTGACCGCTGAAGAGCATCAAATAGGCGCTTTGGCCTGGCGAGTCAGCTCCATTCTTACCGAGAGCCCACAGCTTTACGGCCTACCTCTCATCACAGGTGCGGTCGGCGTCAAGGACCGTTTTGGCGATTCGGGCGCACCCTGGGAACTGGTCAAAGAGTTGGAAGTGAGCGCCGAACACATCGCTTGCAAGGCCGTGGAGCTGATGGCATTCAAGAAGAAGCGCGTGACTGACGCCAGTCTTTCAATCGCATAAAACATACGAGCGGCGATGCAGATGCCATGCTTCGTGGACGTTGAGCTAAGCCGTGCCATTGACCCTTTGCCCTAAGTCGAATTCATAGGGTAACCTCTATTGAATTGGGAAAGGCATTCATTCAGGCTTCCGGGCCAATGCACCTGAAAGGATTGCCTGGACCCAGGGTCTGCCGGTCACAGGAGCTAAGTCGATCATGGGCCTCGGCGCAAACGTCCTCCCCAGTCGCTCAGTCGAATACGACTACAGCCTTACCGGGGTCAACTCCACCTTGGCGGTGGAGAAGGGACTTGCGGAGGCTGAGTGGTATCAGTGTGCTGTGTCTCGCGAAACGATGCGCCGCCTCCTCGAGCGCCGAAATGGCCCGGCGATCCGTGACACCATCCTCTGGTTCGCCCTCATCATCGGCAGTGGTCTCGCCACGTATGCTTTGTGGAAGACCTACTGGGCCATCCTTCCTTATGCAATTTATTGCGTGTTGTACGGTACGACCTCGGACTCCCGCTGGCACGAGAGCGGCCACGGCACGGCGTTTAAGACGGATTGGATGAACAATGTCCTCTACGAGATCGCATCCTTCATGGTCATGCGCGAATCCACCGTTTGGCGTTGGAGCCATAACCGCCATCACAGCGACACCATCATCGTTGGCCGCGATCCGGAGATCGCCGTGCCTCGCCCGCCGGACCTTAAAGAATTCGTGAAGGCCTTCTTCAATCTCCATGTGTATCCGAAATACTTCAGGCGGATTCTGCTCCACTCTGTCGGCCGCATGGCTCCCGAAGAGCGAACCTTCATTCCCGAGTCCGAGTTCCCTAAGGTATACCTCCGGGCGCGTATTTGCGTAGCCATCTACGTTGCGGTGATATCACTCTCAATTTACGATCGCAGCATTCTTCCGCTTCTGTTCATTGGTCTGCCGAATCTATTCGGCGCCTGGCTGATGCCTGTGTATGGATTCACCCAACATGCCGGTCTTGCTCAAAATGTCCTGGATCATCGTCTCAACTGCCGGACGGTGTACATGAATCCTATCCACCGCTACCTCTACTGGAACATGAACTATCACGTGGAGCACCACATGTTCCCCCTTGTGCCTTACCACGCGCTGCCCAGGCTCCATGAGGCCGTCAAAGATGATTGCCCAACGCCCTATCCGAGCATCATTGCTGCCTGGCGTGAGATTATCCCAGCCGTTCTCAAGCAGGTAAAGGACCCGGCGTATCACATCAAGCGGAAGCTTCCGGAGCGCAAGACACGGTCTGTCGAAAGCTTCCACTCATCGCATTCGGAAGCCGATGCGGAAGGATGGGTTCAGATTTGTGTTGCTGCTGACCTTGGGCGCGGAGATGTCATTCGTTTCGACCATGGTCACAAGACCTACGCTGTCTACCGTGACACAGAGAATCGTCTCTATGCCACGGACGGACTCTGTACCCACGGCAATACGCACCTTTCCGATGGACTGATTGTGGGGAGCATGATTGAGTGCCCCAAGCACAACGGCCGCTTCAACCTGCTCGACGGCTCGCCGGCGCGTGTGCCAGTCTGCAGAGGTCTGGCCACATACTCGATTGAGGAGCGCAATGGCCACCTCCACGTCAACATCGCCTGTGCTGGCGGCGCAGGCGCCCGCGCACCGAAAACTTTCCGGTTTCGCGTAGTCAGCAACCACAGCGTTGCGACTTTCATTAAGGAACTGATTCTCGAGTCCGCTGATGGTGCCGGGCAATTCCCCTTCACTCCGGGCGACTATCTGCAACTCGACATCCCCGCTTACGACCAAATCCGCTTCCGGGATTTCGACATTCCCGAGCCGTTCGCCATAGTGTGGGAGAATCAGCACACCTTTGATCTTGTTGCCAGCAACCCTCAGTCCGGTCGGCGTAACAACTACTCTCTTGCCAGCAACCGGGTGACAGAGTCCACGCTGCGATTCAACGTTCGCATTGCAACGCCACCACCCGGCCAGGATTGCGCTCCCGGGGTTGGATCGAGCTACGTGTTCAGTCTTAAGCCCGGTGACGTTGTCTCGGGCATCGGTCCCTTTGGAGATTTCCATATCAAGCCTACGCAGCGGGAGATGGTCTACATCGGTGGCGGCGCTGGTATGGCTCCGCTCCGTGCCCACCTTTCGCACCTTCTCGAGACTCGCCAGACTGCGCGCAAGATAAGCTTCTGGTATGGGGCACGCTCAAAGCAGGAAATCTTCTACGAAGACTTCTTCCAGGATTTGGCCCGCGCGCATCGCAATTTTACTTTTCATCTTGCACTCTCCTCGCCTTTGCCTGAGGACAACTGGACAGGTTATGTTGGCTTCATCCACGACACCGTGTTTGAGAATTACCTCGCCGAACACGCGAACCCCAAGGCGGTGGAATACTATCTATGCGGTCCACCCATGATGATCAAAGCATGCACCAGGATGCTTGAAAACTTCGGTGTCTCTGCCCAGCAGATCGCGTACGACGAATTCTAGACAGGATTCAGATGACATTCGGTTCTCGATTCCAGTCCTCACATCGCAGAGGTCTCAAGTTTTCACAGCTACAAGGATTTAGATAGCCTCGCGGATCTGCGCGCCGATGGTGTGCGGCCCGATTAGAAGTCTTGCCGACGTCAATGAACCATTCCGCGCCCTCGTGGTGTAACTTAGGCGGGTAGTAACGAAGCGCGGAGTTTTAAGGAGTGAAGCTAGGTGACTGGGTCCATCAACGTGCGCTATGTCGTTTTTTTGGGGTGTACCGCCGCTTTAGGGGGTTTGCTTTTTGGATTTGACATCGCCATCATTACCGGCGCCGGGCCCTTTCTCTCCAAGGCATTTGCCCTGAGCGACCTTGGCCTGGGCTGGGCATTTAGCTCATTGCTGTTTGGCTGTGTGCTGGGGTGCTTCTTCGCAGGAAGGCTTACGAATCGATTTGGCCGCAAGAAACTACTAGTGCTGGTCGCCTTTGTGTTTGCTGCGACGTCGCTTGCCACGGCCTTGGCGCCCGATTTTGTCTTATTCATTACTGCGCGCTTTCTAGGGGGTTTAGCCGTCGGTGGAGTCTCATTGCTTTCTCCAATATATGTTTCAGAAGTCTCTCCACCTTCCATCAGGGGCCGCATGGGAACCCTTTATCAATTGTCGATTGTTGTTGGAATCATCGTATCTTATAGCCTCAATTATCTTCTTCGCAATACAGGCGTGAATAACTGGAGATGGATGTTTCTTACTGGAGTCGCGCCCTCGGCTATGTTTCTTGTTTTCGTCTCTTTGGCTCCCGAAACGCCGCGCTTCCTGGCAATGAAAGGAAGGTACCAGGAGGCCGCCGACATACTTGAACGAATAGGCGGAACAGGCAGCGTGCCAGCTCAAATTGCCGAGATTAGAGCGAATATGCATATGGAAGCGAAAACCTGGCGTGGATTGCTGCGTCCTGGGGTTCGCCGCGCACTGGCCGTGAGTGCTGGCCTTGCGATTCTGGTCCAAGTCTCAGGGATTAACACGATTGTTGATTATGCTCCTTCAATCTTTCAGTCGACAGGCTGGAAAGTAGATAACGCTCTGGCCTCGACTTTTATTGTTGGGATAACTGAGTTTCTGTTTACCCTCGTCTCTTTCTGGGTCATAGACAGATATGGACGCAAGCCTCTCTACATTGTGGGCTCACTCGGCATGGCGCTCTCGCTTCTATCTTTGGTGGTAGCTGTTCTAGCCGGCAGGTTTCAAGGGGCGATTGTTCTGACGCTCATTTTGACCTACCTCGCTTTCTTCTCTGCTTGCATTGGACCGGTCTTCTGGACATTGATGCCGGAGATCTTCCCCAATGATGTGCGCGGAATGGCAATGATCGTACCTGTGCTCATCCAGTGGGTCGCCAACGCAGTGGTCGTTCTCTTCTTTCCATTTGCGTTTCATGTAATCGGCAAGGCGTATACATTCGGCTTTCTTGCCCTGATGGCATTGGCACAAGGGATTTTCACCTGGCTTTGCGTACCAGAGACGAAGAACAAACGGCTGGAGGAAATTGAAGACTATTGGATCTCGTCGAAAAATCTAGATCCGGCTGAGACGGTGTAAGGAAATTCTGAATGAGTGGTTGCTGATGGAAGGGCGCGGCTTGAGTGGCGTTGTAAATGTCACAAAATAGTCGTGAGCCTTGGCAACCGAAGAAATGTCGATATCCTGGGGTTGAGCGCAAGTATCAATCGATTCCACATTATGCGTTTAGTCGCTGGGATTGACTAACTTCTTCGTCCAACCTGCACATCCGCCGGCTGATTAGCTCGATGTTCCTTGACTGAGTAATCCAACTTCAATTATCGCCGCGGATAAGTTGATCAACTTGTTGAAATGACCTCGAGCACTTCGACGGTATCTGCACGAGAAAACTCAATCGATACGCCGCGGGCCCAATCTGACTTATCAAAGATACCCAGATCTTTATTGTTAATGATTGAGTGCAGCAGGTACTTTCCCGCAGGCATTAGCGGTAACTGCACCGTGGCGACTGCTTGTTGTGACTTGTTACGAAACACCGCAATCATGCCATTGCCGCTGTGAGCCATCCGTGCGAAGCCGTCCCACGCAGCGGACGAAGGTTGAAGCCAACTGCCAAGCGGGAAAAAGCTCTCGCTTATTCTTGCTTTCTGCCTGAGTGCCTTGAACCAACCAATCTTTTCGTGATACCAGCGCCGGTCTGCTTCGCTTAGTTTACGCAGGTCGCCGAGTAGCAGCGGGGCTGAGCCAATTGCAGTTGCGAAGCTCTCTTGAATGCTCGGCAACTCTGCATGGATATTACCGATCAACATACTCTCGACAGGCATGGAGGCCGCGCGTTGGTAGAGCAGTTGGCGGGCTTGGAGCGGGCCGGCCGAGTCGGGTCGGCTATCGTCTACATTGCTCATCCAATCAAGATCACCAGCCGCTAACAAACCCGCGTCGATCACGTGTTTCTGGCCCCAAAGTTCGAAAGTCAAGTCCAACAAAACGTCTGGATGTCTCTGGTAGATTTGGCCCGTCATGTGGGAAATGCCTTCGTAAATCATGTTGAGCGACTCGGCCCAGTTCTGATGGTCGTGCCCTTTCGCCCAGCAGCCAGGCGCCTCTCCGTAGGCGTTAAATATGGTGGTCAGGTCCAGCTTTACATAGGCCAAGTGAAAGCGATCGATGGCGTCGATGATTCGATTTGCGGCTGCGTCACGATATGCGGTCGCCATACACATGACAACCTTTTCGCCTGCAGCAGTCGATGTGGTCTTGGGCTTTCCGTCCTGGTTCGTTGCTGCCCATTGGGGATGATTGTGATATTCCTGTGTCGATGTACCAATCGCGGCAACCGGAATCCATAACCCAAGCCGCATTCCTCTTCCTTCGACTGTGTCTTGAATGGGCTTCAATCCGCCGGGAAATGAAGTAAGGTTTACGATGTTATCTCCGTACTCCTGTTGCCATCCATCGTCAATGGTGAAGATATCGATCCCCATGGCTGCTGCTGCATCGATTAGTTCCAGCGTCGTATCGTGGTTGATTCCCCGTTCGAAAGGTTCCCATGTGTTGTAGATCCACGGCGCCCCCTGCGCGTCCACGCGTCGCATCAGGACCTCCGCCGTGTAAGACGGTAGCCGCCAATGCGGATCCTGAAAGCCGTCGCCATTGCGATAACTGATAATCGACACACTTGCTGTTGTGAATTCTTTTCCGCTCGCGAGAGTCCGTTCGAATGGCATGAGATCTGTATCGTAGAGGACACCAATATGCATGCGTTCTGGATCGTCCCACCCGCCGATCTCGGTACGCTTCATATATCCGGGGACCTCGCTGATGATAGCGATTCCAGCGCCGGTGCGGCTGTTTGCCACCAACAGACCGGCATCTTCAGAGCGTCCCGTATAAAAGATCTCGCGCGGAATCGTACCGTACTGCGTAAGTAGAGTTACTTCGCTCTCTGGACCGATCGATACTCCAATGGATTCGATATTCAGGTGGGACAGGTGAAGTGCTGTACCACCGGTGTTGCGCAGCACGAGATGTTTCCGGATTGCCGCATGACCGTTATAGACGGTGTAAACGACAGATACCTCCACAGCCAATTCCTTATGACGGAGTTCTATGACAAGTGACCTTGCGTTTGCAAGAGCGCTTTCGTGGGATCTCACCAGGTCGAAATCGGGACTGGCACCTGCGCAGGCTTGGTCGTTGCACCGGAAAGAGAACTCTGGTGCCATTTCCATGCGAATCGTTGCAGGGAGGATGTAATCTGCGCGTGTCGACAAGTCAGACAAGCGTTCCGTAAAGAGTCCAACCTTCGGCTGAAAGGTCACGGTCCTTGAGATCAGCCCGTTGTCAATAATCCAGGATTTGCCTGAATCGTCAACGTTTGGACTTCCTCCTGCTGCCAATGCTCTGCTAAAAGCCCAAGGAGCCCAAACGCAATTTGTCACCAAGAACAGTCCGTTCCGAATCAGGTTTCTTCTGCTGAGTAATGCCGAACTTGCTTCTATCATCGAATTGCCTCGAGTGTGCCACTCCCAAACTCAAATCCTACCCACAAGTGCAATGTGCTTCATCGGGTAGGCAGACCGGCCATTGCGAAGATGTCGTAGGGGTTCCCGATCTGGCGGATATATGCCTCGGCCTTTTTGTATCCGCTTTCAAGACCACGAAAGTTAGCAACCGAATCCTGCAGCGCGTAGAAGAAGTCCGGAGACTGGCTTGCGTGAGCGTAGCAGGCTGTTCTTTTTGTATCTGCAGCCTCGGTAATATCAACATAATGAGTGGGCGAAGTAAAAGTCACGGTATCTTCGCCATCTGAAACTTCGTAGTAATACATTGCGAATTTATGCTTCAGTCGCTTCCATGATTCATAGGTCAAATTTCCAATTGCGCGATGATCGGGATGGTCATCAATGAGCCAGTGGTTGAAAACAGCATCTGGGCTTTCCGTTTCGATAAGTTTCTGAAACGCGTCGTAATGATCGTTATCCACAATGGCGTGGCCATTGATCTGGTTTGCGTAGACCGGTCGCGCCTTGAGAATTTCGCACGCTTTCGTTGCTTCCGCAATCCGCACCGAGGCCTTCGTCTCCCACTCACCATTGTTCATATACAGGAGGACGACCTCATGGCCCAGAGCTGTGAGTCGTGCGATTGTCCCGCCGCATCCATACTCGGGATCACCCGGATGGCCACCTGTCACTACAAACTTTAATTTGCGCGCAGGCTCCGCCGCGGCATACCGCCCCCCGGTCTCTAGCGCTGCTCCCGCCAACAATCCAGTGCCCAACAGCATCTCTCGTCGATTCATTTCTGCTCCCACTTACTTTCTTGCTTGTTGTAGCCCGTTCACCCCTGTTGCGGCGGCGACATACATCCCAATCCAACTGCATCAGGATCAAATAGCAGTGGAAAGAACTGTCCTTGCATGGTAGTGCCCTTCGGAATGGGGGGGACGCCCGCCAATAGTTCGTCATCTGTGTCGGATTTCACCCCGTCGCGGAAGACATTCACAAGGGTTGCACACCGTGGCTTGTCGGAGTAATTCGCATACGAGCCGTGCACCATCAGGGGATGATGGAAAGAGCATTCTCCGCGCTTGAGTTCTATTGGAACGGGCCGAAATTCCCGCTTCTGCTCCGGTGTGAGTACGGTCATTATTTCGTCCATATCCCCCGTCAACCCGGTTCTTGGCAGCAAGTTCCAGCGGTGACTACCGGGGACATAATAGAGGCATCCGTTTTTACGCGTGCTGTCATCAAGGCCGATCCAGCAGGTCAGATGAGCCATCGGTAATGTGCGAGTCCAGTATGAATAGTCCTGGTGCCATGCCACCACGCCGCCGTGCTTAGCCGGCTTGCAAAAGAGCTGATCGTGCCAAAGCCTGATTGGACCTCGCAGCAACTGCGACATGGCCATCACGACTGCAGGATTCCATAGGATGTCATGAAACGCTGGTGTTGCACGCCATGCGCCCAGCGCGTGGAAGAGCGCGGTACTTTGATCTTGAGATTCGTTGGTATGGAATTCGTAAAACAGGTGATGTGCCGGATGCGATTCCTTCATTAGTTCAATGAGTTCTTCGCGCAGAGTTTCGATCTGCCCATCGCTCAGGACCTTTACACCTGCCAGATATCCCTGGCGATCGAAGTCACTAATCTGCTGGTCTGTAAGGCGGTATCTCTCCCATTCATCGGCGTTCTGTGGCAAGGAGACAGATTTGCTGATGGGAACGTGAAATTCTGACAAATCCCTTCCCGTGGTGGAGTTGATGACTGCCGGGTGAATATTAGCCTCCTTTTGTGTCGGAAGTCGAAGAGCGTCAAGTTCCTTCTTACGTTGTGCGGGTTTCGCTTCGCTGCAATCTGTGCCTCAAAGTTCCGGCGATGCTCGTTTCTCACCATCCGCAAGTACAGAAGAATATTCGGGATCTATTACAGCCCGCGATACACGCCACCGTCCAGAAGAATCGTCTGGCCCGTAACGTAGGCCGCGCGGTCTGAAGCGAGCCACACAATGGCGTCCGCAATCTCTTCGGGTCGCCCGATGCGGCGCAGAGGGATATCTTTCGTAACTTCCGCCTCATACTCTGCGGCGTCACGGCCGGTAGTTAGCGCATTGGCAAGGGCCAATTCCTTGACGCGCTCCGTGGCAGTAAATCCTGGCCCGACGTTGTTTACTGTGATGTTGTCAGGTCCGTACTGTGTGGCGAGGGAGCGCACCAGTCCGAGAACGCCCGCGCGCACGGCATTCGAGAGAACGAGTTCCAAAACAGGCTGCTTGGCGGCGACCGACGTGATGGTGATGAACCTTCCCCAGTGCTGTGACCGCATGTAAGGCAGCACAGCATGGGCAAATGAGACGATGCTGCGCAGGTTCAAGGCATACGCACGGTCCCACTCCTCCATCGTGGTGTCAGCGAATGTTTTGGAAGGTGGACCTCCGGCGTTCGTCACGCATATATCGATGCGGCCGAACTGCCGATGCGCGGCATCGACAAAGTGCCGAACACGTGCGTCGTCGCTCACATCAAAAGGCTCCGTAAGGACCTGTACTCCGTAGCTCGCGCGTATTTGCTTGGCGGCGTCCTCCAGCGTGTCTGCATTGCGTGCACAGAGTGCTAGATGTGCGCCTTCTGTGGCCAACGCAAGAGCCGTTGCCCGGCCTATCCCCTTGCTGGATGCGGCAACGATTGCGACGCGGTTGCGGAGTCCAGTCTCCATACAATCAATTTCTCCTTAGAAAGCGCCCAATTCCCGCCGCTCAATTGGAGCGCACCTCTTAGTTGCTCATTGCGGCCTTACATGCAAGCGGATCCAGGGCACGTATGGACTACCTACGCAAGTACGCATCCGTCCCGCTGATCCAATCGGCACGCGGAGGGCAGAAGATGTCAAGGTCCACTGTGTCTTCAATAGCTACCGCACTATGTGGCACTTGGGACGGAATCACCAGAACCTCTCCGGCGCGAACGGTGATTTCCTGATCCTGAATAAGAAACTTCAGAGCGCCTTCAAGAACATATGAGATTTGTTCGTTCTCATGGCTATGGAGGGGAACGACGCAACCCTGGCGCAGAATGATCCTCGCCAGCATGCTCCGCTCCCCAGTCACAAGTTGACGATCGAACAGCGGATTGACATGTTCAACTGGAAAGTCCTTGAGACGTACGTACTGGAAAGTTGGAGCGTCATGGCCAGCTTCGATTGTGTTCATTACTTAGTGTCCTTTGCGTTGGTATCGAGTCACGTTGTGAGCAATTCTACCTGCAGACCGGAAGTGAAGATCGCTCGCTGTAAAGTACGCAGGTAAAGAACCCTCGTTTTCCCAGCGTTTGACCAAATGACCGCTAATTCACGACGACGCGGTCTCTGTCCTCCGGAAATGATCACGAAAGATCGTCAGGCTGCCGGGGTACTGGCCACAGAGGCTTTTTACTTGGCCGGAGATCTCGGCGCGTTTTCTGAACAGATTTTGCCTGCCGGTAACGCGGACAAGAACATGAGTCTGAGTCAGGCCACAGCGCCTGAGCCCAAAAGGCCGGGTTGGCAGAGCTTTATCGTATCCGCCCAGTTCGACAGTCAGAACATTGGTGTGGAACTCTCCACAGGTTGGCTTGCACCGCAGTGAGATTACAGAACCGATAATGCATAGCGCTGTCCTGACTTTTGCACGCCACCGGTTCACGGATGTGGTGATAATGCCGGATCGCAACGATTCATAGCGCGTAGGCGTCGTCTCTGTGGCTTGCCGCGAATTGACAGAGTAATTTTGCGATTCACCCTCCCAGTAAATTTCTTCGCCGTTACGGCGCGTATTCCCGGAGTTCGACTCGTCTTGCCTTCGACTGATTTTGTATCTTGATATCAAAAGTTCGGGAGGGGAGGGGTCGCTTCGCCGCCTATGTCGCCTGGTAACATAGGCCGTGTTACTAACATATAGAGCCGTCTGGCTGTATCTGATGCCAGCGTAACATCTTGGTGGTCGCTGGGTGCCCAAGGAGTGCCCGGTAATTCGTTGCCTCTATGAGGCTCTCATCCTCTCCAGAATTGAGCTATCTAGCTTATTTTACTTATATATCTAGACATAGTGTTCCATACTTCCACTGTTTAGGCGTCCTCAAGTGTTGCGGGTGTGGCTTATGGCAATCTGCCATTGCAATTAATTGTAGTAACCATGTCAATCACACTAAAGTGACATTCATCACCGCACCATAAAGTACCCATTGATATGGTTACCTTCGTTGCTGGTTTTTGCGCAATGAGGGAACTTCTGTAGGCGTTCTTCCGATTGGAAAGTGCTCCTGCCGTGCCAGCCCCCCAAGATCGAAGCGTTGAGCCTGCTCCCCATCCGCTTTCCCGCGGTTTGGAACTCTTGGAGGGTCTGAATAATGAAGCAGATAACGGGGTCAATTTTCGCAATAATAGCATCGGTTTTTATGGCAT
>CAYNGB010000004.1:0-152916 GCA_964396795.1 uncultured Occallatibacter sp. | reverse complement strand
AAGTGTCGGAGATGTGCCCGGTCTAAAATGTCGGTTAACTGCCCGGCCGTTCATGCACGATGGTACGGATCGGGGACATGGCTGACCGCTCATTCCCTCATTTCGATTGTGCGACATGGGTGGGTTATTTTCTGCAACAGGCTTGAAGTGGCCGATGAGCGGACGTGGTCAACCCACCCATTCCACGATGAAACTGTGGAATGGATGGGCACCCGGCGTTACTTCCGGATCGTCCACGACACACTCAGAATCAATTCTTCGAGGCCGTCAGCGGGATTTGCCGTTGTCCCGGTACACTTGTCGCTAAATGAAGACACCAGCCTGGAAAAAGATCGAGAAGTCAATTGATGCCGACGATTGGGTTGTTGCACGGAAGTTGATCAAGGCAGAACTCAAGCTCGATCCGAAGGACCATTGGCTTCTCGGACGCCTCGCGGTGACCTACTACGAGCAACGGAATTACAAGCGGGCACTCTATTGGAACGTGCTGGCTTTGCAGGAAGCCCCATATTGTCCGCTACTGATTTGGGACTACGCCTGCACACTTGCGATGCTCGACGATCACGACAAGGCTCTCCTGCTTTATCGATGGCTGCTGAGTTGGGGAGAAGAACAGCTCGCGTATGGCGAATGCGGCGAAGGAATCCGTTGGGCTCGCGCTCTGATCGCGGATTGTCACTACCGTATTGCCTGCATTTGGGATGAAAAGCGGCAATGGAAGAGATCGACTGTGGAGTTCGAGAACTACCTCACGCTTCGGAAAAAAGGGTACGGCAGCATCTACTCGCTCCGAGAGGTCAAAAGCCAATACGATGAGACGCGAGCCAAGGTGAGACGTTGACTGGCATTCTGGGTGAATCACCGTCATTCCGGACGTTACTCAAATTTAGGGGTTGGGGAAGTGTAGGCCATGACACTCTCGCAATGTTCGAATGCTCGGGATGAGCGAGTCAGTCTGTTGACAACAACCATCCTCGGGCTTGACCGCAAATTCGGCGTCGGTGTCTAACAATTGTATGAGGAAGATCTTCTTAAGCAGCGTCCTGTTCCCACTCTTGAGCTTGACCCTAGGTTGCAGTAGCCACGTCGAAACTGGACGACCAGGGGCTAGGAATCTGCAAGCACGAGGGGCGCCTTTCTCTATCTCTGTGGTTCCAACGAAGAGTTCTGAGGAGCCATTCGGGCGCAGGATCTCTATGGCCAAGGAGTCCCCTGGCTTCTTCTACGTGGTCTTGTCGAATACCTCTAAAGAGCCGCAGGCCGCGTTCGAAGACTGGAATAGTTGGGGATATCAAGCTGTTTCATTTGAAATAGAGAAGGCTGACGGTGAGGAATTTACTGTTTCCCATAAGCCGGAACCCTTCACAAGGAACTTCCCGTCGGTATTCCTACTCCCTCCAGGCGAACACATGGTTTACCAGATCAGTCTCGATGATGAATGGGAAACCGCTCCATCTATTCCGATGGCTGACCAGACCCCTGTCGAGATTGCGCTCAAAGCGATCTACGAACTCCGTCCAACGCCAGAAAGCGTGAAAGGAAAAGTTTGGACAGGCCGATTGGAATCGACGGTGTATCACTTCAAATTGAGACATTTCTGAACCGAGAGGGACGATCGGCGATAAAACCTCAACTCACTCACCGAGCTGTTCCGGGAGAATCACCGCCTAATCGGAAATTACTTTTTCAGCAATATTAATCGCTGGCTGGCCAATGCAGATGACGCTGTCGTGCGCGACTCAGTACTGATAAAGCCGGTCGAAAAGCGTGGTTTTCAGGCAAAGTTTGGAACCCGGCCCGGGCCTAAAGAGGCTGCGGAAAAAGTCGAGATTCTAAGCCGGTGGCAGTGCGGGCATCCCGCAGGGGCTGAAGCCCTCGTTGATTTGGTTGCACTTGCGGCACGAGTAAACTCGTGCCCTGATACAAGGCGTCCTTGTGTTGTCTCGAGACTGAGCTTTTCCGCAGCCTGTGAAGCTCGCTGCTCCCTCCGGAACGCGTTTTTCCGCGGCATGTGAAGCTCGCTGCTTCCTCCGGAGGCTTCGATGTGCAATCGAAGTCTTAGATGTAGTCGCGGAAGAGCTCGGGGGCGGGCGCGGGAATGACTCCCTTGCCGACCAGCATGCCGTCGTCTCCAGCCACTTTGGCTCCGGCGGCGACGGCGGCCTGGACGCTGGCCACATCGCCGGCCATGACCACGAAACCCTTGCCGCCCAAAGCCATGGCCAAGTGGACGCGGAGCAGGGTGACGTTGGCGGATTTGACAGCCGCGTCGGCAACTTCGATGATGCTGGCCGCAGAGAATGTCTCAACCACACCGATAGAACGCAACTGGCTGGGGTCGACATCGACGGACTGGGAGATGGCATTGAGCACGGAGGGATGGACACGCGCAATCTGGCGGCGTTCGATGAGAGACGCACCCGCAACTGCCGCGCCGGCCAGCAAAGCTGCCTGGACAGAGGTGACGTCGCCGGAAACTACGATGAGGTACTTGCCCGAGCAGATGGTGCGGGAGAGCAGCATTTGAACGGAACCGGCCTTGAGCATCGTGTCCTGAACCAGAAACCCGGTAGCGACACTGGAGAGCTCGATCAGCCCGATGGAATTGATTTCAGACACCTGTTTGGCTCCTTCCGCTTTATGCCTCGATGACAATCGCGTCTTTGTTTACCGTGACCACGCCGTCGATGCTGGCGTGAATCCTGGCGCCTAGTTTGCCGGTTTCCATGGAGGCGAGCAGATCACCTTCGCGCACCCGGTCGCCGGACTTGACCACCGGGACCGCAGGAGCTCCGGCGTGCTGCTTGAGAAGCACGTTGACCTTGCGCGGCGCAAAGGTGTGCTCAGTGAGCGGGCCGACATTGTTGAACTCGCCAAGGCCCAGCTTGGCCATGAGCCTGCGCATGGGAACGCGGCGAAACTCAGCCATGGGATGAGGGGTGACGGACTCAGGCGTTCCCTTGAAAGTGAGGCCGCGCTCGCGCGCCACGGGCTTGTTCTGCACGCAGACGTTCTTGGGATCGAGATCTTCAGGACAGGCGAACATGGTGCACAGATTGCACTCGCAACAGTAAAGCGTGCCTGCGACCATGGTGTCGGCGCCGCTGGCGAAACCGAGAGACTGCATGGCGCGATGCGGCTCGATGGGATGTCCGAGCAGAAAGCGGGGACAGAATTCAGTGCAGAAGCGGCACTGGTCGCAGGCCGAGCGCCCGATCTTCGCCACGTGGTGCCAAGGGGCGTTATGGCGGCGAATGAGAGCGTGCTCGACAGGAAGCACAACGATGCCACCGGTGGTCTTGGTGACCGGAATATCAAGGCTAGCGGCAGGCTTGGCCATCATTACGCCGCCGATCAAAACGCCGAAATCTTCAACGGTGGTTCCACCCGCGGCGTCGATAACTTCGCCAATGGTGATGCCGATGGGAACGCGCAGGGTAACGGGGTTCTCCACGGCTCCGGCCACGGTGAGGTACTTGTGCGTGACGGGCTTGTCGAGAGCGATATTCATCAGCGTCTCGACGTTGGATACGGCCGTGTCGACATCCTTGGGCAGCCCGCCGGGAGGAATCACGCGGCCAGTGACCATGTGGACGAGGATGAATTCGTCGCCGGCGGGATAACAATCGGGCAGAGGCTGAACGCGAATGTCCGCGGGCACCTGGGCCTCGAGGGCGGCGATGATGTCGTGATACTTCTCCTTGATTCCAATCACGCCCTCACGCGCGCCGACCAGGTCCATGGCCATCTTCATGCCGCGCAGGAAGGGCTCCGCGTGGTGATGAAGCAGCTCCTTGTCCTTGTGCAGCAGGGGCTCGCATTCAGCCGCGTTGGCAATGACCATCGAAACCTTGGTTTTGAGTTTTACCGCGGTGGGAAAACCGCCGCCGCCTGCGCCCACGATCCCGAGTTCTTCCAAGCGATCGAGGGAGGGGGCAAGTGATCCACCCCCAGCCGGCCCGATTCGCGAGATGCTCGCTTTTGCCGTCATTTTTGGGTTCTACCTCAAAATCTGTCAGAATACTGCCGAAATATGCGATTGACTCTGCCAAACACTGTATCGTATCATTCACCTTCAATCAAGATCAGTCAAAATGAAATGTTTAATTCCCAATATCGGTAGCACGTCGTTTAAGTACCGTGTCCTGGATATGCCGGACGAAACAGTTTTGGCGCAGGGCCGGGTGGAGCGGATCGGGCAGCCGGGCGGTGAATGTGCCGACTATCCAGCCGCGATCAGGAAGTGCATCGAGTCGATTGCCGGGCCGGGCAAAGCGCTGACGAGCCTGAAGGAGATCGGCGCGGTGGGGTTCAAAGCGGTGCATGGCGGTCCGCTGAACGAGCCCCAGATCATTGGCGAAGAGTTTCTGGCCGCGCTGAAGGAGTTTTCGTTCCTTGCGCCGGCGCACAATCCTCCCTACATTGCAGCGATTCGGGCATTTCAGCAGGAGCTTCCGGGAGTTCCGCTAGTGGCCGTGGTGGAGACGGGTCCGTATCACAACATGAGTGAGGCCTCGACCACCTATGGCGTGCCTTACGAATGGCGCACAAAGTACGGCATACGCCGCTACGGTTTCCACGGGGCCAGCCATCGCGCAGCCAGCGAAAGAGCGCGGGTGCTGTTGGGACGCAACGACATTCGGCACATCTCCTGCCACCTGGGCGGCAGCTCGAGCCTGGCGGCCTTTCGCAATGGGGTTGCCATCGACGTGAGCATGGGCTCCTCGCCGCAGTCGGGATTGCCGCAGTGCAATCGCGTGGGCGACATCGACGTGTTTGCGGTGCTGCACATGATGAAGAAGCTGGGGCTCGATCCGGACCAGATGGCGGCGCTGCTGGGCAGCAAGTCTGGACTGGCGGGGATCAGCGGCACCAGCGGAGACATGCGCGATGTAAACGAAGCAGCCGCGGCAGGCAACCGGCAGGCGCAGCTGGCGCTGGATGTATTTGTGTTCGCCATCCGGCACTACCTGGGCGCATTCATGCTGGAGCTGGGAGGCATCGACGCGATCACGTTTTCCGGCGGCATTGGAGAGAACAGCACAGAGATTCGCGCCGGGGTGTTGAAAGACCTGTCCGCCTTTGGGGTGGAGTTGGATGCGGGCAGAAACGCGAACATCCAGGGCGAAGGCCCAATTTCAACGGATGGCTCGGCGGTGAAGGTTCTGGTAGTTCCGGCCAACGAAGAGATCGTTTTGGCCCGGGAGACAGTGGCGGTGGTGGGCAGGGCAAAGGCCGCGGCGGAAGCACTGGCCGGGCAGGCAAAGTAAGGACCGGCAAGGCAACCAAGGCAAGACCGTACAGGACATTTTATGGGAAGCGCAACAATGTCGAATTCGAATGGTTCCATTGACAGATCGGCGGTAGAGGAAATCGTCCGCCAGGTGGCGTTGGAATACCTGGGACGAGGGAAAGACGGCAAGGCGCCGCTGCTGACCGTGCAAACCTCGTCGCGCCACATGCATGTGTGCCGCGCAGATATGGACATTCTTTTTGGGCCGGGGACGGAGCTGACATTCGACCGCCCGCTGTATCAGGAAGGCAACTTCGCGGCCAAGGAAATGGTAACGATTGTGGGTCCGCGAAGCCGGGTGATTTCAAACCTGCGAATTCTGGGACCGATGCGCAAGCAGTCGCAGGTGGAGCTGGCGTTTACGGACGCGATCATGCTGGGATTCAACGATATTCCGATCCGGATTTCCGGCGACATTGCGGGTACGCCGGGCGCGGTGATCGTGGGGCCAAAGGGCGTGGTGGAGTTGAAGGAAGGCTTGATCCGGGCGGGGATTCACGTACATATGAACCCGACCGAGGCGGCGTATTTCGGGGTCACGCAGGGATACAAGATGAAGCTCCGCATCGGCGGGCTCGCGGGGTTGACCTTTAACAACGTAGTGGTGCGCATCGACCCCACATCGAAGTTGAATGTGCACATGGACACGGACGAAGCGAACGCCTGCGGTCTGCACCTGACCAAGGACATTGAACTTTTTAAGTAACGCTACTGAAGAAGAGAGGAAGCGATGAAACAAGCGCTGGGAATGATTGAGACCAAAGGCCTGGTTGCGCTATTCGAGGCGACCGACGCCATGCTCAAGTCCGCAAACGTGTCCTTCGCCGGGTGGCAGACCGTGGGCTCCGGACTGGTGACGGCCTTCGTGGAAGGGGATGTGGCGGCCGTAAAGGCAGCTACCGACGCGGGCGCAGAAGCGGCTGCCCGGATCGGCGAGGTGGTCAGCGTACAGGTGATCTCCCGCCCCCACGATGAACTGCCGTCGTTTGTGCAACAGAACAACAAGACGGCGCCTCGCAAGGCTGCCCAGTAGGCAGAGGAGAGCAGATGAGTGAAGCAATCGGATTGATTGAAACCAGGGGCCTCGTCGGACTTGTCGAGGCATGTGACGCGATGGTGAAGGCGGCCAGCGTAGAGCTAGTGAAAACCGTGCAGATTGGCGGGGGCTACGTGACAGCGATCGTGCGCGGCGATGTAGGCAGCGTGCGGGCGGCGGTGGACGCAGGCTCGGCAGCCGCCAAGGTGGTGGGAGAGCTGGTGTCGTCGCACGTGATTGCGCGTCCCCACGATGCGCTCGTCGAAAACATGTTGAAGTAATCGAGAATCGGAGAACGTACATGGCGAATGAAGCGATTGGAATGATCGAGACCAAGGGTCTTGTAGCGCTGGTCCAGGCGACAGACGCGATGCTGAAGGCAGCCAGCGTGAAGTTTGTGGGCTGGAACAAGGTCGGCAGCGGTCTGTGCTCGGTCTTTGTATCCGGGGACGTGGGCTCGGTCCGCGCCGCGGTGGATGCCGGAGCCAGCGCCGCACGCAGTGCCGGCGAGGTGCAGAGCGTGCACGTGATTGCGCGTCCGCACGACAACCTGGGAATGATATTGCCGAAGTAACTGCAAGCGGCGGGTGTATGTGCGCCGTCGCGCACGAGGTGAACCGGCATGTTCATAGCAAAAGTTATCGGCAATGTTGTCGCCACGCAGAAGAATGCGAAGTTCCGCGGCATGAAGCTGCTGCTGGTGCAGCCCTATATCAGCAGAGAAGGCAAGCTGCAGATTTCGGGAAGCTCAGTGGTCGCAGTGGACAGCGTGGGAGCCGGTATTGGCGAGTGCGTGTTATTTACGCAGGGCAGTTCGGCTCGTTTGACGCCGGCAACCAAAGATGCGCCGGTCGATGCCGTGATAGTGGGCATCGTGGATGCCCTTGAGGTTGAAGGCAGGTTATTGGAGAAGCCATAAATGCAAATTCAGGAGCAGTTGATCGCGGACATTGCGAAAGAAGTAGTAGCGAGACTGCGGGTGCAGTTGCAGCAGCCGGTATCCTCCGCCGCGCCGGTCACCCGGGCGGCAGCTCCGCAAGACGGAGTTTTCGCGACCGTGGACGAGGCCGTCAACGCGGCATACGAGGCGCAGAAGAAGGTTGGGGCCATGAGCCTTGCGGATCGCGGGCGAATGACCAAGATCATCGTGCGCATTTGCGAGGAACGCCGTGAGGAATTGGGCCGCATGGAGATGGAGGAGACCAAGGTTGGCCGCCTCGATCACAAAATCCTGAAGCTGATGAACATGCGCCATGTGCTGAGCGTGGACTCGATGCAGAGCGAGGCGCGGAGCGATCGCACGGGATTGTGCATCATTGAGCACGCGCCCTGGGGCGTGATTGGCATGATGCTGCCCGTGACTCACTCTGTGCCCACCATGGCTTCAAACGCCATCAACATTCTGGCCGCGGGGAATACGGCGGTCTTCGGACCGCACCCGTCGGGCGCGAAGGTGGCGCAATACGCATTGCAGCTATTCAACCGCGAGATCGAGCGGGAACTTGGGGTGGCGAACGTAATCACCACCATACGCGAGCCCAGCATTGAAGCCGCGGAGCAGATCTTCAGTCATCCGAAGATCGCGCTGCTGTGCGTGACCGGAGGCTCGGCGGTGGTGAAGGCGGCAGGCAAGGCGGGCAAGCGGGTGATCGCAGGCGGGCCGGGGAATCCGCCGGTGGTGGTGGACGAAACCGCCGATCTGGATCACGCCGCTAAATGCATTATCAAAGGCGCGTCCTTCGATAACAACCTGCTCTGCATTGCGGAGAAGGAAATTTTTGTTGTCGCATCCGTGGCCGATGCGTTTATCGCCGCGATGCGCCGTGCAGGGGCATTCCAGTTGGATGCGGCGGCAATCGAACGGCTGACCAAGGCCGCATTCACCTTTGAAAACGGCGGCGGAGGCGGGGGCTGTGCCAGGGCGCACGTGAAGAAAGAATTCGTGGGCAAGGATGTCGCAGTTCTGGCGGCAGCGGCCGGTGTGCATGCACCGGCGGGTACTGATCTGCTGTTTGGTGAAACCGATGCGAACCACCCCTACGTGGTGGAAGAGCAGATGATGCCTTTTGTTCCTGTGGTGCGGGTGAGGGACGTGGACGCGGGTATTGCAGCCGCAGTAAAGGCAGAACACGGCTACCGGCACACGGCGATCATGCATTCGCAAGACGTGGATGCCGTGACGCGCATGGCGCGGGCCATGAACACAACGCTTTTCATCCACAACGCGCCGTCGCCGGCCTCATTGGGAGATGGTGGACCGGGGTATTTCAGCCACAGTGTTGCGACTCCAACTGGCGAGGGAGTGACGACACCGATGACATTTACACGGCAGCGGCAGATTATTGTCGGAAACGCGCTGCGGATTATATAGCGATGTTTCTGGCGCGCGTAGAAGGCACGGTGGTTGCGACAACGAAGCATCCGACATTAGACGGATGCAGGTTTCTGGTGGCGCAACGACTGGAATCCGACGGAAGCGCGGGAGTGGAGCCGATTGTGGTGGTGGACTGGCTGGGCGCGGGACGGGGCTCGACGGTGCTTGTTTCGACCGACGGCGACATTGCCCGGACCAAGCTGGGCAATACCACGCCGGCACGCATGGTGGTGGTAGGAATTGTGGATTTGCCGCAGGCAACCGGCAACGCGGGGAAGGGGTAAGGGATGAGACTGGGCATCGTTCGCGGTCACCTTACTCTGACTCCGGCCATCGAGTCGTTTCGCGGCAAGACGCTGGTAGTGGTGGAACCGGTGACGATGGAGAACCTCCGCGCAAGGAACGGATTGGGCGGGGGCAAAGCGCTGATCGCGGTTGATGCGCTGGGCGCAGCCGAAGGGCAGATGGTGGCAATTACCGAGGGCCGCGAGGCATCGAACCCGTTCTGGCCCGACAAAGTACCGGTGGATGCGTATTGTTCCTTGATTGTGGACTCTGTTGATGTGCAGCGGTAGGCAGCTTTCTAAAAGGATCTGAGGTGCGGGAATGAACAACGAAGAGAAGAGCGTGGATATTTCAGGCCGCAAGGTAGTGGCAATGCGCGATGTGCAAGAGGCCGCGGCCGCGGGCGCAAGCCGCATACTGATCTCAGAAAATTGCATCGTGACGCCTGCAGCGCGGGACTTTTTGCAGCAGAAAAAGATCGCGATCGTTGCGAATGGAAGCGCGAGCGGTGGCGGCGGTGAGGCCGCAGTGTCGCCGGGAATACCGGTTCCGACAAGCAGCAGCGCGATCGCCGGACGTCCCGCTCCCAATCCGAAGCTGTTTACCACGCCGGAAGCGGAGGCGGTGAAGAAAGAGATTTGCGCAGTGGGGCGCAAGCTCTGGATGCGCCAGTTTGTGGACGGCAATGGGGGCAACATCTCCTATCGCATCGGACCCAACGAAGTGATCTGCACGCCCACGCTGGTAAGCAAGTTCGATCTGACCCCAGAAGATATGAGCATGGTGGATCTGGAAGGAAACCAGATCGCCGGCACCAAGCCGCGCACCAGCGAAATCTTTCTGCATCTGGAGATTTACAAGGCGGTCCCGGAGGCGAAGTCGTGCGTGCATTGCCATCCACCGCATGCCACGGCATATGCGATCACCGGCAAAGTGCCACCGAACCTGGTCATTCCCGAATTCGAAGTGTTCGTGGGCAAGGTGGCGATTTCGCCCTACGCGACGCCGGGAACCGCCGAGTTTGCGCAGACAGTCATCCCGTACGTGAAGAATCACAACACGGTTCTACTGTCGAATCACGGCATTATCTGCTGGGCCGATAGTGTGACCCATGCGGAGTGGTACGCCGAGGTGCTGGATACCTACTGCTGGACGTTGATGCTGGCGAGCCAGCTCGGTACCCCCATCTCGCATATATCGGAAGAGCACGGGTCGGACCTGCTGGCGATTAAGAAGAAGCTTGGCCTGCCCGATATCCGCTTTGATACGTCGAGGCTGAAGGAGTGTCAGCTTGCGGACCTAGAGGTGCCGGATGGAATCGCATTGACGCCAACGCCATGCGACGGCAGTACCGGCACGTCTGCCGAGCCGGATATGGAGGCGCTGGTGAAATCGGTTACCGATGCAGTGATGGGCGCCATCGGAGCGAAATGAGCGCGCGTTGAAGGCGGATGCCGGCGCAGGTGGTAGGCCGGTCCGCTGGCAGTCAGGAGCCCTGACCCACCACACGATGAAAGCTGCTGAACGGCAACTCAGAATCCGGCAGATGTTCGAGTCCCGGGACTTTCTGGACTTGGAGACTCTTTGCCGCGAGCTAGAAGCCTCTGAGTCCAGCGTTCGCCGCGACCTGGACATTCTGGAACAGGAAAAGGTGCTGAGGCGCGTGTACGGCGGCGCGCTTTTCCTGCAGCCTCCGGCCAATCGAGCGTTTGATTACGCGGAAGAGACGGGGCGGCTGAGCGACGAAAAGAGCCGCATCGGAAAGCTCACGGCAGGCCTAATCGAAGATGGCCAGACGGTGATTCTGGACGGCGGTTCGACGGTGGCCGCGGTGGCTAGGGAACTGGCCGCCAAATCGCTGCACATCGTGACCAACTCGCTGCCCATTGCGGAAAGCCTGGAGTCGCTGCGCAATATCGAGTTGACACTGACGGGCGGGTATCTCGATCCGCGCCTCCGGGTGATGCTGGGGCCCTTCTGCGAGCAGATGCTGAGCGGGATTCGCGCCGATGCGGTGATCATGGGAATCGGCAGCATCTCGGAGACCGGATTCAGCAATAACAACACGCTGGTTGTGGGTTCCGAGCAGAAGATGATCGAGATTGCGGGGAAAGTGATCATCGTCGCCGACCGCACCAAATATGGACGCGGCGGAATGTTCCCGGTGGCCCCGCTGAACGCCGCGGATATCGTGGTTTCAGACAGCGAACTCGCACCCGAGTGCCAGGAACTGCTTCGTAGCAATGGGGTTGAAGTGCTGCTGGCATAGGCTGCGCTGTTTCTGGGCCGGGGGCGGCGAAACTACACAAAATATGCTGAGATCGCGAGTCGATCCGGCGATCCGGGGCGGGGGAAAGCCTGCGTGCCCCAGAGTTTATCCTGATAAGAAACAGGATGAGAATTGGCCGGTGGTTGGCCTTTGTGGCCGCCCACCCATCGAGCAAAAAGACGCTCGATGGATGGGGTACAGTTTCATCTTTCGTCTCTGGTTCCGCTATCGCTGCTAACTAATTATTTAGTTGGCCGTCTATGAGGTTAGCGCCCAACCCCGATTGGGGGTGGTTCGTGTGAAATCAATAGGATAGACATGCCACCGAAGAGATCAAACACGCTTACCGAGGCCGAACTGAGGTTGATGAAGATCTTGTGGCGGCGTGGGGAGTCTGCGGTGACCGACCTAGTGGCCGCCATACCGGATGGGGAGACGCTGGCCTACAACTCGGTGCTGACGACGATCCGCATCCTGGAACAAAAAGGCTACGTAGAGCATCGGCAAGAGGGAAGAGCGTTTGTTTACCGCCCTTGCGTTGCAGAGCAGGAGGCCGGCAGGTCAGAGGTTCGGCATATTTTGAGCCGCTTTTTTGGCAACTCTCGCGAGCGCTTGCTGTTATCCCTTCTGGATGACGAGGAGATTTCGCCGGAGGAAGTACAACGGCTGAAGGACGCCATCCGGGACGCAGCGCCTGACGATGAGGGAGGGGTTTAGGGCATGCTACTCATCGTAACTGTGGACGGAGTTCTGTGGGCTTTAGCGGGTGCGGGCGGATGGCTTGCGGACGCCGGCCGGGTCTTTTCGCAGAACGCGGCGGCGATGGCGGTGACCGCTGCGTGGCAGGGCATGGCGGTGGCGACGGTGTTGGCGCTCTGCCTGCGTCTGGCACCCCGGATCCAAGCGGGGCATCGCTTTGCGATGTGGGCCGCGGGCTTCACAATGCTGGCCGGACTTCCATTTCTTCCTTTGATCTCTCATGCATTGGCCGGAGGGGGCAACGGTGTTTCTTCCGGTTTGGGCACGGCCGCGACAAAGCCGTGGATGCAACTGGATATTCGCTGGGGCCTGGCGGTTGCTGCATTGTGGATCGCTGTGAGTGTCTATCGCGCGGTGGATCTTGCGGTCCACACGGTCCGGTTGAGAAAGGTGTGGAAGGCGGCGATCCCGATCGAGGGCGTCAATTCACCAGGTGGGCGACCAGGCGGCGCTCTGGCCAACCTGACTGAACTGTGCGGACGGAGGACGGTGCAGATTTGCAAGACAACGATGCTGCAACGGCCCAGCGTAATTGGATTTCTGGCTCCGCGCATTCTGATTCCAGACTGGCTGTTGGCTCGGCTGACAGCGGGAGAGTTGGAGCAGATTGTGCTGCACGAGGCAGAACATCTGCGCCGGCGCGACGACTGGACCAACCTGATGCAGAAGCTGTGCCTGGTTCTGTTTCCGCTGAACCCGGCGCTGTGGTGGATTGAACGGCAAATGTGCATGGCGCGAGAGATGGCCTGCGACGAGGGTGTGGTGCGGGTGACTCGCGCGCCGCGCGCTTACGCGGCGTGTCTGGCCAGCCTGGCCGAGCGCGGGTTGCAGCGCCGGGCCGAGGCACTGTCGCTGGGCGCATGGCAAGGGCGGCCAGAACTGGTGCACCGGGTGCACGGGGTGTTGCGCCGGACGCATGCATTGAGCCCTGTGGCTGCGCATACCCTGTTGGGATTGGTGGGCTGCGGGTTGGTGTTTGGCGCGGTGGAACTTGCGCAGTGCCCGCAGCTGATTGCATTTGTTCCGATGCGGACGGTGGAAACGGCAGAGGCACTGACGCCGGCGCGGCCACAGCAGGTTGGACACGCACGACTCGTTCGCGCCGCTTATGAGCCGGATTTCACGGCGGGACTGATGGGCACGGCGGCGGGAATCCACGTGACAAAGCTAGGGTCGAAGTTGGCGGCGACTCGCCAAGATGAAATGACTGCCGCGAAGCGTGAGGAGCATGGTGCTTCCGTGAATCCAGTTGCGGAGCGCGAAGAGAATACCTCAGTTGCCGAAGCCGCGATTGGTTCGCCGCGACAGGGAATGCAGAAGGCGGAGGTCTCAGGCACGCGGCTGGTTGCAGGCGGCGAACAGCAGTGGATCGTGCTGACCGCCTGGGAACAGGTGCAGACCTCAAATGCAGAGGCCGGGCAAGTGGCAGATTACGACACAGGTTCAGACACAAACGCGAGTTCCGCGACGAGCGAGGCAAAAGGTCAGACGAGCGGCCAGGCCAAAAGCCGAATTACCGTCACTCGGTTGATCTTCAGAGTTCTTCCCGCAGGTTCCATTTCCACTCAGCCAGACGCGGATAGTTTCCGCGGAGGCTGGTTCGTGATTCAACTGTAAGCAACCACTTCGATTCCATTTGAGAGGTAACTATGCGTGCATCAACTAATTCATTAGTAGTAAAGACGAAGAAGTTTGCGGCTCCGGCAGGGGCGATTGCAACGCTTCTGCTTGTCGCTACTTTCATGCTCGGCCACAATGCGGTTCATGCGGCGAGCAGCGGCGCTTCCCCACTGGATGACAACAGCGTTTCCTCGTTGGTGGCGCTGGATAACGCGGTGGAGGCTGTAGCTGCCCGCGTGACTCCCGCGGTGGTCAATGTTTCGGTCACGTCGCACGGTTCCGCAGAGAGTATGACGGACGAAGATGGCCAGGATTCCGGTATTCCGGAAGGGGCGATCCCGCCTGAATTCCGGCGGTTCTTTGGTCCACAAGGGCGCGGCCAAGGCAGCGCACCGTCGCACGTGGAACACGGGATCGGCAGCGGCATCATCATCTCGCCGGACGGTTACATCGTAACCAACGATCATGTTGTGGATGGCGCGATGCAGATCCGCGTGACGATGAATGACCGGCGCGTGTTTCCGGCCAAACTGATCGGGGTTGACAAGCTCAACGACCTGGCGGTGATCAAGATCAATGCGGGGAACCTGCCGAGCATTGCCTGGGGAGACTCGACCGCACTGCATCCAGGGCAGACCGTGCTGGCGTTCGGCAGCCCCTTTGGCTACTTCCAGTTCTCAGTGACGCGGGGCATTGTGAGCGCGATCGACCGCCCCAATCCTTACTCCGATGATCCGCGCAAGCCGGGAGACTTCATCCAGACCGACGCCGCGATCAACCCGGGCAACTCTGGCGGGCCGCTGGTGAACGCACATGGTGAACTGGTGGGCATCAACACCTTTATCATCTCGGGCAACGGATCGTTTGCGGGCGCGGGGTTCGCGATTCCATCGCAGATCGTCAAGGCCAGCGCCGACTCGATCATCAAGAGCGGCACTGTGCATCACGGCTACATGGGCATCAGCATGAACGATGTGACGCCGGAAAACGCCAGCTTCTTCAACCTGCCGGATGCGACGGGAGCTATTGTTAGCCAGGTGACACCAGATTCACCGGCGGGCCACGCGGGCCTGAAGAACGGCGACGTGCTGCGCGAATTGAATGGCAAGAAGATCGTGAATGGCAGCGCGCTGCAGGTGGCGGTGAGTGAGATGGCTCCGGGAAACACCATTGCACTGGGAATCCTGCGCGATGGCAAGCCGGAGACAATCAATGTCACAGTAGGAGAATTTCACGGCGACAAGGAAGTTGCGGACAACAGCGATGCAGGACCGCAAAAAGGCGGACGGCTCGGCCTAGCCGTCGACGACTTGACGCCGCAACTCCGTGAGCAACTGCATATACCGTCGCGCGTGAACGGTGCGGCCATCGCAAGCGTCCGTCCGGCGAGCCCGGCGGAAGATGCAGGCCTGGCGCCCGGCGACGTCATCCTGGAAGTGAACCGGCACCCGGTTGAGAGTGCTGACAAGTTTGCAAACGAGGTCCATTCGATTCCGGCGGGCAAGGACATTCTGCTGCTGATCTGGTCGAATGGAGGCTCAAGTTACCGCGTTGTGCATCCGGACCAAAACGCGCAGAACGGCATGTAGGCACGGCTAGAGCGTTTTCGGCTTGACTGCTTACAGCAAGGCTGGGCATGTGTGGTCTCCCACCCTTGAATCACAAAACGATTCAAGGGTGGGGCACCCATTTCCGAGCTGAATTCAGTGGGAACAAAATAAATATGGGCGTCTGCGGTCTCCCACCCTTGCGGCAAAGACAAATACGCCGCAAGGATGGGGCACCGAGAGTTCTGCTTACACTCAAATCGAAAATGCTTCAGTGCGGCGATCCGGCGCATGGAGAGCCACGAAATCCGTCATGATTCGGCCTTCTGCCCTGGGGTTGTGTTCGCTTCCTGGCGCACGTAGTCATCCATACTCTTGACCACGGTGTGGAGATCGCGAATCACTTCGTTGAGTTTTTCGACCGCATCCTCGGAGACAGGGCCGCACCCGCGCAGATGCCGGGGTTTGAGCTCTTCAACTGCAATGTCAATGAAAGCGAGATCAGTGGCAAGCGAACGCGTTGCCGGTATTTCGGGCGGTTTGGGCTTCAGACGCTGCCATTCGAGCGTCTGCACAAGTTGAGCGCGGATGCGGCGAATATGTTCCTCCAGCGCACCGATCTGCACAGGCGTGAGATCAACGATGTAACGAGGAAAGGGAGACTGCGAGGCTGCCTGGTGAAGGGTGTGCTCAATCTCACAGAGCAAGTTGTCAATGTAGGTGCAGGTGACGCTCACGCGCCTCTTTTGAGGCTCATTGAGTTCCCCCGGGTATCGGGTTAGCGGATCTTCAGTCTTCGACTCGGGCATGACACCTCCAGCTACGTACTCCTTATCGGCCGACGAACCAATCAGTGAACAATCATGACCGGACAATGCGCGTACTTGAGAACACGCTCCGAGTTCGACCCCAACACCCAACGATGCAGGATGGTGTGGCTGCGCTTGCCCATGACAATGAGACTGGCCTGAATGGTGTCTGCATAGTGAATGATCTGCTCGGCCGGATGGCCGACGACGATATCCGTCTTGAGTTCAATCTCTTTTTGCCTGGCGCGCTCGCGAACAGGAAGGAAGCAACTTTCATAGCGCTCCCGCATGTCTTCGAGAACGGCGTGGAACTCGGCGCTCTCAGCGGGTTCAGGCGGACGGATTACGGCGATCACGAAGAGCTTGGATTTCATATCCCCCGCCATTGACAGGGCAACATCGAGGGCGTGCTCCGCATGTGGAGACGCGTCGAATGCGACCAGTATCCTTTGGAACCCGACAAAGACTGTGCTTCCCATGGTGATGACCTATACCTCTTCTGCAGCAGGAGTCTGCTGCGCTGCCTGTTCCGATAGCCTGGTTGCCGGTGGGTGGGGAAGAAGATGCCGCGGCAGAAAGAATGTGTTTGCAACCATGGTTGGGATGACGGCGCTACCGATGACCGCCGCGACCAGGTAGGAATACTGGGCCTGGGTGATGATTTGATGATTGAGGCCGAAGAGCGCCGAGATGGTGCCAAAGGTCAACCCTGTGGACATCATCAGAGTGTAGTAGGTGCCCGCGGAGCCGTCATAGCGGTGTGCACGCACCGCGGGGAAGACCGCAGCAGACTTGGTGATCATCTTGGCCATAAACAGGACGATCACGGTGATCGGAGCCGCAGCCAGCGCAGGTATGGAGACAAAGGAGCCGGCGCGGATGAAGTAGAAAGGCGTAAGCAGTCCGAAGGTCAAGGTGCGGAGGCGGCGAATGAGCGAATGGTCTTTACCTACGGTTCCAGCGAGCACCATGCCGATTATGTAGGCCGGCAAAACAGCTTCGCTGCCAGACCAGACCGCCAGTCCACCCAAGGCAAAAAGAAGGAACAGGATGTATTTCGCTTCCAACTCGGAGACGCGCCCGCCGTATTTGCGGAAGAACCAGGGCGTGACGAAGGGGAGCACCGCAAAGACCGCCACAGACACAACAACAAAGACCGCCGTCCTGAAGGTGAACGGGGAGAAGATCAGTCCCAGCGCGATGACTGTGCCGAGGTCATTGATAAAGCAGGCAGCCAGAATCGCTTTGCCATACTCGGTTACGTTGAAACCGAGCTCGAGCATTACGGCATAAACCACCGCAACCGACGTGGTGGAAAGGGCGACACCGCAGAGCCAACTGGGCATGATTGGCCAGTGGAGCAGGAAATGCGCGATGGCAGTGCAGCCGAGAAAAGGGCCGAAAAATCCTGCGAGGCCAATGGTAAGCGACTCGCGCCATTTGGTTTTGAAGATTACAGGATCGAGTTCCGCACCGGCGAGAAAGGTGAGGACGATGGCTCCGGTACCGGCCAAATAGGTGATCCACTGTGTGTTACCCAGCAGCCCTCCGGTACCGAGAACGACGCCGATGATGAGCTGGGCAACCGTGCCCACCACAATCTCAGAGAGCGCTGTCGATACGCGAAACCAGATCGCCAGCAACGTGGCAAGCAGCGCCAATCCCACCCATAAAGCCGAGAGGGCCCATGTATTCATCATGGATCCAAACTCCTTCAGTTTCATCTAGGGGATCGCGCCGGGGACATGACTCCGCAACAGGATTCCCTGTCAGGAGTCATCATCTGTCCGGCCTGTTGGATGGACAGCGGTTAAGGGTGAACTCCTTCACCACAGACACCCAAATCGTAGAATCCAGCCAAACAAAAGTCAAGGACGGCAGAGGATGCCGGCCAGAGCGGCGAATCCGGCATGGCAGATTGGCGAGCGTGTTTTAGGGTCGCAGATTTATCGATGCGATGGCCGATTGCGACGGGATTGGCAAGAGCATTTTCAACGGATAATGCAGATTCGCGACTTGAGCGAGGAGCCGGCAGACGTGCATCAGATGCAGGAAGAGACGTTGCAGGCGGCACATGTTTGCCTCTAGACTAGCCATGGCCAGCGTTGGCAAGAGCGACGTGGTGGCGGCGTGCGGAAGTGGTGAAATGGCAAACACACTAGCCTTAGGAGCTAGCGCCGAAAGGCTTGCGGGTTCAAGTCCCGCCTTCCGCACCAGACATTCAGCTAAGGCGATCAACTTGTGCGGCACCATCCCTGATGGTCGCGTCGACTTGAATGCTTTGCCTTCGAGGGACAGCCACTCTGGTTTCGCTATGGGCGTACCAAAGGGTGCGATAAACTGATGGACAGAGTGCCCTTCTTCTATGCGGAGGGATGGGTGAGCGGTTGATACCGGCGGTCTTGAAAACCGTTGTGCCTGAAAGGGTACCGGGGGTTCGAATCCCTCTCCCTCCGCCATATAAGTCATTAATAATCAATAGTTTAGATAGATTTTCTTCTTTTATTCTTCCATCCTCGCGATTGTGAGGGTAGTGGGCGTAGCGGACATTACCCCTTCTGTGTTGAGCAATGTCCGGATAGCCAAACCTCACGGTGTGACCGTCAAAGTTGCACTCTTAGTGCTGCCATTCAAGGATGCGGAAATATTCACTGTACTCGTCGTGGCGACCGCGTGACTCGTCACCGTGAAGTTGGCCGTGGTCGCGCCCGCTGTCACAACCACTGTGGCTGGAACCGTTGCCGCGGCTGTGTTGCTACTCGACAGTGTCACCGTTCCTTGAGCGGCCGTTCCGACAGCCGGCCCATTTAGCGTTACCGTTCCCGTCGAATTGGCGATTCCGCCCGGGACGCTGGTTGGATTGAGCGCCACGGCGGCAACCACAACCGGATTTACGGTGAGTGTTGCGATGGCCAATCCGTTCAAGGTGGCTGTAATCACCGGATTGGCTACTGAACTCACTACCTTGGAAGTCACTGTAAACGTCGCCGTCGTCGCTGCAGTTGCGACGGTTACGCGCACTGGAACCGTCGCCTCGGCTGAGCTACCCGTGAAGTCGGATATCCGCCGGCTTCGCGCTGCTGGTTCAAAAAGACTGGGCCTCTCATGACTGAAGGGCCCGGCTGGAACTGAACCAATTAGAAGGTTAGTATTTCGCCGGGCAGGCCAGGGCGAGCGGCAGGATAAAGGTACCGGCCTGGTGTTCTCGTCATTGCGCACCCGTCTTCGCGGGCTGAGCGGCATTCGATGAGGTCTGATCCCGGAACGGCGCGTTCGTCCCATAAAGCAGAATGCGTCTACGGATCGCATTGGCGAGAGATTCGTCTTTGCGTTCGACCGCCAGGTCGAGGGCGCGATTGGCTATCGTGATTGCTCTTAGGAATTGCCCGGTCTCGGCATATGCTGCCGCAAGTGTATCGAGAACAATCGGATCTCCTCCTGGCGCAAGGTCCTTGGCTCTTGTAGCCAGTGCTACGGCCTCCGGTCCGTTGCGGAGGGCAGGGTCCGGGTTGGTTGCCAGGAGCCAGGCCATGCCAACGAGGGCGCTGCTGCGCCGCGGTTCAATGGCAAGCGCCTTACGCCAGTGATTAAGTGCCTCCGAGCTGTTACCTAACTCATCATTAACAACTGCAACGGCCTCTTCGCCAGATGCGTCTCTTGGCTCAAGCGTGACGTCGGTTTCCAGTTCCGGCAATGCTTGATCTGGATGGCCAAGGTGCAGAAGGGACATGCCCAGGTTATAGTGGCCCTCGGCAAACTGAGGATTGATACGGATGGCTTGGCGAAGGTGTTCGAGCGCCTCTGCAACATCGCCATGAATAAAATAGGCCATTCCAAGGGAATTTTGAACTTGGGGATCGTTTGGCGCAATCGCCAAAGCCTCTTTCCAAGTCGCCAGAGCCTGGTCGGCGTCTCCCTGTTCCCCAAACTGCCGCGCCTGTTCCATCAGCTTATACAGGTTGGCGGCAGGAACCTGAATATCCCCGATTCCATCGCCGGCAATATTAACAAACTCCGGGATGTTGACCGCCCGATTGGCTGCGGTAGCATTATCGATCAGAATGGCGGGACTGTCATTGCCGTTGGAATCGATATGGGTAAGGTACATCTGCGTGTATGGTGAACGAGCTTTGGAGGAAAAAACGAGCCAGCGTCCGTTAGGTGAAAAGCTGTGCCATGAGTTCATGAGAGGAGTGTTGGCACGCAATCTGCGCGCTACGCCACCTCCGAATGGAACAATAAAGAGCTGGCTGTCGGGACGCATGAGCTGGCCGTTATGGCATTGCACGAAGACAATCCAGCGCCCGTCGGGTGAGACCTTGGGAAAGTTGTTGCTCATGCCGTTTTGCGAGGCACCAACAATGCGCTCCGCGGTGCCTCCTCTTCCGCCATTGAAAGGGAGCCGGTAAAGGTCGTACTGTATCGGCGTTTCGTTTCCATCATTGGCGTGGCTTGCCGGCTTTTGACCTTCCGGGTTAGGGTCCCTCGCCACCGCACGAGCAAATACGATGTACTTCCCGTCAGGGCTCCATACGCCGTCGGTTTGCACGTAGTGGGGATCGTCTGCACCGGGCAGCGGCTGCCGTCTTCCGGTGGCTCGGCTATACCATTCCAGGATTCCCCTTGTCGGATAAAAAACCTGGAGGAAATGATAGTCTTTGAAATTTGTAACGTAATAAGAATTGGAAATCTCAAGATTGGGCCCGGCAAACGTACTCACAACGTATTGACCGTTGGGAGAGACCTGAGACATGAAGCCCACTCGAGTCTTACCAGCTCGACCATCTGTGTTCCACTGCACAATGTCCCTATTCTGGATCGAGATGTGGCGCTGCACAGCAACCAGGGCGTACAGGCCCTTGTCGTTTGAAGGGCCATCAATGTCCATGCCCATCGTCTTTCCGTCGGCAGAGAACGAATGGCAATTGGCGCAAGTGTGCATTTCCTTTAGAACGGTACGGCTTTCCGATTGACGAATATCGCGGAGGCGCCACTGAATGAGATGGATCGCCATCGGCGCCAAAGGTTGTACGGTTCCATTTACGCCTTCCGTCGGCATGAGTGGGACATCGCGATAGAAGATCGGCGCACCCACTGGATCTACCGATGTCGAGAATGTAATGTGCGATTGCGAGGACTTTATTTGAGCATCGCGATAGCCGGTGATGGTAAGCGTGGCCGTCCGTCCTGCCGAATGCAACTGAATGGCAGACCACGTGGCTTGGTCGGGGATCCAAGTCCACGATGCGGCCTGCTGCGGAGTCAGCTTTGGCGGCTCGTTGGTGTCGCTCACACACTCCGGATCGATGGCTCCAATGTTCAAGCGCTCCCCCTTGGACAGCGCGTGGATAGGAGGAGCCTTATCGCCGAAAGATATATCAATACTCCATGACGTTGCCACGGCATCTCGCCACAAGAACGTTGGCGGCGTGATTCCGGGTGGGAAGATTGAGCCACCCTCAGGGTAGTCAATGGAGATGGGCGACAGGGAAAGGTTGGAGCGCAGCGGGGAATCTGGGGATCCCACTTCCTGCATGTCCCCGAAAGCCCTTCGTTGAAAGGGCAAAAGCCAGGTCACGAGAAACAGAATCGCCAAGACCGTCAAGACGATGAAGACGGCGCGCTTACGCTCTTGGGGAAACCGGGGACTCGTTTCAAACAATCGTTATCTCCTGGCGTCGCGCAAGGATTGTCTCTCTCTAACGTCTTTGTGATAAGAAGAGGTGGCGTCGTGCAACAGCAAAATCAATCCCCACTAGGTTCGATGCCCGATCCTTTCGAGGGGATCTTAGCAGAAACTTCATCATTCAGGTATCTGCTTGACCCAGGCAGGCCCAACAGGTTGTGATTTCTCTGTTGCCTTCGCCTCGGGATAAATAATTTGATCCAAGGTTACGGAATCGATTGCCAGAGCTTGCTGCGTGAGTCAAAAGAAGAGCTTGCTCCGGCTCTTTGATCGCCGCCGGTTCAAGCAAAACGTGAACTCATCCAGATAGTAATCCAGATGCTTATTCCTCGGTCACGACCGCATACTACTTATGGAGTTACCTGAGTCAAGCAGATACTTAGCTACCAAGAATATCCACAAAATGAGCTTCTCAAAGCTCAAAACGAGCAGACCCGATTCAATCACTGTCTGCCTTTTGTGCCACTCTTGAGGCACAAGTGGTGAGGAAACCACTCGTGCCTCAAGAAGTGCATTCGTTTAGAAGCTGAAGTGAATGCCAAGTTGCTCATTTCGCGGAAGATTCTGGCTTGTGGAGAACCCGAATTGCCCGCTTGATAGATCGCTGACCGGGTTCGTGAGATTCACGCGATTAAAGATGTTGAAGAGATCCGCGCGGACCTCAATTCCGAACCGCTCGATGTGGAACTCCTTTGCGAACTGCGTATTGACATTCGCCATTCCTGGGCCGATGTACGTATTCCGGCCGCCATTCCCCTGGGTCCCGAGAGCCGGAATTGGGAATGCCGAAACAGGAGCGATGCCTTTCAGGAAGTCACCCCGATTCCCAGTTGCTACCGTGCCTGCAGGTGCTTTATTGGGAACGTCATAACCATACCCATCTGCATTAAAGTCACCGCTTCCTGGCTGCAGCCCAATCACATTCCCACTTGAATCCAGGATTGGATTGAATGCTGCGCTGGTATATACGGTAAAGGGAATTCCGCTTTGAAGAACGATAATGTTGGACATTCTCCATCCCCCTAACAAGGCATTGCCCAGGCCGCTCTTGAAGAGATCAGGAACCTTTACCATACTGTCGGCGGTGAACCGTCTTGAAACATCGAAGTCAGACAGCCCATGCTGAGATGGTACGTCGAGTGGGTTGAAGATAGCCTCTCCATTGTCCGTACCATTGTCATTGCTGCTCATTTCGTCGGTCGATTTTCCCATGGTGTAAATTCCCCGAAGTTCCCATGAGTGACCCATCCGTTTGGTCACCATGAACGATCCGTAGTGACCAGCAGCGGTTCCAATAGTCCTTCCAAAAATGATTGGACCGAAGTTCGCATTCAAGCGGGTTTGTTGGCCTTTGTTAATGATCAAATCATCTGGGAATCGATTGACGTCGGTCTGAATATACACATCGCCGCTGGTTGACCCGTTGTAGTCGGCTTCCACGATGAGGTTCCGACCCAAATCCTTTTGTATCGCAAGCATCCAAACCTGAGTCCGCGGTTGACTAATCTGCGATTGCACGCCAGAGGTGAGAACGGGAAGCCCGACGATCCCTCCCGCAGGAGTTGTTTGAAACGTGACAGGCGGAACGGGAAATGTGCTTCCATCCGTGCTTCCCAGCGCATAGGTGAATGGGTGTGAACTACTCGTCAGGCTGAATGAAGGATTGGCCCATGTCGGCGGATTGGACCGCGAGGGGAAAGACCATGAACCATCCGCGACGTTGTTGTAGAATAAGCCGTAGCCTCCTCTCACAGCCATCTTCCCGTTCCCAAATACGTCCCATCCAAAACCAAAGCGCGGGCCGACCCCTTGCGGCCGGTTATTTGCTACATAAGCATGACTCCCGCCCCGTAGAGACATTACGCCGCTGGTAACCTGCGCAGCAAAATCACTTCCTGTTCCAGGAGTAAAGAGCGGAAATGGGGTATGCGAATCGTAGTAGGTGCCCCAGTGCCCGAAGTAGTCATACCGCAGACCGGCATTCAAGGTCAGGCGCGAGGTCACCTTCCAGTCATCCTGGACATAGGCTCCGCCGTACACCCAGCGAAGTACCTGGTAGAGATCTTTCGCAATTAAGCCTGTACTCACGTCTATGCCCGGCCCGCTTTGTGAGAACACGCCGTCTTGAGCAAAATCGAGCAGATTCCCGAACCCGAAACTCGGTCTGTCCACCGCTACCGTGAAGTTATCGTCATCATGGTGACGATCGATGTCAAAACCTGTGCTGATGGTGTGTTTACCGTGTGTCCAGTCCAGCACATCGTGCCAGTTGAAGTTCTCATGAACCCAATCAGCCGCACCCCACTGGCTATAACCCGCAAAACCTGAAATGCTGACATCGGGCAAATTCTTGTTGTCCGACGTCCCCGGATTGCTGCCCACGGCACGAACCAGCGTCGTTCCTGCTTCGTTGAGCAGAGTGCTGGAAAATGCGTGTGTCCAGTCGACCTTGGCGTAGAGACCTGCGTTGGGGAGAGTGACACGATAGATGGGTCGTGGATCGTTCTGCACCTGAGTCTCATGGGTTCTGAAAAAATTGAAAAAGATGCGGTCCTTTGACTGATTGATGTCATAGTCCGTTCGAATGTGCCATTGGTAGGCGTCATGTGCCAGATTCAACGGGATATCAACCGAACCCTCTACCGGAAGATCCGCCGGAAATGCAGTCGAGGGGTAAAAGCCGGGATTGTCTGCTTCAACCTGTGCGGATGTGAGCAAATTGCTGGTAGCATAGGTCGAAGGTGGCGCCTGTTTGAAGAAAGTATTGGAGAGATTGTTCGGGAAGGTCTGCTGAACGAACTGTACAAACTGTTGTGTCTCGACTGTTGCCACATCCGTAGTTGAGTTGGACGCAGCCAGCGCGAATGCGCCTACGAAGAAGAACAGCTTGTCCTTGATAATAGGCCCGCCAAGGGTACCGCCGAACTCGTTTCTGCTGAAGGCAGGAATGGCAGTGCAGCCCGTTGCCCCGGGCGCGCAGTATTGGAATTCGGTTCGTGCGGTCAGCACGTTGTTGGTGAAGTACTCCGACGCGGTACCGTGAAAGCTGTTTGTCCCCGCTTTGGTGAACACCTGGACATAGGCTCCGCTGTATCGCCCCTTGGACGCATCAAAGGTTGCACCATTGACTCGGATTGCCTGAATAAAGTCCGGCTCCGGCGATAAGTTCACGACACCATCGCGAGAGGCGCTGTTCAATCCTGTCCCGTCAACGTCGTATTCGTTGTTCTCCTGGCGCTGGCCAGCAGCGTTGACCTGGTAGCCGGCCTCCTGCTCGAAGCTGTCGTTGTTTGCTGACCCCGAACCAAGTGCTCCTCCACTTGGCAGTCCCGATCCGGTTATGCCTGGGGCAAGCTCGATCATGCTGGTATAGACGTTTCTTCCGATTAGCGGAGCGGTGCTGACCGTCTCCTCGTCAATCTCTCGTGAAGTGTCGCTCTTATCCGTCTCGACCGAGGCAACGGCTGCTGAAACTTCGACAGAAGTCGACTGCGTGGGTAGAACAAGGGAAGGATGCACCGTCTTCGTCTGGTTCGATTCCAATCGCACTCCGGTCTGCTTCCAAGCTCTAAAGCCGGTCGCGGCGACCTCGATCGTATAGACACTGCCCGGCAATGACGGGATGTTGAAATATCCGCTTTCGTTGCTGATGGCTACCTTAGCGATAAGCGTGGACTCATCGGTCACGGTGATCTTCGCGCCGACGAGTGCCGCACCAGTTTGGTCGGAAACATTGCCCGTAAATCCGCTACTGAATTGAGCGAGTGCGCGAGGCGCGGTCACGATAAGCACCAGGACACAGAAAGCAACAAAGCGAGTTGCCGGTCCGGGTCTGTTTGAATGGATCATTGTCCTGCCTCCTATTTGAATTGGTTGAGCTGGCCGTTGTACATTGCAGCGACTCAGTGAAGCTACTCCTGTGCAATGTCGATGCGAAGTTGCTTCTGCTGTTGCAGTTCTTCTGAGCGTTGTTGTGTCTTAAAGCGCGCAAGCAAAGCTTGCCCTTGTTCCTTTCTTCCGGTGCGAAGATAAAGACGAGCGAGTGAGTACTGCGCAGGAAGGTGGCTCGGATTGAGCCGCAGGCATTTTTGAAGTGCTTCCTCGGTGAGCTTAGACTCGGTCGGCAAGTAGAGTTCGGAGAGCTGGTAGTATGAATCTGCGTAGTTCGGATTGAGCCGAATCGACTCCTCCAGCGAACGCATTGCACCTTCTCTCAGGTCAGACTTGCTTGAATTTGCGTCGGCAAACTGCGACAGAAGCCTTCCGCGGAAGTAGTACATGTAGTAGTTGCCAGGAAACTGGCGAATCGCAGTCGCGAGTGTCTGCTCCGCTTCATCCGTCCTTCCGCTGTGTGCCTGGACGACGGCGAGGCTCAATAGAGCAATGCTGTTGTCTTTCTGCATGCTCATGGCTTTTCTCAGCGTGTCTTCCGCATCGTTCAAGTGTCCGAGCTTCTCGAGGGCGGCGCCCTTCTGAACGGTAAGTCGGTAGGAATTAGGAATATGGCTGAGCCCAATTTCAGCGGTCTTGAGGGCCAGAGTATCGTTCCCGTGGTCGGAACATATCGAGCTGAACTCCAAATAGCTGTCTTCTCGCTTTGGCTCGACCTCAGCTGCGCGCTGCAGCGACTTCAATGCCACATCGAGGGCTCCGCGATCTTTTGCTACTCGGGCGAGACTTAGCAGGGCATCGGCGCTTGGCTCTGCAGCTACCACCGCTTCCAAAGCTCTCTGCGCTTCGTCCAACTGTCCCGTCTTCTCAAAGAGTTCGGCGCGTTTCTTCTCGATGCTGGCGACCTGATCTTTCCCCGCTCGAGCTTTGGCCAACTCTTCAAGTGCCTGCCGATCTTGTCCCAGGCGCGTGTAGAGATCGGCAGCTTGCTCGAACTGCGAAGACGATTTACCAGGGATTTGATCGAACGCCGAGAGCGCCTGAGCAGTGCGCTGTGGATTGCCGATTTGATATTCACAATTTCCGAACGACAGCGCGGCGTCCGGATACTGATACAAGAGCGCGCCAGCACTCTCCAATTCGAGGACCGCCACCTTGCAGTCAGATCTCTTCTCAGCAATCATCCCGAGGAAGAGATTGGCTACGGCACGTGATCGTCCAGGTTGACTTTGAAGACTGTTGAGTTGATCCTCTGCCTCTGCATAACGCCCGAGGGCGAACAGCGTGATGCCTAAGTTTTGCTTTGCTGGGACAAAAGCGGGGTCCACCTTCAAGCTCGCATTGAAGTAGTCTCGCGCCGTTTCAAGCTGCCCCTTCAAGCTGTAGGCCGCGCCCGTAGCATCCAGCAGGACTTTGTCTTGAGGAGCAATTTCAAGCCCTTTTTTGAATGCGCCGATCGCTTGGTCGATGTGCCCACTTTTGACCAGTGCAAGCCCTGTTTCATACGGGCTTTTGCTTTCGGCGGGGTTCGACAAGGCTCCTGGCAGTGTCTGCGAGAGAACACTAGGTTGTGCAAACAAGACAAGCAGGGCTGAACAGAGAAGCGTGCGGGTGCATGGGCTGAGATACCCTCCACACCAGAAGTTGAGAGAGGCGCGAACTTGGAGGTGGATCATCGTCGATCTCATTTCCCGCAACTAGTTCGTTTTGAAAGCTTCCAAACACTACTACTGTAGTCTGCCCGTCCCGAACACAGCTGTCATTTTCGATTGCTGGGGGTCCTCCAAGAATGAAGACGTGTGGAAGATAAAACGTTTCAATCTTGGATGTCAAGGGCTTTTTGGGCGGGGCGGTTCAAGGGAGTTTTCAATCCTGGCGGTCGAGAAATGAGGCGGAATCAGCTGACCACCGCAAGACAGCATTTCGGCAGCGGTATTCCGATTGGATTCTGAGACTTAGCGAATCGTCAAGGAGCCTCTATTTTTCGCATCTCCCACGATACAATGCGGGTTCCGGCTTTCACATGACGAAGAGGCTTGAAGGAAAATGCCCTCTAGTGGTTTCAGCGCAGGTGCTCTTGTGGAGGCGCTGCAACCGAGTCTCGAAGGCTGAGAGAGGTCTTAAGGATGATGTGCTTTGAAGGAGATTTATCGCCGTGTAGGCGCTGAATCAGAATGTGCGCAGCTGTCGTTCCAAGTTGATATCCGGATTGGGATACTGAGGAGAGCGCAGGGTGCGTCACCTCTGCGAGATCAAGATCATCGAAGCCGAAGAGGGAAATGTCTTCTGGACAGCGCAAACCACCCTCGCGGATCGCCCGAAGCGCTCCCAGTGCAATCATGTCATTTCCAGCGAAGATCGCCGTCGGCCGAGGAATGAGACGCAGGAGGAGAAGGGTCTTGACGTAGCCGCCCTGCTTGTCGAACGTCGTCTCCTGGATGTACTCTGGCGAAACCCTTATCTTCGCTTCTCGAATCGCCCGCTTAAAGCCGTTCAACCGGTCTCTTGCGTTTGTGAGGTGCTGAGGACCGGCAATCATTGCGAGTTTCTTGTGGCCCATTTGAATCAGGTGGCGAGTCGCTTCCAAAGAGCCTTCTTCATTGTTGGCAGTGACGCTATCGCCACCCCAATTCCGCGGCAGGCGGTCTACACAGACAACACCTGTACCTGAACTCTGGTAGGACTCTGTCTGTGCCGTCAAATCGCTGAAGTCCGACGGAATCACAATGAGGCCCGCAGGAAGGTATGTGCGCAACTCTTTTAAATGCACCAGTTCCTTGGAATGATCGTTGTCGGTATTACAGAGGATTAGCCTATAGCCGTTGGAAAACGCAACATCCTCTGCTCCCCGAACCACTCCAGGGAAGAACGGGTTTGTAATGTCTGGGATGATCATGCCGATCACATTCGTTTTGTCGCGTCTTAATCCTCGCGCAAGCTGGCTAGGCTGATAGCCGCCGGCCTGGACGGCCTCTAAAACGCGCTTTCGAAGAGGCTCGCTAACCCTGGCAGAGTTGTTGATTACGTTAGAGACCGTGCCGAGAGATACGCGAGCAATCTTGGCGATGTCTTTCATGTTAGCCATAGAATTTCCTTCTTCCCCTCCAGGAAGAGCACTATAAAGCGCCTCGGAATATGAGCGGTGGCTTTGAGTATATCGCAATTTGGAAGCATTCAAGAGCTCTTCCGGTTTTCAATCCAGCGATAGGCAGGGAGCTTGAGGATTGGCTTCGGATCCAGGGCGATTTGCATGCAAGATATGCGCAAATGCTTGAGATCTCGGGCTAAAGAAGACACCTTGACTTTTTGAACGCGACACACTATCTTTCCTTTGCGGTTGATGAAAGCTTTCATCCTGGGATCAAGAGTGCGGCAATGGCCAATGGGCAATTGACGCAACCCAGATTCGACTTTCGCTGTCCTCTCCTTGCGCCCGCAGCTGTACGTGCCCACCGAGCGATCGATTGAATGCGAGAAAGGAGCGTAAGGCATGTATCAGCCTGAAGTCTATGGCATCGTCCTTTCGTTCATGATTGTCAGCATGCTCTGCTGGGGCTCTTGGGCAAACACCCTCAAGCTCTGTCCGGGTTTCAGGTTCCAGCTCTTTTACTGGGATTACGTTGTTGGTTTGATCGTTGGCGCCTGTCTCTGGGGGATGACCTTGGGCTCCTTTGGCAGTTCGGGGAGAACATTCCTGGCAGACATAGTCAATGTGAACCTTCGCAACGCCGTCCTTGCTGTCGCCGGCGGAGCCATCTTCAACGTCGCCAACTTGCTTCTCGTCGCCGCAATCGATATTGCTGGGCTTGCTGTTGCATTTCCGATCGGAATCGGGCTGGCGCTCGTGGTCGGTGCCGTTGGTAATTACGTGATTTCGCCAAAAGGCAATCCTCTTCTGCTTTTTGGCGGCATTGCCCTGGTCGTCGTGGCGATTGTGCTTGATGCCGTCGCATATAGAATGCGCGAGGACAAGAAGACATCCATGAGCCGGCGGGGAATATTTATCAGCCTCATTGCGGGAGTCTTGATGGGGTGCTTCTATCCCTTCGTGTCGGCTGCGATGACTGGCGGAACTGCAGTCGGACCCTACGCAGCCGTCCTTTTCTTTGCTGTTGGGGTTGCGCTCAGCGCGATTCCTTTCAATTGGCTGCTGATGCGCAAGCCTCTGGATGGCCGTGAACCAACTTCGATGAAGGAGTACTTTCACGCAGGCCGCGGTCCACACTTCTGGGGAGTTTTGGGTGGCGCCATCTGGTGCACGGGGACTCTTCTGAACTTCGTTGCTTCGCAGGCACACACTGTCGGGCCTGCCGTTTCCTACTCGATCGGACAAGGTGCAACGATGGTCTCGGCGGCATGGGGCGTATTTGTGTGGCGTGAGTTTGCCATGGCGCCTTCTACCGCAAGAGCTTGCATCTGGGGCATGTTCCTCATGTTTCTGGCGGGTCTGACTTCGATCGCCATGGCGCCGCTGTTTTAGGGGCTTGAGGGCTACGCAAAGATGGGATCGTTTCAAATTCTTGTTGCGCCATTTCCAGAACTGTCGGCTCCGAGAATGGGTTCGAGCGTGTCATAAGCGCTGCATTGAAGGAGAGGCATTTGACTGAATTAAGACAGAGAGCGGCCGGCCTGACTTGCCTCCCGATATTCACCGTCTGCTCACCGCTTCTGGAGAGCCAGACAGTTACCTCTTCTTCCGACTGGAAGACTGTAATCCGAAGCCATCTTCCTTTGTATGGTCATAGAAACTGGATTGTGGTTGCAGACTCTGCCTTTTCCGTCTATGCCGAACCGGGAATCAAAACCATTGTCGCCAACGAGGATCTGGCTTTGGTCCTCCAATACGTTGCGGGAAATATCTCCGCTTCTCAGCATGTGCGCGCAACGGTTTTTCTGGACAAAGAATTTGAGATTGTTGAGGAAAGAGACTATCCGGGCGTGTCAGCGCTGAGACGGAGAATAGCAACTACTTTTGCGGCGGACCAAGTCTCGAGCACCCTACACTCCGAAGCCATGAGAACAATCAGTGAGGCGGGAGCTATCTTTCGGGTCCTGCTCATCAAGACGATAGGCACTATTCCATACTCATCGGTGTACATCCGATTGGATTGCGGCTACATGAATGACGAAGTTGAACGCAAGATCAGAAATGTAATAGCCGCGGCAGATGACCGAGAGGCAAAGTAGTTTCATGTTTTCGGCACGTCCAGTATAGATGCCGGCCTGATTCGTATCTCGGTCTGTGAACAGGTAACAGAGCTGAGGCTTGCATTGCGTTGTTGAAAGCTCGAGGAGGAGAGACTTATGAGTTCGAGTCCTTGTTACTGCTCAGACTTCGCTCTTTGTGAAATGCAGGATCTTTGTCCCGAATTGCAGGAGAAGAACAATGCCCCGCAAGAAGCCAATTGTAGTAGTCGGCAGCATCAATCTAGACCTGGTCGCGATGGCGGAGAAAATTCCAGCTGTCGGTGAAACCGTGATCGGAACTGACTTTCAGATTCACCCAGGGGGAAAGGGCGCTAATCAGGCCGTTGCAGTTGCGCGACTCGGATATCCCGTACGCATGCTCGGAAAGCTGGGAAGCGATACATTTGGCACGCAGTTGAGAGGGCACCTCGGGAATGCCGGGGTAGATATGGCCGGAATTGGTGAGAGTGACGGACCATCAGGAGTCGCCGTCATACTGGTTTCCCGCAAAGGGGAGAACAGCATTGTCGTAGCTCCGGGAGCCAACGCGAAGGTGATGCCGGAGGATATCGCCAGAAATTTGGCGATCATTCGAGAAGCGGGTATGGTTCTTGCGCAGTTGGAAATACCACTCGAAACAGTCGAATATCTTTCGGACATCTGCATCCGTGAGAATGTCCCTCTGGTCCTCGACCCCGCTCCAGCCACCAAACTCCCGAGGAGGGTGCTAGAACAGGTCGCTTGGTTCACACCGAACGAAACGGAAGCCGCTTTTTACGGATCGGAGAATCATAGCCGTTTAGGATCTGAAAGTCCTGCCGAGGTTGCAGACTTGCTCCTTGGCAGGGGAATCCACGGTGTGGTCCTCAAGATGGGTTCGAACGGCTCCTATCTTGCTTTGCAGACGGGACTTCGTGAATCAATCCCTGCGTTCGCTGTGAAGGCTGTCGATACGACAGCAGCTGGCGATGCTTTCAATGGAGCATTCGCGGTTGGACTGATGCTGGGAAAGTCTGCTCGAGAAAGCGCAGTATTTGCTGCTGGAGTGGCCGCAGTTTCTGTGACTCGACTCGGAGCGCAACCTTCCATGCCGACGATGGCCGAAGTGGATTCATTTATGGACGGTTACTCAGCCACCCGTTCTTAATCCCAGAAGACAACTCGAAGTACGCAAGTGAACATTGTCCCAAATAGTCCAGGAGAAATCGTAATGAAATCGACCATGTACCTCGCTCGATGGATAGCAAGCATTCCTCTCTTGATCGCAATCTCTGCGACGTCTGCCTGGGCGCAGGATTCACGGTACGCCCCCTTTACCTTTTTGGATGAATTGATCCCTGCACCCCCGTGCCTGACGATGCACAATGCTTGGGAAGGTGGAGGCGCCCCATGCACCTCACTCACGCACCAGGAATGGCTGGCAGACATTACACATTGGCGCGCGGAGCGCCGCATTCGCATCGGTTACGATCCTGCGCGCTACTCAATCCCCAGCCTCACATGGGCGCAGTCCAATTTCATCCAGCCTCAAATGATGGTGCATGATCGAAATTTCTACGATCCAATTCAGGGAAAATACACGGTCGATCGATATCTGGACGATGTCGATAAGAGATACGGCGGAATTGACTCCGTACTTGTATGGGCGACGTATCCCAATATGGGCATAGACGACCGCAACCAGCAGGACATGGTCCGTTCCATGCCTGGCGGAATCCAAGGATTGAAGCAGATGGTTGCAGACTTCCATCGTAGAGGAGTCAAGGTGTTTTTCCCGATGATGATGTGGGATCAGGGTACGCGGGACCCCGGCAAAACATGGCCAGACGCGATTGCTGAATTCATGAAAGACCTCGACGCAGATGGAATTAACGGAGATACCCAGGATGGTGTCCCATTGGCCTTTTCTCTCGCCGCGGACAAAGCCAATCATACGCTCGCCTTTGAACCTGAGGTCGGTACAAGCGATGAAGCAATTGCTTGGAATGTACTCACCTGGGGCTACTACCGCTTCCAGTTTGTTCCGAGCATCGATCGCCATAGGTGGCTCGAAACCCGTCACATGGTTCATGTTTGCGATCGTTGGAGCAAAGACAAGAACGACAACCTACAATTCGCCTTCTTCAATGGCGAGGGCTGGGAGAGTTGGGAGAACATCTGGGGGATCTGGAACGGCATCACTCCTGCAGACGCAGAGGCGACGAGGCGGATTGCAAATATAGAGCGGGCTTTCGCTCCTTTCCTGGTAAGTCCGGATTGGGAACCCCTGTACCCGATGCACGCTTACGGAGTCTTTGCCAGCCGCTGGCCCTTGAAAAATCAAACCCTTTGGACGATCGTCAATCGCAATGAGTATGACGTTGACGGCAGACAGATAACGGTGCCCTTCGAGCCAGGGATGCGCTACTTTGATCTCTACAACGGTGTTGAACTCAAGCCGGCCCTAGAAGCCGATCATGCAGTGCTGTCATTTGCAACTGAGGCTCATGGGTACGGCGCGATTCTCGCCACCACCACACTCGATTCCAAGGCTCAGCAATTTTTGGAAAAGATGAAGGTTATGACAGCAAAACCCCTGTCGAGCTTCTCGCATGAGTGGCAGAAAAACCTCCAGACCCTGGTCGAAATTGCGCCCACAAGGGCCGCAACCTCGGCTCCTGAGGGAATGATTCGAATCGATGGAAGTGACTATCTGTTCACTGTACAAGGCATCGAGATCGAAGGTGGCAATGATATCGGCGTCGATGTTCAGTACCCGTGGGAAGACAGTCCGCGTCGCTTTCATGAACACAGAATGCTGATCACACCCTTCTATATCGACAAGTATCCGGTCACCAATGCCGAATTTAAGAAGTTCCTGGATTCGTCAAGATACCATCCCAAGGACGATCTCAATTTCTTGAAAGACTGGAAGGGTGGCACATACCCCGACGGTGCAGCCAACAAGCCTGTAACATGGGTTTCGATTGAGGACGCGCGCGAATATGGGAAGTGGGCTGGCAAGCGGCTGCCTCATGAATGGGAATGGCAATACGCGGCACAGGGCAATGATGAACGGCAATTCCCATGGGGAAACTGCGATTGGCTCCAACCTCAATTCGTGGGTGGACCGCCATCCTGTGCATCACAGGCGGGCAATTCGGAGACGTTTGCACCTCTACCCGATAAAGGTCGAGTGATGCTCGCGGCGAGCGACGTCAATGCACACCCCAAAGGGGCGAGTCCGTTTGGAGTGATGGATATGGTTGGGAATGTGTGGCAATGGACTGATGAGTATGTCGATGAGCACACTCGGGCGGCCATCCTGCGCGGCGGCAGCCACTATCAACCCCAAGGCTCCGTCTGGTACTTTCCGCAAGCCTACAAGAACGGCGAACATGGCAAACTTCTCCTCATGGCACCCAGTTACGATCGCTCCGGTGCGATCGGCTTCCGCTGCGTAAAGGACGCTGAGTAGACGCTTCGGTGCTGATCGCCGATTCTGTCTCATGGGCTATGGGTTAAGGCACGCGGTGGGAGCTGGAAAAGTTCCGGCAGTGGAATGCCCGAACGTTAAGAACGCGGATCCAGCTTCGGAGAATCTCCTCAGGCGAGGAGAATTGCATCCGAGAAAGCATTTCGAAGACAAAGGAAGTGTGCATAAATTGGCACTCCACACCGGTTCTGCAATGTGACATTGGACTGCCCCGGTATTCCCGATCCAGATGGAATTTTCGTCTTCGGAAAGAACCAACTCTGGTTGGGGTTGAAGGAATTTGCCAAGAATAGGCGATTTAACGCAGAACAGATCGTTGGGGTGCTGAAGAAGGCTGAGGTTGAGGGATGCGCAGTATTTCGTCACGAAGCTGCGGGCACACTCTGATAGCAAAACCTATGTCACGGCGCTTGGCCAGGCGAGTACCTCGGGCGATCCGCGCAGCGCATTTCCCATGGCGCAACGCGGGTCTCCGAATTTTCAGGCTGATTTAGGATTCGACGCGGTTCTTACGCTCTGGCATCCGCACCAGGATGAACCAACTCTACTCTATCAATTAGCTGTAATTAGCGGAGAGCAAAGCATGCGGCAAATTGAACTTTGCAGTCAGAAGTATTCGGACTCCCCCTATCTTGCTCAGCGCCATTTTGAGATGCTCGCGGACCAGGGAAGGGAAGATGCGGCGGTCGGCGGATTCCAAGAGTTACTCCATTCGCATCCGGAACTGCCGGACTTGCGCTACGACCTCGGCATGCTCTTCAGAAAACAGCATCAGTGAGACAAGGCGCTGGCTGTCTTTCGCGATGAGCTTTCCGCTAATCCGAAGGACGAGCGTGCAGCTGCACGGGTGAGTGAAGCGCTGGACCAGTTGATGCGATGGACGGAGCTCCGTGACTTCCTTGCGCGTCGGGTGCAGGAATCTGCTGGCTTCGTGTTGGTGGGCCAAAATGACAGCGGCTGAATTCCGCGTAGCAAAACCCGTGTACTTGTGGCGCACTCAAAAACCGCGTTTCCTGCGTTTTGACAGTCTTGAGCGCCTAGCGTTTTGAATAACTTGTTTAGAATCAGTAGAGATCGGCAATTCGAATCCCTCTCCTTCCGCCATTTAGTTGTTCTTAGAGGATTCCTGGCAATTCGGCGCATTGTTGGCGCCCGGGACCTGACGGCTTCCCAGAGCGCCCACATTGCGATCAAAGCTGGTTGCTAATTCGAAGCAACTGCCTGTGCCTTTGCGTTTCTTACTGCATCGAGGAACGATTGTGCCGAAGCGGGTACAGCTACTTCGCCGCGCAGAATCCGGCCATTGGAGATGTCATGGCCGTAGATAGCCTCAGTGGAATCGTCGTCGCGGCGGATCGAAGCGCCGTTCAGCGTCAGGCCAGCAAAGGCGCCCCTAGCGCGTGAATAGGTGAGGATCTCGGCATCCATTTTCCAATCAGTATCGGCTGAAGCATGGCGACCTACCGGTCCGGCTGCCGCGGAGGCATCCGCGCCGAGCTCGAACTTGCTCGAGAGCAACTGTCTCATTCCCCGCTCGTTTTGAATAATCATGACCAGGTCGACGCCCTCGATGCCGATCTGCAAGCCCCAGCTTCCGCCAGTAATGGCAAAGAACACTGGCCCGCTCCAGCCTTCTCCGGTGCGGCACGTGGCCACGCCCCGGCCATTTTCCCCGCCGAAGACGAATCCGCCCTTGAGCAGATGAGGTACAACGGCGACGCATTTCGCGTGTTCCAGAACTTCTTCCGGAATGCCGCTGTCCGGTGCGGCCATGATCTCGTGCAGGACACGGCCTGCATGGTCCAATCGGTCATTGGTAGCTTCGCGATTCGTTCCGGCCCAGCCAACGCTAGTTAAACTGAGTATTGCCACAAACGTCATAATTTTCTTCATGCATCTCACCATTTTCTACCTATGCGCAGCGTCACTTGCTTCCGCGCACTGAGGCGCACAAGGTACTTCTCACCTTAGGGCGATTGCCAGGCAAGGTCTGAGCAATAACGCTCTAAGGGGGGAACTACGACCTATCTATTCACTTTCAAGATATGTCTTTGCTTATTCCCTTCGTTCAAAACGTGTAGCCCGGCAGCGGTCGATGGAGGCCGGGCAGGGTTGTGCAAAACTGAACAGCGCCTCAGCCGGCGGCATGGGACACTGACTTTAATTCCTAGATCAGCCTTTCAGGAGAGGTGTACGATGCCCGAGACGAGAGCAAGAATTCTCATCGTTGACGATAAGCCGTCCATTCGGACAACCATGTCACTCGTGCTTAGTGAGCTTGGGTATCGAGTGCGTTCCGCCGAGGATGGCCTTTCCGCATTGCGCGAGATTTGCCAGGAGAGTCCCGAAATTCTTCTCTCCGATCTCAACATGCCGGGCATGTCTGGATTTGAACTGCTTTCGGTGGTTCGATGCCGCTTTCCTGTAATCCAGGTCATCGCCATGAGCGGCTCTTTTTCAGGAAAAGAGGTGCCCTCGGGCATTCACGCGGACGCCTTCTACCAAAAGGGCAGCGGCACGAGCGCACTTCTGCAAATCTTCAGGGCCCTGCCCCAAATGAAACGGCGCGCTCCCGCGCCGATCCACAATGAGTCGTCCGTATGGAATCAACGCGACGGGATCGACCCCTGGGGGAATGCGCAGAGTACGATTGACTGCCCGCAGTGTTTGAGAACGCTTCAGGGGACTCTTGATGATGCCGGTCGCTTCGCCAGAGAAGTGTATTGCATCCATTGTAAAAGTTCGGCTCAGTACGCAATCGCCGAACCTTAGACCTAACAGTTACAAGGCTATTTCGGCATGGAACCTGTTCGATAAACCGGGCACACGGCGTACCCTCGCTCAGCAAGACATGCAATAAGAAAGTGTCCGACAGATGCGCAACATCGCTGAACGAGATTTGCTTTTACGCGAACGAATCGAGCTGCCTGAAGGCACCAGGCTGGCGATGGACGAATTCCGCGACGGCTGGAACTTCTCGAGGTCGGTGAATGCCCTCCACTTGGAAAAGAGAATCTTGAGACGTGGATGGAGCTTCCTAAAGATCGGAGATGGATCACTGAGAAGCGGCATCGGAGAGACGTCGCAGGAAGCGATCGGCAGCGCGCTCAAGTTGGTGCTTCACAATATTAGTGAACAGTTTAATGCCGTGGAAGTGGCGAATATTGATTTGACACACTATCCATGGTTCTTTCTGGCCAGGATAAATGTTTATACATACCGCATTCAGAAGGGCGCGTTCCTGCATCTAGCTGACAGTGGGGAGTCGATTCCCATCGCGCCAGAGCGGATACGGTTATCTCCGCCATCAGCCATGTCTTCCCCGCATCTCGCCGCCATGCCCGCGCTCAAAGAAATGCTGGTTTTATCACGGAGATTGGGGAACAGAACCCTATGACCACTCTAGAAATCGTGTTTACCTGGTATCTTCTTCTGCTGTCGTTGTGCTTATCTCCAGTGCCGGTTCGTTGCTTCGCACGGATTCGGGTCCGCGGCAGAGATGGCTCTTGAGTAAGAACTGACATTGGTCTGTGCGCTTCGCGCTACCCTTGTTTAAACGGAGTGCCCATCTTCCCATCAATGCCGATGCTCGCGCCATCTCGATGGATTCGATCTCTGCTAAAGTCGCTTGGACCTGGGGTAATTACCGGGGCCGCAGACGATGACCCCTCAGGCATCGCCACATATTCTGTCGCTGGCGCACAGCTAGGAACCAAGCTCCTTTGGACCGCGCTGTTCACATGGCCGCTGATGGCTGCGGTTCAAATTATGTGCGCCCGCATCGGCAAGGTGACAGGGCGGGGCCTAGCCGGGAATTTCAAACAACGCTTTCCAAAATGGATTTTGCTGACCTTCGTCATTGCCCTGCTCGCTGCAAATACGATCAACATTGCGGCTGATCTCGCGGGTATGGCAGATGCAGCTGCGATGCTATCAGGGGTCAATTCGCACTGGTTTGTGATCGTGTTCGCACTTCTTATTTCGTGGGCAACGGTCCGGCTCCAATATCACCAAATCGCGAGCGTGCTCAAATGGCTGGTCCTTGTGCTCTTTGCTTACCCCATTACTGCTTTTGTGGTGGGAGCTGACTGGGGACAAGTGTTGCGCGACACCCTGATGCCTTCGATGCCGCACACGAGAAATGAATGGGCAACACTGGTGGCAATTCTCGGCACCACGATTAGCCCCTATCTGTTCTTCTGGCAGGCGAGCGAAGAAGTGGAAGAGGAGAAAGCGGCAGGACAGAGTACTCTTGCACTGCGGAAAGGAGCCACACCAGAGGAGCTGGATTTTAGAAATGTAGATGTGGGCGTTGGTGCATTCTTCTCGAACATGGTCATGTTCTTTATCATTCTGACCACAGCCATCACCCTTAATCGGCACGGCATAACGAGCATCGAGACCTCCCGGCAGGCCGCTGAGGCTCTTCGGCCGTTTGCAGGCAATTTTGCCGCGACGCTTTTCACTTTGGGTATTGTCGGCGTTGGATTTCTTGCTATCCCTACACTAGCAGGATCAACCGCATACGCTTTCGCCGAGACACTTGGCTGGCGGCAAGGCCTGAACAAGAAATTGAGGCAGGCACGCTGGTTTTACGCGTTGATATTGGTCTCAACGGGAGTGGGCGTGGGGTTGGACTTTATTGGTATCAACCCCGTGAAAGCGCTCTACTGGACGGCTGTTATTAATGGACTGCTGGCACCTTTTCTTCTCGTAGCAATCCTCATCGTCGCGGGGGACAAGAAACTAATGCAGGGCCAGCCGAGCTCTCGCCTGGGTTGGACTATCGTGGCTATCGCTACAGCGGCCATGTTCGTTGCTGGCGTTGCGATGTTTGTTGTGTAGGGCATGTACTTCGGCATCAGGTAGTGCTCCGGGCCAATGTTGGATTACACCGCAACATATACGAGAGGTGAGCATTAGTACACAGACTCGCCTCTTCATTTGTGGAAGCCTTAGCCATGACGTGTAATACGTCACCTTTCAGTCCTCGCAGCTCGGGTTGGTATCGCGTAGGCGAGTAATCGAAGGATGATTGGCCAAAAGGATTCCTATGCGCACGATCCGAGTTCTATTAGCGTTTCTAGCATTGGCCATACCGGTCACCCTGTTCGGGCAGGTTAGCGTATCCATCTCGGTGGGCCCGCCTGCTCTGCCCGTCTACGAGCAGCCTGTTTGCCCTGGAGACGGCTATCTTTGGACTCCTGGCTACTGGGCATATGACGACAGCGTCTCCGACTACTACTGGGTGGACGGGGAGTGGGTAATGGCGCCTGAAGAGGGCTATCTGTGGACCCCAGGCTATTGGGGCTGGGGAGACGGTGGATACCGCTTCAACGAAGGGTATTGGGGCCCCGAGGTCGGCTTCTATGGCGGCATTAACTACGGCTTCGGTTACTCCGGGGAAGGCTATGAAGGTGGCCGTTGGGACAACGGACATTTTTTCTACAATCGCTCAGTAAACAACGTGGATGTTGTGAGAAATCACGATGTCTACGACCAACCGATCAGCAATCGCAACGAAAGCCGCGTCAGCTTCAACGGCGGAGCCGGCGGCATCGAAGTACGTGCGACCTCACAGCAAGAAGCGGCGACGAGACAGAGACATGTCGCGCCCGTAGCTGCTCAAACTGAACATGCGAAAACAGCGCAAGCCAACCCGGAACTCCGGGCATCGTCAAACCACGGCAATCCGCCTGTTGCACACGTTGCCAAGCCCGAAGCAGTAAATGAACACCAGGTGGCAACCCCAGCGCTGGCAGGTGAGCCTTCAAGGTCTTCAGGCGCGAGTACGGCAACCGAGCCTCGCGTCGAAAATCAAGCGAAGCAATCGGAGAACACACCAGCGCGCCCCGTCAACCATCCAAGCGACCTTGCCCCAATCCAGCACCCCCAACCGATAAACTCTGGAAATGACAGAGCGGACAAGAAATATCAAAAACAGCAGGACAACTTGATCGCGAAGCAGAACCAGGAACGCCAAAGCCTCCAGGTAAAGCAGGACTCGGAGCATCTGCAGCTAAGTAAGCAGAAGGCAAGTGATTCCAGGACACAACAAGTGGAGCAAAAGCACCAGCAACAGACTCAGCAGTTGTCTGAAAAACACGCAGCCCAGCAACAGACTTTACAGTCTCGTCAGCCGCAGCCGAAGCCACAAAAACAGCAGAACCGTACGAACAAAATCAATTGATCGTAAGTTGAGTTTTTTGGCGGCCGGGTATGTCAACCCGGCCGTTGTTTTTGCACCTAGGTTTGTGCGCAGGTCCGGAAGAAATCGCAACCGCAACCGTGAAGAGCAATCGAGAACCCCCGGTATTTCAGTCCGCGAGAGCTCTCTTGTCGCGTGATGTGCGATTTACTGCGACCGCAGACTTGCGCAGACCACGAACCTTCCATATCCCAAAACAAACTCCGGCAACAAGTAGTCCCCCGAACACCCAAAGCAGCGGCGCGGACCACTTCTGCAACGATCCAGACCACAGGCGGAGCGCACGGCGTCCATAAACCACACCGAGCCAGGCAATCAGGGAGTAACGCAAGGTGCGAGCCGCGCCGTACACGACGAGAAAGCGGCTACGCGAGACTCCCAGTGCGCCGGAGGCAAGTGCAAATGGTAATAGAGGAATAGGCGGAGGCAGCATTGCGGGAAGAAACACAGCGAGGACTGGATGATGCTTGACCCAAACGATTACCCGCTTAAGAATGCGGGCCGGGACATGCCGCTGCAGTGTTGCCTCACCACCTCTACGTCCAACGTGCCACGTGGTGTAACCTCCCACGAGGCTGCCGGCAATAGCCATCGCCGCAAGCAGCCATGGATCTCCGTTGTGAGCGACCAGCCAAAGTAGGAGTAAGTCAGTGCTACCGGGCAGGGGCAGAGGAATAACGGAGGAGTCGATTACCGCAACGGAAAAGAGCCCAAGAGCGCCCATGTGTGTGAGCCAGTGCGGCACGAGCGAGTGGTGCGTTTGTGCGACAGGGAGTTGAGCCGCCTTTGGGGCAAGAATTGTCATGACTCATCCTGCATGAGTGCCACGCAATGCAAACGAGCTGTAGAGGCGCCAGTATGACATGCAGCAAACTGGATTTTGCGCGAACATCCAAAGCGCTCCATCGATCGACCGCAAGTCATCTGTTTTGAATTTGACCAAATTGCAGCAGGGACAGTACGGGCGTCCATGCATTAACAGATGCGAACGCCATCACGATCGGGGGATGTCCGGCCCAGTCGAGAAAGGTTGCGTAAGTTTTTCCTCAGCCACATGATCCCGATTCGGATCTGCGAATTCAACCTTCAATCCCGAGGAAATGATAGCATTTGGTCGGTCCGTGGGCGACTTCAAATGATTTGTATTGAGCCGGCGGGAAGCGAAATAGCTCTTCAAGTCTTTTTTCTTGATGAGGGGCATAATAACTCCAGTCGTTCCGTTACGAGCTTGAGTGGCGTCGGCCTGGAGCGAAGCCTGGAGAATTGTCGGCGAGAAGGGATTCCCAAACAGTCTTCTCCGGCCTATCGCCGAAGCAGGCCGAGTGCCGAAGGCCGCGTTGTCAGCTCTGGCCGCTTTTCATGGATGTTACCGTCAAGAATTCCAGTTAAGTAGGCGCCGTTTAGCGCGCGCCTACAGCTGCTGTTTGGTTACGCAACGCTGCCGACTTCGTTCACTTGATTACTCAATGTCCGACTCGGAATTGGGATACGTAATGGAGGAGATCAAATACCTTCAGTAGCCACAGAACCACTGCGATCACAACAACTAGATTCAGGATGCTCTTGATGGTACTCTGCATCGGAATGCGATTCACCAACCATAACAAGACGCCTACTACGGCCAGTATGATAACAACGGTGACGAGTGGCATTTAATCTGCTCCGATCCTGTTCTCGAACTCGATCTGCCCGCAAGGCATCGCCGAGAGGTTATGAGCGCTCGCGTTGAAGTGCCTGAATGCTCCCATGGGCGACTGCATTTGCGCCGACATGCCCCAGGGAGTAATTGACACGCGATGTGAGCGGAATGTCTCTACATAATCCCAAAGGCTAAGAAGCACATGATTCGGCTGGTCCCTCTTGGCACAGGAGCCAAGAGGAAGGGGAGGGAGGCTACTCCGCTTCATATCCATTCTCCCAAGGCAATGGGTGGAATGGCTGAGCTATAGTGCTCAACCGGATGCAGGCAGGAGACTATTTTGATGGGATCCCGGCGAATCTTACTGATACAGATGCCTGAACCGTTTGCCTGCATGGACTACCTATGTCTCTATTCGATGCTGGAGTGCCACATAAGAACCGTATTGTTCTCTCCAAGGTAATCTCCCTTTCGAAGGCTAGACTTCTCAGCAATTCGGCATGCGAGACGGAGAGTGGCCTTCGCGGGACTACTCAAGGTAGGTAGCTCTTGAGGAATGTGAGCCCCATAGCTCAGACAGATGGCTAATATCCGGTTAAGGTTGGAGTTACCTCAGTGTACTGAGATTGCGCGTGGAGCAGGCGGCCGAGTGCAGGGGTAGAAAACAAGGTGAAATGCGTGAAGAGACTTATCATGTGCGTTGCGTTACTCAGTCTGGCAAGCCCAGGCTGGGCAGAGTCGGATCGTGGAGCATCGGAGGCTCGGCTGGATCATGCAGGCAGGGTAATCGCAGAGATCATGGCTGCTCCGGATAAAGGCATTCCGCAAGAGGTTCTGGAGCACGCCCGATGCGTGGCCGTGGTGCCGCACATGCTCAAGGGCGGCTTTGTGTTCGGAGGAGAAAACGGCCGGGGCGTGGCCACCTGCCGGACCGATGCAGGGTGGAGCGCGCCGGCGTTCTTTGCCATCACGGGCGGAAGCTGGGGATTACAGATCGGTGTTGAAGGCGTGGACCTGGTCATGATCATCCAGAACGAGCGCGGCATGCAGCGATTGCTGGCAAGCGAATTTCAACTTGGGGCGGATGCCTCCGCGGCAGCCGGTCCAGTGGGGCGTCATGCTTCAGCCGATACCGACTGGAAGTTGGAGACCGAAATCCTGACCTACTCACGGGCGAGGGGCGCCTTTGCCGGCCTCACATTGACAGGCGCTTCGATCCGCCGGGACAACGACTCAATGGATGCCTTCTACGGCCACGACGTCACTACCCGCTCAGTGCTCCGCGGCGATGTGACGACGCCAGTCTCAGCTGAACCGTTCCTGAACGCAGTCAGAGGCGCCAAGGCGCAGGCTGTGGCACAGGGCAGCCGCTAATTAGCGGCGAGTCGTAACCAGATACCCGGCGAGTCAACCAACTCCCGGGTGTCGCAATACAAGACGGAGGCAGAAATGCTTTGGACAATCCTTGTAGTTATCTTGATCTTGTGGCTTCTGGGCTTCAGCTTCCACGTGGGCGGCGCTCTGATCCACCTTCTGCTGGTTGTGGCCTTGGCGGTCCTGATCTTCAATTTGGTATCCGGGCGGCGAGGTGTGTAGACCGCCGACTTAACCATGCGCACTAAGAGTAACGGTCAATGCCGCAAGAGACATTTCGCATCGCACATTGGCCGCCTACCCTTAACAAATCGCGTTGTTGTTCAGCGCGATATGACGCATACTCATCACTACCGCTGAGTTGGAGTAGAGGTAGCACAAATGAAAAGAGATGAGATTGCTCGCACGGCGATGGTGTTGTGCTTGTCGCTCGGAACTGTTGCCTTTGTTTTCGCACAGCATGAAGACAAAGGCGGGAAAAAGGATAAGCAGGAAAAGCAAGCGGAGCCTGCCAAGCAGCAGAGCCAGAAGCGCGCCCAGCCTCAGCAACACGCGCAGCCGCAGCTACGTGCACAAACGCAGGAAAGCAAGCAGCAATCAGCGCACATCGCACATGCGCAGGTGGAACGTACATCGGGAGAGCAGTACGCACAAGAGGTTCAACAGCAGGGTGTCTGGCAGCAGCATCGCGCAGACCATTTCGACTCCGAGCGCCGGAGTTGGCAACAGCGCGGAGGATATAACGGTTATCGTGTTCCTGACGCCTACTTCAGCAGCAACTTTGGAATGGGCCACAGCTTTCGCGTATATGACTTGCCTTTTTTGGAGGTAGGTGGGTATCCGCGCTTTCAATATGAAGGCTATTGGCTCAGCGTGATTGACCCCTATCCGGAATACTGGGGCGCGGACTGGTACCGGAGCGACGATATGTATGTCGACTACTACGAGGATGGTTACTATCTCTACGACCGCAAGTATCCGGGTCGATCGGGAATTGCCATCAGTATCTCGATGTAAGTAGCTCCTACTCTATTGGTTGCGAGCCTTCTAATTCTAGCCTGGCCTCGTGCTGTGCCCTGCAACCAGCAATATCGACGAAGCCGAGCCTTGTGAATCACTTTGCAGGAACTCATCTGCGGGATGCTCCTCGAAGATTTGCCGGTCGGCGAGGATTTGAATCGCTCTTCATTCAGAAGCTTTACTTCGGCGTAAGCGTACACTGTAGACAGGGAACTCACTGCTCGCGGTTTCCCCAGGTTTTATCTTGCCGCGGAGCCTTTACAACGAGTGAGTCTTCCAGGGGGATTTTCCTTCCTCCATTCGGTGTACTGCTCTCACCGGCAGGGAATCCGGCGTCAATGCGATTCAGTGACCTGGATTTCGCGAGCTTTTCATTCACGTGTGAAAGCAGGTAATGATGTCCATTCTAGGAATGCTTCATTTTGAAGAACCGGCGGGATCTTCCTTTGGGGGGCCATCGGCTATCCCTGTGCAACAAGCTGGCTCCATAGCGATGCCGACGCGCATCGCCTTCATTGGGAACTATCTTCCGCGGCAATGCGGGATCGCCACGTTCACCACAGATCTAAGTACCGCGGTTGCGACTGAATTTGGCAATGAGCGTCTTTTCGCGATTCCTGTCAACGACCCCGGCTCAAGTTACGAATATCCTGAACGAGTGCGGCTTGAGTTGGAACAGGAGGACCGTGCCTCCTATGAGCGGGCGGCGGAATTTCTCAACTTCAATGGCAACGATCTGGTTTGCCTGCAACACGAATATGGCATCTATGGGGGGATCGCGGGCAGCCACATTCTCACCTTGCTGCGCAGATTGAAGATGCCTCTGGTGACGACGCTCCACACCGTCCTGCGTGAGCCAGATGCAAGTCAGCGCGCAGTGCTTGAAGAGATCGCCCAATTATCGGATCGATTAATTGTGATGAGCGAGTACGCTGCATGCCTTCTTGATGATGTGTATCGAATACCGCGTGAAAAGATCGACGTGATTCCTCATGGCGTGCCGGATACCCCTTTCACAGATCCGAATTATTTCAAAGATAAATTTGGCACTGAAGGAAAATCGGTTCTGCTGACATTTGGTTTGCTATCACCAAACAAGGGCATCGAAAACGTAATTCGATCTTTACCTGCGATTTTAGAAAAACATCCCAACGTGGTGTACATCGTCTCGGGTGCGACACATCCTCATATTCTGCGGCGCGAAGGCGAGCGCTACAGGGACGAGTTGCGGGAACTTGCCCAACAGCTCGGCGTATCAGAACAAGTAATCTTCAACAATCGATTCGTGAGTGCGGAGGAGTTGATCGAGCACGTCGGCGCCGCGGATATCTACATCACTCCGTACAGGCAGGAAGCTCAGGTTGTCTCTGGAACGCTGGCCATTGCGCTGGGCGCGGGGAAGGCTATTATCTCCACGCCTTACTGGCACGCGAAAGAGTTGCTTGCAGAAGGACGCGGCGTGATCGTTCCATTTGAGGACCCCACTTCCATCGCAAGGGCTACGATTCAATTGTTGGAGCATGATGCCGAGCGCCACGCCATGCGAAAGCGTGCCTATCTTTACTCACGCGAAACGACCTGGCCCAAGACTGCACGCGCGTATATGGCAAGCTTTCAACGCGCCCGTAACGAGCGCATGTCTCGGCCCCGGGCCACACTGCGCGACCATTCAGCGACCGAGGCTGTGGATCGATTCCCGGTAATAAATACGGCGCATCTGCGGGCCATGACAGATGACACGGGCATCCTGCAACACGCCATCTTCTCACTACCTAACTGCGATGAGGGCTATACAACCGACGACAACGCACGCGCGCTGATTGTGGCAACTCTTCTCAATGGCTATGCACAGTCCGATCCCCAGTTGCATGCGAAGCTGACTCATCGCTACCTGGCGTTTTTGTGGCTGGGCTTTGATTTGAAGACAGGCCGGTTTAGAAACTTCCTCAGCTATGATCGCCGGTGGCTTGAAAACATCGGTTCGGAAGACAGCCACGGCCGTGCTCTCTGGGCATTGGGCACGGTTCTTGGACACTCAGGAGATACCGGTCTGAGGGGTGCGGCAGGCAGGCTGTTCGAAGCCGCGGCGCCTGTAACCTTGAAGTTTACCAGTCCTCGATCATGGGCATTCTCGATCCTGGGGATGCAGGCTTATCTGGATTGGTTCCCAGGAGACCGGGTGATCCAGGGCGCTCGCAATATGCTCGCTAATAAGCTACTGGATATTTATGAACGCAGTCACTCTGATACGTGGCATTGGTTTGAGAGGAGTCTGTCTTATTCGAATGCCAGGCTGCCCGAGGCGCTTCTTATCGCTGGTTGGAGGAGCGACAACAAACGGATGATCGAGGTGGCTCAAGAGTCGCTGCGCTGGCTGGTGAAAGAACAGCATCGGAGCGATGCGGGAGTTTTCGTACCGATTGGCTCCATGGGCTTCTTTGGAGTAGGCGGCGATAAGGCGCGCTTTGATCAGCAACCTATTGAGGCTTGTGCAACTGTTTGCGCTTGCTTACAGGCTTATGAACTGACGAAGGAGAAGCATTGGCTTGAAGAAGCGCGATGCGCCTTTCGCTGGTTCTTCGGTGTGAACGATCTTCAAATTCCCCTGTACGATCCTGTAACGGGCGGGTGCAGAGATGGACTTCATCCCGACCGAGTGAATGAAAACCAGGGAGCCGAATCCACGCTCTCTTTCTTGATGGCTCTGCTTGAAATGCGTAGGGTCCAATCGGCGAACGCAGAGGAACAGAACCAGGAAATGAGTGTCCGCATTTGAGCCCAATCAGTCTTCCGGCAGCGTCGCCGGGTATCGTCGATCAGGAACAGCAGGATTCTGGCACGCGCAACGAGGTTCAGTTGTTTACCCGGTACGCAGCCAATCCAATCCTCAGCCGAAAAGACTGGCCGTATCCAATTAACAGTGTCTTCAATCCTGCCGCAGTGCAATTGTCCGACGGTGACACGCTCTTATTGTGCCGTGTCGAGGACCGGCGGGGACTTTCGCATTTGTGCGCCGCGCGTTCAGCGAATGGAATTGACGGTTGGCGCGTCGACGAGAAACCCACGCTGCTCGCAAATCCTGGTGAGTATCCTGAAGAGGTATGGGGGATTGAAGATCCGCGAATCACGTATGTTCCGGAGTTAAGGCAATACGCAGTTGCATATACATCCTTCGCGAAAGGTGGCCCTGGTGTATCTCTTGCATTGACCAAGGATTTCAGAACATTTGAACGCTACGGCGTGGTCATGCCTCCCGAGGATAAAGATGCGGCACTGCTGCCGCGCAGGATTGGCGGCTTTTGGGCTCTTATCCATCGACCTGTGACAACTCTTGGCGCGCACATGTGGATGTCCTATTCACCCGATCTTCGCCATTGGGGAAGTCATAAGATCATCCTTGAAGCACGTCGCGGTGGGTGGTGGGATGCAAACAAGATTGGGCTCTGCTCTCCTCCCATTGAAACTCCAGCTGGCTGGTTGGCGATCTACCACGGCGTCCGTCAGACGGCTTCCGGCAGTATTTATCGCCTGGGAATCGCTCTATTCGATATAGAGAATCCGGCCATTTGTCTTAAACGAAGCGATTCCTGGATGTTCGGCCCGGAAACTCCCTATGAGCGGGAAGGAGACGTCAACGGTGTTGTGTTCCCTTGCGGACAAACCATCGGCAGCGATGGAGATAGCATTCACCTGTATTACGGAGCAGCAGATTCCTGCGTAGCGATGGCTACCGGCAGCATCCGCAATCTTCTCGCATGGCTGGACGAACATTCTAGCGTGGGCGATGGAGTTGTCCGGTAATGCTTGACCTCATTCGACTGAAGGGATATACACAATGAACGTTGCAACGATGACCTGGCCGAATTGGCTGCCCCGGGTGCTGTGGATTAGAAGAGTGTGCCCTCGCTGTAACTCGGTTCAGTTCAAACCAGGCGAGTTGCATTCGTTCGATGGCTTCTTCGGGTTGTTTGCTCTCCGCCCGGTTCGCTGCATGTTTTGCTGGCGGCGGTATTACTGGTTTTCTATGCGAAGCGTGGAATGAGGGCCCCACAAAATGACTCCGGTCCCACGTCGAATGACCTTTTGCGGAATCTTGTCGCGAAGCACGCCCAAGCGGCCGTGAAATAGGTATCCTAAAACAGTAAGTTGCGGGTTGATTCGAATCCGTCTGTCCCCATAAAGTGCATCTAATCAATAACTCATTGGGCTTCGCAGGCGCTTTCAAATGTGGGCCTGTTGTTCCCCCAATTGACCGGATGATCTTGTTGGCTTTGTGGATCGTCAAAGCATTTTCCTCGATCACGCGCCATCGGATCGTCTTTTCGCGGTTGCGCTCCATATTAGGGCGCAACCTGAACCGGCAGGCGCAACTCGATGATCAGGCCGCCCCCCGGCCTAGGCAGGGCCGCAATCTCTCCGCCATGAAGATGAATGGCCCGTTCTGCGATGGCCAGTCCCACGCCAAAGCCTCCCGTGTTCTCGCTCCGTGACGCGTCAACACGGACAAAGGGCCGGAAGATGGATTTGCGCAGCTCTTCGGGTACACCCGGGCCCCGATCCATGATGCGCAACAAGGCGCTGGTCTGACCTGGCTCCTCAGCGCTCGCCACTTCCAATTCAACGCCGGCGCCCACCGGCGAATAGCGAATGGCATTACGGACAATGTTTTCGATTGCCCGCCCCAGCAGTTGGGGGTTAGCAACCACGACCGGATCGGCCAGCACAGAGAGGGTGACGGCGCATCCGCGTGCATTAGCTTCGAACTGCAGGTTGGGCAAATGCGACGTGACCAATTGGGCCAGGGAAATGGACTGAACCTCGACGGGCTTTCGCAGCGATTCGAGCGATGAGAGCGAGAGTAATTCGCCGATGAGCCGATTCAGTTGATCGGCCTCATCTTCGATGCGCTGCAAGTGCGCCTCAGCCGATGCGGGAGCCTGGTCGCGGGCCAGCTCGAGAGCGACACTCATCCGGGCGAGCGGCGAGCGGAGCTCGTGAGAGACATCTCGCAGCAGGAGTTTCTGCGCCTCCATCAATCCGGCGATGCGGTCGGCCATCTGATTGAAATCCACCATGAGAGATCGAATTTCATTGGTGCCGGCTGCAGCCAGTCGCAGGCCGGGCGCGGGAACGCGCGCATCCATTCGGCCGGCGGCGAAGCTTCGGACCACGGAGCGCAATTCGCGCACCGGGCGGGAGAAGAAGAAAGCCAGCAGCAGAGCCACCACAGAGCTGACGGCCAGCGGCACAAGCAGATTCGCCCAGGGCCGAGCACGCGCCGTCGCCTGACGACTATATTGGGCGACAATCAACTGGCTCCCATCTGGAGGGTGAATCGGGTAGGCGATGACCCAGAAATCGCCGTCGGGTCCACTGGCCATGTTTTGGTTGGCCAAGGCCTTGCGCAGGACTGCTGTAAATGCGGGGGAAGGCGCCGCCCCGCAGAGAACGGTGAAGTTCTCGCCGGTTACCTGTACGGTCTTGACGATGGTGCCTGGACGGTCAAATTGCATGCGGGGCTTGCAGCCATCGCGAAGATAGAGCACATGCTCCAGAAAGGCTTCGTGCAGCAGCGCCGTCTTTAGCGCTTCACCGGAGTTTTCCGGCGTTCCCATATCCTTGGGAGGAAACAGGTAAAGCGTGATGCTGATGATGGCGTAGAAGGCCAGCAGCAGGGAAATCAGAATGACGACGAAGGCGCTCCTCATGGCATTGCACTTCCGTCGAGAGGCGTGTCGCGTTCCGGTGTGTAGAGGTAGCCGGCGTAGCGGATGGTCTTGATGGTGCCGGTGAAGCCCTTCACAGCCTCGATCTTGCGGCGCAAGCGGCTGATGTTCATGTCGACGCTGCGATCGAAGGGGTGCAACTCGCGTTCCAGAACCTTCTTGGCCAGTTCGTCGCGCGAGACAATCTCGCCCGCCCGTTCAGCGAGGGCGAGGAAGAGCATGTATTCGAGATCAGTAAGATCGAGCGGCTGGGTGTCGATAGCGGCGGTCCGCGCAGCGATGTCAAACCGCACAGTGCCACTGACAAATTGAGCGGGTGAGTCCGCACGTGGCGGATCAGGGCGTCCACGGCGCAGAATGGCGCGAATGCGGGCCACCAGTTCACGGGGGTTGAAAGGCTTGGGAAGATAGTCGTCGGCGCCGATTTCCAGTCCCACAATGCGGTCCACATCTTCGCCGCGGGCAGTCAGCAGCAAGACGGGAATGGAGGAATCAGTGCGCAGGCGGCGCAGCACTTCAAAGCCGTCCAGGCCGGGCAGCATGACATCGAGTAGCACCATTTCGTAGTTCGTGCCATGCAGCGCTTCTTCAAGGCCATCCGGTCCGCTGTGGCGGGCGGTCAATTGCATGTCATGGCGACTGAGATAGTCCTCGAGCATGGCACACAATTTCACATCGTCATCGACCGCGAGGATCTTAATCATGCCCTGCTCACACGAAGCGACCTCTCCATTGTTGTACCCGGAATGGGCGGAGATTGCACCTGAATCCTTGTCACAATTGAAACCGACGCTGTTACATTCTGTGACAATTCGTGACCGGGCACTCCGGCTCAACGCGGTCTCATGAGATTGGGCGGGGAAGGACCCGATCACATCGATGGACACTGAACAGATTCAAACCCATTCTGCAGAGAGCCTGGCCGAGCCGGTACGGGGACGAGGGAGTTCCTTTGCGCGTTGGTTTTTGCTGACACTTGCTTTGATCGTCTTGGTCGCGGCGGGATGGAAACTCGCGGGTACGACGCGGACGCCTGGCCCGGGCATGATGCCGCCGGCGGGTACGCGCGTAACGACAACTGCGGCGCGCAAAGGCTCCATCGATGTGTCGATTGACTCACTCGGGATCGTCACCCCGGAACGAACCGTCGCGGTCAATAGCCAGGTAGGTGGCCGGGTGGCCGCCGTTCTCTATCGTGAAGGACAGGCGGTGGAGAAGGGCCAGCCCCTGGTGGAAATCGACACGCGCCCCTATGAAGCACAGCTTCTGCAGGCGCAGGGCCAGCTCGACCGCGACCAGGCGCAACTGACCCAGGCTCGCCTGGATCTAGGCCACTATCAGGACGCACTCAAGAAGAACGCAATCGCAAAACAAACCGTTGAAGATCAGGAACAGCTGGTCCATCAGTACGAAGGCACGGTGAAAAGCGACCAGGGAACCATCGAGTATGACCGAGTCCAGCTGGGGTATTGCCACATCACCGCACCCATCTCAGGGCGACTGGGCTTGCGGCTGGTGGATAACGGCAACGTGATCTCAGCCGGCAGTTCGAGCAGCCTGGTGGTGATCACGCAGGAGAATCCCACCACCGTGGTATTTACGGTGGCGCAGGACGATGTGCCCATGGTGCAGAAGGAATTGAGCAAGGGCCGCACGCTGCGTGTGGATGCCTACGACCGGATGCAGAAGAACGTGTTGGCCACGGGTAAACTGCTGACATTCGACAACCAGATCGACACCACGACTGGGACAGTGAAGTTCCGCGCTGAATTTGATAACGCGTCGGGAGCTCTGTTCCCCAACCAGTTCGTCAATGCCCGCCTGTGGGTGAAGACGATGGATGCTGCAGTGTTGGTGCCGACCCCTGCAATCCAATACAACGCGCAGCAGGCGTTTCTGTGGGTGCTTGACCGGACAGGAGCCGTGCATGTGCGCAATGTGCAGGTTGGCGACTCGAATGAGAAGGAGTCCAGCGTCAGCGGAGTTTCCGCCGGGGAGTCCGTTATAACCAGCAACTTCGATCGCCTGCAGGAAGGCGGAAACGTGATAGTCAGCAAGGCCGGTGAGGGAGATATGGACGGAGGCCCGCGGCCGTGAACCCGTCTCGCATCTTCATCCTTCGCCCGGTCGCCACAGCGCTGTTTATGGCAGCCATCCTGCTGATGGGTCTTGTGGCCTATACCCAGCTTGCGGTCTCGGCGCTTCCGGAAGTCAGCTATCCGACGATTCAGGTGAAGACTCTCTATCCCGGAGCCTCCTCCGACGTGATGGCGTCCACGGTGACAGCGCCGCTGGAGCGCCAGTTCGGGCAGATGCAGGGACTGTCGCAGATGACCTCAAATAGTTCCGGCGGGGCATCGATCATCGTGTTGCAATTCACGTTGAGCACCAACATCGATGTCGCGGAGCAGGAGGTGCAGGCGGCCATCAACTCGGCGGGCACTTACCTACCTACCGACCTGCCGACGCCACCGGTTTACAGCAAGACCAATCCCGCCGACGCGCCCGTACTGACTCTGGCGCTTACCTCAAAGTCGCTCTCGCTTTCGAAGCTGGAAGACCTGGCGGACTCACGATTGGGCCCGAAGATATCGCAGCTTTCCGGTGTGGGGCTGGTAACGATCAGCGGCGGACAAAAGCCAGCTATTCGCATTCAGGTCAACCCGCTGGCGCTCTCCTCTTACGGGCTCTCGCTGGAAGACGTACGCACCGCCATATCCAGCACCAGCGTGGACACGGCGAAAGGTTCTTTCGACGGGCCAAAGCAGGCCTATAACATTACGGCCAACGACCAGCTTGGCTCCGGCGACGAATACAAACAAGTGGTAGTGGCCTATCGCGACGGCGCTCCGGTGATGCTTACCGATGTGGCCAAGGTTATCAACGACGTAGAGAATGCAAAGCTCGCAGCGTGGATGAACGATCAGCCAGCGGTCATCCTGAATGTCCAGCGTCAGTCTGGAGCCAACACCATCCAGGTGGTGGACGGCATCAAGAAGGTGCTTCCTTCGCTGCAGTCGAGCCTTCCCGCCGCGGTCCAGGTGAATGTCCTGACCGACATGACCACCACCATCCGCGCATCGGTGGCCGATGTGCGCTTTGAGTTGATTCTCACCGTCTTCCTTGTGGTACTGGTCATCTATTTCTTCCTGCGCAGTCTTCGCGCCACCGTCATTCCTTCGGTGGCCGTACCACTTTCGATCATTGGCACTTTTGCCACCATGTACGCGCTGGGCTACAGCCTGAACAACCTGACACTGATGGCGCTCACCATCTCCACCGGGTTTGTGGTGGACGATGCGATTGTGATGGTTGAGAACATCAACCGCTTTCTCGAAGAAGGCATGGCGCCGCTGGATGCGGCGTTGAAAGGTGCTCAACAAATAGGCTTTACCATTGTGTCGCTCACAGTTTCGCTGGTGGCGGTGTTGATTCCGCTGCTGCTGATGGGCGACATTACGGGGCGCCTCTTTCGCGAGTTTGCCGTTACGCTCGCGGTCACCATCATCATTTCTGCGGTGGTCTCGCTGACTCTTACGCCGATGATGGCTGCGCGCCTGCTGCGCTACACGCCGCCTGCGGAACAGGGCCGCCTGCACCGCTGGTCCGACGAAGCTTTCCGTAGCGTAATAGATTTCTATGGGCGCACGCTGCGCTCGGTGCTTCGCCACCAGACGGCGGTGCTGTTGGTCGCGGTGGGCACGCTCGTTCTCACTGTCGCCCTCTATCTCGAAGTTCCCAAGGGCTTCTTCCCGGTGCAGGACACGGGCGTAATTCAAGCCGTCTCGCAAGCCTCCGAGAGCACATCCTTTGAGGGTATGGAGGAGCGGCAGAGAGCGCTGGCCCAGGTGATTCTCGCCGATCCGGCAGTCTCCAGCCTATCGTCGTTTATCGGCATCGATGGCGTGAACACCACGCTCAACAGCGGGCGGATGCAAATCAACCTGAAGCCGCTTGAAGTGCGCGGGGTCAGCGCATCGGCGGTCATCGATCGTCTAAGGCCGAAGCTGGATGCGATCTCCGACATCCGACTCTATCTTCAGCCGGTGCAGGATCTAACGGTCGAAAATCGTGTAAGCCGAACACAGTACCAGTACACGATCGAAGATCCCGACCAAGCCACCGTAGATGAGTGGACGACGAAGCTGGTGGCAAAGCTCAACACGTTGCCCGAACTGGCCGATGTGACCACCGACCAGCAGCCACACGGACTGGCGGCGGACCTGCATATCGATCGCGTTACCGCATCGCGGCTGGGTGTCACGCCATCGGCTATCGACAACACACTTTACGATGCCTTTGGCCAGCGGCAGGTCACGACGCTGTATACGCAAACCAACCAGTATCACGTGATTCTCGAAGCGGATCCTGAGTTTCAGAAGAACCCGAACCAATTAGGCCACATTTACTTGCCCACAAGTTCGTCGGGCACGGCCACTTCGCAATATGCGGTCTCGTCCACTTCAGGAGTGGGGTCCACCGCGGAATCTGCGCTGTCTTCTTCCAGCGTAGCCACCACGGGAACTAGCGCGAACTCGACTTCCGCACTGTCGAGCAGTTCGGAAACGGGAAACTCAACGTTAGGTTCGGCATCAATCGGCAGCAACGTGAGCGCCACGCAGACAACGGCTTCCAGTAGCACTGTGGGCTCCGTACCTTTGTCGCTGGTGGCGCAATTCAAGATGACCGGCGCACCCCTGACGATCAATCACCAGGGGCAGTTCCCGGTGGTCACTATCTCGTTCAACCTCGCGCCAGGAACATCACTGGGCGCGGCCATCAAGGCTATCGACAAAGCACGCGCGGACCTCGGCATGCCCGACAGCGTGCAAACGGCCTTCCAGGGAACGGCTGCTTCATTCAAAAATTCACTAGCGAATGAAGGACTACTGGTGCTGGCGGCGCTGCTTACTGTGTACATCGTGCTAGGTGTTCTTTATGAGAGCTACATTCATCCCATCACCATTCTTTCCACCTTGCCGTCGGCGGGTGTCGGCGCACTGCTTGCGTTGATGATCTTCCACCTGGACCTGGGAATTGTGGCGCTGATCGGCATCGTGTTGCTGATCGGCATCGTGAAGAAGAACGGGATTATGATGATCGATTTCGCACTCGAAGCCGAGCGCGGATCGCATCTCTCTGCTGAAGAGGCCATCTATCAGGCCTGCCTGCTGCGCTTTCGCCCCATTCTCATGACCACCATGGCCGCGCTGCTTAGCGCTCTGCCGCTCGCCTTTGGAGGAGGAATCGGCTCGGAATTGCGCAGGCCGCTGGGCATCGTGATGATCGGCGGATTGGTGGTGAGCCAGGTCCTTACGCTCTACACCACTCCGGTTATCTACATCTTCTTCGATCGTCTTGCGCAGCGCTTCCAGCACGCCACGAGCGCGAAGCTGATTGCGCCTTCTCTTGAAGTGCTGTCTCAAGAGGATCTCTCATGAACATCTCGGCTCCATTTATCCGGCGGCCTGTGGCCACGTCGCTGCTTACCGCCGGCGTAATCATCGCCGGCGCCATTGCCTTCACGGTTCTTCCGATCGCACCGTTGCCTTCGGTGGATTCTCCCACCATTTTCGTGCAGGCCAGTCTGCCCGGCGCGAGTCCTGAGACCATGGCTTCGTCAGTGGCCACGCCGCTGGAGCGCACACTGGGCCATATTGCCGGCGTGAAAGAGATGACGTCGAGCAGTTCGACCGGATCGAGCAGCGTCTCACTGCAATTCGATCTGAACAAGAACATCGATACCGCGGCCCGCGACGTGCAGGCAGCGATCAGCGCCGCGCGCAGCTATCTGCCCGCAAATCTTCCCGGCAATCCACAGTACCGCAAGATGAACGAGGCTGACGCGCCCGTTTGCGGCCTGTCGCTCTCCTCAGACACCTACGATACTGGAACGCTTTACGACCGGGCATCTACGGTGCTGGCGCAGAGGTTGGCGCAGATTCCGGGCGTGGGAGAGGTGAACATAGGCGGTGCCTCATTGCCTGCAATACGAGTGGAGGCAAACCCGCTGGCGCTTCAGAGTTATGGCCTGAGCATGAGCAAGCTGCAGACCTTCTTGCAGTCGCAGAGCGTAGACAAGCCCAAGGGGCATTTGACGATTGATGGGCAGACCGTCACCATTACGGCCAACGATCAGATATTGAAAGCCGCGGACTATCGACCACTTGTGGTCGGGTATCACAATGGCGCGCCGGTGCGGCTGCAGGATGTGGCGCAGGTGAACGACTCAGTGCAAAGCCTGCGCGCCGCGGGATTCCTCAATGGCAACCCCGCGGTAAACATGATTGTCTTCAAGCAGCCGGGAGCCAACGTCATTCAGACGGTGGATGCAGTGAAGGCCCAGTTGCCCGCAATTCGCGCCATGTTGCCGAAAGGCATGAAGCTTACGCTGGATCTGGATTCGACCACCACGATTCGTGCCTCCCTGCATGATGTTGAACGGACGCTGGGGATCTCAGTGGTCCTGGTGATTTTTGTCGTATTTTTGTTCCTGCGCAGCGGGAAGGCCATCCTGATTCCGGCGATCTCGGTTCCTGTCTCGTTAATAGGAACCTTCGCGGTGATGTACTTCCTGGACTACAGCCTGGACAATCTTTCGTTGATGGCCATTACGATCTCGACCGGGTTCGTGACCGACGACACGATCGTGGTGATGGAAAATATTACGCGTCTCATCGAAGGGGGCATGGACCCGATGCGGGCGGCATACCAGGGAGCCAAGGAGATTGGATTCACGATCGTCTCAATCTGCCTGTCGCTGATCGCAGTCTTCATTCCCATCCTGATGATGGGCGGCCTGGTGGGTCGTCTATTTCGCGAATTTGCGGTCACTCTCTCCGTGACTATTCTCATTTCAATGGTCGTAGCGTTGACGACGACACCGATGTTGTGCTCGCGATTGCTAACCGCCGGGAAGATGCAGTCGCAGAGCATGATTTCTTCAATGACCGACAAACTGATGCACTGGCTCATCGATCTCTATCGCAGTTCGCTGCGGGTTGTACTGCGGCACTCGTGGGTTGTACTCTTCGTTTTCGTCGCGACCATCGCGCTCAATGTCATCATCCTGATTCATCTGCCTAAGGGTTTCTTTCCTGCGCAAGATACGGGCGCGATCATGGGCGGCATTCAGGGGCCGCCAGATTCGTCTTTTGCGGCGACAGAAACGGCGGTAGAGCAGATTGGACACATCATCAAGTCCGATCCGGGCGTAGACAATGTGATCGCTTTCACTGGAGGAGGGGGACCGGGCGGTTCTAACGGAGGCTTCGTCTATATCTCACTCAAGCCGCTGAGCGAGCGCCATGCAAGCGCCGCGGAGATCGTCGACCGCTTGCGCCCGAAGCTGAGGCAAGTCACGTCGGCTCAGACCTTCATGATGGCTGCGCAGGATCTGCACATCGGCGGCAGGCAGAGTAACACCGCATATCAATACACATTGCAGGCCGACACCGTAGCTGATCTACGCACGTGGTCTCCACTACTGATGAAGGAATTGAAGGCGAATCCCGCTTTCCAGGACATCAACTCGGATATGCAGGCCGGCGGCCTGGAGGCGCGACTGACTTATGACCGCATGATCGCCGCGCGCCTGGGCCTGACACCGCAGGCGATCAACAATGAACTGGCAGGAAACTTCGGCCAGGCGTATGCGCTGACACTTTTCAAGTCGTTGAATCAGTATTACGTGGTGATGGAGGCCGATCCTAAATTTGCGCAGGGACCGGACTCGCTGCGGAACACTTATCTGCAGAACGGATCAGGTGCCGTGCCACTTGATGAGGTAGCTTCATACCGAATCAACACTGCGCCGCTTTCGGTGAATCACACCGGACTGTATCCAACCAGCACAGTGTCGTTCAACCTTGCGCCGGGTGTTTCGCTCAGCCAAGCCACCGCAAGAATGGACGCCATTCAGTCGAAGATGGGCATGCCAACCAGCATTCATGGCACATTTTCTGGCACCCTGTCAGCATATGGCGAGGCGTTGGCCAGCGAGCCGATCCTGGTTCTAACCGCCGTTCTTTCTGTCTACATTGTGCTGGGCATGCTGTACGAAAGCCTCATTCACCCTATCACTATTCTTTCCACGCTGCCGCCGGCCAGTCTGGGCGCGGTTCTGACACTCCTGCTCTGCGGGCAGGATTTGAACATCATCACCATCATCGGCATTGTGCTGCTGATTGGCCTGGTGCAGAAGAACGCCATCATGATGATCGATTTCGCGTTGCAGACTGAGCGTGAACATCATCTTTCGACCGAAGATGCCATCTTCGAAGCCTGCATGATGCGCTTTCGGCCCATCCTGTTGACATCGCTGGCAGCTATCTCCGGGGCACTGCCGCTGGCTTTGGGGCATGGCATCGGATCGGAGATGCGCAGGCCACTGGGCTTGACCATCATCGGCGGATTAGCCGTGAGCCAGGTTCTCACTCTCTACACCACACCAGTCGTTTACCTGTTCCTCGACCGGTTGCGCCTGGGCATAAGTCGTTTATTGGGCTGGGATGCCGTTGATGCAATGGAGGCAATATGAAATCAGTTTACAGAGTGCAATCGAGATTGCCTGGCGCAAGAATGGGCTTACGGACCGGAGGGCTGACCGTGGTTGCCATGGCCTTACTGACCATGGCCGGATGTACGCTCGGTACGCGCTACCAGAAGCCCCAGATGTTGGCGCCTTCAGCCTACAAGGAAGAGATCCCGAGCGAAGACTGGAAGCCCGCCAATCCTCAGGACGCGATGCTTCATGGCAAATGGTGGGAGGTATTCAAAGAGCCGGAGTTGAATCAGCTTGAAGAGCAGTTGAATATCGACAACCAGAACATTGCGATCTACATGCAGAACTTTGTAGCAGCGCGTGCGCAGGTGGCGCAGGCGCGGGCAAGCTACTGGCCGACGGTTACTGTGGGAATCTCAGGCTCACGCAGCCGTACACCGCCGCTGCAATCTACAACCGTGGCGCACTCAATCGCCACTACCGCGAACATCTTTCAATTGCCGGCGAGCGTCTCATGGGAACCTGACCTGTTTGGACGCATTCGCAACACGGTCAAGGAATACTCCGCGGCTGCGCAGGTGAGCGCGGCGGATCTTGAGAATGAGCGCCTGCTGGAGCAGGCTTCGCTGGCTGAGTATTACTTCCAGTTGCGAGGGCAGGATGCGCTGCTCGATCTCTATCGCAAGACTGTGGCGAACTATCAGCAGACCCTTGATCTGACCCACGCGCGCCAGGAGACGGGGCTGGTCTCAGACGAGGATGTTGCCGGGGCAGAGACGAACCTGAAGGCTGCTCAAGCCTCCGCCACCGCCCTTGAGAACACACGCGCTCAATATGAACATGCGATTGCACTGCTGATTGGAAAGCCCGCCGGCAAATTTTCGATGCCCGAACGGCCAATGACTGTCGAGGCTCCGGCGATTCCTGTGGGTTTGCCCTCGCAGTTGCTTGAGCGCCGGCCGGATATCGCCGCATCGGAGCGAACGGTGGCGCAGGCCAATGCGATCCTCGGCATCGGACGGTCGGCCTATTTTCCTTCGTTGTCCATCTCCGTGGGCGGCGGCACCGAGAGTCCCACATGGTCGAATCTTTACAACTGGACCGATAACTACTGGTCAGTAGGCCCATCCTTCAGCGAGACCATCTTTGACGGCGGCCAGCGCAAGGCCCAATTTGCCCAATATAAGGCGCAATACGATGGGGATGTCGCGACCTACCGGGAGACGGTGCTGAACGCACTGAAAGAGGTGGAGGACTACCTCGCGTCGGTTCGATTGCTAGGCACTGAAATCCGACAGCAAGACGACGCCATCGCTTCTGCGCAGCGGTACTACGATCTGGCGAGCACACGCTATGAAACGGGCCTGGACACTTATCTGAACGTGTTGACGGCGCAGAACACGTTGCTCTCTGATCGGCAGACCGCCATCACGCTGCGCGTGAATCGGATCACTGCAAGCGTGGAGCTGATACAGGCGCTGGGCGGCGGATGGGATGCCTCGCAATTACCTAGCGGCACCCAGCTAAAGCAAGGCTACAAAAGCGGCGAAAAAACCAGTTCGAACGGTACCCGTTGAGGATTCTGGTTGCTTGATCTCCTTTCGGCGCAAGAAGGAAACGAGCCGAAATGCAACATGCCGGTTCGCGTGAGGGTGCATGAAGTCAAAAGTCTTGCGCAACTTTCTGAAGTGTCTGATCGTCCTCTTTACTGCGATTCCACACTGCGCCATGTTGCTTGCCTCCCAGGTTCAGGATTCTCATAGAGCGCCCTGGGATAGTCCCGTTGCCTCATCAAAGGTCATACGTCTTGGCAGCGCGACGATTCAGGTTGACTTTGGCCCCGGCGACCTTGACCTGAGCCGAGAGGATGTATTGCGCTGGATTGAAACTGCAGGGAGAGCAATTGCCATGTACGTGGGCAAGTTTCCGGTGGCCAACGCACGAATCCTCGTCGTACCGGTTGAAGGCGATCGAGGCGTCCTGACTGGGACGACATGGGGAGACGTAGGTGGTGTGGCGGCGTTCACTAGAATGCGGCTTGGGCAGCACACTACGGCGGACGATCTGCTGAATGATTGGACAATGACCCACGAACTAACTCATATGGCATTCCCCTCGCTGTCAGAGGAGCATCACGGGCTTGAGGAGGAACTTGCGACTTACATAGAGCCCGTTGCCCGCGTACAGATCGGTACGCTTACTCCCAGTCAGATTTGGAGAGATATGTACCGCGATATGCGCAAGGGCGAACCAAGGCCTACTGATACAGGGCTCGACCATACTCACTCCTGGGCAAGCACCTATTGGGGCGGAGCCCTGTTTTGCCTCGCGGCAGACATAAAGATTCGTCAAGAGACTGGAAATCGCAAGGGATTGCAGGATGCGATGCGCGGGATTGTTGCGGCCGGCGGAACAATCGACCATGAATGGCCGATCCGCAAGGTGTTAGCCATAGGAGATCAAGTCACAGGCACCACGGTCCTGACCACTCTATATAAGGACATGGGAGAAAAATTCGAATACGTGGCCCTCGACGACCTTTGGAAGCAGCTTGGTGTGGGTGTGGAGAATGGAAATCTCGTTCTCGATGGCTCTGCGCCGCTGGCTCGCATACGAGAACGGATCACGTCGCCGGATTTGCACATCGACAGCAAGTAAGAAGAGACTGGCCAATGACATTTAGAACCATGCGAGATCGATTTGAAAGAGGCAGATAACTATGATGACGCAATCCAATCGGCTTAACCGCGCCACCAGCGCGTTTCTGCTGACCGCAGCGTTTGGAACAGCTTCGCTTGCGGTGGCCCAGTTCCCAGGGAGGGGGCAGGCCGAATCCAAGCATTATGCATGGTCGGACGCCAGCCTTTTGCCTGACGCGCGGGCCGACTTGGTGATCAAGGAACTCACGCCCGAAGAGAAGATCTCGCTGCTCCATGGGCAGGGATTCGGCGGCAACGGCGGCCCGACGGAATCCAATGGCGGAGCTGGCTGGTCGAACGCCATTCCGCGGTTGGGCATTTCCGCCATCCAGATGGCGGATTCGGCGTACGGCGTAACGCGTGGGGCAGCCTCGGGGCGCTATTCCACTGCGCTGCCCAACAACCTGGCAGCAGCATCGGCCTGGGATCCGCAAGCCGCGTTTGAATACGGCGCCCTGATCGGTCGTGAGCTGCGGGCCGAGGGCTACAGCATGTCGCTGGGCGGGGGCGTCAACCTGCCGCGTGAGCCGCGCAACGGCCGCACCTTCGAGTACCAGGGCGAAGATCCGTTACTAGCGGGCACGCTGGTCGGCAACTTCGTCAAAGGAGTGCAGTCCGAACACATCATCGGCGACCTCAAGCACTATGCCATCAACGACCAGGAAAGCGGCCGGAACGCCGTGAACGCCAATATCGACAAGCGTTCCATGCGCGAGACCGATTTGCGCGCCTTTGAAATTGCGCTCGGGATTTCAGATGCCGGCGCTTTCATGTGTTCTTACAACCGCGTAAATGGAGATTTTGCCTGCGAAAATAGCTACCTGCTCACCGATGTGCTGAAGAAGGATTTTCATTTCCAAGGCTTCGTGCTCTCCGACTGGGGCGGCACGCACTCCACGGCCAAAGCCTCGCGCGCCGGACTGGACCAGGAGCAACCGGGCAAGACATTCTTTGGCGACGCGCTGCTGAAGGCGGTCGAGAGCGGGGAAGTCTCCCAGGACGAGCTCAACGATCATGTCCATCGCATCCTGCGTACAATCTTTGCCACCGGCCTCTTCGATCATCCAGTGGTGAAGCAGGTGCCGGACGTGGAGCGCGGGTACGCGCTGGCACAGAGTCTCGCCGAGAAGAGCATTGTTCTTCTCAAGAACAGTCACAACGCGCTTCCCCTGGAGTCTGCAAGGCTGCATTCCGTGGTATTGATCGGCGGCCATGCCGATGTGGGCGTGATTACAGGCGGCGGCTCGGCGCAGGTTGACGCTCCGGGAGGCTCTGTTGTGCCTCTGCCACCATCGGTGCCGGGAGCGAATCCCATGGCGAACTTTATGAGGCGTCAAGTCTGGTTGCCCAGCTCGCCGCTGCGGGCGCTGACGGCCAAGCTCACCTCGAGCAAAATTTCCTATGTCTCCGGCGATGACCTTGCCGCTGCCGCCTCCGCCGCCAAGGGAGCGGATGTGGCGATCGTCTTTGGGTATCAGCCGGAGTCGGAAGGCCTCGACCTTAAAACACTGGATCTCGGCGAAGATCAAGACAAGCTCATCGAGACGGTCGCTGCCGCAAATCCCAGAACGATCGTGGTGCTTGAGACTGGAAGCCCCGCAACTATGCCTTGGATCGATCACGTTGCCGCAGTGGTCGAGGCCTGGTATCCAGGCATCCGCGGCGCTGAAGCGTTGGCGAATATCCTGACCGGAGATGTGAATCCAACCGGCAAGCTGGCGATTACTTTCCCAAGGAGCGATGCCGACCTGCCCCATCCAACCCTTGTGATGCCGCCACCGGCATCTCAACCCAGCCGTCCGGCGCCGGGCCAAGACATTTCCGCTTTTATGGCATCGATGGCCAAGGGCCTGCCACCGTTTCAGGTCTATTACGACGAAAAGTTGAAGGTAGGCTACAAGTGGTATGACGCGGAGAAGAAGCCCGTGTTGTTCCCGTTCGGCTTTGGCCTTTCCTATACCACTTATGCTTATTCCGGACTGACCTTGGGGGGCGGGGAAACCGTGAACGTGTCCTTCACGGTACGCAATACCGGCAAGCGCGCCGGCACCGAGATTGCCCAGGTTTATGCTTCGCTTCCCGATGCAGCAGGTGAACCGCCTAAGCGGCTGATTGGCTGGGCCCGCGTCGAGCTTGCGCCTGGCGAATCGAAGCAAGTTTCGATTCCAGTGAGCCACGACCGTCTGACTGTCTTCGATGAAGACTCCGATGGTTGGAAGCTGGTTCCTGGCAACTACACCGTGATGGCCGGGGGCTCTTCACAAGATCTGCCGCTTCACCAGCAGATCACGCTGCCGTGATCCGGCGGGTCGTATTTCTGCGTCTGCCGCACGCATTCGGGTGCGAGGTACAACTGCGGAAACTCGCGTGCAGCGCATACGAGGAAAGCAGATACACAACACAGTTGAGGAATGACACGGCTGTTAATTGGAACATTCAAGCGAGGCTGAATTAGTCGACCTGAGATCGCGGAAGGGTTTGGAAAGATGGACCGAAGGGGATTCTTAACATCCGTAGGCGTTGGATTCGCTGGCTCGCTCTTATCGCGTACTGTCGCAGGGGCGTTCGGGCAAGGCAGCACTGAATCGAGTGCGACATCGGTCAACATCGACCTCAGCAAGAACGTGGGAAATTTGCCGCACTACTGGGAGAACTGTGCGGGCTCTGACCGCACCGTTGTCGGCCTGCGCGATCAGTGGCGCCAGGACCTGGTGCGCGCACGACGCGATATGGGTATGAAGTCAGTGCGCTGCCATGGCCTTTTTGATGACGAGATGGGTATCGCCGCAGGTGGGGCTGGTTCATTCAATTTTCTCTATGTGGATCAGATCTACGACTACATGCTCGATCAGGGTGTGCGCCCATTCGTCGAACTGAGTTTCATGCCGGAGGCTTTTGCCAGCAGCAACAATCGGATCTTCGCCTATAAGGGCAATACGTCGCCGCCGAAGCGCTGGCAGGATTGGTACGACATGATCTACGCGTTCACGGATCATTGCGTGAAGCGTTACGGCATCAGAGAAGTAGGTGACTGGAATTTCGAAGTCTGGAACGAACCGAATATACCGTTTTGGGCAGGTACGCAAGAGCAGTACTTCGAGCTGTACCGGCAATCGGCGCTCGCCGTGAAAGCCGTCGACAAGCGCCTTCAGATTGGCGGACCGTCAACGGCGCAATTGGATTGGATTCCCGATCTGATCCGGTATTGCGATGTCAAAGGGATTCCGCTCGACTTCGTCAGCACTCATGTCTATCCCAACGATCCGCAGAAGTATATCTTTGGTCGCGAAAACGCCTACTCTTTCGAGCAAGTTATTCCGCGGGGCGTAGACCAGGTCAAGCACCAGGTAGAGTCGTCCGCCATGCCACACCTTCCCCTGCTGATCACTGAGTGGAGTTCGCAGAACCCAGCGTTTATTGCCGACACCATTAAGAATTGCATAGGACTCGCGGAGACAATGTCCTATTGGACGTTCAGCAACGTGTTTGAAGAGGGCGGAGTTCCCAGTGGCATCTTCAATGAGACCTTCGGGATGCTGGACCAGTGGGGCATCGCGAGACCTTCTTTGCACGCATTTGCATTCCTGCATAAACTCGGAGAAAGACAGTTGCTTTCGAGTCACGGCCCTGTCCTGGCAACTGAGCGCGCAGACGGCTCGTCTGCAATTCTAGCCTGGAACCTGATACCAGCCGCGGAGGCTGGCGCGGTTGCGAACGGCAACCCGATGGCCGCGGGCGCCGGCACAGACCACGCAGCAGGCGCCTCGCGTGCGCTCCATCTGAAACTCAACGGTCTGCGCGGACGCAATCAGGTTCTCATAAGTGAGGTGAACGCGGAAACCGGATCGGCACTGCCCGCCTGGAAAGCCATGGGCAGCCCCAAATATCCCAGCCAGGATCAAATCAAGCAACTAAAGGATGCTGCAGAATTAGGCAAGCCAACCGCTCACACGCTTCCTCCTGGCGCCCCCCCTGTTCTCAGCATCGAACTACCTCCAAATGGCATCGCGTTGCTTGAATTGGAACGCTAGAATGCCGGCTACCATACCAACTCTTGCCAAAGGAGAGAGCAGACCATGTTGAAATGCCTGACAGCAACAACATTAGCCACGGCGATGACCCTCTCAGCCGCCGCACAACAGGCCAACCTCAGTGGGACTTGGAAACTGAACATGGCCGCGAGCTTCCTGGCAGGAGACCATCCTTCGCCGGACTATGAATTCACAAAAGTGCTGGTGCAGGGAGACCGCACCATTCATCAGACCGACATCGCCACACACGTCGCGATGATGAACATACCCCTGCCAGACACGAAAGTGGAAACGGAGTTGACGCCGGACGGCCAGGAACACGATGCGGAGACGCCACCTCCCTTTCCCGGCATGCCACCGGCCCACTTGAAAGTTTCAGCCGAGTGGCAGGGCAACAATCTGCTGGTGACTGAACGCAGCGCGGGCGCTGGCCGCCTGTCATTCACACAGAGACGCTATTTCCTTTCTAATGACGGCAGTCACTTGATCGAGCTGGTTGAAGCTCACAATGCGTTCGGCGACACTGAGCAGCGCCTGGTGTTCGATAAGCAGTCAAGATTCGAACGCGATTGATCCGATGTTTCATGGGAAGAGCGAGCATCCTGGTTCAACAGAAAACAACGAAGGTTTGGTAACACCACACACGAGCGTTTTGGAGATGAGACACAAATGAAGAAGACTGCGGCGGCAAGTTGGATGGTTCGGGCAGCGGGCGGCATGCTGGTTCTCGCCCTTGGTGCGGGTCTGGCGTACGCACAGAGTACCGGAGATTCACTGAAGAGCGGCTTTGAAAACGCTCCTAACGGAGCACGTCCGCGGGTGTGGTGGCATTGGATGAACGGCAACATCACCAAGGAGGGGATCCAGTTGGATCTTGAGTGGATGCACCGGGTAGGTCTGGGCGGATTCCAGACCTTTGATGCGGCGCTCATGACTCCCCAGGTGGTGGACCATCGTCTGGTCTACATGACTCCGGAGTGGAAGGAAACATTCCTCTATGCAACTAAACTTGCGGACCAACTCGGGCTGGAGGAAGCGATTGCAGGCTCTCCCGGATGGAGCGAGACAGGTGGGCCGTGGGTTCCGCCTGCACAGGCGATGAAAAAGTTGGTTTGGAGCGAGACTGAGGTGCATGGAGGAGCGCCGTTCCAGGGTACTTTGGCGAAGCCGCCTACGACTACGGGTCCGTTTCAAAGTGCACCGCCGGCCGCCAATTTCATGGATCCGGGCGCGAAACCTGCGCCCGATTACTACACTGACAGCGAGGTCATTGCTTATCGCGCACCGGCGGGGGATGTGCCGGTGATGTCTCTTAATCCCAAGATTACGAGCAGCGGAGGGCAGGTTGACCCAAAGGTGCTGACGGATGGCGATCTGGTCAAATACACGCTGCTTCCTATTGCGGCGGTTGGCGAACAATCCTGGATTCAGTACGAGTTCAGCCAGCCACAAACTGTGCAGGCGATCACGATTGCAATGGGCGGGTCGCGAGGATTCTTCGATCGGGGTGCACCGATCCCAACTCCGATATTGGAGTCCAGTGATGACGGAACACAGTTTCATCTGGTCGCGGAACTGACTTCACTCAGGCATGGATTCGCCCCAGGCGGAGATGTGCCCGAGCGCACCATCGCATTTGCCCCGGTCACTGCGAAGTTCTTCCGCGTTTCCTGGACCACAGCAAAGCCACCTGCAACGTCCGCGATGCCTGGCGGGGATTTTCCGGGAGCTGCAAACCCGCCGAAGCCGGACACAGATTACAAAATAGCGGAACTGGCTCTGCATCCGGGTGCGCGCGTCAGCCGGTTTGAAGAGAAAGCGGGCTTTGCCACGGCACCAGATCTGTCGGCCTCTGCCACTCCTGAGGGAGCGTCAGGAAGCGCCATCTCTAAAAATGACGTTGTGGACCTCACCTCCAAAATGCGACTGGATGGGACGCTGGACTGGACACCGCCCGCGGGAGAGTGGGTGGTGCTGCGGTTCGGATACTCGCTGACGGGCGCGAAAAACTCGCCGGCCAGTGCAGAGGCAACCGGACTAGAAGTAGACAAGCTCAACCACAACTACGTGAAGAACTACATGGATCACTACCTGGACATGTACAAGGACGCTGTGGGGGCGGACTTTATGGGCCACCGTGGCATCCGATACGTAATTACCGATAGCTGGGAAGCGGCCAACCAGAACTGGACTGACGACATGGTCCATCAGTTCACGGTGCGACGCGGCTACGATCCGCGACCCTGGATGCCGGTTTTGGCCGGACGAGTGGTAGAGAGCGCGGAGGCAAGCGACCGATTTCTGTGGGACTTCCGCAAGACGATCGCCGACTTAATTGCTGATGAGCATTATGGCCAGCTTGAGGCATCGCTGAAAGAACGGGGCATGGGCCACTATGGCGAGTCCCATGAAGATCATCGCGCGTTCGTCGCCGATGGCATGGAGGTAAAGAAGCTTGACGATGTTCCCATGGGAGCGATGTGGACGCAGATTCCCGGAGTAAATAATGAGATGTACGACTACAACGCCGATGATCGCGAATCGGCCTCCGTGGCGCATATCTATGGCCAGAACATCGCTGCCGCAGAATCCATGACAGCCTCAAGGGCACCGTGGGCATGGTCTCCGGCGACGCTCAAGCCCACTGCCGACATGGAACTGGCCCAAGGCATCAATCGCTTCGTCATTCACTGCTCGGTCCACCAGCCGCTCGTGGGCAAAGCGCCGGCGCTGGGCCTTGGACCTTTTGGTCAGTGGTTCACACGCAACGAGACTTGGGCGGAGCAGGCAGGCGCTTGGGTCAATTACCTGGCACGCAGTTCATACATGCTGCAACAGGGTCATTTTGGTGCAGATTTTATCTACTTCTATGGTGAAGACGATAACATCACGTCGATCTTTGCAGATAAGAGCCCCGATGTACCGGCTGGCTATGGCTTTGACTACATCAATGCCGACGGTCTGATTCACGCGCTGTCGGTGAAGAACGGCAAGGTTGTAACGGAGAGCGGAATGAGCTATCGCGTGCTGGGTCTTGATCCGGCCAGCGTGCACATGTCACTGCCCGTGCTGCGCGCCCTGCATAAGCTGGTCGAGGATGGCGCGACAGTTGCCGGTCCAAAGCCGTCGAACGATCCAAGCCTCGCGGATGATGCGGCCGAATTCCAGAAGCTGTCAACACAACTCTTCGGCGACGGTTCCGGCGATCACACAGTAGGCAAGGGCAAAGTCTTCGCAGGGCAGACTGTTGCGGAGGCGATGACCAAGATCAAGCTATCGCCGGATTTCGACTACACCAAACCCGAGGCCGACACCGACCTGATCTTCGTTCATCGCGAGATGCCCAATGCCGATATATATTTCGTCGACAACCGAAGCGACCGCAGCGAAAGCCTCAACGCGACGTTTCGCTTGACCGGCAAGCAGCCCGAATTGTGGCATGCTGAAACCGGTTTGAGCGAGCCAGTCAGCTACACGATGGCCGATGGCAACACCACTGTGCCTTTGAAGCTCGAACCCTGGGGCGCGGTCTTCGTCGTATTCCGTAAGCCCACCAAAACGATGTCGGCCATCGTTCCTGCGGCTACAGACACCACCCTGACCACGGTCGAGGGACCTTGGCCCGTTAGCTTCCAGGCTGGCCGAGGCGCACCTGCTACCGCGACCCTCGACAATCTCACGTCGTGGAGCGAGAACTCCGATCTGGGGATTCGATATTTCAGCGGCATCGGCACTTACACAAAGACAATCGATGCCCAGGCGAGCTGGTTCACTCAAGGTGCAAAGCTCTGGATCGATCTGGGCGACGTGAAAAACCTGGCCGAAGTTGCAGTCAACGGAAAGCCGGTGGGCATTGTCTGGCACGCGCCCTACCGTGTGGACGTCACGAGTGTTTTGAAGCCGGGCGCAAACGAGATTTCAATCAAAGTGGCTAACGCCTGGGTCAATCGCCTTATAGGCGACCAGCAACCCAACGCGGAGAAGATCACATTCACGGTTATTCATCCCTATAAAGCGGATTCGCCATTGTTGACCTCCGGTTTGCTCGGTCCCGTGGTCGTGATCAAGACAACGAACAAGTAGACCACTGGACATTCGAAACAGATCGGTGGCGAACTTCGCAAGGAAAGGAAAGTCATCCGATGGCGAGGGCTTTGACAATTGACCGTCGAACTTTTTTGGAGGGTGCGGCTGCAGTGTCCGCGGGCATCTGGATCGGGCTTGGTTCTTCACAACAAGCTGGTGCCGCCACAACGGAGGAGTTGGCGGATGGCTTTGTGCATCCGCCAGCGTCTACCCGCCCGTGGGTTTACTGGTTTTGGATCAACGGCAATCTCACCAGGGAAGGCATTACCGCGGATCTGGAAGCGATGGAACGGGTGGGGATCGGCGGAGTCTTGATCATGGAAGTAGACGGTTCGCCGCAGGGCAAAGTGGCGTTCGGCACTGAGCCGTGGAAAGAGATGTTTCGATTCGCCTGCCAGGAGGCGAACCGTCTCGGACTCGAAATCAATATGAATAACGATGCGGGTTGGGCTGGTAGCGGAGGGCCCTGGAATACGCCCGAATTGTCGATGCAACGAGTGTTGTGGTCAGAGGTTGCGGTTGCGGGCGGAAGCAAGTTCGACGGTGAGTTGCCCCAGCCCAAACCGCAGGAGAGTCGCCGCCGCGGCACGGGTGAGCCGCCGGAAGAGCCCGCATTGGGTGCTGACTATTATCGCGATATCGCGGTGCTTGCGTTTCCGACACCAGAGGACCCGTCCTATCGGCTCAAAAATATTAAATTCAAAGCCGATTTCGAGGCCTTGTCGACGCCGCCCGGGATGGGAATGGGAATTCCGCTGCTGCCAATCCGCTTTAATCCCGCTCCCGTGAATTCCACTGTCGATCAGGCTCGGATTCTCGATATCACGGAGCATTACCGGAACGGTCACTTGAACTGGGAAGCGCCGGCCGGAAGCTGGACGGTGATTCGGTTCGGCCACGGCTCAACAGGCGCGTCCAACCACCCTTGTCCGCCGGCGGGACAGGGTCTGGAGTGCGACAAACTGAGCAAGGCAGCGGTCGATCAGCATTTCCAGCACTTCATCGGGGAGCTGCTGAAGCTGGTTGGCCCGCTTGGCGGCAAGACGTTGGTCTCCACGCACGTCGACAGTTGGGAAGTGGGCTCGCAGAACTGGTCACCCCTGTTTCGAGAGGAGTTCAAGAAAAGACGCGGTTACGACGTTCTGCCCTTTCTGCCAGTGATGACCGGGAGAGTGGTCGGCGATGCGGAAGTCTCGGAACGCTTCCTGTGGGACTTGCGCAAGACTGTTTCCGACCTGATCGCGGAGAACTATTTTGGGCGCCTTCGCGAATTGGCAAATGCAGCCGGCCTGCGCTTTTCCGCGGAGACCTATGATGGTGACCCGATGGACGAGATGACGTCTGCCGGGTATCTCGACGAGCCACAAACGGAGTTCTGGTATCGGCGCGAGAACCAGCCCCTCAATGAGGCGGGTGACTTCGGGAGGGTGAATCGCTCGTACGCATGGGCTGCGGTGATGGCCTCAGCCGCGCATATCAATGGTAAGAGAATATTGGCGAGCGAAGCATTTACGGCGATGCCGGGGGAGAATTGGCTTGGCCACCCAGCCACTCTGAAGCCGCTCGGCGATTGGGCGTTCTGCAGCGGAATCAACCGCTTCATCTTTCACCGCTACGCCATGCAGCCGTTTCTAAACCGCAAGCCTGGCATGACGATGGCCTTCTGGGGCCAGCACTACGAGCGGACGCAGACGTGGTGGGAAGAGTCCAAGGCGTGGCACGAATACATCATGCGCTGCCAATACCTTTTGCGTCAGGGACTTTTTGTCGCCGATCTTCTCTATCTGCAGACTGAAGCGGCACCGAATCGTTTCATGCCGCCCGGCGTGGATATGAAGAACCCAGTCCCGCCCGATCCTCCGGGATACAACTTTGACGGCTGCACCGCTGACACGGTGTACAAGCGCATCTCGATCAAAGACGGCCGGATCGTACTTCCCGACGGCATGAGCTACCGCCTGCTGGTGTTGCCGAAGGAAGGCGAACAGGTGCAGGCAGGGTTGATGACACCGGAGCTCCTGAAACGGATCGAGCAGTTGGTGAACGAAGGAATGACAGTGGTTGGGCCGCGGCCGGTGAAATCGCCGAGCCTGACCAACTACCCCGCATGCGATAAGGAGCTGTCTGCGATTGCCGACAGGCTTTGGGGCAGTGCAGCGGCACCGGCGGGCGACCGTAAAGTTGGGCAGGGACGTGTCGTCTGGGGCCGGACGCCACAGGAAGTTCTAGCTGCAAGCAACGTCCCCGTGGATTTCACAAGCGGAGGCACTGCGCCCTATCGATATATCCACCGAAGGGCCGAAGATGGAACCGACATCTACTTTGTTGCAAACAAGAACAACCAGGCCATGGAGGCGCTGTGCTCGTTCAGGGTCAGCGGACGGCGTCCGGAACTCTGGTGGCCTGAGAGCGGTCGCATCGAGAGACCTGCTGTCTATGAGGACGGCGATGCAGTCACCCGTGTCCCGGTCGCGCTCAACCAGTTCGGCTCTGTGTTCGTCATTTTCCCCGCTCATGGCAAGCCGGAAGTGGACCGTGTTACCGCAATCACGCGCAACGGCAACGCGCTCGCGTCCGGCTCCGCAAACACTATCCAGGTCAGCCGGGGGCAGGGCAGTTCGTTCGAGAGCCTGGTCTGGCAGCCGGGGCAGTACAGCTTGCGGCTAGCCAATGGCACAGAGCGCGCCGTGAATGTTGCCCACTTGCCCGATCCGCTCAAGATTAGCGGCTCGTGGAGCGTGGAGTTTACTCCTGATTGGGGTGCGCCGGCGAGAGTGAAACTGCCGGAATTGATTTCTTGGAGCGAGCATTCCGACCCTGGCATTCGGTATTTCTCAGGAAAAGCGACATACATAAAAGAGATCGAGATCCCGGCGTCGCTCGTGGGCAGAGATCGAGCCCTCTTCCTTGATCTTGGAGAGGTGGGAGTCATTGCCAAGGTGAAGCTGAACGGAAAGGATCTTGGCATTCTGTGGAGAGCTCCGTTCCAAATCGATGTCAGCGGCGTGGCTCGCGCGGGCGCCAATTCGCTGGAAGTGATGGTGGTGAACCTGTGGCCGAACCGGATCATCGGAGACGAAAATCTTCCCGACGACTGCGAGTGGGATGCTCCCTTGAGAACGGGACCGCCGCCGGCGCAAGGCACAGCGCAAGATCAGCCGCGGCGACCTTTACTCCAGACGCTCAAGGCATTTCCTCAGTGGTTGCTTGACGGCAAGCCGAGCCCGACCGGGCGATTTACGTTCAGTATCATCAAGGTCTGGAGCAAAGATGCGCCGCTGCTTCGATCCGGGCTGATGGGCCCTGTTACGCTGGTTCCGGCGGCGCGAGTTACCTAGCAACTCATTGCGCTGAGACTCCACAATCTCCAGTACGCTCCTTGTGCACCAGGACACAAGGGCTTTCATCCTGATCGCACCACTCTGTACTCTGCCTTGCATTCAACACAAAGGGCCCGTACTCGACAGACGAGTACGGGCCCTTTGTGCTGCTGCTGATAGACCAAACTGACGATGCCTTGAAGGGGTTCCGAGTTACTGCATTCTTCGCCGGTTCAGCAGACAGAGACCGCGAAGATAATGCCCCGGAATCCCCTTCGAGGATTTACCAATTCACCGCATTCCTTACTTTGCGGAGACTGAATAAACATGCACAGGTCCAAGCAATCCAGAAGGAAGCAGGGGTGACTTGGCCCTGTACGGTTTCACGTCGGCGAAAGTGATCTTGGTGGTGACGCCGGGCTGCTCATCGCCAATCAGCCGGTTAACCCACGCGTTGATCACCTTAATTGTTACTTCATTGGCTCCAGGCTTGAGAGCGGAGGTAGCGTCGACACGATAAGGCGTGTGCCAGACTACTCCTAGTGATTTGCCGTTGACTGTGACTTCAGCAAGGTTCTTGACGTCGCCCAAGTCGATCCATACCTTTGCGCCGTCCTTGAACCAGGCAGCCTTGGCATTGATCGTCTTAGTGTAAGTGCCCGCGCCGGAGAAGTACTTCACTCCCGGGTCGGAGCTTTCAGTCCAGGATGAGAGCTGTTTCAGGGTGATGGAAGGCGGAGCCCCGCGATCCGGCTGGAAGGTTACCTTCCACGGACCGGCAAGTGTGGCAACCGCGGTTTCGCTCTTGGCAGGCAGCGTAACCGAGGTCTCGGTGGCCGGTTTGCGGAAGACTACAAACACGGTGCCCCAAGGTTCCAGTTTCAATGGGACTGTGGTGCGGCCGTCGGCGATCTTGTAGGACGCGGGTTCCATTACGCCGGTTTCAGCGTGCCACAACTCGGGCGTCTTGCCGGTTACGCGGAACGTTGCATCCACAGATTCGTTGCGGTCTTTGCGGTTGTCGACGAAATAGATATCGCCGTCGTCGAGCTTGCGATGAACGAACAGCAGGCGGGCGTCGGCTTCCGGCTTGGAGTAGTCGAAGTCGGGCGTTACCTGGATAGCGGCGAAGACATCGCCGAGTTTTTGGCCGGCGTATACGGTGCCTTTGCCTACCTGGTGCACTCCCGTACCGTCGCCGAACAGTTGGTCATTCAACATCTGGAATTCGACCTGATCGTCGGACAGGCTGGGATCATCGGTTGGCTTTGGTCCGGCAACCACCGCACCATCGACAACCAGCTTGTGAATGGCGCGCAAAACCGGCAACGACATGTGCTGGCTGTAAGGATCAAGTCCCAGGACACGATATTTCATGCCGCTGGGGGTGGTAATCCGGCCGTCGGAGACACTCAATTCGTGGATCAGGGCGTCAGCGTTGACATAGTCAAAGCCGTAGCCCGCGGGCACATCGGGTGCCTTCCTGTCGAAGATTGCGGTCAGGTTTGAATCTTCGCCGTAGAGGTAAATCAGGTCCGCACCGAAATGTCCCTGTTGGAGCAGGAAGCTGGTGCGCGCCAGATAGTTGATCCAGGTATCGGCCTGTTCGGCCCAGGTTTCGTTGCGGTTGAACCACTGGCCGAACGGCCCAAGTGTCATTCCGGGCGCCTTGTTCACCAGCGGCTGGTGGGCCGACTCGTGAATGACAAAGCGATTGATGCCGTTCAGGAATTCCTGGTCGGCGGTGGGCTTCAGGGTTGAAGGTGACCATGCCCAGGGCGCGGCGGCAGCGGTCATGGATTCAGCGGCGGCAAGATTCTGCCCGTAAATGTGAGCCACGGACGCCGACTCGCGATCATCCGCGTTGTAACCGAATGTCTCTTCGTTGACCCCGGGTACCTGGGTCCACATGGCGCTCATGGGCACTTCGTTGAACTTCTTCACTTCCATGCCATCGGCCACAAAGGCGCGGCCAGACTCGTGCGACTCACCATAATGGCCGATGTCGCGCTGGTGCAGCACGGCTTCCAACTCGCCATAGTGTTCGTTGGCGATGAGGTCACCAATGGTCTTGCGGAAGTCCCACAGGAACTTGTCGCTGGCTGCGGCGCTCTCTACCACCTGTCCGGCCAGAACCGGCATCCACGGCGTTGGGTCGTAGCCGCGCAACTTCTTAAATTGCGCGATCATATTGTCGGTCCAGTTTTGCGAACCGGCTTCCCAGCTATCGTTGATGACGTAACGGATTCCCTTCTTGCCCATCCAGTCCGCACCCACTGTCTCTTTGTAGCTGTCCAGATAGGTGTTGAAGTATTTCCGCACAAACCTGCCGTCCAGCTTGTCCACTTCAAGACCAGTGGCTTCTGCGGTGGCGGGGTGGTTGGTAATGCCCAGCAGGGAATAGCCAAAGCGAAGCACGACCCAGTGGCCGGGAGGCGGCGTCCAGTCCAGGGTTCCATCGGGACGCATCTTCGAGGTCAGGTCGATCACATCGGACTTGGCGACTGCGTCAGCCGGGTCCACAGGCGGGGTTGCAAAACCGTAGAGATCCGGCTCTGCGGTGAAAGCTGCCTTCTCTTCAAACCGGTTGACGCGCGCTCCGGGGTGAAGCACCACCTCAACGGGTTCATAGTCGGTGGGCGGCGGGCCAACCTTAATTCCGAAGTCTTCCGGGGTAAGTCCGACAGCCCAGGCGGGAATCGGAGGTGGCGGGGTGCGCTTGAATGAGACGCGGAAGAACTTCGCCGTCACCGCCGGAAAAGAAATGGTATGTTCGGGGGCACTGCCGCCGGAAAGCTTGGCGATGACCCGGAAGTTCTGTCCATCGTCGCTGGCCTCAAGAGTCTGTTCAGGAGGGCCCATCTTGGCCATCAGAGCCGCAATCATATCCGGTTCCTTGATGACGAAGGTGATGGCGCGAATGGCCTGCGGCGCAGGAAATTCGTATTGAATCCAGGAAGTTGCACCCTCTGCCGGGATGGGCAGTTTAGTGCCCTTTTCCAGGTCGCCATCGGAAAGCATGGCGAAGTCCGGGGAGCCGCCGCTGGCTGTGATCTTGGCGTGCAGTTCTTCAACAGACTCGTCGGTTGCTGCTTTTTTATAGGCCACGACTACAGCGTCGGCGTAGAACTGCGGAATCGCCATGGTACCCGGCGGAGGCTGCTGATCATGGACGCTCATGTTCTGAAACGCCCCAGTGTTCGATGGAGGATGGGCGAGTGTGCCGGTAAATGGCTGACCGCCTTCAACATCGGTCTCGCTCCAAACATACTTCTTCATCCCCTCAGGTCCCGGTACCCAGGGACCGCCGGACTCGCTCCAACCCGGCGAGCCGGCGATGGCCTCTTCGAGGCCAAACTGATCGGCGAGAGTGGTGGCATATTTGAATGCGTCCTTCCACTCTGGGGTCATGTAGGCCAAGCGCTTCTCGACAACTTGCGGTGTCTCCAGCGCGGCGTCAAAGTTCTGGAAGCCTCCCAGACCAGCCCGGTGCATCCACTCCAGGTCCAGCTTGATGCCTTCCTTGGTAATATTGCCGTTCATCCAGTGCCACCACACCCTCGGTCGAGCGCCGTTGGGCGGGTCCTGGAAGCCACTCTGGAGCGGGTCAGGGTTGGTTTGCGCCGTGGCGGCGAGCCCCATGATCAGCACCAAGCTTGCCGAAATCAGACTTTTGGTCAACACATTCATTGTTTGTTCCTTTGTTTACAGCAACTTGCGGTTCATTCTCGGGTTGATACGAAACCATTGATCCATAGCGCCAGAGGCGATGGTTCACCATTTCTAGGAGCGCTAGGACATTAGCACAATAGGCCCAACATCCGAAAGGCAAAAATTTTCCTATTCGAATTTCTCGACGTCGAAGGCATTGCCGTTTTTGACTGGCTCTGCTATGAAGGAACACGCCAATCTAATTCACGGCAAGCCGCGCCGAAGATGAACCGGGCGCAACTTGAGGAGGTTCAGTTTTCATGTCGCGCACCACTTTTGCAAATCGCCGCCTGTTTCACTGCACGGTCCATTTCTGGCCATTGCTCTTGTTTGTCGGCTTCGGGTTGTTGGCGTACACGCCTGTTCTGGCGCAAGGGGCCGCGAGTACTGCCGATTTGCATCGCGAGTTTGCCGATCCGCCCGATTCGAGCCGCATCATGATGCGCTGGTGGTGGTTTGGACCTGCCGCGACAAAGCCCGAGCTGACCAGGGAACTGGAACAAATGAAATCCGTGGGCATCGGCGGCGTAGAAATCGCGAACCTCTATCCTCTGGCGCTCGATGATCCGTCGACCGGATTTCACAACACGCCTTACCTATCACAGGAGCATCTGGATGCATTGAGCTTCGCGGCTCAGGAGGCGCGGCGGTTGGGACTGCGCGTCGATGTGACGCTGTGCAGTGGCTGGCCGTTCGGCGGTCCACACATTCCGGTGACCGAGGCTGCCGGCAAGCTGCGTGTCGAGGCTCTTGCGGTGGAGCCGGGTGCGACCTCCGTTCGGGCACCCTATGTGGATGCGGGCGAGGAACTGATCGCGGCGTTTTTGATTCCCGGTCCCCCACCCACAAAAGTGTTCTCCCATTCCACTCTGGGGCCGGAGGTCACCAGCGCAGAAGCGATGGCAGTGCCGGTTGCAGGGAGGTACGCAGTTTCTCCCGCGCCGGCCACCCGCACCCTGCTTGTGTATATTTCCAGCCGCACAGGGATGATGGTGAAGCGCCCCTCCGTGGATGCGGCGGGATTTGTCCTCGATCATTACGATCATGTGGCCATGGAGGACCACCTCCATGCGGTGGGCGATCGTCTGCTTTCCGCCTTCGGCGATCATCCTCCGTATGCCGTCTTCAGCGACAGCCTGGAGGATTATGGATCGGACTGGAGCCCGGCATTACTCACCGAGTTCCAGCGCCGACGCGGGTACGATCTGCGACCTCACTTGCTGGCGCTATCGGTGAATGCCGGACCGGACACAGCCGCGATTCGTCATGATTGGGGCAAAACTCTCACCGAGATGGCAGATGAGAACTTCCTTACTCCCATGCAGGCCTGGGCTCAGGAGCATCACACACTGTTGCGCTCGCAGACCTACGGGTTCCCACCGGTGACGCTCTCAAGCAACCGGCTGGCCGATCTACCCGAAGGGGAGGGCAAGGCTACCTTTGAGATGTGGCGGGAGTTCTCTGACACGCGCTGGGCCGCATCGGCGGGTCACCTGTTTCATCGGCCGGTTATCTCTTCAGAGACATGGACCTGGTTGCACTCACCTGCGTTCCGGGCCACGCCTTTAGACATGAAGGTGGAAGCGGACCTGCATTTTCTGCAGGGGATCAACCAACTGGTTGGTCACGGTTGGCCCTATTCGCCGCCATCGGCAACGGAGCCGGGCTGGCGCATGTATGCGGCTGCAGCATTGAACGGGCATAACCCATGGTTCCCGGTGATGCCCGATCTGACGCGGTATCTACAGAGGGTCAGCTTTGCGCTTCGCCAGGGAGAGCCCGCCAACGATGTGGCGCTGCTGCTGCCCAATGACGACGCATGGGCGATGTTCTCGGCCGGATTTCAGAAGCATGCCTCGCCTACATCGCCGGCCGGGTTCGACGAGTCGGGATCGAACGTAAGCATCGATGAGTCGATGGAGCACATCCTCGGAAAGCAGGTGATTGCACAGGTTCTCGATGCCGGATTCAATGTGGACTTCATAGATCCCGATGCCATCGACAGGGTGGGCATTCCATACAGGGTGCTGATTCTTCCCGGCGTGGACCGGTTGCCTGTTTCGACTTACGAAAAGATCCTCGCCTTTGCGCGGGGCGGCGGAATCGTGATCGCCACCCGGCGCTTGCCGGCCACGGCTCCCGGGCTGATGCATGCCGATCAAGACTCGGCGCGGCTCAAGGAACTGTCGCATACGCTGTTTCAGAGCGGCATCGCTTCCGCGCATTTTATTGAGGACGAAACTCAACTGGGTGCGGACTTGGCAAAGTATGCCGCGCCAGATGTGACTTTATCCCCGCGTAGGCCGGAGATTGGATTCATTCATCGCAAGCTCCCCGGTGGGGACCTCTACTTTGTAGCCAACACTGCCAACGAGGCCAGGCAGGTGCGCGCGCAGTTTCGTAATGCCGCCCGCCACGCGGAAGCATGGGATGCATTTACGGGCAAGATTACAGGGCTTCCCGATCCGAAGAATATCGACCTCGACCTAGCTCCCTATGAATCACGCCTGATCTACTTCTCAGATGATGCCACAGCAGCTACGCCGCAGCCCAAGAGGCGCGAGAGCGTGATCGCGAACTTATCGCGGCAGTGGAAGGTGTCATTCGGCGAGAGCGGGTTGAGTGTGGATATGGATCAGCTTGCATCGTGGAGCGACAATGCGAGGACGCAATTTTTCTCAGGACTTGCCACGTATCAAAAGGAATTCAACCTGCCTAGTGGAAAGCCGCAGGGAACTACGGTTGTGCTCGATTTTGGGCCGGGTACCCGGGTGCCTGTTCCGTCGCCGGCGCCGAGACCTAACATGCGGGCCTATCTAGAGGGGCCTATCCGCGAGGCAGGGCAGGTGTATGTCAACGGGCAGTTCGCAGGCGCGGTCTGGCGGCCACCCTACCGGCTCGACGTCACTCACTTTGTCCACGATGGCACAAACGAACTGCGTGTCGTGGTGGGCAACACGGCAATTAACGCCTTGGCAGGGTCGGCGCTGCCGGACTATCGACTTTTGTGGGACCGCTACGGGATGCTTTTTGTACCGCAAGGCATGGAGGATCTTCATCCCTTGCCGTCAGGCATGCTGGGGCCGGTGACGTTGTTGGAGTCGATTCCTTCCAAATAGCGTGTCAGTTGCCAAAATCAGCCTCAAAGGCGACGAAATGAGGCATTTTTCAACGGCTTCTGTTTACCATTAAGATAATGGTGCGGTTAGTGGGCGTATCCTTTATGTTATTGATTCAGTGTAGGTTGTCTCATCTAACGGGCCGTTAGTGCCCCCGGAAATCGCCCATCCAGAGGGGGGAGGGGGGTGGGGTGGGGGTTGGTATAAGCCCGCCAAACCCCTGCCAGATGGAAACGGAATAGGGGCCATACCTAGATTGTGCGCTTGTGGGGCCTAATTCCCGGCAAAAGGAACCGCTTGCGGGGGGATAAGGCCTGGAGCTGAAGGCCCAGAATTGAAGGGGCCTCGTTCAGGGGCGTGAAGGCCCCTGCCCCCTCCGATATAACCATGGTTCCGCAGTAATCCTCGAAGCGCTGTCATTTCTTTTACGTATTGGAATACGATCCCGAAGGCGGCCGTCGCGGAGCATGCGTGCCGTAGTTTAGTAAATCGATATAGTTCTGGGAAAATTGGTTAGTCTTCGATCCATTGACGACCTTCCAATAGGGGGATACTTATGAGGTTCTTATATTTCAAACGGGAATATAGTTTTCTCTTGACACTCTTATTGTTCGTTGAGTACGCTTTGCACCCGTTGGGGTAGGTGCGGACTTTTCCGCGACCAGTGTGTTTCATCTCCAATCGGGGAACCGCAGAGCAAAAGTCATTGCCGGCTTCCTGTGAGACAAGGTCGAAGCAAGAATTTTCAAGGAGGCATAAAGATGCGAACACTTCGAATCTGTCTTGCCTTGTTCCTTCTGCTGGCAGCGGTAGGCACCGGCAGGATGTTCGGGCAGGCAGGCGCGACAGGCACCATTCTGGGGACGGTGACCGACAGTACGGGAGCCATCATTCCCGACGTGAAGGTCACAGTAACCAACACGGCAACCAACCAAGCCTTCAAGACAGTCACCAGTTCGGCGGGCGACTATTACGCTCCGTCGTTGCCTCCTGGGACCTATTCGGTTTCAGCAGAGACGAAGGGCTTTCAAAAGTCAGTCACGACCGGCTTTGTACTGGCAGTCGATCAGAAGGTCCGCGTCGACCTGGCGTTGAAGCCTGGTGCGGTGACAGAGACCCTGGAAGTGACGGCGCAGGCCGTCGAACTGGACACCGATAGCGCGGCGCTGTCGCAACTGGTCAGTCAACAGCAGGTAGAAGAACTCCCGCTGAACGGCCGCAACTTTGTTCAATTGCTGTTTTTGGGCGCCGGCGCGGTCACAATCGGCGGCGAGCAGGGCAACATGCGTCAGGGCGAAGGCAACGCCATCAGCATCAACGGTGGCCGTCCTGAGGGCAACAACTTCACGCTGGACGGCTTGGTCAACACCGACCAGGCGATGGAAACACCGGCCGTGATTTTGTCGCAGGATGCAATCCAGGAGTTCAAGGTCGAGAGCGGCATCTATCCGGCCGAGTATGGATTCTCCGCGAGCCAGGTCAACGTAGTCAGCAAGGGCGGCAGCAACAAGCTGCACGGCACACTGTTCGAATCCCACCGTGAAAATGGGTTCGATGCACTGCCGTTTGCCCAGGCCAACACCTACATCACCAGCACACCCACCAGCCTCCCGGTACTGCACCTGAACCAGTTTGGGTTCGTGGCGGATGGGCCGGTCTACATTCCTCACCTGTATGACGGGCGCAACAAGTCGTTCTGGATGGCCAACTACGAAGGCTGGCGCATGAACAACGGCCAGCTTTTGACAGAGACCGTTCCGAACCCTGCAATCCTGACGGGAGATTTCGCGGCGGAGTCGTATACGCCGATTGCCGGCGGTGCGACGGTGAATGGGGTTAACGTTCCTCTGCCAGGCGGCCTGCTGCCCGACTACGGAACAGCCACCTGTACAGCGCTGCTTAGCTTGGGCGACAACTGCATGCCGTACGATCCGACAACCGGGGCGAATTTCCCGAGTAACCAGGTTCCATCCGCCCGCTTCACGTCCCGTATTGGTCTGGCTTCGATCAAGTACGGTTTCTGGAATACGCCGACGGTTGCAAACCAGCCTGAAGGCATTTCCAACTACATCCAGGCCATTCCCGGGCCGCTGCACATGAACCAGCAGACCTATCGCGGCGACCAGAACCTGGGAAAATGGGGCTCGGTCTTTGGCCGCTACACGTATTCCAACTACGTAAACTCGTCGAACTACAACTCCGGCTCCCCGGTTCTTGGTCTCGAGCAGTATTTCGAGAAGGGAAAGTCCTGGGAATTTTCGCACACCGTCAACATGGGCCAGAGCACAGTGAACAACTTCCGCTTTGGCTATCTCTCGGCCAACGCGCCGGAAGGCTCGGGTGCTCCGCCCGCAACATTGCCTACAGATCTTGCCGAAACCGGCATCTTTACCACCTTCGGGCCTCTGCAACAGACGTATCCGAACGTGGGCATGTCGGGGTTCAACAGCGGCGGCGGACCGGTGAACTCTTACAGCGGATCGTTTATTCCTGAATGGGAATTCGCCGATTCGCTTACCAAGGTTCACGGAAAGCATACGTTGGGCTTTGGCTTCGACTATCGCCACTGGATCATCACCCGCAACCTGGATGACGATTTCTACGGTGACTGGGGCTTCGGTTCGAATCAAATTTCCGTCAACAGCGAGCCGGTCTCGGCGGCTGCGGGCTCTCCGTCCAGTTGCGAGGCCGCAACCGGATATGCGCTTTGCGGCACTGCCAACGGCGTTTCGGATATGATGCTGGGGTTTTACGATGGTGCCTCGGGATTCGTCCCCGGACCGCTGAGCCCCACCGATCAGGCAGGCAACCCACAAACCCACATCTACAACTACTTTGCCCCCTACGGGCAAGACGACTGGAAGGTCAGCCCGAAGCTGAGCTTGAGTTTCGGTGTGCGCTGGGACTTCCACGCGGCGACCTTTGAAAAGCTGAACCACCTTTTCTGGCTCGACACCGAGAACAGCGCGGGCGGCCTGTGCTATGCCGATCCAAATCTCTCCACCGATGGGGTGGCCAGGGGCGACTATGGAGTGGATGGGGTTACTCCCATTCTGCGCTACTGCGGGAAGGTTCCGCATCCGGGCTCGAAGAACCCCTTCGCACCGCGGTTCGGCTTCAACTACCGCCTGAACGATAAGATGGTCGTGCGCGGCGGCTATGGGATCTTCTTTACATCCTATGAGGGCCGCGAGATCGACGACTCTGGGGATATCTATCCCTACAGCGTCCGCAACGCTCTGAACCCCTCCACGCAAAACAGTCTGGACACGCTCAAGTACGGCAACCAGTTGTTCCCGTCTCACCAATCCCTGGGGCCGTTCCCTGAGAATTCCTTGTCGTTCATCGCGGTTATCGAGTCAGAGAACCCGCGCAACCCGTACGTTCAGTCCTGGACGTTGTCTGTCGAGCGTGAGCTTGCCAAGAACACCACCCTGGAAGTGAACTACGTTGGAACCCATGGTTCGCACATGCTCGACCGTACGGATATCGCCCAACCACTCAATATTCCGGCCGCGAGCCTGTCGCTTTGCCAGGAGCAGGACGTAAACGGCAACTACTTCAATGCAGTCGGTGCAACCGCGATTGCCCCGTGCAGCATTGCCAGCCGCTTGCCGTATCAGAACTTCAACGGAACCTACATCGACGGCAGATTCGAGGGCTACTCTCACTACAACGCCGGCAACGCGAAGTTTGAACATCGCGCGGGCGACCTTGCTGTGACCGCGGTCTATACCTGGTCCAAGAGCATGGATAACAAGTCGGCGACCGCCGGAGCAGGCGCCAGCGCGACAGGTTACGAGGGCTACATGGACAACTCCAGGCCATGGCTGGATTACGGCCGTTCAGACTTCAACGTACCGCAGAGGGTTGTGGCTAGCTGGGTCTACCAACTGCCTTTCGGCCGCGGCAAGAAGATTGCCGGCGGGTCTAACTGGGCTGCCGACGAAATCATTGGCGGCTGGCAACTCACCGGTGTTGCAACCTTCCAGAAGGGATTTCCCTTAGAAGTCACAGGGCCCGATATCGATGGCATCACGGGTACCGGCGGCATGCGGGCGAACATTACCGCAGGCTGCAACCTTCACCAGAACACCTACTCGGCTCCGCTGGCACAGTTCTTCTGGCTGAACATGGGCTGCTTTACAGGGCCGGCCTTCGGCACCTACGGCAACTCAGCCCGCAACTTCCTGAACCAGCCGGGCATCAACAACTTCGACATGGGCTTAGGCAAGATCTTCGCCCTTGGCGAACACGCGAAGTTCGTGTTCAAGATGGATACCTTCAACACCTTCAACCATCACCAATACTCACAAGACGTAGGCGGCCTGCTGGTCGCTGGATCGGGCGGCAACCAACCCATCTCAGCCAACGTAGGTTCAGCAAATGGCGGTCTGATTTACGGATCATCGTCAGCACGCGTCCTTCAATTCGGTGGAAAGATCCAATTCTGATTCCTCCGATCAACTGTTGATTTACTTCCACTCCGCCACGCCCTTTGGACGTGGCGGAGTTTTCTGTGCAGGAGATACACTAAATCAATCATGAGTAAGCTATCGAAACTGAGTTGGTTGCTGGTCTTCTTTTGCGTAGTTCCGCTGACCGCCCGGGCGCAAGCAAGCAGAGAGGATCAGTCAGAGCGATATGCTGCTGAGGGACAGCAGGCAATGGCGGCCGGCCAGTTTGATACTGCCCGCACCGACTTTGAGCAATTGGCCAAGTTGCAACCCGGTGTCGCTGAAGTCCACGCCACCCTGGCCGCGATTTATTTTCAACAGCACGAGTATGAGTTGGCGGTACGCGAGGTGCGCACGGCACAAAGGCTTAAGCCAAGCCTGCCGAGACTGGATACGCTGCTGGGCCTTTCGCTGTCGGAACTGGGCCAGTTTCAAGAGGCGCTGCCGCACCTGGAGAAGGGCTTCAAGCAGTCTGCCGATCAGGATGTAAGGCGCATGTGCGGCCTGCAGCTTTTGCGCGCGTACACGGGACTCAGCCGCGATTCGGATGCCGTGGAGGCCTCTCTGGCACTTAACAAGCTCTATCCCGACGACCCCGAGGTTCTGTATCACACGGGCCGCATCTATGGAAACTTTGCCTACATCGTGATGGAGAGATTGCACGACAAGGCGGCGGGGTCGATCTGGATGTTGCAGGCCCAGGGCGAGGCCAACGAGAGTCAAAAACAGTATGACGCGGCGATCATCGCCTTCAATCACGTGCTTCAGCTTGACCCTCAACGCCCCGGCATCCACTATCGGATGGGGCGTATCTATTTGTCTCAGTTCAGAGAAGGGCACAAGCCCGAGGATCGCGAGGCTGCCGTACGGGAGTTTACGGCCGAACTAGGTGTCGATCCCAGCAATGGAAACGCGGGGTATGAGCTGGCAAACATCCAAGTAGAGCTTGGAAACCTGGATGAAGCTCGCAAGCAATTCGCACAGGTCATCGAGAAGTACCCTGACTTTGAGGAAGCGCTGGTGGGCCTGGGCGGCGTCTACCTGGATAGCCAACAGGCGAAGGATGCAGTGGATCCGCTGCAACGCGCGACACGGCTGCGGCCAGATGACGAAGTTGCATGGTACCGATTGGCGCAAGCCGAGCGAGCAGCAGGAAACAGGGAAGAACAAGCAAAGGCATTGGCAGAATTCAGGAAGCTGCATAATTCCACCCCGGTGACGCTGCGCAAGTCGAATGCCGGCGAGGAGATCACGCCACAACAGTTGGACTCGGGCGCCAAGCCTTGAGTTTTGAGATGCGCCGGATCAGAGCCGACCTATGAAAGCCGACGCGGTGGGCCATTTCGAGTTCGGCAACCTGACTGTGGATTCGCATTACTTGAACGCGTTTTAACTGCCTTGGAGCCGACGCATGTATCAACCTGAAACGTACTTCATTGCTCTCTCATTCATGATTCTGACCATGCTGTGTTGGGGATCGTGGGCCAACACCCTGAAGCTTTGTCCGGGGTACAGGTTTCAATTGTTTTATTGGGACTATGTGATTGGCTTAGGGGCCGGAACTCTCTTTTGGGGCTTGACGTTGGGAAGCTTCGGAAGCGTGGGCAGGCCGTTCTATGAAGACATTGTGCACGCCGGGCTGCGACCCATCGTGTTGGCGTTCATCGGGGGCGTAGTATTCAACATCGCCAATCTGCTGGTGGTGGCGGCGATCGACATCGCCGGCCTGGCGGTTGCGTTTCCAATTGGCATTGGACTGGCGCTGGTGGAAGGCGCGATCGCCAACTACGTGATTTCGCCCAAAGGGAACCCACTACTGTTGTTTGGCGGGATTGTGCTGGTGGTGACGGCGATTGTGCTCGATGCGATTGCGTATCGGCTGCGCGAATCAAGCCGCCGCGCAACGAGCCGGAGAGGCATCGTTCTCAGCCTGGTTGGCGGGCTTCTGATGGGGGCATTCTATCCATTTGTGGCCAAAGCCATGACGGGAGAAGGCGCACCGGGCCCGTATGCGGCGGTACTGTTCTTCGTAATTGGCGTGGCGGCTTGTTCGGTTCCCATGAACTACCTTCTGATGCGGATGCCGCTCGACGGTCGCGAGCCCGCTCGGATGAAAGGGTACTGGAGTGCGCCGGGAATCTGGCATCTGTGGGGCGTTGTGGGTGGGGCAATCTGGTGCACGGGCACAATCGCGAACTTTGTGGCTTCGCGGGCGCAAGTCGTCGGACCTGCGGTGTCGTACTCGATTGGGCAGGGTGCAACCATGATCTCAGCATGCTGGGGCGTGTTTATCTGGCGCGAGTTCAGCGCAGCACCGGCCCGCTCAAAAGTAGCACTGGTTTGGATGTTTATCTTCTTCCTATGCGGGCTGACCGCTGTTGCTGTCGCTCCGCTGTTTTGACAGGTAACTTAACCGGACCCCAGGTCGCATGATCGGGTGACTCATTTTGCCGAACGATCAAGTTTTTGAGTCTGGATTCACCCCGCGACAGAGCAAGTTCTGCTTGACCCACGGCTTCCACTTCTGTTGCCTGTTCGCCCTGACTATGTTGTGTCTCGTTGCACCACGGCCCGGGCAATCTCAAGACACAGAGACTTTGATCGCCAAGAGCACAGCGGCCAAGCAGCCTGTGGAGAGCGAGATCGCAGTAGAGGGATTGGCGTCCTATGGGAATTGGCGGTTGTTTGCCGGCGGCCAGGACTGCAAGCTCTTTACCGCTGGGTTGGAGTACGACCGCCATTCCTGGGGTTACTTCTTAAAGGCGAGGATGGACTATGTTGGCGAGATTCTTCCGGTAATCGTACTGATGGAACCAGCCAAGGCCGATATTTGGGGCGATCCGCTGACCACCGCCAAAAAATGGGTACCTGGAGTGGGATTCTCCCCTATTGGTTTTCGCATGATGTGGCGCAGCGACGAGCGCACCTGGAAGCCGTATTTCACCACCAAAGGCGGGATGCTCGCCTTTCCGCAAAAAGTGCTCTCGACCCAGGCCACCTATGAGAGCTTCAGCTTGCAGACCGCAATAGGCGTGCAGACCAAAATGACTCAGCGGGTGGATTTGCGCTTGGGCCTATTCAGCGATTTTCATTTTTCAAACGCCTTTATGGTCCCAGTCAACCCCGGTCTCGACGTGATGAATGCAAACCTGGCGTTGAGCTACCATCTTGGGAAACAGGCTGGTTCCAGGTAAATTACTTGCCAATCACAAGTATCTGAAAAGAGTTCGGGATCATTGGCGCACGAGGCCCACGCATCCAAGCTGGGGCGCCCGCCGGGGGACCGCCGGCAGATGGCGTTGAACTTGGAGCCTGTGCCGGTGCGGCGGGGACCGGGCCAAACTCGGCGGTGATCGAGAATATCTGGTTCGTCTTAGTATCCAGGGTCAGAGTCTTCGCGCGCGCCGGTGTGGCGACCGTTTGCTCAACAGAGAAGCTGGTGGGCGAGTCCTCTTTAACAACGGTTAGTGTGCCGTCGCCTTGAGAGGTGAACGCCTCCATGGTGGCCGGATTGAACGCAGCGCCGTCAGACCCGTTGCCAATGGGCAGATCGGTAATGATATGGCCGTCTGTAGCCGACAGGATGATCATGTTCTTGTTGTCGCGGCACGTGGCGAAGAGGATATTGTTCGTTGCGTCGAGTGCGAGCCCGGCGCATCCTCCACCTTTGCTCGATACATCGTATCGACCAACCATCTTCATCGTGTTCGCGTCGATAACCGCGATGGCGGCCTTGTCTTCGATGTCGACGTAAATTTTGCCGTGGCCGTCGGCGGCGGCCTGCTCGGGTGCACCGCCGATATCGATGGTGCCGAGGATCGAGCCATCCTTATCGTCGAGGACCGTGATATTCGGTTCAGCGTGGCTAAGGATGTAGAAGTGGTGATTATAGGCGTCGTTGAGGTAGCCGTCCGGATTGCCCTGCACGTCAATCTTCTTCAGAATCGCAAAGGTCTTCGCATCGAACATCGTCACCGGTTTTGAGGTTGCGAATCCGTGCCCTGTCTCGGTGTCGACCGCACCGCCGTGCGCGCTCACACCCGGGATATCTCCCACCTGGGCCAGAGTGTCGAGATTAAAGACGCCGATATGGCCAGCAGGCCCAGACCGAGCGACATACAGGTTGCGGCCAACAGAGTCGGCAGTGACGTAATCGAATCCGCCATCGCCTCCGACCAGTTGGATCTTGAGTACCTTATAGGGGCCGCTGTCCTGCGCGTGGACGAGACCTGCAAACGAAAGCAAAACGGCGAGAGTTGCTACGACGGGCAATTTGTAGGCCATGGTGGTGTCTCCAGTGAGGGGCTGGCTTGATTCCGAGTACCCGGATGGTGTGAGTTGCGGAATGATCCTGCCACTTCCAAGTACAGAGCCTACGCGCGGGGACATTAAGGGTGGCTGAACGGAAGAACCGGCGAAGAATCACTTTGTGGGCCCGGGGTCGGCGATCCGCCAAAAACGCACTTCTATTGAAGCCCTGCAACCAAGTAGAGATCCGAAAGTAGACGCGTGTAGCCATAGACGTAAGCTCGGCCGTCGGCGCTGAGCCTGATCTCGGAGAGGTCACAGAGCCCGGTAGTGTCAGAGGGGTTCAGCTCTTTGGCAAGTTGTCGTTGGCCGGTCACGATATTGAGACGATAGATCTTAATTGGAGCCTGTTTCCATTGGTACACGTACATGAATCTCGGGTCTGAGGTCCAGGCGAAGCTTTCTGCCGGCAACAAACCGGGGATAGGCTGAGGCTGGCCTCCATTCGCTGGAAAAAGAAGTGCCTGATTGTTGACGTAGTCTTTGGTTGCAATCCACTTCCCATCGGGAGAGACATGGCAAGCGGTGATTCCCTCCGGCGTCACCGGACGGGGGTGGCCGTCATCGACGTTCTGAATAAAACACCGGGCCGGACGGCCAGGCAAGCTTCCGGCGAAGAGGACTCGCTTGCCATCGGGGAGCCATCGAACCGGGTGCCCATACTGCTGGATACCGCCGCGGTCGATCTTCCTTGAGGAGCCCGCGCCGGTGGGCAACAGCACAATCTGGGTGTAGTCGACAGTTGCAGCCACCCATTTTCCGTCGGGAGAAATCCCGCCGGACATGCCCACTCCCAGCGGAACGGGAGGCGCGCCACGCAGGTCGCGGATGGCGACGGTATAACTAGGCCCCATCTCTTCTCCCTGCTCGTCGAAGACCACGGTATTTCCGTCCAGAGAGAGATCGGTGGGTAGGGACCAGTCCAGCCAGGAGAGGTCCCTTTCTCTTGTGGCCCCGGAGGCCATGCCCATGATTCCGGCGCGCTGCTCATCGCGGGTGAGCAGGAGTCGTCCGTCCGGAGAGATGTCGTGAAGTGTCACACCGCCCGGCCCACGGAAACACAAGCGCACTTTCCCTGAAAGATCCACGGCATAAAGGTGGCGTTGCAGGCCGGCCACCGCAGCAGTGAACCATACCTCGTTCCCGCGCGGAGACCAAGCCAACCCTTCCTCGCTCTCCCATCCGGTGGAAAGCACCCTCTTGTGTCCCGCCAGATCAACCACGGAAACGACTCCGCGATCGTCCTTGGGGGTGGGATGGTCAAGAAACGCTACCAGATCGCCTTTGGGCGACACTCTCACGTGGCTTACCCAACCGGTGGTCTCGTAGATTATGTGGCCTAAGGGAAACTCAATCTGCTGCGTGCCTGCCTTTTCACGGACGATGGCGAGGGTTTTGCTATCCGGCGCCCAATCGGCCCAATCGACATTCTCGGCAATCTGGCGAGGCGACCCTCCGGTGAGAGGGACCTGGCCGAGAGTGCCGCGCAGCGTCATCATAAAGTCCGGGCCGGGCGACTGCTGCACAGCTATTTCTCCCGAGGAGGAAACCGCAAGCAGCGCGGTCGCCTGTAGTCCGAGGCTGCGCGTACCCGGGAGCTTGGTGTCGGTAGCGAAGATCTCGACCGGTGCCCCGTCCCACGAGGCTGCGTAGACCACGGTGTGCCCATCAGGTGCAAATCGGGCCGAATAAACAGTGCCATGTCGGACAGTGAGACGTTGAAAGTCAGGTACTTGAGTGCGAATAGTGCGACGCCCGAGCAAGACCCCGAATGCCACGAGAACTCCGGCGGCGATGACTGCACACGCTGCTTGCAGTATCCACCTGCGGCGAACCTTACCCTTGTGGGGCAGGCCGGGAGTTGGTGAAAGCTCGGCGGGAAGAGCCTCAGTGCGGGACTCTTCCAGAGTGGCGACAAACCGATAGCCGCGACGCGGAATTGTCTCGACAAAGCGCGGGTTGTCGGCTGAATCCCCGAGCGCAGTCCGGAGCTTGCCCACAGCTACGTTGACCGCATGGTCGAAGTCGCCATAACTCTCTTCAGCCCAGATGCGGGACTGCAATTCTTCGCGGGTAACCAATCTCCCCGGCTGCTCCAGCAGAATCTGGAGCACCTTGAAGGGCTGCTCCTGGAGTTTGATCCGGACTCCCGCTTTACGGACCTCTCCAGAGTGGAGATCAGCCTCAAAAGTGCCAAACCGAACCGTTCCGGTTCCATTCCTCTCCGGCGTTGCTCCATTCCTGGGGAAGTCCAAGATCCGCCCTCCGCATCTATTGTTGCCACAGAAAATGCGCGTCTTCAACTATTTTGCCTGGAGAGCTTCCTCTTCCACACCTCTCCGGTTCCTCTCCCGTCGCGAAAACAATTCTCGATCTATAAGATAGCCCGAGTGAATTGAGGTCCCACCGCCCTGAATTCAGCATGGTTCTCACCGAGGTGAGCGTCATGCGGCATTTCCGACTGGTAGTTATATTGACGGGTTTGGTGGTGGCAGGTCAGACGGCTGCCAAAGGATATGCAGACAGCCGGATTGAGCAGCAGGGAGAAAGCAGGCTCGCTTTTGAGCTCTACCGTGGCTACTTGATTGTTCTTCGGGGATCAGCCGGCCCTTTGAAGGGCCTCAACTTCCTTTTGGATACTGGGGCATCTCCGAGCGTGCTTGACCCGCGGATCGCCAAAAAGCTTCATCTCATAACCGAGCCTGCACCCATGACCGTGATGGGCGGCTTGATAGCAAGCCGGACGGCAACCGTGCCAAGTCTGCGAGTGGGCCCCATCACGATGGAAAACTTCGCGGTGTCCGTCCAGGATCTGTCCTCCATTCAAGATGTGCTTCCGATCGAACTCGACGGCATTGTGGGTCTCGATGTATTGGGCCAGAGCACGTTCGTGATCGACTATGAATCGCGCCAAATCCGCTTTGGTCCTATTCCTCCGATGGCGGATTCGATTCCGCTCCACTTCAAGGGAGGATTGGCGCTCGTCGATGCGATGGTCAATCACGAACACGTCCATCTGCTTATGGATACCGGGGCTTACTCGATGGTCCTTTTCGATGCGCCGCTGGATCGGGCATCCAGTTCGAGGGGGGCTCGAAATGGATCGTGGGACAGGGCCTTCGGCCACTTCGACCACCGTCATGTGCGGTTGATCGACCTGAGGCTCGGTGAAATGGCGTTCGGCCGGGAGGCGGCGTTTGTAGTCCATAACGACCGGGACGCGAACCACAGTTTTGATGGGGTGGTGAGTCCGGTAGCGTTGGGGATTCGAAGAGTTGCGGTCGATCTGGAGCAGGGAAAACTGGCACTGATGAGGGACCATTAGCGCCCAGAAACCGAAGTTAACTCAATAAATAGACGGTCATCCTGCGAAGTCGGGCGCGCTTTTTTGCGCTCAACGCAGGCGCTTCGACTATGGGTCGGAGGAAGGAAAGCGCAAATGCCGGAATCCAAATGGCAGACATGCCCTACCGCGGCGAAGGAGAGAAGCCTGCTCTCCACGCACCTGGAAGTCCGCGAATCACAAGAACTGGGCTTCGCTCTACACGAGTCTCGTCGGATCCCTTGCGTCTCAGGAAAATGGATTGGAAATCATCGGGTCTTTTGACCGAAATACAAAACGGCGGAGCTCTGAGGCCCCGCCGCCGATTCAGCACCCAGTATTTACCGGTGTTGGCCGCCTCCGCCCCCGTGAGACTCAGCAGCATGGGCCTGGCCACCGCCACCACCGCCATGAGAGCCACCGCCGCCACGGGCTTGGCCACCACTAACGCGAGATCCGCCATTGCTGCCACGGGCCTGGCCGCCGCCGCTATGCGCTGATCCCGTGCCACCCCTTTGGGCTGTCGCGTGACCCGCACTGGGACGCGCTCCGCCACTATTGGAACCACCGCCGCGTGCTTCCGATCGGCCTCCCGCGTATCCACGACTAGCTGCGAAACCGCCTCCGCCGTGATAGCGTCCTCCACCATCTCCGCTAAAGCGATGGCCACCCCAGCCGTGACCATAGCCCCAGCCGGCCCACGGACCCATGCCCAGGAAAATGCCGTTGTAGAAATAGCCCGACCCGTAATAACCAACCGGTGCGCAGGCATATGGCTGATAGTCATAGTAGCCGTATGCGCAAGAGGGTTGAACACCTATGTTGACAACCAGTTGCGCCTGAGCCGCTGGCGCCAGAGCCAGGCCGGCGAACAACGCTGTTGTGCCAAAGAAAACTTTGAGTCCGCGCATATATGACCCCCCTTTAAGGCGTCTGCGGTTGCTTGTGTTGCGTGGGCGGCGGTGCAGCCGAAAGGAAGAACCCGGCAACAACAGCGTCATAAGGATCTCTAATTCGTTTATCAATCCCCGCATTCCTGCGGGGCCAGAGTCTTTTCTATCCTTACGATCTTCACTCTATCGGCCTAAAACGGCCGTGTCTGAGCAATAGGAATCACACATCGCGGCAGAGCTTTGACGGGTCGCTGGCACGCCGCGAATTTGAGGTGCTCAACGTCGCCCCGGCATTGAAAGTTATGCCCAGAAGTAGGCACGCCTCTTCCGCTCATCTTGCTGGTTCTATACACACTCTTGTTTCCAAAAAAGAGGAATTTCGGATTAGTAACGGAGGAGATAGCTGAGCTTGATGTAGATGGTCTTGCCGTCGTTCATCAACGGGCCAGTGGCTGTGGGGAGGATGGGTTGGTTTGTGTTGCATTCGCCGTCCGACTGGCGGATGCAGAGGGCGCGATCTAAATTCGCGAAGTTACCCAGATAGCCAAAGTAGAGCGCGGTGCCGGGGTGAGGCATGTAGGTGAAAAGTGCGTCGGCGAAGAGCGTCTTTGTGTTCGGGACGCTGGTCAGATCAGGATGCGGAAGCGTGGAGATGTATTGGCCGATGAGGTTGAACGACGCGGCTCTGGTGACCTGGTAGTTCCAGCGCGAGGTGAGTTCGTGGTTGTCATAGACGAGCGCGTTGGTACCCGGTTGGGTGAAGTGGGTGTACACGTAGTTGTTGCGCAGGTCGATAGGCCGGAATGGCTTGACTTCAAGGTTTCCGCCTATGGCGCTAATGTCCACCGGCCCGGGTCCCTGATTGCCGGGCGGGCTGTAGTTGATTTCGTTGCCAGCGGAGTAGCCGAGACCCATGGCCAAGTAGGGAACGGGCGCGGAGTACAAGCTAACGTTGCCGACACTGCTGTGGAATTCAACATTCGAAGCGACGGCGCTGTCGTCGATGGGGCGGAGGCGGTCTTGGCCTTGGACGAGGGCGGCGGAGAACGACGTGTTGTGGCGAAAGTCGATGTAATACGAGGGGATGAAGTAGAAGTCGAGGGGCAGGCCGGTGTGGTCCCAGATGCGCTCAGTGTAGAAGTTGGGGCCGTGGGAGAGTATGGGGCCGTGGACGGGGTGGAAGACATACCCAAGGTGGCCGTTCGGCAGGCGGATGTCGGGCCGCTGGAAGAAGCCGGTGTCGGTAACGAAGCCGGCCGAGGTATCGGTGTAAGCGGCCCACCCGTTCCAATGGAGGTCGGAGTAGCTAAGTTCCTGCAGCCATAGCTGGCCGCTGCAGGTGAGGGCATCGGTTTCGCAATCCTGCTCGCCTTGAGTAGAGTCGGAGAAGTTGCGGGTCTGGGAAGTTAGGCCCTGTCCGGTAACAGTCCAGCGGTCGTGGAGGCGGAGGCGGTAATCTAGGCCGCCGACGCGGTTGAACGAGTCCTTGTATTCGCGGTCGGTGTAGATGAGGCCGATGTTGGATAGGGAGCCTAGATCGCGGTTGACGCGGCCGATATAGAACTCGGCTCGGTCGTTGAATTGAGGATCGTCAGGCGGGACGGCTTCTCCGGGGAAACGGTCGTCGACGCCGAGAAGGCCAAGGGCCCAGCGGCTTAGCTTGCCGGTGAGGCGCGCGCCGTACTGGGGTTTAACAATGTTGTCGGTGTAGTAGAGGGAGATGGGGGTGGCGAAGTAGCTGCTGTTCTCGATGAAGAAGGGGCGAACCTCGGGGAAGTAGGAGGGGAAACGCTGATTGGGGATGGCGGGGTTGTCGATGCCAACCTGAGAAAAATCGGGATTGACGGTGGTGTCGAGGACCAGGGAGTCATGGAGGATGAACTTGGCGTCGAGGCCGGCGTAACCCTGGAGGTGCTTGTCTTCGAAGTAGGGATCGACGGGGTTGATTGAGTTGAGCTGGCGGAGGTTCCGGGCGAGGGCGTAGGGTTCCAATTGGAAGTTCTGTCCGGGCTCGATGTCGCGGAAGCCTTCGATGGCCATGTCCTGGGTGAGGCGACCGGCGATGTTGTGGTTGCTTCGGGGCCAGAAGTCGTTCTCACTGGAGTGGGCGACGTTGCGCTGAAGGATAATGCCCCAGGTTCGTAGCTGCCTGGGATCGGCATTTTTGAAATAGAGGCTCGTAAAGGGGATACGGAAGAGAACAGTGTAGCCTGTGGGCGTGCGCTGGCCCCAGGAGTCCCAAACAGTGTCGAAGGAAAAGTCGAAGCCGTCCTGCTCGCTAAAGAGGGCGTCGGACTGGATGCCGAGCGGGTTGGCGGCGAAGACGAAAGCGCGGCGCCGGTCGTGGAAGGTGTCGAGCATGAACTGAACGGAGTCATCGTCGGCAAGGGAGTCGCGAGCGAGCATGTGGGCACGGATGAGGGCGGGATTTTTGTCGGTGCAGACGAAGGCGACAAAGAGGGCGTCGTGCGTGTAGGCGAGGTAGGCCTGGGTGGACTCTGTGGCGGGGGCGCCGTCATTGGGGTAGCGCTGAATGAAGGTGCCGATTCGGAGCATGCGCCGGGCGAGCGCAGTGGACTTGGCGGCGGTGAAGTCAGAAGGTTTGGGGGCGGTGTCGAGGCGGGGGATGACGATGTGGCCGGGGGTGAGGGAGATGCCGAGTTCGGGGGCGTTGGTGTCGGGGTAGGGGGTAGACTCGGACGCAGAGAGCGGGACGGTGCCGCCGTGGCGGGGCGGGGCGGAAGCTGCGAGCAGGACGGTTGAGCACAAAACGAGGAGAGCCAACGGCAAGAGGGCTCTTTGGCTGCTAGCGCGGGAATGCATATCCGGGGCCAAATCTTCTTATATCAGACAGCGGATTGTAGAGATGTGACGGTGCAGGTCTTTTTCCTCAACTGCACCACAGGCTAAGCACTCCTGTCTAATTGTGTCCCTTCAAGATCCGGATCGCCACAATTTCGTGGGGGTGGATGGTGAAATGAGATCATCTGTCTTCCGCCGCGGGTAAGGCCAATTGGTCTTGTTCGACAGCTTCAGTTTGTCATGCGTGCTCAGGAGCGTGTAAGGAGTAAAGTGTGGATTCCGATCGGCGGGAATTATTGGACTAAATTCGTCCAGCTTGCCAATTTATGTTAGCCCGAATGGGGAATCGAGCTGCTTTGACAAACGATGGGTCCTCTCCTATGCTTTGTTGCGAGCAAACGCTTACTCTGGAATGGTTAGCGGCGCAACTTCTTGGGCCGTCGCACAGAGTTCATTCGCGCGGTTCCCAACATGGAAAAGGGATATCACATGAAGGCAGTCTCAAGACGGCGGTTCCTGAAGAAGGCAAGCCAGTCAGGTCTGGCCCTTGCCGCAAGTTCAGCGCTGGGCAGATTCGGTCTCACTCAAAGCGCGCCGCGCGTGACTCGCGTCGTCATCGATTCCGGTCGGGAAATTGCACCTATCGATCGCCATCTCTTCGGCTCTTTTCTCGAGCATCTCGGACGCGCCATTTACGAAGGCATTTACGATCCAAAGTCTAAATTCGCCGACGGTAACGGATTGCGTACTGACGTAATGAAGGAAGTTCGTAATCTAGGAGTGCCAATCGTTCGTTATCCCGGAGGCAATTTCGTCTCCGGCTATCACTGGCTGGATGGGGTGGGCCCGAAAAAGGACCGGCCGACCGTTCTCGACCGGGCGTGGAACACATTGGAAACGAACCAATTTGGTACGAACGAGTTCATCACATGGGCGCGATTAGCCGGCACCGAGCCTCTGTTTGGGCTCAACTTCGGCACGGCGTCAGCCGAAGACGCGGCTGCTCTGGTCGAATACTGCAATGTGTCCAAGGGAACCAAGTGGAGCGAGTTGCGACGCTCTCACGGATATGAACAACCCCACAACGTGAAGTATTGGTGCGTGGGCAACGAGATGGACGGGCCGTGGCAGATTGGCCACATGCCGGCCCGCGAATATGGAATCAAAGCTACAGACGCCGCCCGGCAAATGCGTGTACTCGATTCATCCATCAAGTTGATTGCCTGCGGCTCCAGTGGACCGTTCATGCCAACCTATATCGAATGGGATCGTACCGTACTGGAAGAGTGTTATGACGAAGTCGATGGCATCTCTCTCCACCGCTATTTCGGAAATACCGAGGAAACTGGCAACGATAGCTCAATATATCTGGCTATGAATCTGGCGATGGATCGCCAGATTCAGGAGATCGCCTCCGTATGCGACACTGTGCGAGCACACAAACGCTCAAATAAGCAGCTATTTCTTTCATTTGATGAATGGAACGTGTGGTATCGCGCCCGGGGCGGCGAAGCGACAGACGGCCACGGAAAAGTGGCGCCTCATCTCTTGGAAGAACCATACAACCTCGAAGACGCCTTGCTCGTCGGTGGCCTCGCAAATTCCCTGATCCGGCATTCCGACCGCGTTAAAGTCGCATGTCTTGCGCAGCTCGTCAACGTGATTGCGCCAATCATGACAGACGAGAATGGCATATTGCGCCAGAGCATCTACTACCCGTATGCCTGGGCGCTCAAATATGCTCGCGGCCGTGCCCTGAGCATTGCCCCTGATGGTCCAGGCTATGAGGTGACCTCGCTTGGACGGCCGATTGAGAGCACAGGTGTGACCGCTCCGGGATTCGGAAACGTGCCGTATCTGGACATTGTGGCTACTCTCGATCCGGAAAAGAACACCGCCGCCATTCTCGTGTTGAACCGTGATTTGGAAAATGCACGAGACCTCGAGATCATTTGGCACGACTTAACTCCAACCGGCGTCGTCACATTCGAAACCATTTCTGGACCCGATCTGAAGGCGGTTAACACCTTTGCGGAGCCGAAGCGCGTGGTTCCGCAGACGCTCGAAAATCCCAAGGCTGGCTCCAGGATGTCATTGAAACTGCCAGCGCGGTCGTACTCAGTCCTGTCGCTCGCTCTTTGATTGCCATGCTGCGATGCAAGGGAAAGGACCTGCACATCAGATCATCGGGGCTTGCTGCTTGTTTTTACGGAGCAGGCTTTGCCATCGCACAGGGCAGAGGTGATGCCCATTCCCTCGGTGACTGTGTAGATGCGATCAGGTTCGGGCAAGTTGATGGATTCTCTCTGTCCGCTGGGCCAGTGAATCTCGACACTGTCGATGCTTGAGGCATCACCCAACCCGAAGTGGACGCGAGGATCATTGGAGGAGAGGTAACTGCCGCCGCTCAACACATCTCCCCGCTGGCGAATGCCGCCCGCGTTGAGATAAACAGTCGCGCCTACTGCGTCAAGGGGGCTCCGGGGACCGCCGATGAGCTTCAACTCGACCCAGTGGTGATGGTCCGGGTTCACATTACGCAGCAACGTGGGAACTCCGTCGACATTATTGATAACGACATCGATTTTGCCGTCGTTAAAAATGTCTCCGAAGGCGGCACCGCGGCCCACTTCCACTTCAGCCAGCCCAGTTCCTTCTACTGCGGGAACCAGTTCGAATTTTCCGTTTTTTAAGTTGTGAAAGAGCAGCGGACGCTGAGCGTAAGTTGTGCCCCACTCGGGGTGTTTGTCGACCTTGGGATAGACATGACCGTTGGCAATCAGCAGGTCCTTCCATCCATCGTTGTCGTAGTCGAGGAAACCATCGCCAAAGCCGACAAATGGAATGGTGGGTTGAGCGATACCAGATTCATAGCTGACGTCGGTGAAGGTGCCTGTGCCGTCATTCCTGAACAGGACGTCATTGTCATCGGAAAACGTGGTGTTTACCAAATCCATGTGCCCGTTGTTTTCGTAGTCGCCGGCCGCGATGCCCATGTTCGCCATCTCTCGTCCGTCGCCGTTGAGTGCATAGCCGCTGAGATAGCTGCGATCGTCAAAGGTGCCGTTCCCTTTGTTGATGTAGAGATAATTCGGCGACGAGTCATTGGCCACAAGGAGATCGGGCTTGCCATCATTGTTCACGTCGACAAACAGCGCGCCGAGGCCAAAATATCCGTCCGGATCGCTGACGCCAAGCTCCGCGCTGACATCGGTGAAGGTGCCGTCTCCGTTGTTGTGAAAGAGATGATCGTGCTCACCCGGGATTCCTCGCGGGCCGCACATCACCGGCGTGCCCCTAAATTGGCAGGAGCTGTAATTGATGCTGGTGGAGCCCAGGGCAGGAGGGTTTCTGACGTCATACTGAAGGTAGCCGGCGACGAAAAGGTCGAGCCGGCCATCGCCATCGTAGTCGCCGAACGTGGCGCCGGTGGACCAAGTGCCAAGGGCCACTCCGGCCTTCTCCGCCACGTCGGTGAATGTTCCGTCACGATTATTGTGATAGAGGCGGTTCTTCCCGAAGTTCGTTACATAGATATCCGGCCAACCGTCGTTGTCGAAGTCGCCCACAACAGCGCCGTAGCCCCAGCGGTCATTCGTAACGTCGGCCTGGGTTGCCACGTTGGTGAATGTTCCATCGTGATTATTATGAAATAACGCCGCCCGTGGTGGCGCTTCCTGGCCATCCAGGGCCTTGTAGGTCGAGCCGTTTACCAGGTAAATGTCCAGCCAACCATCGTTGTCATAGTCCAGCAGTGCGACACCAGCGCCCTTGGCTTCCAGAATGAATTTTTTTTCTGGAGTCCCTGCAGTGTGGTGCCACTTGGTAAGGCCAGCCTGCTGGGCAATATTCATGAAAACGACGGGACCCGTCTTGACCGTACCGCCGGCGGTGATGGGCCGGTGTGCGGAATCGAAGACTGGCTTGAAGACACCGCCGGTGGCCATCCCGCCCGATCCGCTCGGCCGAGGTTTAGCCGTCTGGGCCAATCCCCAAGGCTCGATCAGGAAAAGAAGAACTGTTATGCACGAACAAAGCGCGCGGCCAATCAAGGATAGTTCCCACCCGGGGGCAGTGTACTATACAGCGTTCTTATCGAGACTTCCATGACTGCATCGCTATGGCTCGCATGCCTATCAGTCCAACAACGCACAGAGATTCATCGAACAACAGTGAACCGTGTTTCGCAGCGCGTCTTTCGCGCTAAATTGCGGACACAAATCCTGCATACGCCCAATTTGCAGTCACCGAAACGTCTTGCCGGACAAAGCTTGAACTCACCGCCCCTACGTTGGATTACTGGTTCGCGCCGATTGTAAAGGACCGTGGACTTAGAAAGTGCCGAACTGCTTGACAGCAACCCGCAGCAGCACTACCCCATGTGGAGGCACGGTTGCCGTGTAGGAATCGCCGGTCACGGCAACGGCTTCGTGCTTCCAGAGGTCGCGAGCTTCCAGCGACTTGCCGCCGAGGTTGGCATTGAGATGCAGGCTGTCCCAACGAAAGCCTATTTGCGCCGGCGCAGAACCGCGGTTGAACAGGCCTACGGCAACCGCCTCGTTGGCGAGCGGGCGAATCAGGATTTCGGATGAGCCTTGCGGCGGAGTGCGCTGCGCAGGCAATGCTTCCGGGTCCTGATCGATGGCAATGACCTCGGCATTCATCAGGATTGACTTGGTTTCCTCGGTCATGGTCCGCAGATCGTTTCCAGCAATCAAGGGTGCACGCAAAAGGGCCCAAAGGCTCATATGGGTACGGTATTCGTCGGCGGTCATGCCGCCGTTACCCACCTCCAACATGTCGGGGTCGTTCCAGTGGCCCGGTTTCGGAAATTGAGTGATTTCAAGCTGGGCAAAGCCGATGCGATCCATCGATGCCCAGTGGTCGGAGATATCGCCGGTAGTGCGCCAGAGATTGCCGCCGGCCTTGGCGCCCCACTTCCACACATCACCCCATCCGTATTCACACAAACTGAAGACGATGGGGCGATTTGCCTTGGCGAGAGCCGCTGCCATTTTCTGGTAGGCTCCCTCGAGGTCGGCCGGGCTGCGCTGATAGATGCGGCTGGCGCCGCACCAATCGTATTTCAGGTAGTCGTAACCCCAGTCAGCAAAGGTCTTTGCGTCTTGTTCCTCGTGGCCGTAGCTGCCTTGATAGCCGCCGCAAACCTGTGGCCCGGGCGAGGAGTAGATGCCGATTTTCAGACCCTTGGAGTGAACATAGTCGGCCAGGGCCTTCATGTCAGGAAAGCGAGCATTTCCGACAATATTTCCGTTGGCATCGCGGGAACTGGACCAACCTTCGTCGACGATTATGTATTTGTAGCCGGCTGCAGCCATTCCGCTGGAGACCATGGCGTCCGCCATTTGGCGTACGGTTGCGTCGTCGAACTGGTCGTGATAATGATTCCAACTATTCCAGCCCATAGGCGGCGTGCGGACGAGGCCGTTGTCGGGTTGCTCCTCGAGGGGAGGCAAAGGCAGCCGTTCTGGATAGACCACGTCGCGGCTAACTCGCTCGAGAGTGCCCTTTCTTTCGATTACCTCTCCGGGGCGGACGCCAGGTGACTTTTCATGAAGTTCAAATTTGTCGGCGGATTCACGGACACCTTCGTAGAGGATCTCAAAGGTTTCATTGCCAAATTTTGCGCTCACTGTCAGGTGGAGTTTGTTGTCTTGGAGTGTGCCGGTCAAGGGCATTTTCCAATCCGCTTCTGACGCGGTAATGGTTTCGCCAGACTGCTTTAAGACGAAGAACGTAGTTCCACCGTTGGGCACCGTATATCGCCAATAGCCGTCAAGGCTCGATTGGGAGGCGGATTGGGCAAGGGCGCACGTACAAAGGCCGAGGGTCAAAGCGAAGAAAATAGGCTTCAGCATGGAAGTGGGCTCCTGGAGAATCCCGGTGAATAGAGCGATGAATGGAGGGCCGAATTCCGGCAAACGTTTTCCCGTTGTGGGCCGTGACAAACTCCATAACTCGCTGCCCGCGAGCGACACAAATATAGTGACCGGCAAAAGAAAATGTCAATTCTGCGCTTCCTGCGCCTCGCCAGGGCCGGCCCCCTCTTCAATGGATATCTGCGTAGTGAACCCGGCGAAGGAGAACAACGGATTGCACAGCTACGCCCGATCTGGCCTGCACAATTTGAGCGCATTCACCAGGGAATGAGGTGCACCTCAGAAAAGTCATCCGCTTCCTTCCATGACATCTTAGCCGTATTCAAAGAGTGGATGGCTCCTCATAAGTCGGCCCGGCTCCCTTGCGGCACGCATTGTTGCGGCGATGGATTGAGATGTAGTATGGCTTGCCAGATCAGATTCGCGATCGCTGCGATGGATGAAGGGAAGAGACCAAATGCCAGGAATGGACAGGAGATTGTTCTTGCAAGGCACGGGGATGCTCGCTGCCGGCGCACTCACTTCGAAGCTGCACGCATATGCCCCAGAGCTCACGACGGAAGGTTACGAAGAGAGTCAGGAGAACGGCGTGCTCTCACCAGTTTTTGAGCCGTTTGAGTGGGCCGCACCGGGCATGGTGTTTTCGTTCGAATTTCTTGACAAGAGAATCCGCTCCAGAACGCTATTGCCGCCGGGTGTGAACCCGCCCAAAAACCTTCCCGCCCCAACAGCTACCTCAGGTATCGAAACTTCTCTTCACTGCACGGGTGAGGATCCAAACGACCACCATGGGCTGAAGCTTACAGGGGGGAGTCCGGGGGCGAGGCTGGTCTATTCGGGAAAACGCGAAGTGTCTACGACGACCGGTAAACGCTTTACGATCTATCATTCCGATCCGGTGCTTGGCCTGCACGTTGAGTCGCTCTATGAAACCTTCGGAGACCTGCCGGTGGTGCGCAGGAGTGCGCGCGTGACGAATCGCGGCCACGAGGCCGTGGGCATTGAATACCTGAGTTCGGCGATGCTTTACAATCTGGCTTCGCCGCGCCGGTTTGAGCAGGAACTTTTGATCCACTACGCACAAAACACATGGCAGGCCGAAGCGCAGTGGCGGGTGGTAAAGCCCTCGCGTGCTGGCTTTATCGACAACGGCAACTTTACGGTTTCGCCGGCTGCATTCGACAGCATCGGTACCTGGTCAACACAGCGCTATTTGCCCATGGGCGTGGTCGAAAACACCGAGCTTGGCGTCACCTGGTTCTGGCAGATCGAACACAACGGTACGTGGCATTGGGAGCTTGCGAACACTGAGGACAAGGCTGTCTACGCCTATATAGGCGGTCCGGACGAGCTCCACGGTCACGCGTGGAAGAGCCTGAAACCGGGAGAGACCTATGCCACCGTTCCCGCGGCGATTGGGTGTGTTCGCGGCAGTTTTACAGAGGCGGTCGACGCCTTAACTCGGTATCGGCGCGCCGCGTGCCTTCGCCCGCGCAGCGACAGCATCAATCGTCCCGTGATCTTCAACGATTACATGAATTGTCTTGAAGGTGACCCGACGACTGCAAAGGAACTGCCCCTGATTGAGGCGGCGGCAGCGGCAGGTTGCGAATACTTTGTGATCGATGCCGGCTGGTACGCGGAGTTGAGCGAGGATTGGTGGGGTTCGGTCGGGTCATGGCAGCCATCCAAAACACGCTTTCCTGGTGGCCTTCAAGAAGTACTGGACCGTATCCGCGCCAAGGGAATGGTGCCAGGACTATGGCTTGAGCCGGAAGTGATCGGCATCAATTCTCCGCTGAAGGACAAGCCGGACGCCTGGTTTTTCCAGCGGCACGGCAAGCGGGTTATTGACCATACACGGTATTTGCTCGACCTCCGCAATCCTGAAGTACGTGCCTATCTGAACAGTGTTGTGGACCGCATGGTCGGCGAGTACAAGGTGGGATACATCAAGATGGATTACAACGTCGATGGGCTGGAAGGGACGGAGTATCAGGCAGATAGCCCCGGCCAGGGACTGCTGGAGCACAACCGGGCACACCTTGCTTGGCTGGACGAAGTTCTGGCGCGCTATCCCGATTTGACCATTGAGAACTGCGGCAGCGGCGGTGGACGGATGGAATATGCCATGCTCTCACACTTGCAGCTCCAGTCCTCAAGCGATCAGGAAGATTACCGGCTCTACCCAGCCATCGCGGTCGGTGAATCGGCCGCGGTTCTGCCAGAACAACTTGCCGTCTGGTCTTATCAGCTGGCAAACGGCGACGAGGACGCGGCTGCCTTCAACCTGGTCAACGCCATGTTGTTCAGGATTCACCAGAGTGGTCACCTGGCGGAGTTGAGTCCGGCCAGTTTTGCGCAGGTAAAGAACGGCCTGCGAATTTACAAGGAACGAGTTCGGCCTCATATCGGGTCAGCCGTGCCCTATTACCCGCTTGGACTGCCCGACATGACGGACACCGTTTCTCCGATATCTCTCGGAATGCGCTCATCGCAGAGCAACTTTATAGCCGTGTGGCGTTTGCAGGGCGAGGAGAGAGTTCACCTACCCAGGACAGATTCGAAGATGAAGATCCTTTACCCCATGGACCTGGGCATACAGCTTGAAACCGAAGGGAATGGAATCAGCGTCATCTTCCCGCGCAAAATGATGGCCTGCATCCTGACCCTGGACCAGTAACGCCTGAAAGCCGTCTTCGAGTAAGGGGGAGGGCGCAATGTAGATCGCAGCAGCCCAAAATCACTGGGCAGTTTCTCAAGACCCCCGTTTACAAGGGCGGCTGCCGAATCTGTCGGCGGAGGCCTTATGCACTTGATTTCCAATCAATTCGAGGGTTCTGGTATGGAAAGAAGGTCGCGTTCGCGAAAACGATTACCCAAAATTTGAGAAGTTCTTGACAATCTCTTGCTGTGTGCGTATATTTTCCCCGATTTAGTAAATCGCTCCAAGAAAGCGTTTTCTCTGATGAGGTCGATGGTGGCAATTCAAGATCGCGCCGCGAGGAACAATTAGCTGGTTTTGGGTGACGTTTTGAGAGTGTGGGGCGAAGGCTAGAAGGTAAAACAGAAAGTCCATGATGTGAATTTGATTCGTAGCCGCATCAGCAATCGTCTCTCGATCGATGAAAGACGAGTGTTGAGGAAACCGGCCATTCAAATCGTGCCGGATCCGCATGCGGACCGACAAGAACACGGTCACTTTTTTAGGAGACAACTATGAAGAGGCTTTTGACGAACCGCGCAGCCTGGGCCTTGGCGGCATTCCTGGCCCTGGTATGCACATCCGTTCCAACCCATGCAGTGGGGCCGACCGGCAAGATCGTCGGCACAGTTACCGATCCCTCCGGAGCTCCGGTTGCAGGAGCGAAGGTAACAGTCATTAATGAAGGCACGAATGAGTCGCGCGCTGCGATTTCGGACGACAGCGGCGACGTGACATTCCCAATTCTGCCGGTTGGCAACTACACGGTGAAAGTGGAAGCAACGGGATTTGAAGGCTACCTGCAGAAAGGAATCGTTCTTCAGGTTGACCAGAACATTTCGGTCCTCGCCCACTTGAAAGTCGGTTCAAATACCGAGGTCGTGCAAGTCACAGGCGACACCGGGCAAAACGTAGACCTGGTGGATGCAACCATCAGCGAGGTCATCGACGCACAGCGCGTTGTCGACCTTCCACTGAATGGCCGCGACACCTTGCAGTTGCAGTACATCATGCCGGGTGTGTCGTATGACAACAATGGCGTGGCGCACGGGCAAGGCCAGCATGAGGGCGTAGTCGTGAACGGGAACCGCCCCGGTTCGAACTACTACCTTCTGGACGGCGTGGACATGACGGATTCCTATCTGTCGGTCGCTCCTGTTTTTCCGGCTCCGGACGCGCTGCAGGAGTTTGACATTCAAACCAGTAACTTCACTGCTCAATATGGGCGCAGTTCCGGTGGACTTATCAACGCCGCATCAAAGGCTGGAACCAATTCGTTCCATGGCGGCGTGTTCGAGTTCTTCCGCAACACGGTGCTGGACTCTCACAACTACTTTGATCCCGCCGGGCTACAGAAACCTGCCTTGAAACTGAATCAGTACGGCGGGTATGCCGGTGGACCGATCGTGAAGGGAAAGACCTTCTTCTTCGGGTATTGGCAGGGGACAAGGCAACGCAAGGACGAAACGGTCACCATCGGACAGGTGCTGACGGCGTCTGAGAACCCCAATTCAACCAGTGACGGAAGCGCTCTATTTCCAGCCGGTTCGATTATCGATCCAACGACTGGAGCTCCTTTCGCTACCGACGGACTTATTCCCGCGAACCGGATTGACCCGGTGGCCAAGGCGATGGTCGCCAAGCTGCTGATGTATACGCCTAACAACGGCGGGGTGGGATATACCTACCACGCGCCTTCAGCCGACAACGAAGACAGCCTCAACGAGAATCAGTACCTGGCGCGCATCGACCAGAATTTCGGGACGAAAGATCTCATATTCGGCCGCTTCTTCTTTAACCAGGATCTGTCGACTGGATATGGCGCGGGCAACATGGACCTTCCGCACGACAAATACTTCCGCAACCAGAATGTGGTCCTCGACTGGAACCACACCTTCAGTCCTCGCCTAATCAATACTGCGGTCGCGGGCTTTACCCGCGTGGCCCATCATCGTGGCACCACGGTCTCAGATGGCTGGGGAACATTCGGCAGCATGCCTGGAAGCGAAGCTGCAGGTATCCCGAGCGAGTTCTACGTGAACATAGCCGGAGGGGCCAACAACAACGGTGACGGCACATTCATTCAAAACCGTCAGACCTGGCAATACACTGACTTCCTCAGTTACGTGCGCGGCAAGCACTCTATCTCTGTCGGCGGCGACTTCCGCAAAGAAGCCGTAAACCGCATTGAGGATTACTTCACCGATCCCATTTTCAACTTCTCTGGACAGTACTCCGATCCAAATGCATTGGAGGGAGGAAACGGTACGACTGCCCTGGCGGACATGCTGATGGGGTTGCCGAACTATTTCAACCTGCAGACCGAGGTGCGCAGCGACCTGCGGCATACCGCTATGGATCTGTATGTCCAGGACAATTACAAAGTAAACCGGCATCTGACGGTCGACGCAGGTTTCCGGTGGGAGCCGTTCCTGCCCCCGGTGGACAATCTCAACGACCAGATTTGCTTCGATCCGACCTTTAAGACGCAGTCCACTTTCTATCCCACAGCGCCTCCGGGATTCACTTTCCCCGGGCCTCCGCTGTCATTGAAGGCCGATGGCAAGGGCGATCCCGGCTGCCCGCGCTCCATGGTTCCCAACAGGATGAAGAATGTTGCCCCGCGTCTAGGATTCAACATCGATCCTTTCGCCAACGGCAAGACGTCAATCCGCGCAGCTTACGGGGTCTTCTGGGATCAGGCTCGCCTGATTGCCTGGAACCGCTACTCGACCGCACAGCCATTTGACGAGAACTTCCAACTCAACGGAGCCATACCTACCAACAACGTCCCCACGCAGGGAGCGTTAACCGGGTACGACATTATCAACATCAACCCTGGTGTGATCAACCCGTTCCCGTTCATCATTCCTCGCACGGCTGCTCAGCGCACGGCGTTCAGCCCGTCCTACACGATCAATGGCACTCCATACTGGCCAACCTCGGCTGAAGGGACGGTTCTGCCGCCAAACTTCAACGAGGGCTACGCTGGGCAGTGGAACCTATCCATCGACCAGGAGCTTGCGAAGAACTGGGTAGTCACCGTTTCCTACATAGGGAACCACGGAACACACCTGTTCCTTTCGCGTGACATCAACTATGCTCCCATTTCGACATACGACAAGACTCAAACCCTCAGCCAAAACCAAAGCACTATCAACAACCGCCGGCTGTTTGCCTTCGACGGAAACTGCGGAATTAACCAAGTCACCTTGTTGGCCAACCCATGCCTTGGCCAAACCCAGGAAGAAGCCAACCAGGGGTGGTCGAACTACGAGGCGTTTGATGTAACGATCAACCATCGCTTTGCGAGCGGCTTCAGCCTGATGGCATCGTATGTCTATGGCAAGTACCTGGACCTCGTTTCGTACGGCGCTGAAGGCGGCCTGGGACCGCGGAATCCACTGGATTTCAGGCAGAACTATGGGCCGAGCGACAACGACGTTCGGAACCGGTTCACATCCTCCTACATCTACCAACTACCCAAGTTGAAGTCCGCGCACGGCGTTTTGGCCGGGATCGTCAACGATTGGCAAAACCAGGGCGTTCTTATTGCCCAGACCGGATCACCCTACTCGATCAACAGCAACGGCGATACCGCGGCTACGGGTATCGGTGGTGAATTCGCTGATCTTGTATCGGGCGTGAGCACCAGCCCTGCACATCGCGGCGTGTCGTCTTACTTCAACCCAGCTGCCTTCACACAGGCAGCCGATGGAACCTACGGCACATCGTCAAGGAACTTCCTGTATGGTCCCAGCAGGGTGAACATGGACTTCTCCCTGTTCAAGGAGTTCCCGATTTTCGAGGCTGGGAAGATCCAGTTCCGGAGCGAGTTCTTCAACCTCTTCAACCACCCGAACTTTGGCAACCCGTCCAACACCATAGGCAACGGGAATATCGGCCAGCTTACAAGTGCGAGTGACGGACGCATCGCACAGTTCGCGCTAAAGTATTTGTTCTAGACGCGAGTTGAACAACCAACGATGCCCCGCCGTCATCCGGCGGGGCATCGTTTCGTAGGGGAAGTGCTGCGGTTGCCGGGGTATTTCTAGACAAGCTAGAATCATGGCTTGAGCGGAGTTGATATATGCGATCCGGACGGCTGTGTCGAGTGGTTTTGTTGGGTTTCACAGTGCTACTCAGCGCATCTTGCTCGCTCTTGGGGCAAAGCTCTCCCGATAACTCACTGCAGCAGCATATGGCCCGCGCGGAACAATCTCTGCGCGCGGGCGACTTGGCAAACGCGGAGCGCGAATATCATGAGATGCTGGCTCTCGATCCGCAGAATAGCCAGGCTTGGACTGGGCTGGGAGTCCTGCTTTATGGATCGGGCAGGGCAGAGCAAGCTGAGGATGCACTGAAAAAAGCGTTGAATATAGATCCTGCCGCCAAACACGCGGAGCTTTTTCTGGGATTGAGCCAGGCGGACTTGAGTCAATGCAAGCAGGCAACACCCATCTTATCGAAATACTTCGCCAGCGAGCCCACAGGCAAGTTGCAGCGCCTCACGGGTCTGGCCCTGCTTGGATGTGCCGCCGGGGACAGCGATCCCTTGCCGGCTCTCCAGACGGTGGTGCGGCTGAAGCAGCTTTACCCGGGCGACCCGGACGTACTGTATGAGTCCGCCGAACTCTTCACGCGGCTATGGAACGAGAATGCGGGCGAATTGATGGCTAAACACCCAGATTCCTATCGAGTTCATCAATTGGCCGGAGAAGTCTACGAGGCGCAGAATAACTACGATCAGGCCATCCGTGAATACTCCCTTGCACTCCAGAACAACCCGAAACTACCTGAAATGCACTATCGAATCGGACAACTTTACCTTCACCAGGGATCGGAAGAGGTGGACGAAAAGGCGATGAATGAGTTTCGCCAGGAGAAGGCGATCAACCCGGTTTCCGCCGTTTCAGACTTAGCGATGGCGGATATTGAAATGCACCGGCACAATCTGGATAAAGCGAAACCACTCTACGAGGAGGCAGCGAAACTGGATCCCAATCTCGTGGATGCGCAAGTGGGCCTTGCGAAGATTTTGCTTGAAAAACACCAGCCGAATGCGGCCGAGAAACAGCTGCTCGCCGTGGTTGCAGCGTATCCCGACGAGGCCCAGGCGCACTACGTCTTGATGTTGGCCTATCGCGGCGAAAAAAAGATGCCGGAGGCGGCGGCAGAGATGGCGACGTTCAACCGGCTGCAGTCGGAGAGAGCGGAAACATTTCAAAGCAAAATCAATGCGCTGATAAGCGGAAAGCCAGCCGCAGGAGAGGCTTCGCCAAAGTGAGCAGAGACCGGCGATGCGTCGATCCAATTCGACAGCCGCCATCCCGCATCGCAGGTTTTTCGTTTCCGAACCGTCGAGAGTTTCTACGCATGGCGGGGGCGGGAGTGTTGCTGCAGGCGGGATCGCACCTGGGCGTCGCGCAGTCGAGCGCGGCCTCTACAACACAGACCGCATCGAAGGCTCTGGGTTCACCGCTCGGCTACCTGGTACAGGATGTGGCACGAGAAGCGCACCTTGATTTCCTGCAGGTGTGCGGGGGAGACACGAGCAAGAAGTACATCCTGGAAACGACGGGTTCAGGGGTAGCCTTTATCGATTATGACAACGATGGCTGGCTGGATATCTTTCTGGTGAATGGATCGAGCTTTGAGCCTCCTGCTTCTCAGGATCGGCCAACCAATAAAATGTTTCACAACAATCGCGACGGCACGTTTACCGATGTGACGGCAAAAGCAGGATTGACGCGCTCCGGGTGGGGGCAAGGCGTCTGTATCGGCGATTACGACAACGACGGATTTGAAGATATCTTCGTCACTTATTGGGGCGAAGACGTGCTGTATCACAACAATGGGGACGGCACGTTCACTGAAGTGGGCAGAGCGGCAAAGGTGGCGGGTGAGCCAACGCGATGGAGTACGGGGTGCGCCTTTCTTGACTACGACCGCGATGGGAAGCTCGATCTGTTCGTCACGCACTATGTGAACTTTTCGCTGCAGAACGCGCTGGATCCCGGCACGAATCCTTATTGCATGTTTCGTGGGCTGGCGGTGAACTGCGGTCCACGCGGACTAATCGGAGAGACCAGCACGCTCTATCACAACAACGGAGACGGCACGTTTACAGATGTTTCTGCGAAAGCGGGAATACTGAAGCAGAGCGGGTTCTATGGGCTGGGAGTCCTGGTAGCCGATTTTGACAACGATGGCTGGCCTGACATCTATATGGCCAGCGACACGACTCCGGCCCTGCTCTTCATGAACAATCATGACGGAACTTTCCGCGAAGAGGACCTGTTGCGAGGCGTCGGTTTCAGCGAGAATGGCATGACCCAGGCAGGCATGGGAGTAACTGCGGGAGACTACGACCATGATGGCTGGCTGGATATTGTGAAGACGAATTTTTCCGATGAAGGAGTCGACCTCTTTCATAACGATGGCGATGCCACATTTACCAACGTGACCGGAGCCGCGGGATTGGGCAAGGAAACGCATTACGTTTGCTGGGGATGCGGCTTCTTCGATCCGGATAATGATGGGAATCTCGACCTGCTTTATGTAAGCGGACACGTCTATCCGGAATTGGAGCGCATCCACTCCGACACCACCTACCGGGAGCCTCGCGTGCTCTACAGGAATCTTGGCAACGGACAGTTTGAAGAAGTTTCACAGCTGGCCGGTGCAGCCCTCACCACCCCCTCAACTGGTCGCGGATGCGCGTTTGGCGACGTGAACAACGACGGATGCGTCGATGTGGTGATCAACAACCAGAACGCGAGGCCCGCGCTTCTTAAGGTAACGTCGCAAAACGAAAATCATTGGATCAACATCAAGCTGGCCGGTACCAAGTCCAATCGCAGTGCGATCGGCGCCAGGGTGAAATGTGTGGCCGGAGCACTTGTGCAGATTGATGAGGTGCGGAGCGGAGGCAGCTACATATCGCAGAACGATTTGCGCGTGCACTTCGGACTGGGCAGCAAGACAATGATCGACCTGCTTGACATCAGATGGCCTAGCGGGGCGGCCGATCAATTGCATAACATCGCAGCGGACCAATTCATCATGGTGCAGGAAGGGGGAAAACTTACGACGCTGCGCAAGGCGAACTAAGTTGACACCTATGCGAAGAGCGCAGACGAAGTGGTGGCGGGGCATATGCCTGCCGACAGGAAGCAGGGCTCTCGCGGGGCTGCTGGCGGCGAGCCTTACAGTGCCGCCGACGTTGGGGATGGTAGTGCAACTCGAAGTGGCCACGAAACCCGATCCTACGGCGACCTATATAGCGAGTGGCATCCGGCTTCTTCGCAACCGGGATGCCGCAGCAGCGAAGGTGCAATTCAGCGCGGCAGTACGGGCTAATTCGCGCTCCGCGGACGCGCTAACATGGCGAGGAATCGCAGAGAATCAGTTGAATCAATACCGAGAAGCCGTGGTGGATCTTGAAGCGGCGCTGCGCATCGATTCGACCTCGCTTCCGGCGCACTACAACCTCGCATTGAGCCTGATTCGCACGGGACAGTCTGATTCTGCCATTGAGCAGTTGAAGATTGTGGTCAAGGCGCAACCGGGCATGCTGGAGCCGGAATACAACCTAGCCATTCTGCTTGAAGAAGCGCACGCGACAGCCGAAGCAATCGAGCATTTGCAGGCCGCTTATAAGTCAAGTCCGGATGACGTCGGTGTAGGCCAGCACTTGTTGGTCGATCTGCTCACAATGGGGAGAAAGGACGAGGCGCAGCCGATTCTTGAGCGGATGCTGACCATAACTTCTGTCGAAGCAAGGCAACAAGTGGGAGCAGCTTTGATTGAGGCAGGGGATTATGCCCCGGCAACTGTTCTCGCTGAAAGCATTCGCACACAATCAGGATCGAGCCGCGAAGCTGATATGCTCCTGGCGCGCGCTTATCTGGGAGCACGGGAAGACTACAAAGCGATCGACCTGTTGAAGCCGGTCGAGAAGGATGACAGCACAGGAGAGACTGCATATTTGCTTGGCCTGGCCTACACGGATTCAGGTGCTACAGAGGATGCCCGGGTTGCATTCGAGATCGCGGCCAAGAAGAATCCCCGCAACGGACGCGCACTTTATTCGCTTGGAATGATCGAATCCGGCAATCCCGATCAGTTGGCGGCCGCGATAAGTCACCTCCAAGGGGCCATACGGCTGGAGCCCGGCAATTTTGCCTATGGGATTGAATTGAGCAAGCTCCTGCTTCAACATGATGACGCCCGGGAGGCACTCGCGGTTATACAGCGTGTCCACGCTGAAGGGCTGGAAGCCGGAGAACGCGACCTGTTACTGGGAATCGCTCAGATCGTTGTGAACGGTTCCGCACAGGCGATTCCGATTCTTGAACGGGCAGCGTTAGAGAACCCATCACTGGCCTTGTCCCACAACATGCTGGGCTTTTGTTTCCTTGCGCAGGGGGATATGGCAAAGGCTGCAGTCTTCTATGGAAAGGCATCGGATTTGGATCCAGGCAGTCGAATCTTCGCACATGGTGCGGCTGTGGCTTTTGACCGCTCCAACGATGCAGACCAAGCGATGGTATATGCCACCCGAGCTGCTGCGCTCCCCGGCGCAAATGGCGAGGATCATTATCTTCTCGGCAAGCTGTTGGCCAAGACTAGCCAGCCTAAGGAAGCAATCCACGAGTTGAATGAAGCGATCGCCCTGAATCCCGATCTGGAAGAGGCCTACTATCTGCTGGCTCGCGCCTACGTGCAGACGGGCGATAATGCGCAGGCAACGGAATGGATCGCGAGACTGAAGGATCTGAAGCAGACGCATGAGCGTGCCATTGTGGCAGCAAAGAAGAATACGAGGCCAATCACCTCGTCGACATTGATGCAAGGAGCGCCTACGGCGAGCGCGGAGACTGGAAGACAGTGAAGCGGTCGACCCGAGGTAAACCCAAAGACTAATTTCCCTCTGCATGAAGCTACTGACTTGTGTTTGCCGCTGGAAGGGCACCACGCAGCCACGGAACAAAGTCTGCGCGGCTAACCCGGGACAATTTGTAGCGTGATGGAGGTGAACATCCGACGGAAGCCATGTTCACGGCATCGGGATGAACTAAAGGGCGGAAGTTGACTGTGACTCGTATTACAGAACTTGTTTAGACACAGGACAATACTATGGGACTTCGGGTGAGGATGGAGGGTACCATGTATTCGATTCGAACGGGAATCTTGCTGCTTATCGCGTGCTTATTGTCTATTCCAGCGCGAGCCGGAATCCGCTATAGCAAGAGTGACGATTGCTGGCACCTGATAAGTGGCCAGGTAGAGTACGTGATTCATGTGGCGCAAGACGCGCTTACGCTCAAGTACTTTGGCCCTGCGGCGCACGCCCCCTGGAGCGCACCCGGATTCGCCGAAACTTCTCCCGCGCGCTATGACATCAAAGGACAAGCGGAAGGAGAGGAGATTGCGCCATCTGAGCTCAAACTGGATTCTGCAAAGATCCAACCTATCAAACCGGGCGTGGATGCGCTGGAGTTGGTACTTAGCCACCGGCGCTTGCCCTTGCAAATTCGGGAGAGCTATACAGTATGGGGCGATACGGGAGTTATCACTCGAGAAATCGCCCTGGTAAATACGGGAAGCAGTAACCTCAACGTGGAACGCCTTCCATCCTTGAGTTGGAGTCTTCCCCCGGGCGAGTATGACTTGACTTATCTCTGGGGTGGGTGGAGTCAGGAGAGGCAGGTTGGAAATGAGATTCTGGGGCCCGGAGCGAGGCGATTCTCATCGACGAGCGGGCGGTCGACGAATGATTATTCGCCTTGGTTCTGCCTCCATAATCACAGCAATGGGACTAGATATCTGGCGGAACTCGCTTACTCGGGGAACTGGGAGATGGGATTTGCGCGCAACCCCCTAGTTGAAGAGCATCCCTTTACGGAGCGGGATCTAAATGTGGATCTCGGCATGCGATTCGACTATGGTGGCGCACTTAAACTTAATGCCGGTGAGTCCTTCTCGCTGCCGGCAGTTGCGTTCACCAGTTCCGATGCGGGGCTCGATGAAGCTGCCAATCAGATGCATCGTTACCAGCGGGAGTATGCATTTGCGCGGAATCCTGCCAATAACCCTCCTCTGGTTCAGTTCAATTCCTGGTATCCGTTTCCGGGAAAGATGACCATTGCAGAGATGAAACGGTGCGCCGCGCTGGCCGCGAAGATGGGCACGGAGGTCTATGTGCTCGATGCCGGTTGGTATAACAAGAAAAACTGGAGCACGGAACTTGGCGACTACCAAGCAGATCCCGCTGCGTTTCCAAACGGGATTCAGGAATTGGCAAACTATGTTCGCCAGCTTGGAATGAAGTTTGGCATATGGGTGGAGATAGAGAATGTTGGCGTGGATTCCAAGGTTTTTAAAGAGCATCCCGATTGGTGTCTGAAGTTCAATGGTCAGCCGATAAAACAGGGCGACCGCCTGCAACTCGATTTCTCGAAGCCGGAGGTGCGGCAATGGGCGCGCTCCGTGATCGACAGGCTGGCCCGCGATTATGAAATTCAGTGGCTGAAGATCGATTACAACATCGAGATTGGCGATGAATATGATCCGTCCGCGAGTGACTCACGACGAGGCGACGTCCTCTATCAGCAGGTGGTCAACTACTACGCATGGCTCGACGAGGTGCGTGCTGCACACCCGAGCCTAATCGTCGAAAACTGCTCCAGCGGAGGTTTGCGCTTCGATGCCGGAATCATGGCGCACACGAACACCACGTGGCTCTCGGACGAAGTCCGGCCGAAGCCATCGGTCGAATTGGCTTACGGCTGCACCCTGGAGTTCACTCCGGGAGCCTGCAATCACTGGATGGTGGGAGACACTGTCAACGGTGATATCTCGCCGGGGGATACGCAGGAATGGTGGGACTTCATGTTCCGAGTTCCGATGAACGGCCAGTTCGGAATATCGAGCAAGGTGTTCGACTGGCCTCCTGAACTTCTGCAGCATGCCGCAAATAATGTGGCTCTCTACAAGAGAATCCGCAGCACAATTGTGCAATCGGATGTCTATCACTTAACCGAGCCACCCACGCACAATGCGCCCAAGGGATGGATGGCAATTCAATATGTTGTACCCGGCGCGGAGAAGAGCGTTTTGATGGTGTACAGGTTAGAGGAGAGCCTAGCGTCACAAACTTTCAAACTGCGCGGGCTGAATCCAAGCGATGAATACAGAATCGCGAGCGACGGGACGAACATGGAAGCGAGGACTGGCAGAGCCTTGATGGAGGATGGAATCTCAGTAGACCTCGCCACTCCATGGCGCGCGACTGTAATTGAATTGCAGGTTCGTCCAGAACACGAAAACTGATCCGTTTTGAAGCTGAAAGCCTCTGACCTTAGCCTGCCCACGAGCATAATCTTAGCCCGCGATCCTCCATCCGTGATTGGTTCGTCTTTCTCGTATTTCGGGCTCTTGCCCCGCGGACAGGTGGGAAAAGAGATCGCCTGGAACCCCCTGAGAGTGGGCCGTTCGGGTCTGCTCCTTGACCGGCCCGGCGTCTCCGCCGGCCGGTGTTTGGTCTGAACCGGTGCGCTGGCACGCATCGGTAGGTTAGGAAAGAACCCTTTCTTCCGACCCCGAACCCCGGGGATCCATACCACAGGTCATTAGAACTGCCAAAGCCCGAAGCCGGCACAGTGCTGATTCTGACCGTGAACAGATCCAGCCCGAAAGAAGCTCATCCTGACCATAGACACCTATATAAGGTACGGGGAAGCGGGACAAACGCGATTCCAGATTCGTCAGATCGCGACGACTTTCGGATGGGCAGATGGTTTATGAATTCACCTGAGAACGCTAATAGATCAGCTTGAGTGAGAACTGAATCTGGCGCGAATTTCCGGCGGTTTTGCTGATTTCTCCAAAGCCTGAACCCGTGAGAATGTTGGCAGGTTGTCCCATGGTGACGATATTGAAGAGGTTAAAGAACTCGGAGCGGAACTGCAGATCCATAACCTCGGCTCCGCTTTTGCGCATGCCGAAGGGCGTGTCCTTGATGAGCGCGAAGTCGAAGTTGTAAAAGGCGGGCCCACGGAATGTGTTGCGCCCGATATTTCCGAAGCGTCCCTGGTTGGGCCCAGTGCCCCCCGCAAGATGAATGGGGATAAAGAAGAAGGCGCTTGCGTTGTCAGTATCCTTGCCGAAGTAGTCTTGGCGGTCCTTGCGTGCCGTAGAGAGCTTTGGTACGGCGATCTGGTCCGGCCGATCCACTCCATTGGAGCCGACACCTGTCTGCTGGATTCCGCTGAAAACGGTAAACGGAGTCCCCGAGCTGACACTTGAAATGCTGAGCAATTCCCAGCCATTTGTGACCAGTTTGCTGAGGGGGTGCAAGAAACCTGCGCTCTGAAGGTGCAAGTCCTGAGCGACGCTGAGACCAAATCCGTGAGTCGCGTCGAAGGCTGAAGGGCCCTTTTCGGGATGCGTGTCGAAGGGATTCTCGGGATATCCCAGACTGACCGCACCGGTCGAACCGGTGCCGCCTTGGACAGTGCTAGTGTCGTCATTCGACTTGCCCCAGGTGTAGCTGGCCTGGATTCCGGGGCCGCCGTGCCCGAATGTGCCAGAGAGCGAAGCCTGCAAGGCGTGATAGCTGGAGTGCGCGGTTGCTGTGATGACGTTTTCCACGCCGAAGCCGCCAGTAACGGTGCCGGTTGAGTCGAAGGTGGTGAAAGGCGCAAAGGCAGGATCAGCGCCGGGATAGCCGTTGGGAAAGCTCATGCGCGCCAGTTTTTGTGTGCCGGTGCCCACATAATTTGCGTCGGCGGTCAGATTGCCGATTTTCCGCTCAACACCTGCGGTCCAGGTGTAGAGTGTCGCATTGCCAAAATTGCGCGCAATGCCGCCAAGAACGAGCGGAGTGACGATGTTGCTTGAGGTAAGCGTGGCCAAATCTTTTTCAAAACGGTCTACGTCCATTGCTGTGTTGGGAGCGATGGAGTGAGTGGGGCCGGCGAGAATATCGACGCCGGCCGGCGTGTAGGGCTTAGGAAGTTCTGATGGAGTGATCTGATAGCCGTAAGGGATAGGCGCACTCGGCGTCGAATCCCGACGCGGGGTGACCGAAAACGGGGCGTCGCCGGTAAGGAGATTGTCTTCCCAGATATCAGGAGGGATGACAGTAATGGCGCCGCCGACGTGAGCAGACAACTTGTTGTCAACCTGCCACGCCGCCTGGATACGCGGTCCCCATGCATTTTTCCGAGTAGGATAACCGGGTTGTGGATTGACGATGTACTGCTGAACTCCATTGGCGGTGACGATGCTGGAGGTGCGATGGGCGCGCTCTGTGATGGGCTGGTAAAGCTCCCAGCGCAGGCCGTAATCAAGTGTGAAGCGGCTTGTAATCTTCCATGTGTCCTGCACGTAGAAGTTGTAGTTGTTGCGGCTTGGGGCCGCGGGCCCCATGTGTGCCCCGCTGGAGATGGAGGGTGGAGCAACAGAAACGGTGTAGGCAAAAGGGCTGCCCGAAAGAAAGCTGGAGAGTGTGTCCGGCAGGGGATCGCCGGGCTGAATGTCGTGCTTCCCACTCTGAGAGGCGATAGCCTCCGTCGCATAGGCGGTGCCGCCGCCGAAATCGTATTCGCCGTTTGGGCTCATGCCGAAGTATGTGGAGTCGCGATTGAAGCGTGTCTCCGCGCCGGCCTTGAAGGTATGACCCCGCGTTGTGAAGGAGAGATTCTCGCGGCCCTGAAAGAGATTGCCAAAGGACTGCAACACTGTTCCGCCCGCGCCATTGAAGGCTTCAAAAAGGCCGTCGACAAACTTGACCGCGGGGTCAGTGTGGTTGGGTGAGGGGAAGCCCGGCGTGGTGCGGATGATGCTGATGGACGACTCAAGCAAGAGCCGCGGTGAGACGGTGCGGGTCCAGGTGCCGACAACGTTGCGCTGGCGATCGAAGAACTCCACGGCGAAGGAACGATCGATGGCGGTCTGGTCAGGATTGGTGGTCGGACCGGTGAGATTGTCCAAATTGAAGCGGGCAAAGAACTGATCCTTGCTTGAAATCTTGTGATCCAAGCGCAGAGAGAATTGATCGGCATCAGTGACCACTTTTGAAGCAGTGGCGTAGGTGTGAGAGTGGTAGGAACCGGCTGCGTAGTTCGGCATCGGGTAGCGAGCGAGGATGGCCGCAATCTCAGCAGGCACCGGCACCGTGAGAGTGTCAGTGGAGCCATCGGGGAAGGTGAGAGTGTCAATACCGGAACGCTCCACCGCGCTAGGCACCGGCATTACCTGAGTCGTGCCGAGCACCTGGCGAAAGCCCTGATACTGCGTGAAGTAATAGGTTCGCTTACGACCGTCATAAATGCGGGGAAGATAAAGCGGTCCGCCATTGGTAAAGCCAAATTCGTTGCGGCGGAATGGCGGAATACGGCTGGGATAAGCCACGGTTGGATGGTCGAAGTAGTTGCGCGCATCAAATGCCGAGTTGCGCACAAACTCGAAGAAGGAGCCGTGGAATCCGCTGGCTCCCGAACGGGTGTGAATGTTGGTGAACCCCGCCGCTCCGTGACCGATTTCGGCAGGCATCCAGCCGGAACTAGAGTCGATGCTCTCTACCGCATCGACGTTGAAATTGGAAAAGGTGGCTCCTCCCATTTCCGGGTCGCTAATGTCTGCGCCATCCATGGCGAAGACGGCTTCGACGCCGCGCTGTCCGTTGATCGCGAACTGGGCGGTAAAGTTGGAGGCCCCGTTGGCGTCCGTCATGGTTCCTGCGGCCAACAGAAGTAGCGAACTGAAGTCGCGCTTGTTGAGGGGTAGCTCGCTGACCGCCTGGCTGGACAACTCCTCTCCTCCGGTGGAGACCAGGCGCTTAAGTTCCCCCACGGACAATTCTCCGCGGCTGGAAAGCGTGAGCGCGACGGCAGGAGTCGCCGAGAACAATTCAATGGGCTGCGCGAAGACGACGTGGCGGTCGCCTGCTTCCACCGAGAGGCGATATTTTCCAGCGGGCAGAACCGGCAGTGTGAACATTCCATCGGCGCGCGTCGCTGCCTCGGCATTGCCTCCGACACCAGTAAGGCGGACCTTGGCTTTTGAGATGGGAGCTCCTCCAGGGGTGCGGACCATTCCCTGCCAGACGAATGAGGTTCTGGTCTGCGCGCCTGGTGCTGATGTGTAGAGCAGGAACACCAGCAACAGGCGCCAGATATTCCGGCTGTTCATCATGGATTCGATCTTTTCCCACCCGCGCAGTGATTCGCCTTTCACGTAAGTTCCCTTCATTCCGATAGAGACAAGGTGTGTTTGTTCTAATCTTAAGCTTTTCATTCATACTTCACAGTTTTCCCAGCTTGGCTTCGAGGTTAGTTATCCTCACCCGTGTTTGGCCCGTCTTACGCCCTGAAAAGGCCGGCGTCTGGCGCCCCGGCGATCCTCCTTGGCCACAGGATTGTTTTACTCGGATCTAATGGTTGAACTGGTCATCACAAATGTCACGATTACTCCCCTGAAACGCCGATGTGGCATGTTTATCAGTGGACTGATCCGGCATCAGCCCGCCGGGGCGTCTGATCGCGAGTTTCGCGATGTCGTTTGCCGGTTGGTGTGCAGGAAGTGTGCCGAGAAAGTGAAGGCCACTAAGACGGAAAGCTGTCGGGAAAGTTGCCGCACTCGTCCTGCCATATCCTGACAGAATTGCCTAGCGAGCCGTTCCGTTCTGGAAAATATCTGAGATATGAAACGGGGTCGGGAAACGAATCCATGCGGTTTTCTGTGTTCTGGAAGAATTGCCATTGATCAGGCAAACCAGTGGCGCCCCACGTCATGCCTCAGGGTATCGTTTGCGGCCTGCGTTCCAGTGAAACCTGGCAGCCTTTGGCTGTAGATCATGCTCGTTGTGGAAAAGAGGCATGGACGCAAATAGTGACATTCACGTGCCCTTTGCTCAGCTTCCGATCACTGACCGCTTTCTTTACTTCCTCGGCGGTTACGTGGCGATACTGCTCCTCCACCCTTGGTCATCGACGGAAGAGGAAGTGGGAAAGGAACTGATCCGGCTCTGGGATGACCAAAAGTACACTCCGGCAGACATAGTCGATTTCAACCGCATGGCCCCCCGTCTGGAGCCCCTCTTAGCCGAGTATGCCGCCGAGAAGTGGCAGGCGGGGACTCCACAGATGCCGCCGCCCAGGAGGCGCAGGCACCAGAACTAGCCAAACCAACCCCAAACCTGGCGCCGTAGCGGAACGGCGCCAGGTCTTCCCAGGTTCCGCCCGCCCATACCCGTATACTGGTGGACGTGTCTGAGACCCGTGATAAACGCCGCCGAAATGACCTCGATCTGTTCGTGCTCGCGCTGATCGCAAGCGGCGTTTCTACCCCGTATGAACTAAAGATGGCCGCCGGACTCTCTCCCGGGGCAACGATCCCTGCCTTGCGGAGACTTCTGGACGAGGAGTTGGTGATCCAGGGAGAGCCAGGTTCCCGCGGTCGTACCGAATACAAAATTGCGCCATTGGGCCGAAAGCACCTGAGGAGCGGCTGGCGGGAATTAATCGTCCAAGGCCCGAGCGGTGACCTCGACGCCGACCTTCGAGTGGCACTGCTGGCCCTCTGGGTTGGCGGCGACCGACGACTGGCTAGTGATTTTCTGCACCAATCTGCAGCCCAACGGCTGGAATCTATCGGCAGATTCGAAGAACCCGACGAACCGGCTTCGGTTCCACCGATTGCCGCCTGGTATCGAAAACTGCGTTCGGCTTCATCGGTCGCCCTTCTCAAAGGGGAATCCGCCGCTGCACTTGCCATGGCTAAAGCGATGCTCAGGAACACATCTGGCAAGCGAAAGCCGGGCAGAGCCACACCCAAGCCTTAAAGTCGTGTGTAGGGTATTCCAAAAGGCTCGCACGAGGTATTTGTCGATTCGTTGTTATCGCAGGTTGTTCGACGACTAACGCCAAAGTGTGCAAGAGCCTATGAATCCTGATTGAGTTCTCAGGCATCAGATCGGCGGGTTTCTGTTCTGTACCAGGAATGGAAAGCCGCTTGGCTCTTCCAACATTCTTCGCCGGCATCTTCACCCGGTGCTGAAGAAGCTCGGATTCATCAACCCGTTTACCGGAACCAGCAAGGCGGGCAACCACGCTTTCAGACGTTTCCGCAACACGCATCTCCGGAATCGAACCGGATGTCCCGAGGGTCTCCTGAAGTTTTGGATGGGACACGCCGACGACTCCATGTCCGCCCTCTACGACAAGATCAAAGAGGACGCTGCCTTCCGGAGAGAGTGGGCGGGGAAGTGTGGTTTCGGCTTCGAATTGCCTCCACTTGTATCGAATGTACCGAAAACAGAGGAAAATGACGTCGCGAAAGACGCGGCCTAAGTCATTGATTGCAGATGAGAAAGAATGGTCGGGGAGAGAGGATTTGAAGCTTCGACCCCCTGGTCCGGAACTGACAATGCCACGTAGAATCAACAACTTGCGAATTTCAATCGTGATGCCTCAATCGCATAAGTCCTTCTGAATCGTATAGATAGTTTTCGGTCGTTTTCAAATGGGAACCCCATTGTGGGAACCCCCATGTCAAGGGTGGAGCCAGCTTTTCAATCCTTGATGCGCTCGAATGGAAATCTCGCCAATAGACGAAGCTCGAATGCGAGAAGCAATCTCACGGTTAGGCTCTCGGCCCAAGAACTTTATGATCATTGGCGTTTGGACAAAGGCGCCGACAAAAATGAATTAAAGATCAAGCAACCGTAAGACACTGTGCATTACTTGTCATGGCCGATCGCGAAGCCTACATTTCTACAGAGAAACAAAGGGGATTTCCATTGAAGAACGGTACGTCCAGGCGGGATTTTGTGAAAGCAGCAATAGCGGCCTCGTTCGCGGGAGTCTCTGCACCAGCCGAAGACGTTGGCAAGAGTGCCAGGCAATCTACCCCGGCAGGTACCTCGGGTGCATCACCAGGCAAATCGATAACATCGGAAGAAATCGGATTTCCCCGTGTGCATACGGGTCGCCAGCTCGCCCGCATTTCGCGCCCGCTTGGCGGCATTGGCACCGGCGGAATCGGGCTAGGTGGGCGCGGCAACCTGCAAGACTGGGAAATATTCAATCGCCCGGACTTTGGCAATGCGCTGGAATATGCATTCCCGAGCATGTGGGTCGGAATTGCGGGTGCGCCGCCTTACAGTGTCGTCCTCGAGCGGCGTCTGCTGCCACCTTACGATCGCCAGATGGATGGGTTGGGATCTGCAAACGTTCCAGGCTTGCCACGATTGGCCGAAGCGAAGTTTTTAGGCTCGTTTCCCATTTCCCGCGTCGAATTTGAGGATCATGACTGCCCAGTCAACGTTGTGCTGGAAGCATTTTCGCCCTTTGCGCCGCTCGATGCGGACGCTTCCGGGCTGCCATGCGCAGTGTTGGGCTACGAGGTTCGTAACCCCGGCCGATCAACAGCGGAGGTTGTCGTTGCCTGGTCGATGACAAACCCGGTAGGCCGGTCAAGCGGACGAAAAAACGATCCGCGCACTGCACAGGGCATGAACGGTCTCTTCATGACCGACCCATCACTTGCTGCCGACGACCCCATGCAAGGTTCCTTTGTGCTCGCTGCAATACCCGCCACCGGAAGTTCCGTCGAAGTGCTGCCGACATGGCGCGGCGGAAGCATTTGGCACGTCGGGCCACAACACTTCTGGTTTGAAGAATTTGCGAAGACCGGAAACCTGGGAGCTGCTCAAGAACCCTCGACGCCTGTAAGTTCGGTTTCGATACGCCAGAGGATACCCGCTGGGTCCACTCGCTCGTTCCGATTCCTGCTGACATGGCATTTCCCCAACCGCACGCATGCGCGATGCGGATGGGACGCCCTACCAGGAACGGAGAAATCGCTGCTCGGGAATTATTATTGCACCCGCTTCGAGGATGCGTGGTCCGTCGCCGAATACGTCTCTGACAATCTCAAAGACTTAGAGAAGCGAACGCATGACTTCGAGGCGATACTCAAACATTCCACACTTCCGGATGAGGTGAAGGACGCCGCAAGCGCCAACCTGAGTACCTTGGTTTCCAATACGAGTTTTCGCATTGCGGATGGAAGCTTTCAGGGATTTGAGGGATGCGATGATAAGGCCGGATCCGGTTTCGGTACCTGTACGCATGTTTGGAATTACGAAGTGGCCACTCAATTTCTATTTCCTTCTCTAGCCCGCTCCATGCGTGAAACCAGCTTTGACGATGCCACCGATGGCGAGGGTCATATGGACTTTCGCCATTACCTTCCCCCCAGCAGCCAACGCTGGGGAGCGGCTGCCGCGGATGGTCAGATGGGACAGATCGTCAAGCTTTACTTCGATTGGATACTGTTGGGTGACGACGACTGGCTGCGGCGTCAATGGCCTGCGGCCAAGCGCGCCCTTGCCTATGCGTGGCGGCCTGGCGGGTGGGACGAACGCAAATTCGGAGTTATGGATGGTGTCCAGCACAACACGTACGACATCGAGCTTTACGGACCGAATCCTATGTGCGGCACCTGGTATCTCGCCGCCTTACGCGCCACGGAGCGGATGGCCGAAGCGATGGGCGATCGAGATTTGGCCGGCGATTGCAGACAAATGGTCGAGCAGGGAAGTCGTTGGATTGATGCCAATCTTTTTAACGGAGAGTACTATGTCCAGCAGATTCGCGGCATACCTGCGGAGAAGATCGCCAGCGGCTTACGTATCGGCGTGGGTGCCAAGGACACTTTGCGTCCGCAGTTTCAGGTTGGCGACGGCTGTCTTGTGGACCAGTTAGTCGGGCAGTATATGGCCACTGTCTCCGGACTTGGAGACCTGCTGGACCCAGTCCACATCCGCAAAGCTCTTGGCTCGATCTACCGATACAACTATAAGAGGCGCCTCGATCGCCATGCATCGGTCCAGCGTGTTTATGCGCTCAACGACGAAGCTGCTCTGGTTATTTGCGACTTCACAAAAGGCACCCGGCCCGAGGTGCCGATGCCTTATTATGCAGAGGTCATGACCGGCTTCGAGTACTCCGCCGCAGTTCTGATGCTCACTCACGGCATGGTCGAAGAGGGAGTGGAGTGCATTCGTAATATTCGCCGCCGGTACGATGGCGAAAAGGCCAATCCCTACAACGAAGCCGAAGCCGGCCGGCACTATGCCCGCGCAATGGCAAGTTGGGCTGCGATTCCCATGCTTTCAGGATTTCGCTACGACGCAAGAGCGCGCCGCATGGATCTTGCGCCCAAAATCAACGTTGATGACTTCCAGTGTTTCTGGTCAACTCCCGGTGCTTGGGGCAACTTTGAAGTAACTCCGCTGAGGATGACGCTTACGGCTGCCGTCGGCGCCATTTCCCTTAAGGAGTTGATGATTGTTCCGTTTCGCCATTCTGTCCAGGGCGAGCTGAAGGTGGCCAGCGCAGGGCGAGAGATTGAGCATGGCGCCACACCTCAAGATGGCGGCGTATTGCTCAAGTTTTCTCCGACGCTCGAGGTCGGCTTCGCTACGCCGCTGCAGGTGCAGGTGACCTGACCCCGTAATGATGTCACATTGGAATGCAGAGAAAAGATATGGATTAGGACACAAGCCTTTATCCGATTGTTCGACCGGAATTGCGCCTTACCAGAAATAGACGGCGACGACATGCGGAGGTCCGGGAATTGAATCGGTCACTGTAGTCTGAACAACAATCTGCATGTTCTTCTTGTACCAGTCAGGCGGCGCAGCACGGAGACCTTCCTCAAGATACTTCGGTGTCGAAACAAATTCGCCAGTAGTTTGTGTACCGGCAGTACCGAGACCGGCTAATGCAACGAAAAACTGGCCCGTTTTCGAGTCGATTAGCCTAGTGACAATTCCGTAATCCGTGATATAACCCCTTGGCCCGATTTCCGCGTTCCAGAGCCGCCCCGAGGGGATCTGTTCTTGAATTCCTACCATATAAATAGGCACGAAATGGAGGTTGGTCGTCATTTGCATTGTCCAACGATTGTTAAATGCACCATCGGACACAGTCGGCGAGTTACGAAGGTCTTCGAACGAATAGGTCTCGCCAATCCGCACTTGGCTTGGTTTGCCCATCCGAGTCAGAAGAGTCGAGATCCGAACTGCGACATCCACATCGCCGCTCGCTACACCGTAGCCGGGAAGAATCTCGATGTCTTTCCAGGAAATCTTTTCGTTCGGATCCAGCGGGAGAACTTCATTCTCTCGTTCCACCTCGCTCTGAAACGTACCGGGGTGAGTCTGGGAATACCTCTTATATAGGTCCAACGTAGGCCGGTAGGCTATGGGCCTTGCCAAGCATATGAGCACCGGTTGTGAGGAGTTGAAGATAGGGGACCAGAACTTGTCGATGGTAGATTGCTGTTGAGCATGATGCCGAAGACCGAGCGAAATCAACGCCCCTGTCAACAAAAGAAAAAGACAAGCAACCGCGACAATCCAGATTAGTGGCCGGAACTTTCTGGGCACACTGCCAACCGGGGCTGGTTCCGCTTCTGCTGGCCCATTTGCTGTGGGTTCTGAAGTTTGCCGTTCGGCAGGATTCCCAGGAGCTACATCTGTTGCTCTCCAACGGAATTCCGGGACATATGAACCTAATGGTATTCCGATCTGTACTGGTACTTCAGCTGAAGCAGCGTGATAATACTGCTCAAGCCTCCTTCTTACCTCGCCAGCCTGGACGCGTACTACCGGATCATCTCCCGTTGAATAGTCTGCATCCCGCTTGAAAACCTCGGCTCCGATCGTTCGCTCTTTAAGTTCCTCGATGTGCCCATCCAAGCTTGCTAGAACAATATAAGAGAGAAACTGTTTGCTGCGACTGCTAGTGCGAAATGGGTGGCTCTTGAGAATCTTCTCCAATTCCTGCAGAATCAAAGTTCTTCGATCGAAAGATTCGGGCGCTGAAGATCGATCACCTCCAACGGCAGAACTGTGGTCAACAGGGCCCATCATAAGTTGTTAAAATTCCTTCTGCGAATTGTAACAAAAAGCCGGAGTCGCTGAATCCGCAGACGATCTGGCGTCCCATCGCCAATGATTGGATCAGCGCCGATCATGCCGATTTGAACTGGCCTGCTGCCCGACAACGGAGAAACTGCGGCTGGGCCGGGTCCATCCCTTCAGCCCACATTCAATTCGCGTACAACAAACCCAGCAAGTCGCATAAGCAATTGCCGTCTCATCCACGCCAACTCTCTGATTGTGCACATCTTACATTCCTCCATACCGTAAGACACCGTGCAACACTTGGCGATCTTCGCTCTAAGGCCTAAATATCGGGACGACTTCACGCTAATTGTGTCGGATCCTAACCCGCGTGTGGAGAAGGATGAGATGACACCGCTTATGTGCCGGGGTATTGCCGCGTCATTTTCGGTCTCTATTCTGCTCGGCTGTTTGAATGGGGGTGCCCAGTCAATGCCAGTTGTTGTTCAGAGCAGCAGCGGCATAGTCGCTCTTGAGCCCTATGCGCCCAACATCATTCGCATCACGATCAGCAAATGGAAAGACAAGGCGGTTGGCGCCCCTGGATACGGCTTCATTGCCACTCCCACTTCGTCAGGTTGGAGTCATGCCAAGGATAGCCGCGGTGAAGTGTACAAATCAGAACGCCTCGTCGTTGTTGTAGCTGCTACCCAGGCGCCGCACCCTACCCCAAATGACCTGCAGTTGGCAAAATTCTTCGACTTCACCTATGAACCACCGACCCATATCACCGTCAGTACCCCTAATGGAAAAGTACTTGTAGATCTCCTTGGCTGGTCGATGTCAGAGCAAGACGCCGGTGAGGACATTTTGTCGATGCAGAAGGGCAAGCGTTCCACCGACGAGCCTTTCTACCGTGTTGACGCCACCTTCGCCTCTCCGGCCGATGAGCACATCTATGGGCTGGGTCAGAATCAGGAAGGCTACTTGGATCACCGGGACCACGCGGTCAACTGCTGGCACTCGTATTCTGCTCCCGGCGGGGAGAGCGTCTGCGTCCCGTTTATGGTTTCAAGCCGGGGCTATGGTCTGGTTTGGGATAACCCATCAAAGACAACCATCGAGGCCGGCTTCAATGAACAGACAAGGTGGATGTCGCAGGTGGGCGACCGGGTCTCCTTCTTCGTCATCGCCGGCAACAACGCCGACGAGGTCTATTCCGGTTACCGCATGCTGACAGGCCCTACCCCGATGCTGCCCAAAGCGGCATACGGATTTACGCAAAGTAAGCAACGATACGATTCGCAGGACGAGATCCTTTCCGTGGCGAAGGGCTATCGAGATCGGCATCTTCCGGCGGACTTTGTTGTTGTCGACTTTCTCTATTACACAAAGATGGGTCAGATGGATATGGATCCTGCCAAGTGGCCTGACCCCGAGGCGATGAACCGCCAGCTTCACGACATGGGGTTCAAGTCGTTGATCAGCATCTGGCCGCGCTTTGCCGTGGGATCTCGATACTACGACATGCTTCTCAAGAAAGGCTGGTTCGAGCACCTCGCTGACGGAACGCCAACCAACGGCCATCACATCGACCGGGTGGGTTCAGACATCGACACCACCAATCCCGATGCTGCAAAGTGGTTTTGGCAAACGATTCGAGACAACTTCATCGAGAAAGGCTTCGATGCCATTTGGCTCGATGAAACAGAGCCTGACCTTCCCCCGGACAACAGCTACTTTTTCGTCGGTCCGGGCCAACGTTTTTACAACGTCTACCCGCTATTTCACACCGCATCTGTGTATGAGGGCTCCCGAAAGGAGTCAGACAATCGCGTTCTGATCCTCGCCCGGGCGGCATATCTCGGCGCTCAGCGTAACGCAGCAGTCTTCTGGTCGTCGGACATCTATCCGACCTGGGATACCCTCAAGCGCCAAGTGCCTGCGGGGCTCGACTTCACAGCTTCGGGTCTGCCGTATTGGTGCAACGATGTCGGCGGGTTTAATAACTTGCCTGCAGAACATCACTCGCTTCACCCTCCACTCATCGATCCCTCTGATGCGCGAGAAAACGTGGGCACCTATGACGACTATCCCGAACTGTACGTGCGCTGGTTTCAGTACGGTGTCTTCCAACCGATCTTTCGCACCCACGGCACGCGAACCTTCAACGAAGTATGGACATACGGAAAACAGGCAGAACCGATCCTCGAGAAGTATCTAAAGTTCCGTTATGAGCTTCTGCCTTATATCTACTCACTTGCCTATCAATCGTACAGAACGGGCGCTCCTTATATGCGCGCACTCTTTATGGACTTTCCAAACGACCCGAACATTTCTGAGATTGGGGACGAATACATGTTCGGGCCTGCATTCCTTGTCGCACCGGTGACGGATCAAGGAGCCACCAGCCGTTCGGTCTATCTCCCCGCGGGCGTCGAATGGTACAGCTACTGGACTAATGAGCGATTCGAAGGAGGCCAGACGATCACGGTCAGCGCTCCAATTGATACGATTCCGCTCTTTGTCCGAGCGGGCTCTATTTTGCCGCTCGGAACTTCTATTGAGAACACCGAGCAGAAGCAGGATATCGCAAAGATTCGCATCTATCCCGGCGCAAATGGTGCCTTCTCGCTCTATAACGACGACGGCAAAACCTATGCGTATGAGAAAGGTGAAATGCATATCTCCCGCCTAACCTGGGACGACGCTTCGAGCAAGTTCTCTGAGGGAGGGGCAACAGCATGGACCGCGCCAGGTAGCAATTTGGTGGAGGTGATCAAGAGCAAGACAGGCAATTGACGGCAGTCTTCTGCTATCCAGCGACACTCTTCGACAGGCCAGCACGAATCCGGATTTGTGTCGTGAATGTATAGGAAAGAAACGAAGGAACTACGCAATCCGCGACGATCACGAAAGCCTTCTACTGTAAGAAACCGTGTGTTACTTAGCAAAGGTCATCGATCCGACTATTGTTCAGTTTTTGCATTGGAATTATCCGTTCAATTCCTTGGCCGCTAGATCCAGACTCTTGGGCAAGGGCTAGGTAAGGAGTCAGGATGTTGAAAGCAATCCTTCTTGGAGCGGTCCTGCTTAGCCCGCAAGTCTTGGCACATTCGCAGGCATCGCACTCAAGCCGCGATAACGACGCACTAAAGAAAATGATCGGTGCTGAAGATTTTGCCAGGCTTCCCGTTCGCCTGGCTGCCGTAAACACGGATATACAGAAGAAGGGCCTCCATGATTTTCCGGAGTCTCAGGGAAAACTCCTAACCGGGTACGAATATGGCGAGTTCTTTGACTGGGATCTTTACTTCGAAAATGTCTATCTCTCATACTACGGCGTCAACAAATACGACTTTACGAACTTCAGGCTGTTTCTTGACAGGCAGGAACCGAACGGCTTCATTTCCAGAACCATTGGCGTCAAGTATCCCAAGCCAAATCAAATGTTCAAGCCATTCTTGGCCCAAATCGCGGTCTTGGGTTCAAAGCAGAACGACGATAATTACGAATGGCTGCGCGGGAATTACTATCAGCGGCTGCAGAAATACTTGCAGCATTGGTTCGAACTTGATGCCGACCACAATGGCTTGCCCGTGTGGAACAGTTCCGACGCCAGCGGAATGGACAACCAGATCTCGCGCTCGGGTGATATCGATGCGTCACACGATGAGGGGGTTGATCTAGCCTGCTACCTAGTTCGTGAGCTAAGAGCGATGGCGACCATCGCTGATAAGTTAGGTAATGCCTCAGATCGCAGAATGTACTCGGAACATGCCGATCGACTGACAAGCACAATAAACAAGGTGTTTTGGGACGATAAGGACGGCTTCTACTATGACCGGAATGAAAAGACGGGGAAACAGATCAGAGTGAAGTCGGTCGCAGGTTTCATGCCGCTGTGGGCAGGTGTTGCAAGCCGGAAGCAAGCAGGCAGACTTGTTTACGATCACTTGTTGAATAAGAAAGAATTTTGGCTGACGTGCCCGGTGGCTAGCTATGCGAAGACGGAGCCGGATTTCTATCAGGGGAGTCGAGCCGGAGAGTGCAATTGGCGTGGTCCAGTGTGGGTCCCCGCGAATTATATGATCTTTCATGGTCTTCTCAGGTATGGATACAAGGGCTCAGCGAAGGAACTGGCACTCAAAACATTCAGAATGGCACTCGACCTGAATAAGAATACTCGGGAATATTACGATTCTGACAGTGGAAAGGGCGACGGGTTGAATCCCTTCTGGGGCTGGTCGGCGCTCGCCTACGTTATGCCCCTAGACTACGTGAATGGATATGATCCGATGGACCTGACAAGTAAGGTAAAGCCCATCATCAAGGAGGAACTGGGAATTGAATTTTAATCGCTACTCATCAGGTGGATTGGGAAACCAGGGTCGACATCAGGTGATTGTGCCACGACCTTCGAGAATTAGTGCGATTACTGCTTAGATTTGGGTCGAGTTAGGGGAGAAAAGGTCCGAGCACAGACAGAGCGCATGATCTTCGCATGCTCAGTGCACATTTTGATAACTCGCTTGAGATCACAGTATAGCGTTGGTTGGAATGTGGTCGAATTCCCACACTTACTTTAACGTGAAGGGACGACAACCGCGTTAGTCGATAGGAGGAAATATGACTTATAACATCAATTCTGCCCGAACTCTTGTTGTGATTGCCTTCTTCATCCTGCCTTTCGGCGCGCATGCCCAAACCAGCTCGTCCGATTTCGCGATCCACGACGGCGACCGCATTACATTCTATGGTGACAGTATTACCGAGCAACGCCAATACACCGAGGACGTGGAAGAATACATGGTGACTCGGTATCCCGCCTGGAAGGTGAGCTTTCACAATGCGGGTGTGGGCGGCGACAAGGTAAGTGGCGGGTGGGCCGGACCTATCGATCTGCGTCTCGATCGAGATGTCTTTTCCTGGCGGCCAAGTATCATCACCATCATGCTCGGCATGAATGATTTCTACTACCGGCCTGATCAGCCTGGCATCTTCTCGTCCTATACCGAGGGCTATCGGCATATCGTCGAATCGATCAAGAAAAGCGATCCGCAAGCGCGCCTGACGCTAATACAGCCTTCACCGTATGACGACGTGACCCGCGAGCCACTGATTCCCGGCGGATTCAACGCCGTCCTGCAAAAATACAGCGCCTTTGTCGCTCAGTTGGCGCGTGAGCGCGGCGCGCAGGTGGCGGATTTTAATTCACCTCTGACCGCGGTGCTCAAAGCAATCAATGCAGAATCTCCTGCTCTTGCACAGCAGATCATTCCAGACCGTGTACATCCACAACAGGGCGGACATTGGATTATGGCAGAGAGTTTGCTCGAGAGTTGGAATGCACCCGCGCTTGTGACGTCAGTCGTGATCGATGCAGGCGCTAAGCCAAATGCTAACGCCGCGAACACCGACGTATCAGATCTAAACATGGTCAAGTTCAGAGGCAAATGGAGCGTCAAATGGACGCAATCCGATGAGGCGCTTCCGCTTCCGTTTCCGCCGTCAGAGGTTGATCCGGTGCTCGGACTTGTACTCCAGAATTCCGACATAGTCAGTGTGCTCGATCAGGAAGCGCTGCAGGTACGAGCGCTCACTTCTGGGACATACACCCTGTTTATCGATGGCCGTAAGATCGGCAGCTTCACGGCGGACCAGCTTGCGAATGGAATCAACCTTGCCACGATGGAAACGCCGATGCTGGAACAGGCCCGACTGGTCGCATTCGATACGGAGAGATTGAACAATTTGGAATCGGCGCGGTTCGCCATCGTCAACAGTTCTGGAGCCGTTGAGCATACCCCTACTGCAGAGGCCCTTGCAGAGGCGTATTTGAAAGGAGTTGACCGTGAGCGCGCTGACGCCAGCCCCTTGCCTCGCCACTACGAGTTGGTGCTCGCCAGTCCTTTGTCCGGCGGCAACTAAAGTGCATTCCACGAATTCAATCGGGGAGAACGGTCGCTTAAGTAAGCATCTGCCGCATTCCAGAACGACGTTTTCTGTGACACTGGACCTCCGCCTCCTTCGAATCGTAGTTCCCGGTAAGGTGTGAATGGCTAATAAATACGGGTGATCGGAGTTGCAAAAGATGAAATCGAACTCTGCACATTTGCCAGAGAGAAAAAGCTGCAGATTTTGTAGGGTATTTCCGGCCGTCGGGCTGCTTTGCCTAACTATTGCAGCGGTCGCACAAAGCAACGGTTCAGTTGACGGGGCGGCTTCGCTGTCACTCCTCACGCCCAACATTGAATCGCGCCAGATCTCGCCAGAAAACCCCACAGGGGAAAAGGGAAAGGGGGCCATGGGAGTACCAGACCCATCCAATCCCGACTTGTCTTTCTCGGGAGCCGCCAGCGATCTAGGGCAAGGATGGAAAGTCCGCCCGTTCATAAAGGTGCCAGCCCACACCACAGCAGTGATCATGGATGTCGACGGACCAGGAACGATCAAACACATATGGATGGCGACCAGCCCCGATCTTCATGATGTTGGAAGGTCCGGCGTGTTGCGATTCTACTGGGATGGGGAAGAGACTCCTTCGATAGAGGTTCCCATCGCGGACTTCTTTGCAATAGGACATGGCACATTTGCGCCGGTGAACTCATCCATGGTCGTAGACGTTCCCCAGGATTCAATGAATTGTTATTGGCCGATGCCCTTCGCAAGACATGCGCGCATCACTTTCGCCAACGACAGCGACAAAGAACTCCCGCTGCTTACGTTTCAGATCGACTATGAAGCCGGCCCCATCGCGCTAAACTCAGGATATTTTCATGCACAGTGGAGACGATCCAGAGTTAGCCGCGCTAACCCGCTGTTCACGATCCTCGATGGCGTGAAAGGCGAGGGACGCTATGTTGGAACATTTCTTTCTTGGACGCAACTCTCCGGTGGGTGGGCCGGCGAGGGTGAAGTAAAGTTCTACATTGATGGCGATAACCAATTCCCCACCATTGCAGGCACAGGAACGGAAGACTACTTCGGGGCTGATTGGGGATTTCCGGCTAACTATTCAACCCCATATGTGGGTAACGTCCTCGACCACAAAAATAAAGATGCTGGTGTGGGAACGCAGTGGAGTCTCTATCGATGGCACGTACCGGACCCAATCAGTTTTCATAAGGATCTGAAGGTCACTATTCAGGATCTAGGCTGGTGGCCTAACGGTAAATATCAGCCTCTCGATGACGACTATGCGGCGACGGCGTTCTGGTACCAAAAGGAACCTCATGCACCGTTTCCAAAGTTCCCCTCATTGAGTGATCGGTGGCCACGTTGACCACGGTATACCGTGCTCTAACCAGGGAGATCGACGCACGCCCTCTTAAATCAGATGTCCACATCCGCGATGTTGAGCTGATCTCTGTCGGGCAGCCGCCCGTCGCGAGGTAGCCTGCACGGATTGAAAGGGCACTGTTTCCACGCAGTCTGGGGCACCTGCCTGAGAATGGGAGTTTCAATTGGCCTCGCAAGAGCTTTCTAAGAAAGTAATGTCCTTAAAGTGGAACGGACTGATTTCAACCATTGCGGTCCTGGTGCTGTTGGGAACCGCGGCCGCATTGGGGCAGAACACTGCCGATCCGCTCAAGAACGGTTTTGAGAATCCGCCCAACAGTGCACGTCCACGCGTGTGGTGGCACTGGTTGAATGGCAACATCACCCAGGAAGGGATCAAACTGGACCTGGAATGGATGCATCGGGTGGGTCTGGGCGGCTTTCAGAACTTCGATGCCACGATGAGCACACCTCAAGTCGTAGATCACCGTCTGGCCTACATGACGCCGGAGTGGAAGGACGCTTTCAAGTATGCGACTGCGCTTGCGGATCAACTTGGCATGGAGGAGGCCATTGCCGGATCGCCTGGATGGAGCGAGACGGGCGGACCATGGGTACCGGCAGAGCAGGGCATGAAGAAATACGTCTGGAGCGAGACATCGGTGAAAGGCGGCAAACCCTTCACTGGTGTGCTGGCCCACCCCCCAGCAAACACCGGGGCATTTCAAAACATTAATCTTCCGGATATGCTAGAAACGTTGAAGAGTGGCCGGACGATTCCGCAACTCTACGAAGATGCGGCTGTCGTGGCTTACCGCCGCCCGGCGAGCGATGTATCGCTCGAATTGCTGCACCCCAAGTTCACTGCGAGCAGCGGCTCACCGGACTTTTCCATGTTGATTGACGGTGATCTGGAGAAACCGACCAAGCTGCCAATTTCCGCGCTGGGTAAGAGCTCCTGGGTTCAATATGAGTTCGATTCGCCGCAGACAATGCGTTCCATCACGGTTGTGATTCATCCGCTGGACTGGCTTGCGGCGATCAAGGCCGATATAGGCACGCCGGAGAAGACCCTTGAAGCAAGCGACGATGGAAAGACCTTCCGTCTAGTGGCCAAACTCTCCGATGGTAATGCGCCCGAATCCACGATTTCGTTCCCCGCGGTTACAGCGAAGTACTTCCGCATTGCATTCAAGCGCACGCCGACTGCGCCACTCCCGTCATGGGCTGATGGCTTGGACCCAGCCACGTTTGAATCCTTGATTGCCTCTCCCCCAACCGACTATGAGATTGTGGAACTGGCGCTTCATCCTGGAGCGCGGGTGAACGGCTTTGAAGAGAAGGCGGCCTTCGCGCCGGCATCTGATCTGTACAGCTTTGCCACGCCGCCGGTAGCTGCGGCGGATGCGATCGCCAAATCTGACGTGATCGATTTGACCTCGAAAATGCGAGCGGACGGCTCGCTGGACTGGACACCTCCAGCAGGCGATTGGGTGGTGCTGCGTTTTGGGTACTCGCTGCTGGGAATCACCAATCATCCCGCCACACCCGAAGCAACCGGACTTGAAGTAGATAAGCTTGACCGGCGATTCGTGAAGCAGTACATGGAAAAGTATCTCGATAGCTACAAGCAGACGGTGGGCGCCGACTACATAGGCAAGCGCGGCATTCGCTATGTCATTAACGACAGCTGGGAGGCGGGATCGCAAAACTGGACGGACAATATGATTGGCCAGTTTCGCAAGCTGCGCGGCTATGATCCTGTGCCGTGGATGCCCGTATTGGCCGGGCAGATAGTGGAAAGCGCAGAGGCCAGCGACAAGTTCCTGTGGGACTTCCGCAAGACCATCGCCGACCTGATTGCCAACGAGCACTATGGGCAACTGGAAGACACGCTGCACGAGTGGAATATGGGACACTACGGCGAATCGCACGAGAGTGGACGCGCCTTTGTAGCCGATGGCATGGAGGTGAAGAAATTCAACGAAGTACCCATGAGCGCAATGTGGACCCAGGTGCCCGGAGTGAATAAGGACCAGTTTAACTACAACGCGGACGATCGCGAGTCGGCGTCGGTATCTCACATCTACGGCCAGAACCTGGCCGCCGCAGAATCGATGACAGCTGCCGCGGCGCCTTGGGGGTGGTCGCCGGCAACTCTCAAGCCGACCGCCGACCAGGAGTTCCTGAATGGCATCAACCGGATTGTCATTCACGAGTCGGCACACCAGCCCCTGGTGGGGAAGGCGCCGGGACTGACCCTTGGACCTTTCGGGCAGTGGTTCAACCGCAACGAAACCTGGGCGGAACAGGCCGGCCCGTGGATCGGATACCTGGCGCGCACCAGCTTCCTGCTCCAACAGGGCCATTTCGCTGCAGACCTGATCTACTTCTATGGCGAAGACTCGAATCTGACCGCAATCTTCGAGAACAAGGCGTCCAATGTTTCGGACGGCTATGGCTTTGATTACGTCAATGCCGACGCCTTGATCCATGAGCTGAGCGTGTCAGATGGACGGATTACGACCAAAAGCGGCATGAGCTACCGCGTGCTGGGACTTGATCCGTATAGCCAGCACATGTCGCTGCCAGTGCTACGCGCGATTCACAAACTGGTGGAGGAAGGCGCCGTGGTGGCTGGACCGAAGCCAACGGAGGATCCGAGCCTTTCGGACGACCAGGCGGAGTTCAGCCGCTTGAATGCAGAGCTATTTGGCGATGGGACGGGCGTGCACAGCGTAGGGAAGGGAGCCGTCTATGCCGGACAAACTCCCGGGGAAGTGTTTGCTGCCTTGAAAATCGCGCCGGACTTCGACTACACCAAACCCGAGAGCGACGCGCGCCTTCTCTTTTTGCATCGCAGACTCGCCGATGGCGATATTTACTTTGTGGATAACAGAAGGGACCGCTACGAGGCGCTGAATGCCAGTTTTCGGGTAACCGGCAAAGCGCCCGAGCTATGGCACGCCGAAACAGGCAAGTCAGAGCCTGTTTCATTCAAGATTGCCAACGGGCGTACCACTGTGCCTCTGAGTCTGGAGCCATGGGGCACTGTCTTCATTGTCTTCCGCAAAGCGACCAAGGAAACTTCTCACACCTTGCCCAAAGCGACCGAGAACCACTTGACCACTTTGGGCGGTGTGTGGAAGGTGAGCTTCCAACCAGATCGTGGCGCACCGCCGTCAATCATGCAGGACAGACTCTCATCGTGGAGCGACAACGCCGATCCCGGTGTGAAGTATTTCTCCGGAACAGGGACTTACACGCAGACGGTGCAGGCTCCGCTAGCGTGGTTCAAAAAGGGCGCGCACTTGTTGCTCGACCTGGGAGACGTAAAGAACCTGGCTGAAGTCACGGTGAACGGGAAGAACCTGGGCATTGTTTGGCATGCGCCATACCGGGTCGATGTGACGAGTGCGCTGAAGCCTGGAGCCAACGAACTGACGATCAAGGTGACTAACGCCTGGGTAAACCGCTTGATTGGCGATGAGCAACCCGGCGCAACGAAGTACACCTTTGCGGACGTGAAGCCATACAAGGCAAATTCGCCGCTTCTCGCTTCAGGATTGCTCGGTCCGGTTGCAGTGGTGCGGTCAGAAACGCAATAGAGTCTGAGGCGATGCCGCGGGGCGTTCAGAATTGCGTCTCCGACTTACTGCCTGCTGGCCAAGCCTGCCTTTGCACTTATCAGGCGGATTTCCAATCGACCGTTCAGACGTTAACTGCCGTTCCGTGTGCGATTTCTCCCGAACCGCACTTATCTCGAAACATACCCAACTCTTACCCGTAAATCTCTGGATTGCGCAGTGCTCCGTGCTTTCCGGTGTCTGACGCGGTTTCATCTGCGGTCAGGCCGTTGGTTCATGACTTAGTGGCGACTTAAGACGACTGCACTCTGATTACCTTCAATCCAACGCTACAAATCTCTCACAGATACCAAAAGACCATCGATGCAGCGGGTTCACGCCAACTCTCTTGTTGTGTGTCGCTTATGGATCTCCATACCGTAAGACACCGTGCAATACTTGTCCACTCCCACGTAAGGAACTAGATTTCGCACGGATCAAGAGTTCTCGGATTCCTCGTAGCAGAGTTCAGAGGAAGCGAGTTTCCAAACGCTGGATTCCGGGATCGCTGTATCTACTGAGACTGATGGCTTGCCGCTTTAACCGTTAGTACGGTCGCCATCATGCCTGGACATCCATCACCAATCGTCTTTAGAGCGTTAAGCTCCACGGTCGATTCCACTTTGGGAGGACAGTAGTGAAGAGCCAAATATTGAAGTCATACGGCACAATTTGCTTTCTTGTGGGAATCTGCCTGCTACTCAGCCCGCTATCCGCACAAGTAAAGTCCAGCGCGATCACGGGAACCGTCACAGACCAGACCGGAGCCAGCGTTTCGAAGGCGAGGGTAACAGTCGTGAACGAAGAGACGGCGGTGACCTCGGAAACCCAGACGACCGACAAAGGCGACTATACCGTGCCGTATCTTCCGGTCGGCCACTATACCCTCGTAGTCAGCAGTGTCGGGTTCAAAACCTACCGCAAGACCGATATTGTTCTGGCCAGCGCGACCACGGTGCGCGAAGACGTTTTGCTGGGTCTTGGCAATACGACTGCCACTGTTACGGTGAAGGCCGATGCACTGGCCCTCCAAACTGAAACCGCGACCGTGCAGGACACGATCGACAAAAAGCTAATTTCGACTCTTCCAAACATCAACGGCAACCCACTGTACTATGCGTCGCTGGATGCCGGCGTGGTGCCAAGCTGGTATATGTACAACAGCCAGGCGCTGGGCGTCGGATTCACTGACCGGCAAGAAATGTCCGCAATGCGTGTCAACGGCGGCGAGTTGGGCAGCGACGATGTTCAGTTGGATGGTCTTTCGGTACAGGGCGCAGCTTGGCACGAGACCGCCGTTGTTCCAAATTCAGACTCGCTTCAGGAAGTGCACGTCACAGCCAATACCTTCACCGCTGAAACTGGCGATGCCCAGGCCGTGATCTCGATGAATACCAAGAGTGGCACCAATCAGTTCCACGGTGACCTCAATTACATGCTCCGCAACGAAGACTTCAACGCCAACGGCTTCTATAACAACGCCCACGGCGTCGCGCGCCCCGAGTACAGGTTGCTCCAGGGCGGAGGCAGCGTTGGCGGTCCGGTGATCATCCCCAAGCTGTTCAACGGGAGGGAAAAGCTATTCTTCTTCGTATCGTACTTGAAGCTCACTCATTCAGAGCCTGTGACCTCTCAAAGTCATGTTCCGACCGACCTCGAACGCACAGGTGATTTCAGTCAGACGATGATTCCCGATAGCAACGGTAATCCGGTGAACGTCAACATTTACAATCCCTTCACCGCGACACCCGTCCCGGGCAGCACAAGCCTCTTCGAGCGCCAGATCTATCCCAACGCGAAGGTCACGAATCCTAATCAATACGGCCTCGCGCTCCTGCAAGGCTACCCTGAGCCGAACCACCCGTCCAGCGATGCTTATCAAAACAACAACTATTACTTCTCTGGCACCCAACCCGAGGTCCGCCAGAGTTTGAACACCAGAGTTGACTATAGGCTCGGCCTGAAAGAAACCTTCTATTTTACGGGCGGCCTATCGAAAGGTTCTTCCGCGCCGCCGAACATCTGGGGTGCAAACAGCATTTTTAAGAATGTAAACTGGCCAGGCCTTACCACGGACGACAATCCCTATGGCGCGTTGGGCGATACCATTGTTCTCAATCCAACCACCGTGGTCGATGTACGCTACGGTTTGACTCGCATTAACACTCAGTCCCGGACGCCACCCTCAACGGGGGTCGACGACGCGAAATATGGCATGCCCTCCAACGTGGGAGCATTGACGGTGGATGCAGGGGACGCGCCTGTCGTAGGTAACTTCGGTTCGCTGGATAACGCCAACTTTGATGGGGTCGGAAGCCTGAATCTCCCGTGGTGGGATAACAAGTCAGAACATCAAACCAACCACGCCGTCACCGGCAGCATTACCAAGGAGCTTGGCAGATGGACATTGAAGGGCGGCGCTGAGTACCGCGTCTACCTGGGTAACTGGGCGGACCTTGAGTTCCCGACCGCAACCATCGGCCTTTATTCCATCTCTACCGGCGCCTCGGGTACAGGGCAGTATTCGCTTATCAACGGCTATAACGCCCCTCAGATTGCAAACCCCGCCGATAGAGGACTTACCCTGGCCACCCCTGTAGTTGGTACCCTCGGCTGGGGCATGCCCAGCGGTAGCTCGCCAGTAGAGGCATTGGCTGCGAAGTACATGGCGCTCTACACCCAGAACAGTTGGCGAGTGAATAGAAAGCTAAACTTTAGTCTCGGCCTGAGATACGAAATACAGCCGGGACCAACAGAGCGCTTCAATCGCATGTCCAGTGTAAATCTGGGTGCGCAGAATCCGTTTGCGACAGGTACATTCACTAACCCGAAAAGTGGGCTCGGGTTATTGACTTTCCCGGGAGTAGGCGGAATCGACCGTAACCTTTACGAGACCAGCTATAACAATGTCTCGCCTCGCCTCGGAGCGACCTATCAGCTCGACAACTCAACCGTATTACGCGGAGGATACGGCAGGAATTATCTGCCCAGCAATACCGGTTTCAACGCGAACGGCTTGATCTATGGCACCACTCCGTTCTCGCCGGGCGCCGATCCTATTCCCTATGGGCTTACGCAGAACGGCCTGCCGGCTGGCACCTTTGACCAAGCTCAGAACACGAACATTATTCCGGCGGCTGGAGCCGTCCAGGCACCATCCATTTACGGCAACAACTCCTCCGGAAGCGGTGTTGACATCTTCGACCGTTATGGTTACAAGACCGGCGTTACGGATCAATGGAACTTCATAGTTGAGCGTCGCTTCGGCCCGGAGTGGCTCGTCTCTGTCGGTTATGTTGCATCGCACAGCTCGAATCTCCCATGGCGTCAATTCGCAATCAATGGGCCATGGAATGTTCCCAGCAGTACGCTCCAAAGTTGGCGCAATACCTGGGTAGCCTCCAATGGCACGAACGATCCATCCCAGGCGCAGGTTCCCAATCCATTGCCGGCTTTGGTCGGCAAGGCGGCCGGACCCATTAGCTCCACAAACCTCACCGCGCTGCAGGCCCAGGAGTCCTATCTGCCGTTCCTGGGGCAAACCATTTCGGAAAGCTCAGGCAGCTCGAATTACAATGCACTGGAAGTCCGTGGACAACACGCCCTTTCGCATGGGTTTCTGCTCTCGATGAACTACACCTGGTCAAAAACCATGGGTCTAACAGGCGGCCCGGGAAGCCAAACCTTCGCCGAATCGCAAATGAGTGGAAGCACGCCGGGCAACGGTGGGGTCGATTACATTAACCGACAAGCCAATTACAGCCTGTTGGGATTCGATACACCAAACCGCTTCGTTGCTGCTGTCACCTACACTCTGCCATTCGAGAGAGGAATGGCTCTTGATCCCGGCAATCCAGTAATGCGCGCTGTGATCGGCGGTTGGAATTTGTCCTCCGCAACAACCGTGCAGAGTGGACAGCCTTGGGGCCCCAACTGCAGCGGCACCATGAACGGTCGCTGCAACGTTGTGTCCGGGGAACCTGTCCAGGTGCCGAAATCCCTGCAAAAATGGTATGATGGCGCCACCAGTGTCACCCTCCCGGATGGGCGCACGATTACACCGCCCGCCTATTCCTTCCTGAAATGGAATCCGGATCGGTTTACCCAGCCAGTCGTACAGTTCCCGAATGGCAGCTATGGTATCGATCAATACACCTCAGGTACGACTTCCATGACCGAGGGCGATCTGAGATCTCCCATCTTTTCCAACACCAACATATCGGTCATCCGCAAATTCACTCTGGGCGAACGGGTTAGCATGAATCTGCATGCCGACGCTACCAACGCCTTCAACAGAAGCAATATCCAACCTTATGCAGTCAACACCAGTGTAGGTTCGATTTTGGCAGCGAGTGGGAGCGCCAAGGTCGGTCAAAATTCCAATACTGCTTCCGGTACTATGGGCCAGAATTTCGCTGAGCCCCGGCAACTGACCTTAACGCTACGCCTGGATTTCTAACAGCGTAGTCCATGCAGAACGCAACTACTAGCCTCTCCATCGCCACCGCGATGGAGAGGCTTTGCATATCGATCCTCGCAGTCCGCGGGGCGGCGTCCACTGTAAAATAGGACGTTGGTATGGCTATATGACTATAGCTTCAATCAACAATTCTTTCTCAGAACCTCACCACTTACCGGGCGCCTCTGTGTTCTTCGGCCAATGTGCATGACAGTTATCGACACCGCCTCTTTCTCTATCCCCAAAGGAATTCGACAATCCTATCTGGAGACAATAGAAGCCCCTCACCAGGGCATAACGAGGTTTCTGATCGCGTGCTGCACCGCCGTCACGCTACTTGTGGCTCGAGCCCCGGCTCAAGCATCCAACCCGGCAAAGTCAGGCCACGAGGTGAGGCGTGGTGTAAGCAAGCTCTCCGCCGTTTCGACAGTTGCGTCAGCAGGTTCGATCCGGTTTGAGAATACTATCAAGAGCTCGAAGATACAGTTCACCCTAAGGAACAGCGTAAGCCCGCAACGCTATTCTATTGAGACCATGATTGGGGGCGTGGCTCTGTTTGACTACAACAATGACGGGCTGCTCGACATCTTCTTCACCAACGGCGCATCCATCCCATCATTCGATAAAACAGACACTGCCTATTGGAACCGGCTTTATCGTAACAATGGGGACGGCACTTTTACAGATGTTACCGAGAGTGCTGGCTTGAAGGGCAAGTGCTACTCGATGGGGGTGGCTGCGGCGGACTACGACAATGACGGCTTCACCGACCTCTACATCACTGGCTACAACTGTAATCAGCTATTCCACAACAATGGCGATGGAACATTTACCGACGTAACGGAGAAAGCAGGCGTAAGCGGCAACGTTCCAGGGATCGGGAAGGCATGGTCAGTGGCTGCCGGCTGGTTCGATTACAACAATGACGGACTGCTGGATCTGTTTGTTGTAAATTATCTCGACTACAAACTTAGAACGGCGACGCTCTGCGGCGCATATGTTCAGGCGGTACTGCTGCATGCCTATTGTTCGCCCCTCGATTTTCGGGGGACGCCGAACATCCTTTATCGCAACAATGGTGACGGCACATTTACCGACGTGTCAGAGCAGTCGCATATCTCGCAGTTTGTGGGCAAAGGAATGGGGCTCTCATTTGCCGACTATGACGATGACGGATTCACAGATATCTTTGTGTCGAACGACGAGTTCCCGAGCTACATGCTCCATAACGACGGCGATGGTACTTTTTCTGAAGTAGGGGCTCAAGCCGGGGTCGCGTACAATGCATCTGGCGTTACCGTGTCAGGCATGGGTACCGACTTTCGCGATATTGATAACGATGGCAAGCCTGATATCTTCCAAACTGCGATGTTTGGAGATAGCTTCCCAGTCTACAAGAATCTTGGAGACGGCGTTTTTCAAGATGTGACAGGCGCGTCAGGAATGATCAGGTTGACGAGCCGACTGACCGGGTGGGGAACAGGTATTTTCGATTTCGATAATGATGGCTATAAAGACCTGTTTACGGCGAATTCCGACATACTCGATAACTCAGGTGAGCTCGCGCATCGTCCGTTTGCTCTTCCGAACTCGCTGTTTCGCAACAAGGGCAATTTCACTTTTGAGGATATGAGCTTGAAGGCGGGACCGACTTTTTCGATTCCGGCAGCGCATCGCGGCGCGGCCTTCGGCGATCTTAACAACGACGGAAAGATAGACATCGTAGTATCGGCTCTTAATGGCCCTCCTGAGGTCATGATGAACCGGACGAGCAATCGAAACCACTGGATTATTCTCAATTTGGTGGGTGTGAAATCGAACCGGGATGGATTGGGCGCCAAGGTGAAGATCACAACCGCGAAAGGTTCGCAGCACAATCAGTCTTCGACCGCTGTCGGATATAGCTCGTCGAGCGACAAGCGAGTACACTTCGGGCTGGGCACGGCTGCGCTTGTTGATCGGATTGAAATTGCGTGGCCGAGCGGAATCAGGCAGGTCTTGACCCAGGTCATGGTGGATCAGATTCTCACAGTCAAAGAGGGTGTGACCCGATAAGTGCGTGAGGGGCGCCCCCACCGGCCGGAGTTGCGTCTGGGGCGGCGCGCTGACAAGCATTGACGGGTTATGAAAGAACCCTTTCTTGTGACCCCGAACCCCGAGGATCGATATCACAGGTCATTGCAGTAGGCAAAGCCCGAAACCGGTACAGTGCTGTCCCTGACCGTGAACATATCCAGCCTGAAAGAAGCTCATCCTGGCCATAGAAGCCTATATAAGGTCAGAGTGTCGGAGCCGGTTTGCAATCCTGCCGGGGACGGGGATACCAGGCCGGGCTGTCCGGGGATCCCGGCCGGAGGGACGGGGCTCCGGCCCCTCCCCACGCGCGCGCGAAAAATATGTATGCGCGGCGAGGGAGGGACCTAGTCTGTTCAGCATGTCCGCCAGCGTGTCCAGGTCCCTGCGGTGCTGCACTTCCCGGGGGATGACGTCCTCGCCGGTTACGCGGGCGATGGCGCCACGGAAGTACGGAGCCAGGAAGTCATGAATGGGCCGGTCCCACCGGCGCATGCGGGTGCCGATGGCTTCCTGCTGAATGTATTGCGAGAGAGCTGTCCGTTCCTGGGCCAGCTTGGTGTGGAAGGGGTGGGGATATAGCGCATGGGGTTCAGTGCGCTCTGATCTCCTTCGAAGAACATCTCCTCGGTGTATTTACCGAAGAGACGGCCTAGACGGCCATGCATGGCTTGTTGTTCTGCTCCTCCCAGGTCTTCACGGAAGGGCTTCGGTGACAGTCTTACATATCTCAGATATATGCTAGAATGCCATCTATGAAGCACGCCGCCTTGTACCTGCGAGTTAGTACCATCGATCAGCATCCGGAGACACAGCTTTACGACTTGCGCCAGATGGCCGTCCAGCGCGGCTGCCAAATAGTGCAGGAGTATACGGACCGGATCTCCGCTGCCAAGGCTCGCCGGCCAGGGCTCGATCAGATGATGATCGACGCTCGCCGCGGTCGATTCGACATCGTCCTCGTTTGGGCTTGCGACAGAGCCGCAAGGTCGGTTAAACACTTCCTCGAGCTTTTGGACGAGTTGAATCACCTTGGCATCGAGTTCCTGTCGTTTCGCGAGCAACTCGACACCGGTGGCCCGCTGGGCCGCGCTGTTGTGACCATCGTCGGTGTAGTCGCCGAATTGGAAAGATCCCTGATCGCCGAGCGAGTGCGCGCCGGCATGCGGCGCGCCCGTCTCGAAGGAACGCACATCGGGCGCCGGCCCCTTGATCTGGACCGTGCTGCCACCGTTCGGGACCGCCAGCACGGACAAAGCCTGGGTCAGATTGCCCGCTCCCACTGCGCCTCTCGAGCCACAATTCATCGCATCATCCAGGCCGAAATGCCCGCCAACCAGACCGTCTCAAAAGGGTGTTGAAAACCAGCCCGCTAACCCACACAAAATAAACAGCCGGATCTTCCCGATCCGGCTGTATCAAAAGGTGTGCCTTGAGAGACAGATAATGGAGTGCACCGAGCCCACCTTCATCCTCAAAGGCTCTCAATGAGCGCACAGGCGATTATGCGTCAAGCGAGAATCATTCCCGGCGAGATGAGCGTTACTTGTTTCGCATTCTGATGCTTCTCGTTAGACTAAGAAACATGAAGCTTTTCGCACCCCTCGTTCTCGCAGCGCCCCTCGTAACGTCTAACCATCTGAAGGGCGAATAATGGCAACTTCCACACTGCGGGCTCCCAACTCCAGTCGTTTCAAATCTAAGATTGCTGTTTGGATATTTCTTGGTCTAACAACGCTCTTTGTCTTCATCACCTCAGAAGTTCTTCTAGTCGCCGATTATCCCATGTATCACGCCTACCGTCTGCAGGTCATCGCCGACCGCCATCTCCTCATTCCACATACACTCGCCGGGATCTTTGCTCTCTTGATCGGCCCCATCAATTTCTCCTCGCGGATCCGCCAGCGGTACCTCAAGTTCCATTGCGTCCTCGGACGCATTTACGTCATCTCCGTCTTTATCGGCGCCGCTACCGGGGTCGCTCTCGCCAGCGGCCGTCCCGGCTTCCCCGGAACCTGCGGGCAGGCCGCAGCCTGGGTCGTCTGCACCACCGCCGCCTTCATCACCGCGCGTAACCGCCACGTCGTCCAACATCGTCAGTGGATGGCCCGGTCGTACGCAGTGACTTTTACCTTCGTCTCCAGCCGTGTGCTCAACCTCTGGCCCAGTTACTGGAGCCATCTCGGCGACACCCTATCCGCCGTCGGTGTCATCGCCTTCACTCTTGCTTCGCTGCTTATTGTGGACCTCGGCCTCAATTGGCGCGAGCTCACGACTCTCCGTGACTGATGGCCGGCCAGAATGCCATGAGATTCTCAAGGCATCCTCAAAAACGTGTGTGATCCACATCTCACTTTTGAGATGTGGATCTACAAAATGTCCTATTTCCCGAAGCTGGTCCCCTCCAGCTCCGAGCTGAGCACAGGACCGGAACCACCTAGCTGTCCGACTATCCTCACCACTGCAGGCTCTTCACCCTCCAGGACCCAAACCATCACATCTTTCGGCTGAAGACCGAGCAGCGTAGCAATCACTCCCAGGATGCCACCCAACTCCGGATGGATGCGAAACACCATCGCCTTAAGGGTCTGTCCTGTCTTGTGAAACGGTTCCTCGCCCTCCGGCGAGATCAGGATCCGAATCAATCGCCCGCCGAAGACTGGCGCCAGGATCCCCACCCGAAACGGCGCCGTATTGGGCGACACATTCAGCAGCAACGTGCCAACGAAGCCATTCGAAAGGGTATCCGGCAGGTCAATATGCTCGCGCTCGACGTGTATCTCGCCATTCTTGTCCGTTGTGCGGCTGGTCGCCATGCCGGTAGCGGCTTCCACCGCGAAGTCGACGGGCTTCGCAAAGAACGGTCCCTGCTGTATGTGATGGTTGCGTACTAACCGAAACGTGCCCTGCTGCATGTACGTCGTCGTCTCATCATCAATCGACCCATCCATAAATCGATAAGTCAGGCGCATCGTCACTTCATCGCCCTGCACGTCCTGCGTAAACTCAACCCGGGCGATGACCTTTCCGGTCTCGGAGCGCGCCACCATAAACGCGTGCCTCGGGAGTTGGATATGTTTCACTGAAATTCGTTCTGCCAGCGCTTTGGTACTTAACATTATTGTCAGAAGAACGGCTGCAAGGAATCTGCTCCGCGCCATCAAATACCTCGACCTAACGATCTGCTTTATAAGATGCCAATTGTGCGGGGAATAGCCCACCACAAGATCCGGCGCCTCACTTCCACCGCCCCACACACAACCGTCCCGGCCGCCAATGCTCCACCGTCACCATCTCCCGCGGAACCTCAGCTGCCGTCAGCAACCGCACCCAGTCCTCTTCCCGGAAGGCCCGTCGGAAGGACACCGGCCCATCTTGCCGTACAAACCGGTGCCACCCTACCATCCTCTCCACCCACCCAAACATCCGACAATTCCGCTCCGACCTCTCCAGATCATTGATAAACCAACCTAGCTGCGCAGTCGCTTCCACCCAGCGCAGCAGCGCGATGATCTCCTGATCTTCCAGATGATGTGCCATCAGCGAACTCACGACGATATCTACCGGCTTCTCTGGCCGATATGTCAGAGCATCGCCGGTGACCCACGCAATTCCGAGCTCATTCGGCGTGGACTCCGCTGCCGCGCGCTCGGCATAGGGATTCAAGTCGATCCCCGTTAACTTCAGAGCAATGCCGCGCTTCCGCGCCCAGCGTGCAATCCGTCGCAGCAGATCGCCGCCGCCGCAGCCCACATCGACGATGTGCACCGGATCACGCAATCCATGCGGTAGCCGCTTCAGCCAGGCCAGAGTTGGTCGATATCCCAGCAGCCAGCAGTTGATCTGCTCCAGACTGTGCAGGCAGCCAAGGAAATCTTCATAGCTGCAGTCACCATCCATCAGCTCCGGCAGATCGCGCGGAGAGGCTCGCAGCCTGAAATCGATCTCCGCACTAGACCGCATGAAAACGCATTGTCTCCGCCGTCAGCCCCGGGCCAAACGACATCGCGCATCCACGCTGTCCGGTCTGCGTCTGCTGCATCATCCGCTGGAGCACAAACATTACCGTCGCCGACGACATGTTGCCGAAGCACGACAGAACCTCGCGCGATGCCGCCAGCGCATCCGCTGGCAACTCCAATCCCTTCCCCACCGCATCCAGAATCGTCCGTCCTCCGGGATGCACCGCCCACAGGTCGATGCCATCGCGCTCCGCCATCAGATCGCTCTCATGTAACGCGCAGCCCAACGCCACCGGAACCTGCCCGGAGAGGAACATGTCGAATCCGAGCCCACGGATCTTCCACGTAATGAGCCCCCTCGTCCCGGGCGCCATCACCGCCTTGAAGCTGTCCAGCGCAAGGCCCTGCTCGCAGGCGGTAATCAGACTCGCAGCCGCGCCATCGGCAAAGACCAGGAACGAGAGCATCTGCTCCAGTTCCTGCGTCTCCTGAAAGTGCAGCGTGCACAGTTCCAAGTTGAGCATCAGGACTTTTGCCTTCGGATCTGAGCGCACAATGTGCCGCGCCAGCTTCAGAGCATTGATCGCTGCATAGCATCCCATGAATCCAACCATCGTGCGCTCCACGTCCGTTGAAAGCCCGAGGTGGTCGACGATCTCGAAGTCTAGCCCCGGCGCATAGAGCCCTGTGCAACAGGTGACCAGCACGTGCGTAATACCGGAACGTTCCTTCTCATTGAGCGCAAGCCTGTCTACCGCCTTCCGCATCAGCACTGGAGCGCACTGCTCAAACAGTTCCATGCGCCGCGCCGTGTTGGGGAAGCTGCCGAGCCGATAAAATTCATGTGCGTCATGCGACGAGAATTGGCCGGGAACCTTCTGCGCATCGAGGAACGAATAGCGATGGGCGATATCGGCTCGGTTCGCCATGCGGCGGAATACTGTGCGGAGCCGGGGGTTGGAGAGCATTTGCTCGGCGAAGACGACGAAAGTGTTATGCACATCGTGCTCTGGTACCGCAGTGGCGATGCGGTTCAGGTAAGCCGTGGTCTCTTGCAATAGGTCCTCAACTCGAATTATAGGGTTAGACGCTGCTCGTGTGTCTTGGGGAAGCTGGTCCCTACAAAGATGCGTCAATCTGGCGACAGTTGACGTTTCCAACCGCGGCAATGCTTCAGGCCAATCAATCATCTGATCGGCAAATCTGGCGAAGTTACCATTATTCCGCCAATAATCTTGCTGGTAAGCAAGATCAGCCACAGCAGATGAGGCTCACCATCATCACCCACGCTCCGTCAAACCCCTGCGACATACAAGGGGGGTTCGAAACGCACGACTGACCCGCTGAAGCATCGGCCATGCAGAGCCCATTGGAGCGATATAATTCCACTACCTGATCCGAAAAGGAGATCTCCGTTAGAACGCCCACACTGAACCGAATTCCTGTGCAAGATGAAGTCCTCGTCCTCGGTGGTGGAGTGGCAGGCTGTGCCGCTTCTATCACGCTGGCCCGCAAAGGACGGCAAGTTACACTGATCGAACGCGAGCCTACCCCACGCCATAAGGTCTGCGGAGAGTTCCTGAGCGGTGAAGCTCTCGAGGACCTGCACCTGCTCGGTATCGATGTGACCTCAATTGGAGCAGTGCCTATCGACATGGTTCGCCTGGCCGCCGCCAGGCGCGCCGCGCAGGCTCCCTTGCCCTTTTCTGCAGCGTCGCTGACGCGCAAGTCGCTTGATACAGCACTCATCGCCGAGGCCATCGCTGCAGGAGTCCGCGTAGAGCAAGGTCGCAGTGTTCAGGCGCTCTCGCGCACGGCACCCAACGTGTGGCAAGCTACGCTCGACGACGGCACGGCGCGTGAAGCTTCAACGGTGTTTCTCGCCACAGGCAAGCACGATCTCCGGGGCTACCCACGTCCAGAAGACCCGCAGCGATGGGTCGCCTTCAAGATGTATTTTCGCCTGGCTCCCTCGCAGGCCGCTGAGCTGGCGCACGCCTCTGAGTTGATGCTCTATCCAGGAGGCTACGGTGGTATCCAGCCGGTTGAAGGCGGCATTGCCAACCTCTGTTGGGTGGTGCAGCAGCGGTATCTTGCGCGTGCGGGTAATCGCTGGGAGAACTTCCTCGCGAAGATGCAGCAGGACTGTCCGCATCTGGCGATGAGGCTTGCCGGTGCGCAGCCGTTGCTCGCCAAGCCGATCGCCATCACTCACATCCCCTATGGCTACATCCGCCCCACGACGGAGAATGGGCTTTATTGCATTGGCGATCAGTCAGCTGTCATCCCCTCGTTCACCGGCGATGGCATATCGATTGCGCTGCATACTGCACGTTGCGCCGTCGCTGCCTATCTTGCGGCAGAGCCGGCGCCGGTCTTCCAGTCGAAGCTTCGGTCCGCACTATTGACACAGATGCGCCTTGCCGAGTTCGCAGCCGATGGCTTGAACAACTCATTCGCACGCGCTGTATTACCGTTCTGCCTCAGGGCCTGGCCCGGCGTGATGCGCGTAACCGCAAAGCTGACTCGCGTCGCCCACAACGCCGCCATTGCTCCCATACAGTCGCCAGCTTAAATCTAGCCACGCTAAGAACAACTATCAATAGGCAAAACACCATAGGAGAGGTGAAATGAAACCCTTCACAGTCTTTGCCCTCGCTGCCGTACTTGCTCAAGCCTCATTCGCCCAGCATCAGACCTTCGTCGTCAATTCCGATACCAGCGAGGTCAAGATAGCGCTCAAAACGACCCACGAGCTCGTCAACGGTACCTTTCACGTCCAATCCGGATCGATTGAGTTTGACCCCAGCACTCTTAAAATGAAGGGTTCGGTGGTCGTCCTCGCCGGCAGCGGCAAGACCGGCAATGATAGTCGCGACAAAAAGATGAACAAAGACATCCTTAAGGTCGAACAGTACGCAACTGTTTCCTTTGAACCGAAGGCCTATACCGGCGCCATAGCTCTTTCAGACGACTCGACCATCCAAGTAACTGGTATCTTCACACTCCTCGGCACGCCTCACGAGATCACCATTCCCATCCTTGTCCATCTTGAAGGCACAACCGCGACGACCAAGGCTCATTTTGTCGTACCGTACATCCAATGGGGACTGAAGGATCCAAGCTTTATGTTCTGGAAAGCGGACAAAGACGTCGCGATTGACCTCTTTCTTGCTGGCCGGCTTTCAAAATAGAGAACTGCCTCCATCGCACGCAACGATTTCGAGCGTTACGATGAGGGTTGAAGAGGGTTGAGATCCCGCTCCAAGAAATCATTCTCGACGACTATTAAACCACCGAATCACACATTCCATGATCGGATGAGTCCCCATAGGTCGGCCGGGGTTCGCCGATCTGCTCGAGCATAATCCTGGATTGACACCAACAGACCAAAGTGCTCATTGAGGACAGCGAAGATTTCGCTGGATCCCTGGAATGGGTGGAATTGTGGGTGCGAATCGTCGAGTTTACACACGAACAAGGCCGCGTCATCGTACGCTGAAGGTGCACTTTCGCCAACTGGTGGGGAGGGGGCATTTTGTCCTGCATGGCCGGGGCGCAGTGCCTGGTATGCGCTCCCATAGCGCTGGCCAACATCGCGCTCTGGTGACGGGTCAATGAACCTCTTGTGGCACTACCGTTGCGTCGAGGACGAGAAGTACGGAGCGTAGGCTTCGTGTAGGGGATTTGGTAATGTGCAAGCGAGCGGAAACCCTGGTTACCGGTGACATCACTCGTGAATTGGGGACGCACGGTCTTTCTCGGCGCCTTGCTGTACGCGTCTTCAATGCCATCCTCGATGAGATGAAGGCTGCATTGCAAAGAGGCGAGGAAGTTGAATGGCCGTTCGGCTCACTGAAGAAGGTGCAGCATTCGCACAAACCAATGCCCGGGAGCTCTCTGGGCAGAGACACTGAGATTTATAAAAAGCAATTCACGGTTGCTCTTGTTAAGCGAAAAGAGATCAAAGATGCACGAATCCAGAAGAAAGAACGGATGGAGGAAATTAGCAGACTCTTTCGTTCCAAGAGGCAAGAGATACGGAGGTTGGAGGCGGCTTTGCGTGAGTTGTTGAAAAGAGACAGGGCAAGGCTCTTGAAGTATGTGGGCGTGAAACCGATTGGTGAGTTGGTAGTGAGCAAGGAACCGAAAACCCTGGTTGCGGGTGACATCGCTCGGAGTTTACGGGACCGGGGTCTGTCTCGCCGCAACGCAGCTCGTATCTTCAATGCCATCCTCGGTGAGATGAAGGACGCATTGAGGCGAGGGGAGGAAGTTGAATTGCCATTTGGCACACTCAAGAGAGTGCGGCATTCGCACAATCGAACGCGAGGATGGTTTCTCAACAATATCACCACGATCTATAAGCAACCTTTCGGTGTGGTTCTTAATAAGGCAGTAGATATCGAAGATTTGGATAACCTGGTGCAGGAAGAAGAAGAGGAGAGGCGAATGCGCATAGTTTCCGAGCTAGTTAAATTGCGAGAAGAAACTCTGGTTCTGCTCAGATCGTGACTCAATCCCAGGCTAGAAAGCGATCCGCTTGAAACGATTCGCCGCTTAACCATTAACTTCTAATTGGGGCTGTTGCCATTCCTCTACCTGTCTCCCAAGGCACACCTTTTGACACGACCGGCTCGATGAGTACATTTGTCCCTCGTTGAGAACGGCAGCTACCGGCAACAGCCCAGTTTGTGTCCGCTATCAAGCTGACAGATCATGATGTCCTTTATTGTCCCAGACGGTACACCTTGGGAAGAAAACTGCAAGTCAGGTGTGACACAGGTGTGCCCGGCCAGCGTTGTGCTGGGAGCATTGCGGAGCGACGTGATTGCGATGGTCATGCGCGAAGTGTTCATTCTCATTGGCGTCGGCCTGGCTGTCGGTCTCGCGCTTGCGCTAACACTCGCTTATCTGATCCAGGGACAACACTATGGGTTGAAGGCGCGCGATCCACTAACGTCCGTTGGTTCGGCAATTGTCGCCAAATCGCTGATGGACGCACCGAGCTTAACCAGCTCGAATCTTCGTCTCCTCCGATTCCGAACGGGCGCGGAAAACCGCACTGCTCAAACTCTCGCCCCTTTAATGTTGCAGATCCGCAGGCCATCCTCATTGTTTACCTCCTTTTCAACCTACTGTCATGGGGTTTTCATCCTCGGGGCAGCTTAATTGGACCGCACGTCCATTTCTCACGAGGAACCAAACTATGAGAGTATTTACGCGCTGCTTCCCCTTGCTTCTGATCTTTCTATCCATCTCCGCGACTTTGCAGGCACAAGACAGCAATTCCAGACACAGGGTCAAGCACGTTTTGCTTGTCAGCGTCGACGGCTTGCACGCTCTCGACCTTACGAACTATGTCAGCAGTCACCCTCAGTCGACTCTCGCGCAACTGAGTTCGCATGGCGTTACCTTCGACAACGCTGCCACCTCGCAGCCGTCCGATTCCTTTCCTGGACTCTCCGCTTTGGTTACCGGTGGATCGCCGACGACTGCCGGGTTCTGGTACGACGTCACCTATAACCGCAAGCTCT
>CAYNGB010000003.1:0-178954 GCA_964396795.1 uncultured Occallatibacter sp. | reverse complement strand
AGTGTCGGAGATGTGCCCGGTCTAAAATGTCGGTTAACTGCCCGGCCGTTCAGGATTTTTTGCGGTTTCAGCTTGTCCCTGGGGGGCTCGAGCGCCGAGGTTGGGGGACCGATCAGGGTGGGCGCTGCTTTGGAGGCTTGGGTCATCGTAGATTCCGCCTATAACCAGTGTGCGCCGCCTGGGCATAATTCTCTGCAACGGGTGGCCGTAGATTGCCAAGCCATTCCGAACATGCATGACTTTCGGTGGTCGCTTGAATGGGCTGCGCTGGGGTGTCCCCGACACACCCCTAGCACTGAGAAAAACTGGACCCGACGCCACCACCTCAGTGGTGTTCACAGACCCTAAGCAGGTGCGCATGACTCTCGACATGGAATCCCGCGTTGTGCACAAGTTGATGCGCCGCATTCTTCCCTTCGTCATGCTGCTGTATTTCGTCAGCTTTCTTGATCGTGTCAATGTTGGGTTTGCTGCCTTCAGCATGAACAAGGCGATTGGCCTGACGCCGGCAATGTTCGGCTTCGGCGGCGGCATCTTCTTTGTCGGCTACTTCCTGTTTGAGGTTCCGTCGAATTTGATTCTCTATCGCGTCGGCGCCCGGTTGTGGATTGCGCGGGTCATGGTGAGTTGGGGCCTGGTGTCGGCAGCCTGCGCATTCGCGACCGGGCCGCGCAGCTTTTACGCGCTGCGTTTTCTACTGGGCGCCGCAGAAGCCGGCTTCTTTCCTGGCGTGATCTATTACCTCAGCCAGTGGTTCCCTGTCCGGCAACGAGCCGTGGCCGTGGCCGCATTCATGGTGGCAGCGCCCCTGTCGATCACCATTGGCTCGCCGATTTCGGGAGCATTGATGGAGCTTCCAACTATCGCCGGTCTAAGTAACTGGCAGTGGCTTTACATACTGGAAGCGTTACCGGCAATTGTGCTCGGAGTTGTGGTTCTGAAGGTAATGACAGACCGCGTGGAGAACGCGAAGTGGCTGGAGCCGGAAGAACGCGCATGGCTGGCGGCCACGTTGCAGGCCGAGAACAACGAGAGCCAATCCCGTGCAGGACATCACCAGAGTGCGTGGGCTGCGTTGTGGGATCCGCGCGTGCTGGTGCTGGCACTCATTTACTCCGGCACCTCCGCGGGACTATACGCGGTGGGCTTGTGGGCGCCATTGATCGTGGGCCAGTTTGGTTATTCGCCGCTGGCCACGGGATGGCTGAATGCAGTGCCCGGCGTGGTGGCGATTGCGGCAATGATTGTGTGGGCGCGGCACTCCGACCGCACGCTGGAGCACACCTGGCATGTAGCGATTCCCTGCCTCGCCGCGGGCATCGGATTTGTCTGGGGCGGGATTGCGCACTCGATCCTAGGCGTAATTCTGGCGCTGACATTGATGACTGTGGGCAGCAATGCGGCGAAGCCTCCGCTGTGGGCCATGCCCAGCCTGTTTCTGTCTGGCGCCGGGGCGGCAGCGGGGATTGCCTGGATCAACTCGCTGGGTAATCTTGGTGGGTTCGCGGGTCCGTTCCTGATCGGATGGCTCAAAGACAGGTGGGGCAGCTACGCGGGCGGCTTGTACGCGGTCGGCATCATGCTCGCCCTATCCGCGGCGGTGATGCTGGCGCTCAGTTCTCACACCGCCCGGCACGCACGCGCCGCACGCGATAGAGAAGCGTGAGTGCGGTGACCGTGCCGCAACTCAGCAGGCTGGCCGCCATGCCTAAAATCAGAGAGAGATCCTGCTGGTAGAGGCCGTGGACGACGCCGATGGCTTGCAAAACGCTGAAGCCGCCGAAGGTGATCAGCGAGATGCCTTCATCGCTCTTCTTGCGCCACACAGCCAGCACCTGGGGCACGAAGAGCAGCGCGTTGCACACCAAGCCCAATCCGAAGATCACGGCGACAATCTGCTTCATTGCTTGATTCTCCCACGGCGTTCCGCGCCCGGCTCAGGCGCGGAATCTTGCCAGTCCGCGCGCCTTTGCCCTGGCTGCTTCTTCTTCACGGTTTCTGGGCGGCGCGTTGGTCTCCAACGAAGTTAGCAATCGAGCGGCAGTCGCGGCAACCTGATCCACGGCGGCCATGAATGCGCCCTCATTGGCCTTCGACGGCTTGTTGAAGCCGCTGATCTTGCGTACAAACTGGAGCGAAGCGGCACGAATTTCTTCGTCGGTTACGGGCGGATCAAAGTTGAAAAGCATTTTGATATTGCGGCACACCGTAAAGGACCTCCTTTGCTATTCTGATGCCCCAAGGCTCAAACGCACCCACTTTCTTCATCGCCTTACTCGCGCCGAAGGGTTGCGCGGCAGGATTCTTGGATTGTCCGTTCCTGGCCCATGCCAGTGAATCTTCTGTCACAGTCGGATGCATTCCGGGCTTGTTATTCTGTCGCGTGCCCTACGAACATTTGACCTATCCACCCTACGACGTGCCGCTTGTGGAGGCGTATGGCAGCCGCTTCGAATCTGTTTACGTGATCCTTCACCCCTTCGTAAGCGTGCCGGACGCACTTGCCTGGCGGACTACGAAGCAGTATCCGAGCGATGAACAGATTGCGGACGCGGGTGAGAAATGCACGTGGGCCCATGTCGCCGCCAAGACCGGATTGGACACCTGCGCAAAATTGAATCAGGCGATGCTGACGACCATACGATCGATCAAAGAAGAGCTATGCGATTTTCATGCGAGCAACGTGCTCAACAGTTTTCTAGAATCAGAATCTACCTGGATGCCCACCGAGGGCAGATTCGAACCCCTGCTGCAGATGGATTTCGTGAGTGCATTCGAAAGTTCTGGGCAAAAAGAACTGATCCTTGTACCCGAATTTCCGGGCGTCGACGCAACGAGGCGGCTTGATGCGGCAAAGCTCAGAAGCCGCATCGAGTCCTTTCCAGAACACGGCAGCCTGGTGGCGCCGGATGAATCGTTTCTGTTCACGGTGGACTGGGACAGCTTTTTCACGCTCTTCTATGGCCCCCGCGAATTCGTGACAGAAGTGGTTCGCCAGCAAAACCTGGAAGGCTTCTTTGCCACCGCAACCACCGAGCACTTCTGGTTCAATTATTCGCTGGGATGTTCTGCGGTGACGATTTATCCCGACAGTTGGACGGCTGGCTGAGGTCAGTTTCTTCCTCTTGTCGGATGGTTTCGCCTGTAGAATCTTGAGAATGCAAGGGCAAGGCATAAATGTGACTTATTTCGATCAAGTAATGGAAGCATCTCAGTTCCTGCGCGACAAGCTGGGTGAATTGAGGCCGCATGTGGGCATTGTGCTGGGTTCGGGGCTAGGCACGCCGGCTGAAGCTGTGACTGAGGCGGTGATCGTACCCTACAGCGAGATTCCGCACTTTCCGCAATCCACCGTAGAAGGCCACTCGGGACGGCTGGTGGCAGGCCGGTTTGGTGGCGCACAGGTGGTCATACTGCAGGGGCGAGTTCATTTCTATGAAGGCTACCCGCCCGCACAGGTGACCTTTCCCATGCGCGTGTTGGGGGCGCTGGGAGTGCGCGCTGTGATCCTGACCAACGCAGCTGGGGGCATTGACGAGAACTACCGCGTGGGCCAGTTTGTGGTCTTGGCCGACCACATCAACATGACGGGCTGGAACCCCCTGGATGGGCCTAACGAGCCGCGTTTCGGATTTCTGCCGGGCGCAGGACTGCGCTTTACCGACATGTCGGAGGCCTACAGCAAACGGCTCCGCGAGATGGCGCAGCGGGCTGCCGTGGACGAGGGAATCACGCTCGAGGAAGGCGTGTACCTGGCTGTGACCGGACCCAGCTTTGAGACCCCTGCGGAGATTCGGGCCTATCGCACATTAGGGGCCACGCTGGTGGGCATGTCCACGGTGCCGGAGACGATTGTGGCGCGCCATATGGGACTGGAAGTGCTGGGCATCTCGTGCGTGACCAACCTGGCCGCGGGGCTGAGCCCGGTGCAGTTGAGTCACCAGGATGTGTTTGAGGCGGGGCGCCTGGTGGAACGCCGGCTGCGGAGCCTGCTTGAGCGGCTAACGGTGTGGATTGCGACCTTGGTGGAAGCGGAGTTGTGAGCGGAGACGCGCGGGCACGGCTGCCCTTTCCGCCCGTGGTGCTGGGGATCGCGGGAGCCTCAGGGTCAGGGAAAACGACGCTGGCCATGGAGTTGGCTCGTGAATTGGAAGGTCTCCACTTCCCACTCGACAACTACTACCGCGACCTTTCGCATTTACCCATGGAGGAGCGGGCCCGGCAGAACTTTGACCACCCCGACCTGATCGAGAGCGAGCTTCTGGCGGCAGATGTGGCGGCGCTGGCCAAAGGGCGTCAGGTTGAGCGGCCGCGCTACGATTTTTCAACCTACATCCGCATTGCAGGCGAGACGGATACCGTGCGCGCCGGCGCTTTTGTGCTGGTGGAGGGATTGTTTGCGCTGCACTACCCCGCGCTGCTGCCGCTCTACCAGCTACGCGTGTATGTGGATACGCCGGACGAGCTGTGCCTGGAGCGACGGCTGCGGCGGGATATGGAGGAGCGCGGACGGACAGCAGAGTCGGTTCGGCGGCAGTATGAGCAGACGGTGCGCCCGGCAAGCGAGAAATACGTGCGGCCTTCCGCCGTCCACGCCGATTTAAATCTGGATGGCGCCACAGCCCTGGACTGGAAAGTGGAACAGGTGCTGTCGGAGATGCGCCGGCGGGGATTGCTGCGGTGGCACGGGTAAACGGGGGAATTGCCCAATGGACAGAGGCCTTTACAGTTCGATCACGGCTTGCCGATAGACAGAGATAGACGAGACCTGTGGCAGCGTCCCACCTTCGTTGGGGCCGAATGCGCAGAAGGTGGGACATCGGAATCTCCCAATTGAGACTATGCTCGATGTACGTGCCCAATTTGGTACGTTCACTGAAGTTTTACAGGACGTCCAACATACGTTGTCCTGCGTGCCGTTAAGGTGAAAGTAATGATGAGCAGGTGGCTGGAATCGGGGAAGCAGCGAGTGGCTCAGTGGCTGCGGCAAGGCATTTCGCCGCAACGACTGGCGCTGACGCTGGCCCTGGGATTCGCCATCGGCTGCTTCCCCGTGGTGGGTGTTCCCACGGCGGCCTGCGCGGTGGTGGCGTTGGCTCTCAAGCTGAATCTGCCCGCAATTCAGGCAGCCAATTATGTGGCGATGCCGTTGCAAGTGGCGCTGATTGTTCCGTTTGTGCGGCTGGGCGGATGGTTGTTCGCGGGTAGTTCGAGCGGGGCGCTCACGGCAGGATCGAACCTGCCAGTGATGACGCACTTTGTGAGCATGACGGGTGGAGCACTGGTGGCGTGGCTTGTCTTTGCCGGGCCGACTGTGGCACTGATGACGCTGGCACTGACGATCGTCTTTCGCCGCATTCCGGCGCTGGCAGCGGAAGCCGGGGACTGATTAAGCCCGGATCCATAAAGAACGGACACCCGGTCTACAGCTGGCTTTAAGGCGCTCCTTTCCCCTCTGGAGGTTCTTGCCTTTGCCCTTCAAACTGAAGAAAGGCTATTTGTCTCCGTAGGGATTGGGAACGGGCTTCGCGCTTTCGAGCCAGGCGGTGTAGATCATGTCGCGCAACATGCTGGCGCCCGCGGCAAGCCGTGCGGCGGCAAAGTCTCGCGACTCAGTCGACCCCGCTCCCACGAATCCGCCCGCCTTGTCTAACTGATAAACCTTCTCCACATCCATGGCCGTGCGGCGCAGATAGGCTATGTAGGCATCGAAAACGTCCCCCTGCAACGCATGAGGCGGCGTCATCCTCGCTTCCACTTCGCGTGCATGGATGTTGGCTGCCACAAACGGACCCTCAAACTGCCAGTGAATCTTGTGGTCCGTGGTATAGCCGTGCGGATTGGGGCCGACCCAGCCGTTGTAGTTGACGGTGGTGTGTAGGGGCTGGGAGGCGTCGCCAACGTAGTGGCCAAGCCATCCGGCGTAGAACAGAACCGCCTGCTCTACTGCGCCGGTATCCGGGCTCGCGGCCGGGCCAGCGACCAATTGGCGGTATTCACGCAATGCGGCTTTCAGCCGTTCCCAGACTTCGGTGGCCTCCCATGGCTGGAGGCCTATCTTCTCCGGCCGCTGCCCCGCGGCGAAAGCTGCGGCCTCAAAGTCGAGGCGGCGGCGCGGCAATGGACCGAGGGCATCGGCCAACTCCAGGTTGATGAAGTGTTCCGGAGCCTGCACTGCATTCAACTCCGGTTCTGCAGGCGAGCGCCAGCGGTCGGGTTCGGGACCCAGATACTCAATCTCGTCGAGTGCGGCTTGGGAACGCAGGAAGACCGGCACATCCGCCGGCAATGTAGAGGCTGCAAGCCGGTTGATGATGCGATGGCCCTCGTTACCCCAGGCGCCGGCTGCGCGGGGTTCGACGGCGATCCCGGCCAGAGCGAGAAGGATTGCGGCGGCAAGGCGAGGGGAAGCAAGCAGGCGCGGCATGCTGCCAGTATACGGTCGTGACAAGCTCCTCTGGCCGCATCTGAAAGCCGACAGCCGTGCCGTCTATGGCCCAATGTGAACTGCAAAACGTTACTGAGGGCGCTCAAAATGGTGGTTTTGAGGGTTCAAGCAAGCGTTTTTTCAGTAACATAGGTCTGAAGACTGGCGCAGGGTATGGAACGGTGCAGTTAAGTCCCGTACTTCCAGTGATTCCGGCTTGCGCCCGTGCGGGGACAAGTGGGTGCGGCCGGATGTATGCTCGCAGAAACCGGCATTGGTGAGCGACGTGTAGTTTCTTTGGCAGCCGGACTTTGAATCGTTCAAAGGATACCGGTCGTTCCCTGAACCAGACACAGGACTGAAGTCTGGGCGTAGCACCGTTGTAACGGACGGGTGGGAATGCGGCCGCCAGAAGCACGGATGCAGGAGCTCGACAACGGGATGGACAAACGCGCAACCAGCCAATCGAAACGCAAGGAGGATGACCACTCTCCCCCGACGTGGTCCGCCCTGGCGGTTCTGGCGCTGGCCATGGCTGCTGGAGCGATTTCTGCGCGGCTTGAAGCGGGCCCCAAATTTGACTGGCTGCTGCTGATGACGGCCATGGGTTTGACTGCCGCGGTGGCCATGAGGCTGCTGGCAGATAACGCCGCGGAGCGCGAAGCCGCGCTGCGCTATGGTGGAGATCCGCTGAAGGATTTGCTGGATTCGGCGGGAACGCTGGTGATGTCCATCGGCTTGGATGGCCGGCTTACCTACATGAATCCCGCGGCGGAGCGACAGCTTGGCTACCATGCCGAAGAGCTGATGAAGCAGCCCACAAGGACAACGGAGCTTTTGCCGCCAGGTGAGGAAGATCGCCTGGTGGCAGAGGTCCAAAAGCTGTTTGGAGTGCGAGTAAATCAGGAGTCCGTTCCGGGGGGTCGTCTGGCCGCATACGCCGAGGTGATCCGCACCTTGGCGCCGAGCCAGGTTCCCAGCTTTGAAACCCACCTGCGGCGCAAAGACGGTTCTCTTTATGCTGTCCGCCTGCACATCTCCGTGCTGCGCAACCGCGACGGTGAAGCCATTGGGCTGGTAGCCATGGCGCTAGGCCAGGGTTTGTCCACCGGGTTGAATCAGCCGCTGCGCGCGTCCCGCGAACGCTACCGCGACCTGTTTGAAAATTCCAGCGAGATGATGGCGACGCTGGATCTCAGCGGAAAGTTCCTCTATGCGAATCCGGCCTGGAAGAACTGTTTCGGCCGGGATATGAGCGAGACGCTGGAGCATGAATCCTTTGAGGATGCGTTTGGACCCACCAGCCGCGCCGATGCCGCGTTCCTGCTGCGGCGGGCCATGGCAGGAGAAACGATCGACCGTGCGCCATTGCGCAACGAGACCGAGGACGGACAGGTGCTGGATCTGGAGCTGAGCCTGCATCAGCGCCGGAAATCGGGCCGTCCGGTGGCGGTTCAATGCCTGGCTCGCGACGTAACCCAGCAAAAGCAGCGCGAACATCGCCTGGCCCTGCAACTGGTAGTAAGCCAGATCGTAGGAGAGAACGTTTCATCGGAGATGGCCGCCACTCGGGTTCTGGAAGCGCTGTGCGTTTCCCAGGGCTGGGACGTGGCTGTGAAATGGGACGTGAATCCAGAGGAAAACAGGCTTGAATTCAGCACCGCGTGGGGCGTTCCGGGCGCAAACACCGAGACCTTGATCCAGGAAAGCATGGCCTTGAGAATGGCACCGGGCACCAGCCTGCCCGGGCGGGCGTGGAAGGAAGGCCGGCTGGTGTGGATTGCGGACATGACAGGCGTGCCCGTGGATTCCCGTGTACAGTCGGCTGTGCGACATCAGATGGCCTCGGGCTGGGCGGCTCCGGTGCAGGTGGGCAACACCGTTCTGGCGGTCCTGGAGTTCTATTGTCACCTGAAACTGCGTGAGGACCGCGAGACCACCGCGGCGATGGAGACAGTGGCCAACTCCCTGGGCCAGATGCTGGCCCGGACCCGGGAGCGCGAACGGGCAGAAGAGCTGAGCCGGCAGCAGGAAATCCTGCTCGGGTCGGTGGCGGACGGCATCTGCGGAGTGGACCGGAACGGGCTGGTACGATTTGCGAATCCCGCCGCAGGCAGGCTGCTTGGCGCGCGTCCCGCCAGCCTGATTGGCAAGCCGGTGCACCAGTTGGTGCATGGGTGGGCCCCTCCGGACAAGCAGTGCGAGGAGGATTGTCCCCTACGGCGTCCCGCGGGGCAGCGCAAGTCTTCAGGGGGCGAGGGGACAATTTTTCGCAGCAACGGCGCTGGATTTCCTGCGGAGTATTTCATGAATCCGATCCTGGACCAGGGCCGTTTTTCTGGTTCGGTGCTGAGTTTTCGCGATATCAGTCAGCGCTATGCCCTGGATCGGATGAAGGATGAGTTCGTATCCACAGTGAGCCACGAACTGCGCACACCGTTGACCTCTATCCGCGGAGCGCTGGGCCTGCTTTCATCGGGCATGCTGGGAGCGATCAACGAGAAAGCGGCCAACCTGTTGCGCATTGCGCTCACCAACTCTGAGCGGCTGGTGCGGCTGATTAACGACATTTTAGATCTGGAGCGCACCCAAAGCGGGCGCGAGCCGCTGGCCTTCCGCCCAGTGCCGCTGGGCGAGGTGGTCCGGCAATCCATCGACGGCATGCAGTTGATGGCCGAGCAGGCAGGTGTGCTGTTGATCCATGACAAAACCCAGGTGGAAATCACTGCCGACCCGGACAGGCTGCAACAGGTGATGACCAACCTGCTTTCGAACGCGATCAAATTCTCACCGCCCAACTCTGCAGTCTCGGTGATGCTGCGGCCGGGCGCCAGTGGGGTCACGCTTTCGGTCATCGACCAGGGCCGCGGCATTCCAGCCGACAAGCTGGAAGCCATCTTCGGTCGCTTCCAACAGGTTGACGCTTCAGACTCCCGGCAGAAGGGTGGCAGCGGCCTCGGCCTCGCCATCTGCCGCGCCATCGTTGTGCAGCATAGCGGGCGAATCTGGGCCGAACGCAATCCGGTGCGAGGCTCGACATTCCGCGTATTCCTTCCTTATCAGCCGGAGACAAAAACCAGCGACCATACTGAGGATGAAGGCCAGCCGGAACTCGGTGCAGTGCTGGTAGCCGAGGACAGCGGGACTGCACGGCCGCAGATTGCAGATCAACTGGCGCGCTACGGTTATCGCGTGGTGGAAGCTTCCACGGTGGAACAGACTCTGGCGGTAGCGCACGATGGGGTTGCGGCCATTGTGCTGGATACAACCCTGGATGGGATGAATGGATGGGAGATTCTGCCTCTGCTGCGAAGAGCCAAGCCGGAAGCGCACACACCGATCGTTCTGATGAGCCTGGCCAATCCGGAGAGTACAACGGAGCTGCCCCAGGAGACCCCGGGATTTTTGGAAAAACCGACCGCCGACGCCCTTGTAGACGAAGTGGCACGGGCGCTCTGCGGGCCTGGTGAAGTAGCGCGGATTCTGGTGGTAGAGAGCAATGTGGAACTGGCGCGGACAATTGGAAAGATATTCGCCCGTGAAGACATCAGTGTGAAGTTGGCGTTTACCAGGCAGGCGGCACTGGACGAGTGTCTTGCCTTCCAACCGCATATGCTGGTGATGGATCTTGGACTTCCTGATAGCGAAGGGTTTAATTTGGTGGATTGGCTCCGCCAGCACGATCACCTGGGCCGGCTGCCGATGGCGGTGTTCTCGGGCAGCGAACTAGCCCCGGCAACGTGGAGACAGATCGCCTTGGGACCGACTCATTTTCTGACCAAGGCCAGCATCAAGCCATCACAGTTGGAGGCGCTGATTCTGACCATGCTGCGCAACTCCGGCGAGACTGAGGAAGATCGTTCCGAGGTTTCAGCTGGCCAGAGTTCGTGAGTCAGACGAGTTGCGGCGGCTCCACCATTGCTGTGCCCTGGGGTCCAATGCTCTCAAGTGGCGTTTTCCTCTCCGGGTTCCCGGCGACGAGCCTTTGTCGCTGGGGTGGACGTTAAAAGCCACCCTGCACGATGCCAAAATGGTACGTGAATTGTGGAACCGTTCTAAGGCTGTGGGGAACAGGATTTGGCAGCGCAAGGATGGCGCTCGCCGGTTCACAATGAACAGGGGACTTACAACGGCGGCCGACTAAAATCCGTGCCACCGTGCAAGGCCGATGGAGAATTCATCTATGCAACACCGCATTCTTATCATTGACGACGAAGACGACATTCGTGAAGTGGCTGCGTTGAGCCTTGAGACCGTGGCCGGCTGGGAGGTAATGGTCGCCAACTCGGGAGCACAAGGGCTTGCCCGTGCGTCCGTGTATAAGCCTGACGCCATCTTGCTGGATGTGATGATGCCTGGTATGGATGGGCCCACCACGTTTCGGGAACTGCAGAAGAATCCTGAAACGGCGCACATTCCGGTGCTGCTGTTAACCGCCAAGGTGCAGGCCAGCGACAAGGCTCGCTTTGCCGACCTGGATGTGAAGGCCGTGCTGGTCAAGCCATTCGATCCCATGACGCTCTCCGCGCAAATTGCCGGCGTGCTGGGCTGGGAGTAAGAGACGGCTGCCCATGGACCAGGATAGACAGGCATCAATGGCCGGTGTAATGAATCGCCTGTGGGTGCAGTTTCTTCCCCTGATGGAGGAGCGCGTGGCGATTCTGGAAGCAGTGGCGGCAGCCCTCGCCGAAGGGGCACTGACGCCGGACCAGCGGTTAGAGGCAAGCGGAGAAGCACACAAGCTGGCTGGAGTGTTAGGCACCTTCGGCCTGTCTGAAGGCACGTTGCTGGCGCGCGAAGCGGAGGTGGGGTTGAGCGGCGAACCTGAAACGGGCCCCAGTGCTGCACGGCTGGCAGAGATCGGCGCACAATTGCGAACCATGCTGGCCGACAGAAAACCCTGACCGGCCTGCAGGCAGCCACTGGCCATGGAAGCACCCCCGTTGCGGGGATGCTATGCGGGAACGGTGGTTGGCGAAGACTATGCGCTCCACAGCGCCTCACCAATTACACTCGACATGAGTGATTCGGCCTGATCCATCTGCGCGTCAGCTCGACCTCGGATTTGAGGCGTTCGGATCTGCGCGTCGCGTTTGGCCGGTGCGCGAACTGGTGGAGCAGGTCCGCCAACTGGTCGAGCAGCGCTACAGCGACGTGTGGGTCGAGGGTGAGATTTCCAACTTTCGTCCTGCGCCCTCCGGCCACATTTATTTCACGCTCAAGGACGCTGAGGCACAACTACCCGTAGTGTTATTCAAGCGCCAGGCACTGCTGCTGCGCTTCCGGCCCGGTGACGGGCTCCACGTGCTGGTGCGGGGGCGCGTGAGTGTGTATGAGCAGCGTGGCCAGCTGCAACTCGTAGCCGAAACCATGGAGCCGGTGGGCGCGGGTTCGCTGCAGTTGGCCTTTGAACAACTGAAGGAGCGGCTCGCGGCCGAGGGCCTGTTTGACGCTGCCCGAAAGCGTCCGCTGCCGGCCTTCCCGCGCACGGTGGGCATTGTCACTTCACCAACCGGCGCGGTCATCCGCGACTTTCTCAATATTGTCGGCCGCCGCCACTCGGGACTGAACGTGCTGCTCTTCCCTGCCTCGATGCAGGGCGAACAGGCGCCTGCCGAAGTGGAGGCAGCACTCGAGTGGTTGAACGCTTCGGGATTAGTGGACTTGATTGTGCTGGCTCGTGGAGGCGGATCGCTCGAAGATCTGGCCGCCTTCAACAGCGAACGAGTGGCCCGCGCCATTGCCGCATCGAAGCTGCCGGTGGTGTCAGCTATTGGTCACGAAACAGACTTTACGATTGCTGATTTTGTGGCCGACCTGCGCGCACCCACGCCTTCCGCTGCGGCAGAGCTGATTACCGAGGCGCAGCACCGCATCGCCGAGCGCGTAACCAACCAGGTCAACCGGCTGGAGCGCGCGACACGCTTCCAGCTTTTGCAGGCGCGGCAAAGTCTCGACAGCCTGCCCGTGGGACGGACGGAATGGCGCATGACCACCATGCTGCACAGCGCGGAGCAGCGATTGGATGACCTCGGCTTTCGCATGGAAGCCGGCGTCGAAGACCAGCTGCGCGGACGTCAGCGCCATGTGGCCGACCTTACGGCCGCAGTCGAACGTCACGACCCGCGCCAGCGCCTGGCCCAGACCCGCGAACGGCTGACGGCTCGCCGCACGCGGTTGGACCGCTCGGTGGAACGCGTGCTGCGGGCACACAGTGAGCATCTAAGTGCACTGGATGCGCGATTACACTCACTGTCTCCGCTGGCCGTGCTGGAACGTGGGTATGCCCTGGTGTTAGGTGCCGAGGGCGAGTTGATTCGCTCCACCGCACAAGTCGCGGTGGGGGACCAGGTAACCACGCGTTTAAGTGATGGAACATTCACCAGCCACGTGGACAAGAAGACTAAGCTTAAACAACACAAGAAATGAGACGATGAGCACAGCCACTAAACGTAGACTCTTTGGCACCGACGGCATTCGCGGCATTGCCGGTAAGGAACCGCTGGACGCAACCACGGTCTTTGCTACGGGATTGGCCCTGGGTCATTCCCTGCGCACAGGAGCACTACAACCGAAGGTCATCCTGGGCCGTGATACACGCGAGTCCAGCGCATGGATTGCGGCCACACTGGCTGCCGGCTTGAGCGAAGCCGGGGCGCGCGTGGCCAGCGCGGGTGTGGTGCCGACGCCTGCCGTGGCCTTTCTGGCGCGCACCCGCGGATTCCGCGCCGGGGTGGTGATTTCGGCCTCGCACAATCCCTGGCGCGATAACGGCATTAAGCTCTTCGGCGGCGACGGCTTCAAACTGCCCGACGCGCTGGAACTCACGATGGAAGAAGAGATTCTGCATTATGCAGCGTCCGCAGCCATCCCCGATCCAGCAACGCTGCCGCGTGTCGAGGACAATGCAGCGCTCCAGGCCGACTACATCGGATTCCTGATCGAATGTGTGCCGGGATTGAGGCTCGAGAACCTGCGCATCCTTGCCGATTGCGCCAATGGCGCAGCGGCGGCGGTGGCCCCCGACTTGTTCGCACGGCTGGGCGGCAAAGTGGTGCTGCTGAATATTGCACCCAACGGACGCAACATCAACGACGGCTGCGGCGCGCTGCATCCGGAGTGGGTGGCGGCCGAGGTGCAGACGCGCGGGGCTGAGCTGGGTCTGACTTTCGACGGCGACGCCGACCGCTGTATGTTGACCGGCGCGCATGGGAACATCATCAACGGCGACGCAATTCTTCTGATAGCCGCGCGCGATCTGCAGAGCCGTGGCCTCTTGACGGGAGACCTGGTGGTGGCCACAACCATGTCGAACATGGGCCTTGAAGCGGCGCTCAAACGCTCCGGCATCCGTATGCTGCGCGCGCCCGTGGGCGACCGCTACGTGCTGGAACAGATGATGGCACATCACGCGGCACTGGGCGGTGAGCAGTCCGGCCACATCCTCTTCCCTCACCTTGCCACCACCGGCGATGGCCTGCTGACGGCGCTTGTGGTCCTTGACTTGATCGCGCGCACCGGCAAAAGCATCGAGGAACTGACCGCGGATTTGAAAGTCTTCCCGCAGATCATCGTCAACGTGAAGGTGCGCGAAAAGAAGCCGCTGGAGGGAATTCCCGCCGTGGCCGAGCGCATCCGCGCCGCCGAAGAGGAGTTGAAAGATTCAGGCCGCGTGGTGATCCGCTACTCAGGCACCGAAGCCTTGGCCCGCGTAATGATCGAAGCGGAAAGCGAAGACGCAATGCGCCGCCACGCGGATGCCATCGCCGAGGCCATCCGCGCAGAGTTGGGAGCATAAAGGTCGCGTGCGAAGATGATGCCGGGTACCCAGGGCCTCGACTTTGAAACCTCGGGTCTCTTTGCCAATTCGCCCTTATCCGCGCAGGCTCGCCGGCGGAACACTCACCGCGGAAAGCTCGTCGTAGACTGCCTGCGGCAGCTCAAGTCCCGCCGCTGCGATGTTTTCCACCACGTGCACGGGCGATGAAGTTCCCGGTATGGGCAGAATCACCTTGGACCGCTTCAGCAGCCATGCCAGGGCCACCTGGAAAGGCGCGGCCTTCAGTTCCTTGGCCACCCTCTCAATCGCCTCATGCGCTTTTCTTGCCTGGCCCATCGGCGCCCAAGGCAGGAAAGCAATGCCGTTCTGTTCGCAATAGTCCACCACGAAGTCGTATTCGCGATCGGCAAAGCTATAACGGTTCTGCACCGCAACAATAGGCACAATGCGGCGTGCACGCTCAATGTGCTCGCGCGTGACGTTGGAGAGCGCCACGTGCCGGATCTTGCCCTGCTCGCGCAGCTTCGCCAGCGCTTCCACCGATGCCTCGAAGGAAACCGCATTGTCCGGGGCGTGAAAATGGTGCACGTCGATGCGGTCCAGGCGCAGCCGCTTGAGGCTGCCCTCCAATGCTTCGGCCAGGTGCTTGGGGCTTCCGTTATGAGTCCACTGACCGGGGCCCGGGCGCTCCCATCCGCCTTTGGTCGCAATCACTAAGCCGGCCGGATAGGGATAAAGCGCTTCGGCAATCAATTCCTCCGATATGCCTGGGCCATAGGAGTCGGCCGTATCGATGAGGTTTACGCCTAATTCAACGGCTCGGCGCAGCGTGGCCAGCGCCGCCGCCTTATCGGCTGGAGGGCCCCAGATTCCGGGTCCGGTTATGCGCATGGCCCCATAGCCGAGACGGTTGACAGTCAGGTCGCCTCCGATAGTGAACGTGCCCGCGGCGGCGGCAGAAATGTCTTGGGTTGTGCTCATGGAATTCGCTCCGGTAGTGATGAATAATGTCGGCAACCGCTCATTATAGGGCGATGGAATAATTCTCACACGCCGCTTGAATGAGGATTTCTGACCTGCTGATTCACGCGAACGATTTCTTCCTATTCAGAATGCGGGATGCGAGCTTACAAATCCCGCCAATTGGGCCCAAATGCCACGTCTGCCACGAGGGGCACACTCAGTTGAACGACGCCCTCCATCTCGTTGCGGACCAGTGCTTCCACTTCCGCGGCTTCGTCGGCAGTGACTTCAAACAACAATTCGTCGTGAACCTGGAGGACCATGCGAGATTTAAGTTTGCGCTCGGCGAGCTTGCGGTCGAGGGCGATCATGGCCAGCTTGATCAGGTCGGCGGCGGTGCCCTGCAGCGGCGTATTGATGGCTGTACGCTCGGCAAATCCGCGCTGGTTGGGGTTGCGGCTCTCGATGTCGGGAATAGGCCGCATGCGGCCAAACATGGTGCGCACGCTGCCCTCGTGCCGCGTGGCTTCGAGGGTCTTTTCAATAAACGATTTCACGCCCTGATAGCGAGCGAAGTAGCGGTCGATGTAGGCGCGCGCTTCAGACTGCGGAATGCCTAACTGCGCGGCCAGTCCGAAGGCTGAGATGCCGTAAACGATGCCGAAGTTGACGGCCTTGGCGCGGTTGCGCGTCTGCTTGTCCATGGTCTCCGCGGGCACGCCGAAGACCTCGCTGGCAGTCAGGGTGTGAATGTCTTCGTTGTTGAGATAGGCACGCACCAGCAGCGGATCGCCGCTGAAGTGTGCCAGCAGGCGCAGCTCAATCTGCGAGTAGTCGGCTGAGAGCAACTGGGTGCCCGGTGCGGCAATGAAGGCGGCGCGAATCTCGCGTCCTAGTTCGGTGCGGACGGGAATGTTCTGCAGATTGGGATTAATGGACGACAGCCGGCCGGTGGCTGTGGCCGCAGCCTGAAAGGTGGTGTGGACGCGCGCATCGGCGTCAGCCAGCAGCGGCAACGCATCCACGTAAGTGGACTTCAGCTTGGAAAGATGCCGGAATTCGAGCACCAGGCGCGGGACTTCGTGGGTCTCGGCCAGTTGCTCCAGCACATCCTGCGCAGTGGAGACGGACTTGCTCTTTCCGCGCGCGGCAGGCGCAGGTAGGCCCAGATGAGTAAAGAGCACCTCGCCTAGTTGCTTAGGCGAATTGATATTGAAGCGGCGACCTGCGAGTTCGAAGATGCGCTCGCCCACCCGCTCCAGTTCCAAGGCGAAGCGCTTCGACAGACCGTCAAGCACGCCCAGGTCGATGCGCACACCGGCCTGCTCCATCCGATAGAGGACCGGTGCGAGGGGCAGGTCGATCGCCGTGTAAATCCGCGCCACACTGGCCTTTTCAGCTTCCGCGCGCAACACCGGCACCAGCGCATGAATCGTCGCCGCCCCGGCCGCCAGCGAAGACGGCGGAGCCTGGCTGTGGCGGGCCGCCACATCGGCCAGCGACTGCGTGGTGTGGGTAGGGTTGAGCGCGTACGAAAGCAGCATGGTGTCGTCCACTGCGCCGCGCAACGTGACCCCTTGCGCGCCGAGCAGATGCAAAGCCAGCTTCCAATCGTGGATTCGCTTGGGTACCGCAGCATCTTCAAGCAGCGCACGCAACTGGGGTGTGAGCGGCAGCCGCAACGCGGTTGCGGGCTGCGCGCAAACGCCCATGCTGAAGCCTGACTTTTTTTCTGCGGCCTCGGCCACATCCAGCAGCGAGAGCACCGCGGGCGGGTCGTCGTCTGCATCCTGTGCGGCAGGTGTCGCGACGTCAAGCGCAAACGCGAACCCATTTGCGCGCGCATCGGCGTAGAAAGCGGCGCCCTGCTCTTCGCTTGGCTCGTCGATCAGTTCGACGGTTGGCCCCGCCGTGGAGGGTGCAAGGTCGCGCAGCATCGAGGTAAATTCGAGTTCAGTAAAGAGCTCGCGGCAAGCCTCGAGGTCGGGCGGTTGTGTCTCCATCGCACTCAAGTCAAGCGCCAGCGGCACATGGCTGTCGATGGTCACCAACTCTTTCGACAAGAGAACCGCCTCACGATTCTGCTCCAGCGATTCGCGATAGCTCTTGCGCTTGACCTCGGCGGCACGCTCCAGCACCGCCTCCACGCTGCCGAACTCCACGATCAACTCCACGCTGCCTTTGTCGCCAATGCCGGGAGCGCCGGGGATATTATCGACCGCATCGCCGCGCAGTGCCATCACATCGACGACTTTCTCCGGCGGCACACCCAGGGTCTCCGTCACCTTCGCGGGATCGAGAATCAGGTTGTCCTTCTGAGGATTCAGTATCTTCACTCGCGGCGTCACCAACTGCATCATGTCCTTGTCGCCGGAAACGATAAAGACCTCGTACTCGCTCTCCGCGGCCTCGCGGGCCAGCGTGCCAATCACGTCGTCGGCCTCAAACCCCACGGCTTCCAGGATAGGAATGCGTAGCGCTTCGAGGGCGCGGCGGATGTAGGGAATTTGGCGGCGCAGATCTTCGGGCATAGAGGCACGATTGGCCTTGTAGCCGTCGTAGCTGACATCTTCGAAACACTGCGTCTTGCCGTTCCACTTGCGCAGCGTGGTGAGGTCGCGCGCGCGACCGTCGCGAAAGACCTCGCCGCTGACATCGAATACGGCGGCAAAATAGAGCGGGGCAAAGTCCTGGCGCAGCTTTTTGATCATGTTGACGAAAACGTAAGTGGCCGCCGTGGGCAGCCCCGAGCGCGTGGACATGGGGCGGCTGCGCTGCATCGCGTGGTAGGCGCGAAAAATAAACGACATGGCGTCGAGCAGGAAGACGGGCGGTTTGGCTTGATCCGGCACGCTACAGAGTCTATCAGTGTTGGCACGTGTGCGAGGCGGATTCAGACCGGCAAGGGCTTGGACGTAGCGCCCCCGGAGCCTTGAGTCTCTACGGATACGGCAAGGCCAGAGCCATGGCGCACATAGACCCATAGATAGAAAATGCTCATGGCGAGAAGGATGAGCGGGATGGGACGAGCCAGCACGATAGTCAGCAATCGGCCGGACAGGCCCGACTGCGCGGCAGGAAAGTGGCGAACCAGAAAGATGCGCGCCAACGACAGGAAATCTCCGTTCATCCCGATGCCGGCAGTGGTCAAGAGCAGGGCAAACCAGCGTCTCGCACCGCCTTCGGCCCAGAGAATGGCACAGGCGGGAACGGCAAGCAGCAGGATCTTGGCATCGTGTTCCCGATGATAGAGCGGCAGCATGGAGAGCGGTGCGATTGCCGCCAGCGCCAGCCATGCCCTCATTGGTGATGCGCGCGACCGCAGAGTAGCCATCGCCCACACGATCAGGAGCGCCGCGCAAAGGATATAAGTTGCCAGGTTATACACGAGGGGATTCGCGATAAATATACTGAAATCCGATTGCAGTTCGACCACCGCATCGATATCTTCCCCAACCTTTGATGCCGGGCCGATGTCATCCAGGTCGCCGGGCGCAGAGAATACCTGCATATTGGCGTGCATTTCCTCTATCCAGTTCGGTGCTACATGCGTGACCCACAGAACCGAAGGCAAGCTGAGGACAAGAGCGACCGCCAGTGTCTGCAATGCGCGTTTGCGGCCAGCCCCGCCCGCAAGCAGTAAATACAGCCAGACCAAGCCGGTATCGTGCGGCTTGACAATGAGGCTGATCGCAAGGCATAACACGCCCGCAAATGCAAACTGCTCCCGGAGAAAACACCAGACGGCTATGGAACATAGGGCAATCGCAATTCCCGCGGAGTTGCCTATCATAAAGAGCCATAGACTATTCACAAGAAGGAACGCGACTAAGCATCCTGATATAACTTGGGAATAACTCGGCCCGGAGCTCCAGATAAGAGAACCGGCAAGAATGAGGCTCGCTGCTGTAAGTGTCATCCAGAGCAGATGTGCGGGATGAAACGGCATCAGAGAAAAGGGCACAGTGAAGGCAAATGCCGTGGGCAAGTAAAAGTAGGATGTTACAACTTTGCGTATTCCTGCCGGGTCAGAGCGAGCCTCTCCACCCTCCGCCCGATAAGTCCTCAGTAAGTCTCCTGGGTTATAGGGGTCGCCATGGTGCAGCAGACATCGTGCGCTGTAGTACACCACCCGAAAATCTACCCCTGAGATGCCAGAGACGCGTTCAAAGAGCGAGCCGAGCAGAACAAACAGCGCGCATCCTAGCACCAACAGACACAGGCCATCGCGCCGCGTATTCGTCATATTGAGCCTAGCTCCATCGCACAAGGTAAATGACTAATTGAGGATAGGTTGTTGAGCGGTCCTTGCTCTATAGTATGGCGCATCACGGTAAAGAAGATGCCGCGTGCGCGCTCGCCGCAGCAGCTGTCGAAACTTTGGGTTCAGTGAGAACGTTTTGCTGGCGTACCTGCCGCACATAGACCCACAGATAAAAGATGCACATGGCCAACAGCACAAGCGGGACTGGCCGAGCCAGCACTACCGTCAGTATTTCGCCAGTAAGGCCTTGGGCAGTGGCAAGCAGTGGACGAGAGAGCCAGATGCGCGCTGCGGTTGGTGTATCTCCGTTGACCACCAGTCCCGCAGTCGTGAACGCAAGCGCTGACCACCCTACAACGCCGCGTTCGGCCCAGAGCAGGGCGCAAGCGGGAATTGTGAGCAGCAGAAGCCGAGCATCATCCTGCCGGTGATAGAGCGGCAACATGGCGAGAGGCGCTATGGCCGCCAGGGCAAGCCAGGCTGTGGCCGGTGAGAAGCGCGACCGGAGTGTAGTCGACACCCAGACCAGGAGGAGCGGCACACAAAAAAGATAGCTGACCGGGTTGTAGATGCGCGGATCGTCCCGGAATACGCTGATCACCGTTTGCAGATCAATGATTGAATCGGGAGTGTTGCGGGAGGCTGAAGTTGGTCCGGGATCGTTGATGTCACCGCGGGCCGCAGTCGCGGAGAGGTTGGAGTGCAGTTCCTGCATCCAGTGCGGCGCAACATACGAGACCCACAGAACGCCCGGCAGGCCGAGGATCACGGTGACTACAAGCGTTTGAAGCGCGCGCTTGCGGCAGATGCCGCCGGCCAAGAGGAAATAAAGCCAGATCAGGCCTGCAACATGTGGCTTAATGGCCAGGCTCACAGCAAAACAGAGAATCCCGGCAGGCACAAACCTGTCTTTGAGAAAGCACCACACGGCCACTGCGCAAAGGCCGACCACGACCCCGGCGGTATTGGCAATATCGACAAGCATAATGCTGGTGAGAAGAAAGAAACAGATCAGGACTCCGGCCATTATTGGCGCATGATCGGCGGCCAGGTTCCACATGAGACATGCGCCAAGGACGATGCTCAGAGCAATAAGCGCTATCCAGAGGGCGTGCGCCCAAGCCCACGGCAGCAATGCAAGGGGAGCGATAAGTATCAGGCCGGTTGGCAGGTTGATATACACCGCGACAAGGCGGCGCACAGGAGCGGCATCCGAAGTGCGATCGCCTCCCTCGGCCCGGTAGACGCGCAACATCTCACTTTCCTGGTAGGGATCAACATGTTGCAGCAGGCAGCGCGCCCCGTAATACACCGCTTTGAAATCAATTACGGTGGCCGTTGCGGAACGCTCCATGGCGATACTCACCAGGATGAAGATCGCGCTGCCAAAAAGCAGAAAAATCAACCCATCGAGCCGCGCTCTCTTCATTGCGACCCTCTCTTTGCGGAGTGGGCATAACTGTGCCGCACGTAGACCCACAAATAAAAAGTGCCCATCGTCAAAAGGATGGGTGGAATTGGCCGTATGACCGCAACCGTCACTATTTTCCCAAAGAGCCCCGCTCCGGACAGGTTGAAATCCTTGGTAAGCAGCCTGAGAGCTATAAGCGGAATATCGCCAGTCACAACAACCGCTACGGTATTCACCAGTAAGGCGAGCCAACGAATCAGGCCGCCTTCCGCCCAGAGCATGGCACATGCAGGAATACTGAGCAGCAACAGCTTGGTGTCATAGGGCCGATGATAGACCGGGAGCATGGTCAAAGCCGCGATTGCCGCCAGCCCCAGCCAAGCTGTCGCCGGCGAGGGGCGCGATCGCACGGTTACGAACATCCATAAGAGAAGCAGCGGCGCACAAATCAGATAGGAAGCCAGATCGTAGAAACGCGGATCATCCCGAAAAGGACTGATGACTGTTTGGAGGTCAATGACTGTATAAGGCAGACGGCCATCAAAATTAGCCCCTCTTGGGTCACTGAGACTTCCAGGCGCAGAATTCGCCGCTAAATTGGCGCTCAGTTCCGGCACCCAATGGGGAGCGACATGAGTGATCCACAGGACTGCGGGAAGACTCAGCACCAGTGTCACAACGAGGGTCTGCAGCGCGCGTTTGCGATAAACTCCGCCTGCCAATAGAAAGTAAAGCCACACCAGGGCCGCATCATGGGGCTTGACAGCGAGGGCAACTGCAAGACACAGGACACCTGCCGCCGCAAAGCGCTGCTCAAGAAAACACCAGGCGGCGATGACACAAAGGCTTACCACTATCCCGGCCGAATTACCGACCGCGAACACAAATTCGCAGTTGGCAAGCACCATGCAAGCCAGGAAAATGGAAACTCCCGGCGCGCGTCTTGATCCAAGATCCCACATCAGAAAGGCCGCAAGGATCAGGCAGCAAGCCATCAGCAGCATCCAAAGAATATGCGCCGTTCCCCACGGCAGAATCGCGAAAAGAGCCACGAACGACGCTACGGTGGGCAAGTAGACCCACAGCGTTACACTGCGGCGAAGTTGGGCAAACTCCGGTGAACTTTCCCCGCCGGCCGCGAGGTAGGAAGTCTGTAGTTCGCTCTCCTGGTAGGGGTCACACCGTTGAAGCAGGCAATGCGTGCCGTAATAAACCGCCTTGAAATCGATCATTCCGTACAGCGCTGTGCGTTCCAAAGAAGCACCCCAGAGGATGAAAATCCCGCTGCTTAACAGCAACAGAAGCACTCCACCCAGACGCGCTCTTGTCATCTTCAACCTCTCTCCCTGTCAGGAATGGCGTGCAAGCTCTGGAGCCGCTTGCCGAGTCCCCGTTCCTGGCGCGCGCCGGATGCGAGCGACTCTGGCTCGGGCAGCTGCTGATCAGGGCTTTGCACATCAGTAAATCCCGCCGGAGTGCGCATGCGCAGCGCGTAGACCCAGAGATAGAAAATGCCCATCGTCAACAGAATAGGTGGAACTGGCCTTGTGACCGCAACCATGCCTATCTTTCCTAGCAGGCCCGATGGACCTGGGTGCAGATTCTTGGTGAGTACACCGAGAATTGCCAGCGGAATGTCTCCGGTCAAAACAACCGCCGCAGTATTCACTAGAACAGCAATCCACCCAACCACGCCACCCTCGGCCCAGAGCAAGGCGCAGGCGGGAACTGTGAGCAGCAGGAGCTTCGCATCATGATGGCGATGATAGACAGGGAGCAAGGAGAGCGCCGCGATGGCCGCCAGCGCCAACCAAGCTGTTGCAGGCGAGCTGTGGGAGCGCAGAGTTACCAGTATCCAAACCAGCAGGAGCGGTCCACATATCAGATAAGTCACCGAGTTATAGAATTGCGGATTATCGCGAAAGGCGCCGATGACAGTTTGCATATCGATGAGCGGATCCGGATCGCGGTTACCGGCTCTATTGAGCTCAGGATCGTTGAGACCGCCGTGTGCCGTTGTCTCCACCAGATTCGAGTGCAATTCCTGTATCCAACGGGGCGCAACGCTGGACGTCCACACGACTGCCACAAGACCCAACACGAGCGTAACTGCGAGAGTTTGTAGTGCGCGCTTGCGACAAACTCCCCCCGCCAGCAAAAAATAGAGCCAGACCAGGCCCGCGACCTGGGGCTTGACGGCGAGGCTGATCGCCAGGCAGATCACGCCCGCCGCAGCAAAGCGCTCCTTGAGAAAGCACCACGCGCCCACCACGCAGAGGCTGACCACAATCCCTGCTGTATTTCCAGCAGCAAAGATGTATTCGCAGTTAGCCAGCACGATGCAAGCCAGGAATACAGAAATGCCCGGCGCGCGTTTTACCCCCACGCTCCACATCAGGAAGGCGGCGATGGTCAGACTTGCGGCCGTTATGGCCATCCATAGCAGATGCGCCGGCCCCCACGGCAGCATTGCAAAAGGAGCGATGAAGACAAATACAGTCGGCAGGTTCACACATATCGTGACAATCCCGTAGAGCTGATTAAGCTCCGGGATCCGGTCCCGCTCTTCGGCCAGATAAACCGACTGCAGTTCACTTTGCCGGTAGGGGTCGCGATGTTGAAGCAGGCATCGCGTACCGTAGTAGACCGCCTTGAAATCTATCATACGGTGAGGTATGGAACGCTCTAACGAAGCACCCCAGGTAATGAAAATCCCACTACTCAGCAGCAACAGAAGCACTCCGCCCAGCCGCGCTCTTGTCATGTTCGACCTTTCCTTCTTCAGGGACGGTGCGTGAGCTCGGAATAGTACTTCTGCCTGACCTTTCTTCCTGATGCTTCGAAGCGCGGCAGGCGAACAAGGTGCCACTTGTGCGCAACAAAGCTCAACGTGGTGCCGATGACTCCAAGTCCATACTGCACGCTGCGCTTGAAGTTGATGGATGAGGCTTCTCGGAAGTACTTCGTGGGGCAGGAGATTTCACCGATACGGAAGCCGAACATAACGGCTTGCGCGATCATCTGGTTGTCGAAGACGAAGTCGTCGGAGTTCTCGAGTATTGGCAGGGTCTCAAGCAGTTCGCGCGAGAATGCGCGGAAGCCGGTGTGATATTCCGATAGCTTGACGCCCAGAAATACGTTTTGAAATGCAGTGAGGAAGCGGTTGGAGATGTACTTATAGAGCGGCATGCCGCCCCGGAGTGCGCCGCCGCCCAGAATCCGCGAGGCAAGCACCATATCGTAGACACCACTGGCCACCATGCCAGCCATGGCTGGGACCAGGGAGGGTGTGTACTGATAATCGGGGTGGACCATGACCACAATATCGGCACCCGCAGCCAGCGCCTCTTGATAACAGGTCTGCTGGTTGCGGCCATAGCCGTAGTTGGCGTCGTGAACAAAGGTCTGCACGCCGAGTTCACGGGACAGTTGCGCGGTTTGGTCTCTGCTGGAGTCATCAACAAGAATCTTGATGTCCACCACTTCAGACAGTTCGTGCACTGTCACTTCCAAAGTCTTCTCGGCGTTGTAGGCCGGCATCACGACCGCAATGCGTTTACCGTCGATCATGGATTCACGACCCTCATTTATCTATTTTCTTACAAACAGGCCGCAAGCGGATTACCGTGTTACCGGGGTTACCTGCTCAGGCACCGGATAAGGGATGGCCTTTGACGGATGCACGTCCGGTTGCACCAGCCAGATCTTCCGGTTCTTATAGTACTGGAATAGCTCCCGATTACTGGCTGCATCCATCTCGTGCGCCCAGATGACCTTAGAATCGTCGATGTCGGCGGCGTTGCAAACCCACTCCTGAGTGAGATACGGGTCCGCAGAAGCGCGGACAATAACCAGCTGCGGGCCAGGAAGCTGTTCCAACCAGTTCTCAATATTCGCTCGTTCTGTGCCGAAATGATCCGGTCCATACCAACGGTCCATCCACGCGCTTGGCGGCGACTCGGAAATTGGGAAATGGAGCGGACGGTCAAATAACCGTAGCCCCGCCATGACCACGCATATGGTTACGCTGAGTCGCACGATTGACGTGCCAACTCGTTGACCTCCGGGGCTCCAATGCCACAGATGACGCATGGCTTGCAACCCCACGGCGTAGAACGCCCCTGTGAAAGGTGCCAGGTAATGCGGAATCAGATAAATCTCAATCAGCATTCCAGCCGTGAGAACGAGTAAACACAGAACCAGGAACCGGACACGTCGATCGCGGAGTGTCCAGGGTAGAAATACCAGCGGGGGGAACAACGCGAATCCGGCGAAGAACAACTCTGCCCTGACTGGCTTGATCAATGTTTGGATAACGAAGCCGGACGGCTTGCGGAATGAGTTGAATTCTGCGAGTTCCACGTCGCGATAATAGTGGAGCATGACGTCGTGGTGATAAATCGGCTGGGGCCGCGGCGACTGCCAGAAGTAATAAGGCGCCATGGCGTAGGTCGCGCGATTGACGGTGTAGGGCAGCGTAAGTGGGCTGCCGAAGGCGCGGTAATCGTAGTAGCCCAACCAGGTAACCGCGGCGACAAGCACTGCCACCGCCGGCGCGGTGCGCCGGAAAAGTACTGCGACGGTCGGCCGGTTATTCGACTTCAGAAACCAGTGAATCAGCGCCATCGCGACGGGAACGCAAAGGAGCATGCATTCGTAGGGCCGGGTGATGATAAGAAGGGCCATGCCCAGAGCCATCAGAAAAGCATGGTGCCAGCGCGCCGTGCGCATAAAGCGCGGCAGACCGCCCAGCACAAGTGCCCCGCCCAATGCAGCGATTGAACCACCGCCCGTGTAGCTATTGGTCCAGTAACTAAAGATGCCCAGGCGCAGAACTGCCAGCACCCCCCCCAGCAGCGCCCAAGAAGGCGGAAGCCATGCCTGCAGCATCCAGCACAGGGCAGAGCACATGAGGGCGCTGGCGATGAGGAGCCCGTACCAAGGATGGCCGAGAAGCACCTTTCCCGCCGCAAGCACCAGACCTTGACCAGGAAAGTACATCGACATGTAGGTGGGCTTCATGTCGACGAAAATGGCTTCGAAATGGACCCACATTGCCGGTGTAGCGTTGGCGAGATGGCCATGGGCAAATGTGTCCCCCGACAGGAGGAAGCTGAAATCGTCAGATATAACCGGGAGCGGGCGGGGTAATAGAGGAAGAATGGCAAGACGCAGCAGGAGCATGGTCAAGCCGACAGCCGCCACTGTCAATCCCTGCCTTCGCGCCAGGCGCCCGAATTGACGTTCAATGCGCGAGAAGCTGGCGAAACCCAACTGCGGCCACGCGAAGGCAATGGCAACCCCGATTACTGTGAGGCCACCCTCAACCAGCATCGGTGTAATCGAATCGCCCAAAGAAGGAGAAGCCTGAAGCATGTATATCAAGGTGCTATGCCAGACGGCGAGAAAGGAAATGACTGAGACAGGCGCGGAATAGAAGTTTCATATGCAGGATATTCTAACTCGCAATAAATGGAAGCTGACCGCATTAATCTCTGAGGAGGAATTAGAAGGTGGAGGGAGGGCCTACGGGACAAGTTGTGTTCCGCGAGCCACTCCCCCAAGAGAACGGAGGGATCTGGTGTTTTGCATTAGCCCTGAGGGGTAGGCTAAGCAGAATGGGCCAAAACCTGGAGACCTTCCCATGCATCTTTGCAGACGGTCTGCCAGATTAGCCTGGGGGCTAAGCCGCCACGAGTCCCGGTGGTTCCCGGGCTCCCGCAGCCACCCCGCTCTGGCATGGGTCAACAGTTGAACCGCAATCAAAGAGATCCCGATTTCGCTAGATTCTGATTCAGGATCCATGCCCTGAAGCAGAACCTGCGGTATTCAACATCCGATTTTCACTTCAGCGATAGTCCGCTTCGTGCCTCGGGCAATTACAACTCTGACTGGCTTTCCAACAGAATTGGAAATTCAGACTAGGTAATGTAAGTGCCGATTGTGGTAGAAACGTTCTGGAATGCAGTATTGAGGCCCGCTGCCAGGGACGACATACCAGCAGTCGCTCCAAAGGCAATCAGTGCCACGATAAGTGCATACTCAACAAGGTCTTGTCCCTCATCGCCGATGATCTTGGCCTGAAGGCTGCTAGTCAGATCAATGAGGTTACCCTTCATGTAACGTCTCCTCTGGTCTGACCTTGGCTGACTACAAGGTCTCCGCTCTTCCGGCAAAACCGGAATTCGCGACTACGTAATGTAGGTGCCGAGGACGGTGGAAATGTTTTGGAACGCCGTGTTGAGCCCCTTCGCCAAGGACGACATACCAGCTGTCGCACCGAAAGCGATCAGAGCCACAACGAGAGCGTACTCGACCAGATCCTGACCTTCTTCGCGAGACATCAGGTCCTGGACCTTCACATACATCTTGAGCATCAGATCGTTCATGTGTTTTCTCTCTCCTTGTTTTTTCGAATCCAGTCACAGACTGGTGTGCACTGTACGTAGCAAGCGTCGTGCCATTTGGTTGTAGCATCGCGCCTCATTAGAAGTCAATGACTTAGGAGAAGCAACCTTCAATGCAGTGTAACCTTTTGTTTACAGAAAGAGCCCCATGACCCATGGTCGTATACATGACACGTAAGCAGCATGCCATAACACAAAGTTGTAGAAATACATTTGAGAAAAGTAACAAACAGTACGCTCGAGAAGTTACTCAATTGTCGGCAAGGAAGACGCCTTTGTGTGGACAAGATACCCGCACGGAAACGAAGCGTAGGATGGCGATCACCTAAGGAATCTTCTAGTCAAGAGATGCACTATTCGGTCCGGCAACCGATGGAGCAGCAGGGGAGAAGTCGAGCAGGTCTCCAGGCGCAGTGCGCGTCTCTTGAATCACTCCGGCGGCAAGCTCAATCACAGAATGCGCGGACAGGCAGGCAGACATGCGCCAAGGTGGCACATTGCTCCTGACCTTTCTGATGCGGTGCCTTCTGTCGAGATAGACAAGGTCAATGGGAAACTGCATTCCGAAAGTATGTACTGCTTCACAGGGCAGTATCCACAAACCCTCGCCTGGGGCTAGGCCTTTGCGGCCTAGCAGGCCTTTGGAGCGCTTTGCACCCTGGTCGGCAACCTCCAAGCTAGTGGCCAGCTGTGTTTGGCGCGTGGTGTTCAGAACCTGTAAACGAATCTCCGCGTCGGGCGAGCGACGCCGCGCGCCGCGTCCGCGCACCTTTGAAATCCAGGCAGGAAGGTTCATCTTGTACTTATGGCTCCATTGAAGATGCTACGGCCGCCTAAGAAGCTCAACTGTGACTGGAGCGACGTTGCGCAGTCCCAAGGAGAGGCGAGGGAGGTCATACCCAACCGTCGCTCCGAAGGCAACCTGCACAACAACAAGTGCATCTCAACCAAATCCTATCCATCTTCGCGGTTGATTAGAGCCTGCAGCCTGAAGATCAAATTGTTCAGGATATTCGTCATGTAATGTCTCCTGTGGTTTGATCTTGGCTGACGACAAGGTCTCTGCCCTTCCGGCAATACCGGAATTCGCGACTACGTAATGTACTTGCCTAGGTTGGTGGAAACCTGTTGGAACGCCTTGTTGAGTCCGGTCGCCAAAGACGACATACCAGCTGTTGCGCCAAAAGTAACCAGAGCTACGACGAGTGCGTATTCAACCAGATCCTGCCCCTCTTCACGAGACATCAGATCCCTGATCTTCAAGAAAAACCCAAACATCAGACAGTTCATGCGTGCTCAATCTCCTGTCGGCTATCTCAGCTTCCGACTTTCCAAGATAACCTCATTGTGAGCTTTGGCATATAGCGGATGATATACCACTAAAGGTGAAGTCACCGCGCGTGAAGGTGATTTCCCGGTTCTCGCACCCACTCCTTTCTGGTTAAGAGTCAACAATCAACCCATAATCTATATGGACCCGATCACACAAACACAGCTTCGGGATTTGCAGCCTGGAACACAACGTGCGCGTACGATCCCCCGTCTGCATTTCAGCCATGGACCGCTTCGGCCGTGTGCAATTACGACTGGCCTTTCGGCAGAACCGAAAATCCGGGCTGGGTAATGCAGCTACCAAGGACGGCGGAAACCTGTTCGAACGCAGTGTTGACGCCTCCTCGCCTTTGAGGAGGACCAAAATATCTCACCCGGATAGAGTAGCGCCCCGGCGAGGAAGACTCGCCGGGGCAAAATAGGGAAAATCACGCATGCTGCATAGTGCAGCTCGACGATTGAACCCCGGCTTATTGAGATCCGGGACCAGCACTGGTACCAACTGCAGTATTCGGTGTAGTGGGGCCACTACTGTAATTACCGCCGCCTCCTTGCATATTTGAATCGATGTTCAGCGGCTGCTCCGGCTTCATGCTATCCAGCAGTTTCTCGACAGGAATGGTTGGGGGCGGAGGCGCCGGAGTGTTCTCAGCCGTCTTCGCGTCAGGATGGTGCATCGGAATTCCGGTGTTGGGCGGAAGGAAGGCCTGCGGATACTTCAGCTCCGGCAAGGGTGCGCCAGCCGGAATGGGGGCCACGATCTCCGGCGTCACAAGCACAATGAGCTCGGTATTGGTCTTGGTCCTCTGAACCGATTGGAAGAATTTACCCAGAATCGGGATATCACCCAGGAAGGGTACCTTTTGAAATGACTCATTTTCACGGTTATCGAGCAGGCCACCAATAGCGAAGCTTTGACCGTCCTGCAGCTCGACCTCCGTCTTCACTCGGCGTATGTCAATTGCAGGTACGTCAAATCCACCGATCTCAATCGCCTGGGTAAAATCCAGGGAACTGACTTCCGGAGCTACCTGAAGCCGGATGGTACCGCGCGGAGTGATGGTGGGGATAAAGTTTAGCCGTACCCCATACTCCTTAAACATTAGGGTGATGGTGGCCCCGCCTGTCGTTCCGGCTGCCTGGGCAACTGGATATGGATATTCGCCGCCCGCAAGGAAGCTGGCCTGTTTACCGTTCATGGCCAATACATTGGGCTCGGCGAGCACCTCAACCAGACCTTGAGTTTGGAGGGCTTCGATTGTCGCACCAAGATCCAACCCTGGGTAAAAGGCAAAGAGGTTCAACGCGTTGGTTACACTCGCCGTCGACGAGCTTGAACCATTGGGAATGGAAGGCGCCACCGGACTGAATTGACCAGTCGAGACACTGCCGATAGTGTTTCCAATCCCGGTAGTGAAGATATTCATTCCCAGCTGCTTTTCTCTGGTGCGGTCCACACTGGCAAATCGCACCTTGAGCAGAATCTGAGGATCCGAGGCAGGCACGCTGACGTTGAGCAGGTTGACGACCTTGCCTATCGAGGCGGCAATCGTCTGCGCGCGGTCGGAGCTGTTCAGATCCTTCACTGTGCCGCGAAGAAAAATGCTGCCATTCTCTTCGCTGACCCTGAGATTTTGACCCGGAAGCTCGTTCCTGAGTTCGCGGCGGACGGCCTCAAGGCGGTCATTGGTGACGTAGGAGCTGGGCCGAACGGTTACATTGAAAAACTGCCGGCTGCCGCTCGTGTCCCAGAGAATCAGCGTAGTCTCTCCGGGAGTCTTGCCGTTGACCAGAATCTGATTTGGGCTGATGGCAACGGCTTCCGCGAAGTCGCCGAGGCCCACAACAATCCGGGTCACGGGCCGCGCAAGGTCCAGTACCACTGACTTACCCACGGCGACGGATAGGTCGTTTGTGGAGTCCTGGCTGGGGGCTGCCATCGGCGAAGTAGCGGGCGGAGCAGCCTGCGCCCAAAGACCTGCCCCGGGGCTGGAAAGGAAAGTCAATGCACTGACAAAAGCAATGGCGACCCCAGTTCTTGCTCTCACTGTTTTCCCTCGGGAGTTGCGAATTTTTCTTCCGTCCGTTGCGCACCGTTGATGACCACGACCGAAAACATCTGGGGAGCTGGTTTGACCGGCTTGTTGACACGTCCGGACAACTGGGTCTTGACCGGCGCCTTGGCCACGTCCTGAAAAATATTGGTCATGGCGCTACCCTGAACCGGATCAATCTTGGTATCGAGGGGATTCCGAAGCACCAGCTGGATATGAGTCTGATTGCTAGCCAGGGCCAATACCTGCGCCTGTTCCGGAGTCACCAGCAGATTGACCACCTGAACCTGCTGAGGCTTGCCTTCGGCATCTTTCTGGATGTCCGTGCCGGCGGACAACACTTCGATGTTCTGCAGGATGGTCCTCACCTGCGTATCCCCCTGCACCGCCTGGGCGCCCGGTGGTGTGCCCGAGACAATCACATCGACGCGCATGCCGGGAAGAACGAAACCAGCCACGCCCACCACCTCATCCACCTTAATTGCGCAGGCTCTCATCCCCTGCTGGATGGTAGCAGCGAGTCCACCTCCGGAGCCCATTGGCGCCAGACGGTTATCCAAAATAGGCTCGCCGGCATAGATATTCGCGATGACGCCGCGTCCAATGGCCGACTTGGCATCGAGAATCGAGCCCTTGGGGGCCTGTCCCTGAACCTGAAGCGTGGTCAGGTCATTGGCGCTCAGCACGGTCCCGATCTTGATGTCTTGAGCTGCCGCAACCACGCTGGTGGCGGGCAGCGGCTTTGACGCCGCGATGCGCATGCCAACCAGGCGATAGACGACAAAGGCGCACAGCGCGGCCACAATGAATGCGCTGAGGAGAATGGTTGCCAGTCTTCGGTTCATTCAGAATCCTGTCTTCACAAGGTGAATGGCCTGTTCCAAACTCCATTGCACTTAATGCTTCCTAGTGCAGCAGAAAAGAACAGACAGTCGCACGCCGAGTTACAAATCGACCTGGTGGAGCGCTGAACATGCCTTGATGCCGCTAGAGTATAGCACCATAAGGGATGAAGAGTGCACCAAAATTAATGCCTGGCATTTGAGGAACCAAGAACACTACATCACTCCTTCTTTACCTCAATGATGAAGCGCTCACTTTTAGCGAATCCAGTGGTTAATGAACATGCTCCCACGGGGACTGAGAGGCGTCAATTACTCATTTCTCCGATAAGAACAAAGGTAATCTCAAAGGACAAACCATTAGATTCGGAACATGGTTGGCAAAGGCGCCAGAAAGGCCGCGCGAGTTGGGGATTCAAATCACCGTGCGTGCTCCCCAATTCTCATCTAGCGCCCTGGGAGGAGCCTTCTTGCGGAGCCCGAAGCACCCAATAAGTAAGCCTCGGGCGGGAATGGATGGCCGAATCGTCACGCAAAAGCGGCCAAAGCGCTCAGTTACAAAAGAGTGCCCTAACGAGCAACATGCCGGATGTTAGTTCTGTTGGGGCCAATGTAAAGTAGGAGGAGAAGCCTGAGAGAGAGGTTCCCCCGGCAATGGCGTCTTCCCACACCATTACGCTTTTCTCCGATCAATCGCAGGTGGGCCAGAGACCAACCTCATTTCTGTTATCGGTTCTGGTTCATGGCACTGTGATCGGCTTGATCGCACTGGGATTCATTCTCACACCTGAGATACGGCCACGCAGGGGCATCCATTATGTAGTGCGGCAGGTAGATCTCGATCAGGCCGAGGCGGAAATCCATCGGGCCGGAGGCCAAGGCAGCATGTATCCGGCCCCGCTCCCTAACTCCCATATGGAGGATGCACGTGGCGGGCTGCAGGCTCCGGCATCAAGCCAGCGACAAATGGCGAACCGCAAACCCGCTCCGCAAACCATCGTGCAGCCCGATATTCCTCTTGATACGATCCTGCCCAAAGCCATTCCCTTGCCAGCCATGCTTCTCTGGAAAGTGCCAAAGCCGAGTGTGAAGAAGTTGACTCCGCCACCTCCCCGGCTGGTGAAGGCAGAGTTGCCTCCGAAGCCTGACATCCCCAATCAGGAAACGATCCTGGCCGATGTCCAAATCACGTCTACGCCTTTCCGAAAGGACATTCTCAAACAGTTGCCCAGTACCACTACGCCGGTTCCTGCTCACCAGAACGCACCCGTCCAGCTCATTCCACAAACAACCTCAGTCTCGTCCCTTGATTCCGCTTCGGCGGCAGTGATGTCTGTCTCTGACATCAGCTTGGCGCGGGGCAGCGTTTCGCTGCCGCCGGCCAACCAAAGCGCGGCGGGGAATCCGCACGGCGGGATGGCACCCGGCCGGTCAGGTGATGCATCGAACCCGGGCAACGGAGACCCAGCCAACAGCGGCAACGCGATGGGCAAGGGTGCGGGCAGGATCGATACCGGGGGACAGGGTGCGGGCGCAGGAAAAGGAGGTGCGCAAAAAGGCGCGGGGAATGGCGCTGGCCACGGCACTATTGCAGGCTCAGGGCCCGGCCAGGGTTCGGGTTCCGGCTCCGCATCGGGATCGGGCTCAGGCAACGGCGATGGTGACAGTGGTTATTCAACCGCGAAGATCACTCTGCCCAAAGGTGGAAATTTCTCAGCTGTCATGGTGGGCAATACTATGGAGGACCAATATCCTGAGACGTCTTCTGTCTGGGGCGGCAGAGCAGCCTACACGGCTTATTTGCATGTAGGATTGGCCAAAAGCTGGATTGTGCAGTACGCGCTTCCTCGCTCGGCGGATATGGTCGCCGAAGACAGTGTGTCCCACCTGGATGCTCCCTGGCCCTTTTACATAGTGCGTCCCAATCTTGACCCGTATGAAGTGAACGCTGATGCGCTGCTGGTCCGCGGCATTGTGAACGAGGCTGGCCGGTTTGAAGAACTGGCAGTAGTATTCCCTGCAGCATTTGAGCGAGCGCAGTTTGTCTTGGACGCGCTGAAACAGTGGCAATTCAGGCCCGCGAAACAGAATGGCCAAAACACCAAGGTGGAAGTCCTGGTGATTATTCCCGAGTTGACGAATTAGAACTTCTTTCCAAGTTTTGCTACTTCACCTGCTTCAGCGTCTTCAGGAACTTATCAAGCTTCTTCTTGTTCGCCCCACCATCCATCAGGCTCTGCTCCAGCGTCCGGGTTCCGGTCTTCGATACGATAAACGAAAGCGCCATTCCATCCGTGCTCCAACGAATGACCTTTGACTGCACTGTGATGGAATCGTCGGGGTCCTCTCCGTCGGTATCAGTCCTTTGCAGAGTCATCAGGATCATGGTTCCCGGGAACCAGCGCTCGTCCGTCAACAAGTGCAGACCGCTGTGACTGACGTCGCCAATGTGGTAGGCTTGCGGGCCGCCGCCCGTCCAGTAATAAGCCACCAAGCCCGGCAATGGTTCGCGGTTTGCCTTACGGCGATCACTCACCAGCCAGCGCAGAAATCGAATGAAAGTCGAATCCGGACTCGGCTCCTCCTCGTCTTCAGACTCATCTTTCTCTTTCAACTCCTGAAGAGCCATTTCCAAAGTCCTGGCGCGGTGCCGTGCCGATTCGGTATCTGCGCCGACTGCGCTGGCAGACGGTTGCTCAACAGACTCTCGAATCTGGACGCTCTCCGAAGCGGCGGGCGAAGGGGAGGCGCTCTCAAGACGATGCTCCATCTCTTCAGCCACACAAATCACCAGCAGGTCTCCGGGTTGAGTTTGCGACGAATAGATGGTATGTGCGGGCAGCACAAGAGCGCTTGAGGCTGGGGTCCCGAGGGGCTCAAGGTCGGAGGTGGGAAACGACTCTACTTCCAGAACAACCCGATATTGACCGTCCAGACAAACCACGTCCACGGGAGCAAATCCCCGTGTCGCAGGAATTCCTGTAAAAGGTGTAAGCCAAAGTCCGGTATCGGGCTTGACTGCCAACCGCTCAATGAGTGCGTTTACCGGCTCCTGAGAGGTATCAGCAATAGTCACCCCCAGGCTGAGGAAGCTCTCTCGAGTTTGGTTGTATACGCAGTACTTCTGGGTTTCCATATCCTCTCACCCTTATGGATTCCGCCAGGCTGCAAGGCTCAATCGCAGAGATCCGGATGTCGCTTCGGCCCGCATACGGCCAGTTTGTGCAGACCTATCAACTGCGCCAGCGAACTCGCGGACGAGTATTGCTCAACCGGAAAAGTACTGGTAAGAGCAACAGAGAGGGATCAGACCTACATCTGCGCTCCGGGCTTGCGGCATAATCGTGACACAGCCGGCCATACCGCCTCAGCGGCAGCCTTCCCGATCAACGGAAGTGCGGGTGGGCGCCTGGACATACAGTTCTGCGCGGTGCACCCGCCTTTCGCTGCAGACCCTCTTACTTCACCCGTGTACGACGACGCTGAATCAAAATGACCAGCACGATGACAAAGAGCACGCCGGCTACGATCCGGATAATCGTGGTACTGTCCATGTTGTCGAGTCTCCCTTCCTTTGTTTACTTGAAAAACTTGCCGAACGAGTTCGCCATAGTAATGACGGCGGGACCAAGCACAACTACAAAGAGCGATGGGAAGATAAAGAGGACGAGCGGAAAGATCAGCTTGACCGACAGCTTGGCCGCCTTCTCTTCAATCTCCTGGACGCGCTTGGTCCTGAGCGTTTCGGAATGAACACGTAACGTTTTGCCGATGCTGGTACCAAACTGTTCGGCCTGCACCAGCATGGATACGAGGTTACGAATCACGTCAACGTCGGTGCGTTCTGCCAGGTGCTTCCAGGCTTCTGCGCGAGGCCGTCCGGCACGCTGCTCAAGTGCTACGATTCCAAATTCATCGCTGAGAGCTGGTTGAGCGGTGTGTAGTTCTTCGGCAGTGCGCGCCGTGGCCTGATCAAGACTCAGACCGGCCTCAATGCAGATGATCAGCATATCAAGGACGTCGGGCAGGCCACGCTTCAGACTCGCCTGCCGTTTGGATATCTGTCTGCCTAGCCAGAAATCAGGCGCCAGAAATCCGATGCCCAGTGCAGCGGTATAAACAAACAGCGGACTGATGTGCCCGAGCCCGGTCACCAGGGCAAGGATGCAAAGCACGACGGGCACAACTACCTTGGCCCCATAGAAGAGCTTCGCGGCTCCGTCCTTGCGGTAGCCGGCACGGACCAGCCTTTGCTGTAGCACGCCGATTTCTGCCTGGCTCCTGGGCAGCACACGCTCGAAGTGCTCCACTACGCCCCCGATTACGTTGCGCGTTTCCTCCAGGGTGGTGGAGAGGCTTCTTTTCTTTGTGCGTGGATAGAGCGCGGCGGTGATCCGTTCCTGAATCGTATCGCGATAAAAGATCAGCAATCCGCCACTGGCAATGAGCAGGAAGGCAACCAAAAAGGAAACAACCGCGAAGACCATATCTCTCCCTCACACGTCCATCTTGACGATCTTGCGAATTATGAATCCACCAATGACTATTAGGATTCCCGCGGTCCACAAGAGCTTGACTCCGATTTCGGTGGTCCAGAGAAGGCTCATCATGGTTGGATTGACGGTATAGAGCAAGCCCGCCAGCACGATCGGGAGCAAAGTCAGGATCCATCCAGTAAGGCGCCCTTGGGCAGTATGGGTATTAATCTGCCGCTTCAGGCGGAATCTTTCCCGAATCACAATCGAAGATTTCTCCAGCACTTCTGCCAGGTTGCCTCCGCTCTCTCTCTGGATCAGGATGGCCGTAGCCACAATCTTCAGATCCTGCAGCGGAACTCGAGTCACCAGGTTGTCCATGGCGGATTTCAGATCGAGGCCGTAATTCATCTCGTCGAAGGTAACCCGGAATTCTGCACCGACCGGGTCAGGGCACTCGCGCGACACCAGGCCTGTAGCGGCGTTCAAGCTATGGCCTACACGCAGGGCGCTCACAATTAGATCGAGAGCTTCGGGCAAACCCTGTTCGAATTGATTCATTCGACGGGACCGCTTTTGCAGCACCAGGACAAATGGCAGCGTGGACAACGCCAGCCCCACAACCAAGGCAAACAACAGGGCATGGGTCCGGAGCCAGATCAGATAGGCGGGGACGATGAAAGCTCCGGCGCACATCAGCATCAGGCCTCCCACTGTCCACTTGAGATCTGCCTGATAGAGAAGACGGCGCATGCGCGGCGCCAGTTCCAGCTTCGCCAGCCAGCGGTCCAGCCAGGGAATGGTGCTCATCAGTTCGCTCTTGCGAACGTCGACGATCAGCTCACTCATTTCAGTCTTGATGCCGGTGGATGCCAAAGCGGTATCAAGCCTAGCCAGCGCCATTTTGGCGTTGCGCTCTGCGGTGGAACCGCTGGCAATCGCCACCACGGCTATCACCCCGAAGACGCCCAAGAATACGAGAATGACGATCAGAGCCATATCGATTTAGCCCCTTTCCGGTCAACTTACTTCCGTAGAGCGTTCGAACAACGTCGACGGAAGGAAGATGCCTGAGGTTTTGAGCTGTTCCAGGAACCGTGGACGAATGCGGCTGGGCTGGAAGACACCCTGTACCTTGCCGTTGGGCCCAATTCCCTTCTTGTTGAACGTAAATATCTCCTGCATGCTGATGACGTTCTCTTCCATACCCGTGATCTCATGAATGCTGACCACTTTGCGGGAGCCGTCGCTCATGCGCGTGCACTGCACAACGATGGTGAGAGCCGAGGCTATCTGTTGCCGCACCGTCTTTTCGGGCATGTTCAGATTACTCATGGCCACCATGGACTCAAGCCTGGTCAGCGCATCGCGCGCGGTATTGGCGTGCACTGTGGTCATCGAACCCTCGTGGCCAGTGTTCATCGCCTGCAGCATGTCGAAGGCTTCCTCGCCGCGAACCTCACCGATGATGATGCGGTCGGGGCGCATACGGAGGCTGTTAATAAGCAATTGACGCTGGCGAATGGCTCCCTGCCCTTCCACGTTGGGCGGGCGGGTCTCAAGGCGCACAATATTTTCCTGCGCCAACTGCAGTTCCGCCGCGTCCTCGATGGTGATGACGCGCTCATTCTGCGGGATGTATTGCGACAGGATGTTAAGGAAGGTGGTCTTGCCGGCGCCGGTGCCGCCGGAGATGAGGATGCTGAGGCGCGCGCGCACGGCGGACGAGAGCAGTTCCATCATCTCTGCGGAGATGCTCTTCAATTGCACCAGTTGGTTGGCGGCCAGGGGACCCGTGCCGAAGCGGCGAATCGACAAGCTCGGGCCGTCAAGCGCCAGGGGGGGGATGATCGCGTTGACGCGGGATCCGTCAGGCAGGCGTGCATCGACCATGGGCGACGACTCATCCACTCTGCGGCCCACGCGCGACACAATGCGGTCGATGATCTGCAGCAGATGGCGGTCGTCTCGAAACGCTGCATCGGCCCTCTGTAGCAGCCCGCCCTTTTCAATGAAGACGTGGTCCTTGTCATTGACCAGAATGTCGGATATCTTCTGATCTTTAAGCAAAGGCTCCAGCGGGCCAAGGCCAAAGACTTCGTCGAGCAGGTCTGTCTCGATCTTCTCCTGTTCGTCAAAGCTCAGCGGTACCCTGCGGTCGCTGATGATTTCGTTAATGATGCTCGAAACCGCCTGGCGCGCCTGGCTGGAATTAATGCGCGACAGCTTCTCCAGATCCAGCTTGGAAAGCAGGGTCCGGTGCACTTCGGCTTTGAAATTCTCGAGATTCATCGATGCCCCGCATTGCCGCTAATAAAGTTGGACTGCACAAAACTTCCCCACGCCCGGGACTTAGCCTCCAAAAAGGCTGAATCCCTTACGCTTTTCCTGTTTGGGAGGCATTCCTGCCGCCTCTCGCGCCATTTGCTGGATGACCCTTCCAATGCTTGAGTCGTCGGTAGCCACCGGCGTAGCCTCGTTCTGCAACCGCCGGATGGTGAAGTAATCGCTGGGAATCTTCCACTGAATGGGCCGGGTAAGAGCTTTCTCAATATGCTCTTCATCGACACCCATGGACTGTTTAACGTAGCGGTTGAGAACAATTTCGAGCTTGGGACCACCGGACTTGAAAAACTCTGAAATCAGGCGATGTGAGTTCCTCAACTCAGGAATCCCGGCTTGCATGACCAGGTAGAAGGTATCCACCTGCTCTAACCAGGTGGCATCGGTCAAATCGCATCTTGAGCCCGCGTCGACCACCACAAAGCCAAATTCCTGCTGCGCAACAGCAAGCAGCTTTCCTATGGCGTCATTGCTGGCCGGGATTTGAGGAAACCTTCCCGGAGCGGCCAGTACCTGTAGACCCGATGGGTGCTTGGTGAGCAGCTTGGTAAAGAAATTCGCATCCAGCCGGTCCGCGTTCTGAATAGCGTCGGCGGTGGAGAACTGGTTGGTCAGGCCGAGACTGAGGGCCGCGTCTCCCAGGGGAAGATCGAGGTCGATCAATGCCGCCGTCTGATTACACTCCTGCACCAGGGCCACGGCAAAATTGCAAGCCACTGTGGTCACCCCGGAGCCGCCCTTGCCGCCCAGGAAGACAAGGAGCTTGCCACCAGTCTTCTTCGCTGTGCGCGGCGTCCTGCGGCGAGCACCGGCCCTGCTGAGCGCATCGCTTAGAGCGCCGGCGTCGATGGGGTCGGCCAGAAACTCGCGCGCCCCCGCCCGCATCGAACGAACCATCATGTTGGGATCGATACGCGTCGAGTAGACCATCACCGTTGCCGTATTCATGCCGGCCATGGTCTCTACCAGTTGCAAGGCGTACTCGGGATCGCTTTCCAGGTCGATAATGATCGCGTCAAACTGCTGCTCCATGAACCTCGGAACATCCTTGATCGTAGGAGGATAGGAGGAATACTCCCGAACTACCGCCGCATGAGACACGGCCAAAGCGCTAGCCACAGTCCTCCGGCGCCCGTCTTGCGGGCCAATGAGTGCGACAGACAATACACTGCTGCTTAAGGGATCCGAGTCTTGATTCAGAGTATCCATTAGAAAGTCAACGCTCCCACTTTCTCAAAACAGCACTGCCGGTTGAATTCAATTTGTTGCGTTGTCAGCATACTGTACATGGCTCAGAGGTAGTTTCTCAATGGGAAAAGAAAGAAAGAAGAGTACCAATGGCCATGGCTGGAGCATACGGTATCTTGCGAGCCTTTGGATTGGAAAGAACGAGTTCCTCCGGAGGACGCATGCCGCGCTTCTTCCAGCCAAAGACAAGATCGCCCGTACCACTGAACAATTCACCCAGAAATCCCCCGCACACCGCCCACGCAAGGGCCATGATTCCCCCCACAATACCTGCCACAACCAGCGCAAACACCAATTGGGATGGGCCAATCCAGGCTCCGATTGCAGCGCACAATTTCACGTCGCCCATGCCCATTCCGCCCATCCAAAACAGAATGCCGTAAAGCAGCGCACCCAGCCCCAGACCCGCCAAGCTGTGCCAGATCCCAATACCGCGCGGCAGGAAAGACGCTCCAATCCCCACCAGCAGGTAAGGGAACACCAGCCAGTTGGGAATGCGGCGGCTGCGCAGATCCGTAAACGTGGCCACAGCGAGAACAACCACTGTGGGCCACCAGGCGATCAAGTGCAAATCCGGCCTCCCCGATTTAATCTCAGGCGATATTGGTGTTGAAGCAATTGTCCCTCCAAATTGCAGTCTGTCAAGAGTACATGAATTCAATGTGTTACCAAGTAGTTCATTTACTGCTGTGTACACACATGTATACGGGTGCCGCGGTCCTATGGAGCACAGCGTTTACACCAATGCATGCGGACTAGCGCCCTCCCAGAAACTTCGCCTCCACTTGCCCGTTTTGAGCGGTCCTGGAGGCTCGGGCTTCGGACATCGTGATAGGTGCAACTGCCACTATTACTCAAACTTACATGATCGTCTCTATTACCTTTGTGTTACCCACGTTACCGGTCTCACACCAACGAGGGATTGACCATAAGAGAAGGGCCGTCCAGAGTGAAAGATGACAACTCTCTCGTAGAGCTCGATCCTGTGTCCCTTTGCTCGCCAGTCGGCTCTCTTGTAACCCGTAAGGCTCCTGAAAGCTGCGGGAATTTGAGGAGTTAGTGCTCGCAGTTCTCCTACGCCTTGGTTCTCAAAACAGGTTCTTAAGCTGCGCTAATTCGGTGTTGCGCAAGAGGGGAATGAGATCATCCTTTGATGATTCAAATAGGACTACTTTCAGACGACCGCGCGCTGCAACCCCTTCTTTCTTCAGCGTTGGGGAAAGAATTTCGCGTTCTGCAGGAAGCCAATGAAGATGGCATAGACGAGCGCCTGGCTGCGGCGGAATGCGATGTCCTGATTCTCGATCTGCACGCTGAGAACGGGTCGCTAAAAGAGAGAATCGCTTGTTCCCGGCGACTGATCGCTTCGCAGGTTCCCCTGGTGGTCATGGCCGACGACGGCTATCGTTCGGTCGCCCTGGAACTGGTGCGAGTCGGGGCCTTTGGCTATTGCCGTCGTCCTCCCTCTATACGTGAATTGAAATCGATGTTGTGCCGGGCGCACGAGAACTCGGCGCTTAAGCGCGAGATCCAGACCGTGCAACAGCGCCTGGAGTCAGTCAGCAGCTGCGATCGCCTGATCGGTTCCAGTGTGCGCATGCAGCGGGTCTATCAGCTGGTAAAGCGCGTGGCCAATATTAACGCGTCGGTGCTTGTGTCCGGCGAAAGCGGGACCGGCAAAGAACTCATCGCCCGCGCAATTCACAATCTCGGTTCACGCGCGGACAAGCCGTTTGTGGCCGTATCTTGTAGCGCCATCCCGGAGACCTTGATTGAGGCTGAGCTTTTCGGCCACGAAAAGGGAGCATTTACCGGTACGGTGGGAGCGCGCGAAGGCTACTTCGAACAGGCCCAGGACGGCACCCTCTTCCTGGATGAGATCGGCGACCTGAGCCCCTTTACCCAAGTCAAGCTTCTGCGCGTTTTGCAAGAGATGGAATTCAACCGCTTGGGCAGCAGCCGCGTCATTCCGCTGCGGGCTCGGCTGATTTTCGCCACCCACCAGGACCTGCAGAAACTGGCCACCGAGGGCAAATTCCGCCGCGACCTCTACTACAGGATCAACGTGATGCGCATCGATGCCCCGGCACTAGCGGACCGTCCGGAAGATATCGAACAGATCGCTACTCACTATCTCGGCCACTATTCTGAGATGTTCCAAAAGCCGATGGACCGGATTGAGCCGGAAGCCATGGCCATGCTCCACACGTATCCGTGGCCCGGCAACGTGCGCGAGCTCGAAAACGTAATTCAGAGGGCTATCATCCTTGCCCCCGGGCGGCGCATCCGTGTAGATGATCTGCCCCTGGTGATGCATACGGATAAGGTAGTCGATATCAGCGACTACAATCCTGCCGGATCGTTCGAGCGCCAACTTCGCGACTACAAGATCAAGCTGGCCATCGACGCGGTGAAGGAGAACAACGGAAACAAGACCCTGGCGGCGCGCAGCCTGGGCATTTCCCGCGCATACCTCCATCGCCTCATTCGGCTTTCAGAGCCGGATCCGATGTTCGATACGGAATCCGTGGATTCCGCTTCGGCATAAAATCACAGTCCCGGCAAAGCGTGGCGCACTGGCGCCCTATTCACTGCGTACCTTCACGAGAGCATTCCCTGCTTCCCTCGGGTGGGCTTTGTCCCGTTCCGGGAATGCCTCGCTCCGGGAAGCCGCGGCGCTCTTCAAGCTATCCATTCCAGACGGTTCTTTAGTAAGGTTCAAACGTTGCGGCGAACCGGGGTATCCCTTCCAAACTGGTATATGCTTCTGTCATGTCGAGGCGGCTCGCTCTACTGATTCTGCTGTGGATGGCGGCGCAGATGCTGGCGCCGGTGGCGGGTAGGGGAGCCAATGTTGCGATCGTGGGCACACCCCAACCCGGACAAGCGGCTGCAGGCAGCGCAAAGCCGGTTCCTAAGACTTCGGCCACGGACGCTGCGCAAAGCCCGGCCACCACGGATCCCAACTCCAATTGCAACGGTGGCCCCTGCGGCAGCCAACCGCCGCAGATTGTCGTGAACAGCCCGTCGCCTGCCAACCCGCCGTGGGCCTGGTATCAGCGCGTGGCGTGGGCTGCCAACATCGTCCTTGCGGTGCTGGGATACGTCGGCATTATGCTCGCCCTGCGCACCCTCAAGAACATCGAGCGTCACGCGGAGTCCAATGCCGCGGCAGTGCAGGTTGCCCAGGAAACCGCCAGCGCCGCATTGGCGCAGAGTCAGGCACTGGTGGATTCCGAGAGACCGTGGATTGTGGTCTCGGTCGAGCCCTTCCTGACCATGGAGAACAGTTTCAAAGTCATGGCTACAAATCGTGGCCGCACCCCAGCCAGGATCGTCTCCACCGTGGACCAGGTGGAGGTGGCCGCCGATGAAACACACCTGGCGGAGACCCCGGAGTTCGAAAGCGTGGAGTCGGGCGCGCTGCCCAACCCCATCATCCTGCTCCCCGGCGAATCGGTAGGCATTCGCCCCTTCCGCCGCGAAGACGTTCGCGCGGTCTGCGAGAACGACGCCCAGTTTGAGCGCATCGAGCTGTGGCAGGAAAAGGTATTTCTTTTTGGCCGGGTCACCTATATGGACATGCTCTCCAGCCCTGGAAAGCAAGTCCACGAAACCGACTGGTGCTGCTGGTACGTCCACGGCGAGAAGGAAAGCGCCCTGCTGGTTGCCGGTCCGCCGGAGTATAACCGGCACTCCTAAAAGCGCGTTCTTGGCTCAAAATGGCTCGGAAATGGCTCAAAAGCAGCCAAAATCCGCTGGTCTTGATTACCGATCAGTCAATAGGCCCATTTTGTAGGGTGTTTAATATGAGATACTTGCAGGAAAACAAGGGTTGAAAATGGCTCCCCCAAGAGGGGAGGGGGGTGGGTGTAGGCGAATTTTTGCGGTTTCGGCTCGTCCCTGAGGGCGTGGAGCGCCGGGTTGGGAGGCTTCGATCAAGGTGAGTGGCGCCGTGGAGGCTTGGGTCAACATGGATTCCCCCTATAGCCAGTGTGCGCTGCGCAGGCATAATTTTCTGCAAGGGATGGCCAGACCGCAAAACCATCCCGGACATGCATGACTTTCAGTGATCGCTTGAACAGGCTGCGTTGGGGTATCCCCGACACACTCCCGAGAAACTCTGATCAAGTTATCAGCATCCCCCAGGGGGCTTTGCCTGAAGACTCCGACATTTTTGAGTATGAAGCAGAGCTTTTGGGTAAGATCTGGAATTCACCGGCTTTGTCTGATCTCAGCCGTCATGGATGTATTGAATACGACGACACTGACGGATAGACCACATTTCGACCGCAACAAGCTTTTAGCTAAGCTAGCAGCTGAAAAACTGCGCAAATGTGCTTTGAATGGGCATGACTTCAGTCGAGGCGCAGCGCTTTGCCGATCCAAATACGCGCTCTGTTAAAAACGAGGATGAAAGTTGCAGCCTATAAGGTCTCGATGTTGGGAATCCGTTTGGGCAGAACCCGTGCTCTTGCGCTATTCATCGCGCAAGAGCACTAGCGGATCGATGGCCAATGCGCGCCGTGCCGGAATCCAGGCCGCCATAATGCCCAGCAAAAGCATGGTCGCGGTCACCCCGACCAGCACCATTGGATCTTGGGGCGTGGCCTGGTACACGATGAACGAAAGCACGCGCGTCGCCAGCACCGCCAGTGCCAAGCCGGCAGCCGAGCCGATCGCCAACAGGCGAAATGCGCGGCCCAGGGAGGCGCGCAGAACCTGCCGCTGACTTGCGCCCAGCGCCACCCGGATTCCCAGTTCGCGAAGGCGCTTGCTCACTACGTACGAGGCCATGCCAAAGATACCTGTCACCGCAAGCATCGCACCCAGCACGCCGAGCACACCAAGGGCCACCGTGGCCACGCGCGCGGCAAAGAGCGCGGAGTCCAACTGCTGGGTCCATGTCGTCACCCCCAGGGGCAACCCAGAATCCATGCCGTGAATCGTCATTTCCAGAGCCCGGGCAATCTCCTGCGGATCGTGCCGCGATCGCACCACAAGCCATGTACCGCTCGACTCGTGCTGCTGATAGGAGAAGAACATCGCGGGCATCGGGTCCTCGGTAAGGGTGCGGTATTTGCCGTCTTCCACTACCCCCACCACCTCCGCGCGCTCCCCGGCCCAGTACTTGAAATGCCCTCCGATCGCCTTCTGCACAGAGCCGAAGACCTTTTCGGCAAAATGGCGGTTCACGAGGACCGCTTTGGGAGTCGACTTGTCGTCGCGGAAACTTATATCTCTCCCCGCTAGCAGCCTGGTCCCCGCAGCCTCCATGTACCCCGGAGATACCCTGTAGTTCATCGCATCGGCGGCGTAATTGGTGGGGCGGAGATCCATAGTCGTGTCCGAATATACGTAGGAGTCGCCGCTGCCAAGGCCTAGCGGGACATTATCGATGAATCCCGCCGAAGTTACGCCCGGAATGGCCGCGACCGCATCCAGCATGCGGCGCTGCATCTGCGGCACGCGTTCGCCGTCGTATCCCGCCATGCGCAAGTCGGTGTTGGCCAGCATAACGTTCTGTGGATCGAAACCAAAATTGCTGTGCAGCGAACGTAGCAGGCCCCGAACTGCCACCAGCGACGAAGTCACCAGCACTGCGCAAATGGCGATCTGGACAACGAGCAGAACGTCGCGCAGGGAGAAGCGCCTCAATCCGTCGCTGCTCATCCCGGTGCGGATGATCTGCCAGGGATCGGCCCGCAGAACCTGTCGCACCGGCACCATCCCGAAGAGCAAACCGCTTACGAGCGCCAGCAGCAGCGCCACCGCGTAAGTGCGAATGTCCGGGTTTACCGGCACATTGATTGGAACCTGCGGGATGGGCTGCCATGCGCTCAGCCCGTGCAGGATCACGATGCCGCCGGCCATACCGGTGATTCCGCCGGCGATGGAAATCAGCACTGCCTCCGTCAGCAGTTGGCGGAGGATGAGCCGGCGTGGAGAACCCAGCGCCAGCCGCAGCGCCACCTGCTTGGCGCGATCCGAAGCACGCGCAGCGAACAGGCTGCCGAGGTTGGCGCATGCGGCCAGCAGAATCAGTCCGGCAAGCAGCATCAGCCCGCCCATAAAGGCCTTGGCCGGCCCGCCCAGCATGTCGCCCATCAGCCCCGGGTGAGCGAGCGAAAGTTTCAGTCCGTCGTCGTCAGTGGGATACGTTTTGGACAGCGCCGACGCCAGCGTGTTCAGGTCCGCGGTCGCTTCCTGCGGCGTGACACCCGGCTCCAGGCGTCCGATCAACATGCTGGAGTGGTTGCCGCGGTACTGCAGACCATTCTGTCCCTGCACCAACGGCTCCTCGACCAGCGGGATCCACATGGCCGGCGCAAAGAACAATTCAGTTCCGAAAAATCCCTTTGGAGCCACGCCCATCACGGTCATGGGGTTCTTGTTGATCTGCAGTATCCGACCGACAACCTTACGATCATCGTGAAAGTAGCTATGCCAGAACGCATAGCTCAGCACCACGTAAGGCGCGCTGTTGTAGCCTTTCTCGTCGGAGGCGTGATAGAAGCGGCCGAGGAAAGGCTGAATACCGAGAGCATCGAAATAATTGCCGCTGGCCATGTACGGCCAGGCAGTGGATGGATTTCCGCCCGCATCCACGCCCACCGGACCAACGATATCGAACGCCACGATGCTGGAGAACGTGTGGTTCTTGTCACGCAGGTCCACATAGTCCGGATAGGACTGCGACGGCGTGCTTCCCTTTTCGAAGGCGCGCTGCACCATGAAGAGGTTTGCGGCATTGGGCAGATTCACCGGCCGCAGCACCACTGCATTCAGAACGCTGAACACCACCGCGTTGGCGCCAATGCCGAGCGCCAGAGTGACAACCGCCGTCAGGGCGAACCCGGGCGACTTCACCAATTGCCGGAGCGTAAACCTGAGATCGCTGAACATGAAAGCTGGTACGCGAGCCGTCGCGCCGGAGTTCCCGGAGCACGCGAAGAGAATCATGGAACAGTGATCCGACTCACCGTGACCGGAGAGGCCGACAATCAAGCTGCGGGAGATGATTCGAACTCGGCCCCAACGGGCGCGCAGGTCGGGTCGGAGCTAAAGGGATAACGATCCTCGGCATATCGCTTGCTCGTGCCTGGCATAGCTGTCGAATCACCGCCTCGGACTTTACTCGAAATTGGAAGGGTTATGTCCGGATTGGCCACAATCCAGGCTGAGAAGCGCTGGGATGCCGTCCTTTCTGGAACAGATTAGAAAGAAAGCTTCATTCCTATGAAACATCGGGGTATTCAGAGGCCCCCTTGAGAGACTAGAAACCATTCCTACTCCAAAGCAGCTATTGCCCCGCCAATGCCTCTTCCTTTCGCGCCACCGCCGCAGTCGCCGCGCATCTATTTCCTCCTTCCTGTTGTCTGCATAACCCTGGCTTCGTCACCGGATGAGTCCACGGCATACGGTCGTGGGCTTTGCTAAAATTCTTCCAGACCGTTTCCCACGACCCATTCATTTCCAATTGCAAACCGAGCGGCAGGAGAATTCATGCCAGTTGTTGAACTCGCGGGAGTGACCAAAGCCTACGAGAGTAAAGTTGCCGTGCGCGATTTGAGCCTTTCAATCGAGGCGGGCCAGATGTTTGGGCTGCTGGGGCCGAACGGGGCGGGCAAAACCAGCTCCATCCGCATGATGATGGGCATCACCATGCCGGACTCAGGAACCGTGAGTCTGTTCGACAAGCCTTTTGAGCGCCGGAGCCTGGAGCGGGTGGGCTACCTGCCCGAGGAACGCGGGCTCTACAAGAAGATGAAGGTACTGGAGCAGCTAGCCTTCTTCGGCGAATTGCACGGCCTGAGCGCCGCGGAGTCGCGCAAGCGGGCTACCGATTGGGCCCACCGCCTGGAGATTGCCGACGCGCTGACAAAGAGGACTGAAGAACTGTCAAAGGGCATGCAGCAAAAGATTCAGTTCATCGGCTCGGTGCTGCACGATCCCGGCCTGATCGTCATGGATGAACCCTTTGCCGGGCTGGACCCGGTGAACGCCACACTGCTGGAGCGCACCCTGCTGGAGTTCAAGGACCAGGGCAAGGCCATCCTCTTCTCGACCCATCGCATGGACCAGGTGGAGAAGCTGTGTGACTCCATTTGCCTCATCAACAACGGCGAAGCGGTGCTGGCCGGCAGGGTACGCGAAATCAAATCGCGTTACGAGCGCAACCACGTGATTGTGGAGTTTGAAGGCAGCGCGGATTTCCTCGCCAGCGCGGAGATTGCGGAAGCCAAGAACTTCTCAGGCCACGCGGAGATACGGCTCAAGCCGCACGGCGACGCGCAGAAGCTGCTGCATGAGGCAACGGCCGCGGCCACCATCTACCGCTTCGAACTGGTCGAGCCTTCGCTCGAAGAGATTTTCATCCAGACCGTGGGAGGCAAGGCCGATGCGTAACATACTTCTGATTGCCCGGCGCGAGTACCTTGAACAGGTGCGCGGGCGAGCCTTCAAGACCACTACTATCGGCCTGCCCGCGGTTTTTGCGCTGATCGTGGCCATTGCCTATCTCTCCAGCCTCGGCCTCGGCTCCAATCGCCACATGGCCGTGACGGCCTCTGACCCGATGCTCGCCAACCAGATCCGCAATCAGTTGCTCGGTGACAAGGATGCCAAGGCCACGGTGGACGTGGTTGCGCCTGCGACTGCCGAAGAGCGGGACGCGCTGGTGAACATGGTGCGGACCAAGGCGCTCGATGGGCTGCTGTGGGTGGATACTCCGGCCGGAGCGGCACCTACGGCTACCTACACCTCACAGTCGGCGGGCGACTTTATCACCAACGATCGGCTGAAGTCGGCCTTGAATCACGCTCTCGTGGATGCGCGCCTGACCGGCGGCGGCATGAAGCAGGCCGACGCGGATACGCTGGTCAAAGGCGTCTCCATCCAGACCTACCAGGTGAAAAAAGACGGCAGCGTGGTAAAGAGCAATGCCGAAGCGTCGTTTTACAAGGGCTACGTGATGGCCATCCTGCTCTCAATGACCACCATGATCTACGGCATGAACGTGGCCCGCTCCATCATCCAGGAGAAGACGTCGCGCATCTTTGAGGTGATGCTGGCCATCGCCAAGCCGGGCGACATGCTGGCCGGCAAGCTGATCGGCGTGGGCGCGGTAGGCCTGACCCAGATCGCGATCTGGCTGGTGGCGGGCGCGGCCATTCTGTTTTCGCCCTTCGCGGCTGCGCTCATGACCGGCGACTTTGTCATCCATATTTCATGGAGCGAGACGGTCCTGTTCCCGGTCTATTTTGTGCTGGGCTACCTGCTCTACAGCTCGCTGTTTGCCGGCCTGGCCGCTACCTGCGAAACCGAGCAGGAGCTGCAGATGTACATGCCGCTGGCCGCTGCGCCCACCTGGCTGAGCTTCGCGCTGATCCTGCTGGTCATTAACGACTCCAACTCCTTCTGGTCGGTGGCGGCCTCCCTGTTTCCGCCCACCGCGCCGGTCATCATGTTTTTGCGCATGGCGTCGGAGATTCCTCCAGTGTGGCAGTTCGCCGCGTCTATCGGCCTGCTGGTGGTGAGCATCTGGGCCGTGCTGTGGTTCTCCTCGCGCCTTTACCGCGTGGGCATCCTTATGTATGGCAAGCGGGCCACGCTGCCGGAACTGCTGCGCTGGCTTCGCTACAGCTAGAATCAGTGAAGTGAACGTTGCGGACAAGCTCAGATTCACACTTGGCCAGCGCTTGGTGCTGGCCGTGGTTCCGCGCCTGGTGTGGGCGCTATTTCGTGTGGTGGGCCTGACCTGGCGCTTTGAGGTCATCGCCGAAGAAGGCGTTACGCCGGTCCTTTTTGGTCAGAGGCCCGGGCCGGAGATTTATTGCTTCTGGCACCAGTGCGTGCTGCCCTGCACGGTGTACTTCCGCCACTCCTCCGCCGTCATTCTCATCAGCCGCAGCTTCGACGGCGAGCTGATTACGCGCACACTTAAGCTCTTCGGCTTTGACGCGGTGCGCGGCTCCAGTTCGCGTGGCGCGCGCGAGGGGCTGCTGGGACTAAAACACATTATTGAGACCGGCCGCACCGCAATCTTCACCGCCGATGGCCCGCGCGGTCCTATCTACCAGACCAAGATGGGCCCCATCAAGCTGGCGCAGATGACTGGCGCGCCCATCGGCGCTTTCCATCTGCAACCGCAACATGCCTGGACCATTGGTTCATGGGATCGCTTCCTGGTTCCGTGGCCGTTCACGCGCATCTGCGTCAGTTGGGCACAGTGGACGCACGTTCCCGCCGACCTGCCCGCTGAGGGTTTCGAGCCCATGCGCGAACAACTGAATGCGGCCATCGAGCGTGCCCGGCTGCGCGCCCTGGCGCACTTTGGAAAGGCTGCCCAGTGAGCGGCCTGCGCGTGGCCGATTTTGACTTTGATCTGCCCCCGGAGTTGATTGCACAAGAGCCGCCGCCGCAGCGCGGCCAGAGCCGCATGCTGGTATTGGATCGCACTACCGGCGCACTGGCCGACATGGAGTTTGCCCAGTTCCCCTCCCTGCTGCGGCCGGGAGATCTGCTGGTCATCAACGATAGCCGGGTGATTCCGGCACGCCTGTTTGCGCGGCGTACGCTGGTACGCGATCGCCAACAGCCTAGCGGTTTGGTAGAAGTGCTGCTGACCGAGCCCGCCGGGAACAACGTGTGGCGCGCGCTGGTCAAGCCGGGGAAAAAGGTCGGAGTGGGCGAGCGCCTGGCTTTTTTCGCTCCTTCCGGTGCGCTCGTTCTGGAGGCCGAGGTCACGGAGCGCGGCGCATTTGGCGAGCGGGTGCTGCGCTTTGCACCGGTGGGCGATTTCTTTCGCGCGCTGGATAGTATCGGCCACATGCCCCTGCCGCCCTACATTCGCCGCCATGACGAGGACGCCGATCGCGAGCGCTATCAGACCGTCTTCGCGCGCCAGCAAGGTTCTGTGGCCGCACCAACCGCCGGATTGCACTTTACGCAGCAGATGTTGGATGCGGTCGCCGCGCAGGGTGTCGAGGTGGCGCGCATCACATTGCACGTGGGCCTGGGCACCTTTGCTCCACTGCGTGTGGACCTCGTGGACGACGTGCGCCTGCACCGCGAGCGCTACACACTGCCCGACGCCGCGGCCCAGGCCATTCAGCGCGCGTCCGATGAAGGCCGGCGCATCGTCGCTGTAGGCACTACGGTTGTGCGCACCCTCGAAGCCGTCGCACAGCAGGCAGGCGGCGCAGCGCTCTGTGCGCATTCGGGCGAGACCGAAATTTTTATTGCGCCCGGCTTCCAATTCCGCCTGGTGGGCGCGCTGCTGACCAACTTCCATTTGCCCCAGTCAAGCCTCCTCATGCTGGTGAGCGCCTTTGCGGGTCGCGAGCGCGTGCTCGCCGCCTACCGTCATGCCGTCCAGTCCCGCTACCGCTTCTTCAGCTACGGCGATTGCATGTTCCTTTTCTAGGGCCTGTTGACCCCGCCGAGAGTCTCAATCCTGGCAGTACCATCGTATGTTCGACCTCAAGCGCGGCTCTTCCCGGCGAGCTCGGGACGCAGGTAACGTAGTGGTATGGACGCCTCACCCGCCGCGCAAATCCCTTCCCCGGCAAGCCCAGCCGCCGCAACATCCAGCCGCTTGATGCGTGTGTTCAACCGCATTTTCACCCGGCATGCAATGAATGTGGCCATTCTGCTGATGTTGCCGATGCTCCTTGCGCCCACCCTGAATCCGGGAAGATTTCTCATGGTCGACCCGGACATCTGGTGGCACCTTGCCGACGCGCGCATTCTTTGCGCCACCCATCATTTCATCTATACGGACCCTTATTCGTTCACCGTGGCCGGCCAGCGCTGGGTCAACTTTGAATGGCTGTCTGAGCTGCCCTTTTGGTTCAGTTTCAAAGCGTTTCAACTACGAGGCATTTATTTGGTTGCCTGGCTGGCGCTGGGCGCCAATGTACTGTTCGTCTATTGGCGTGGATATTTGAAATCGCGTCATGGAGGCGCCGCGCTCTGGGCCGCGGGCATCGCTCTTGTGCTGATGACTGTGAACTCCGGGCCCCGCACCATCGCCATTGCCTATCTGGCGATGTCGGCCGAGATGGCGATTCTGGAGGCGGCGGAGCGCGGAAACGCACGCCTGCTATGGCTGCTGCCGCCGCTGTTCTGCGTGTGGATCAACCTGCACGGAAGCTGGCCGGTCGGCATCATCCTGCTGGTTTTGTACATCGCTTGTGGATCATTCAGCCTTGAGTTGGGGGCGTTTAAGCAAACGGCCTTTCCCGCCGGGGAACGCAATCGCCTGCTGGCGGTGCTGGCGGCTAGTCTGGCGGCGCTGATGGTCAACCCCTACGGCTGGCGGTTGCTTTGGAAACCGTTTGACATGATGCTCAACGAAGGCCTGAGCGTCGCCAATAGCGCCGAATTTCAGCCTTTGCGGATCGAATCCATGGAGGGCAGGGGCGTCCTGCTGGCCATCGGCCTCATGGTCGTGGCCAACTTCATTCGCGGACGAAAGTGGAAGGTCTACGAACTCGCAGTGGTCATCTTCGCCTGGTATTCGGCCGTCGATCATTTGCGATTTACCTATATGGCCGCGGTTTTGACGACCCCGATGCTCGCCGCTGACATCAAGCGCAGCTTCTATACGGAAGAGGACAACAAGACCATTCCGGCAATGAATGCGCTGATAGCCGCCGCGGCCGTTTGCGTGATGGTGTTCATGTACCCGTCGGAGGACACTCTGCAGAAGAAGCTGGCCTCCCTATTCCCTCTTCAGACCATTGCATCGATTCAGCCCTCCTGGCGAACATTGAATTGGGACTACGTGGGCGGCATGATGGCATTTGAGTCCAAGCCCAATTTTTTCGACTCACGCTATGACATCTTCGACCATCACGGGGTGCTGGCGGATTACCTGAGCATCATGGATGAACGTGACGCCCTGGAGTTGATGAACCGTTACCGGGTGGACCACGTCCTTCTCCAGGATCCGTCGCCACTTGCCTACCTGCTGCAGCACACCCCGGGCTGGAAGGTGGAACGGCGCGAGACAACTGATAACTTCAACTTTGTCTTGTATGGTAGGGCGATCGCGAAAGATGGATCAGCTGCGAATGCGACGGCTCCGACGTCGGGGCAGCGCTAGCACCAGGCCCATCCTTCGGGTTTGCCGGCCTGATTAACGTTTCTGCTTCGTCCCACTGTCTCCAATATGTGATCGGGATCACAGGATTTTTCCCACTTCTCAGGGGACTATGAGTGAGGAGTGGTTTCTTGATACCTGCGTCCTGGCCAATTCTCCGCCGGCTGGTTTGTCCCTGAGGGGTGAGCCACTGAGCCGATTTAGTTGAGGGATCGGGTATTGCGAATCCCCTACTTGCGAGGCTTGAGCGGGATTCCTCGTCACACTTTACCTCTCATCCAAACCTACGGAGACCTGGAGTGAATCTAGATCCATCTGCCTTTGTTGCCGATTCGGAGTTGATCGGGGCGCTGCAAGGCTTTGCTGTGCCCGTCGCCTGTGACCAGGATCGCATGCTGTTCAAGCAGGGGGATATGCCCGCCGGCCTTTACATTCTCCACGGTGGAGGCGCCACGCTCACCATGACTTCGCCCATGGGAGGCGTGGTGATTGGCACATCGGCTCAGCCGGGCTCGCTGTTGGGTTTACCAGCACTGATCGGCAAATTGCCCTACACCTTGTCGGCAAAGGCTCTCAAGGGCTCCGAAGTCAGTTTTGTAACCCGCGAGGACTTCTCTCAACTGATGCTGACCCAGCCTTCCCTGTCGCTGATGGTGCTGCGTGTGTTGGCAGCCGAAGTGCGCAGCGCGCGGAACGCCATTTCGGGGCTCTGAGCGGCCGCGCGCGCCCTTGCCATCCCAATATGCGCCGCCCCGGCACAATGCGTTAGCATCCGGAGTGTGCCCGGCCTCGATACCCCAGTCCAGTACGTACCCGGCGTAGGTCCGCGGTTGGCGGAGATGCTGTCCGCCAAGGGAATCCAGACCGCCGAAGACCTGCTCTACCACCTCCCCTTCCGCTACGAGGACCGCCAGAATCCGCGCAGCCTGGATGAACTGAAGCCGGGCGAGACGGCCAGCGTGATCGCTGAAGTGCGTGGCGCTGCACTCTTGCGTACCCGCAGAATGCCCCTATTCGAGATGACCGTGGGCCAGGGCAGGTTGGCGCTCAAGTGTATCTGGTTCAATGCCACCTACCTGCAAGGCAAGTTCCACGCTGGGCAAACCGTGGCGTTGTTTGGCAAGGTGGAACCCTCCCGCTCCAGCAGCAACCTGAAGATGATTCAACCCCAGTTTGAGTTGCTGCCTGACTCCAGCGACGATGCGGAGACGCGGTTGCTGGAAGTGGGCCGCATAACGCCTGTCTACGAGTCGCTGGGCGGCAGCCGCCTGGCCTCGCGGTGGCAGCGCAAGGTGATTTTCAATCTGCTTGAGAGCATGCGCGGCGCGGTGCCGGAGTGCCTGCCGCAGGGCATGCTGCAACGGCTCGATCTGCCCGGCCGCGAGGCGGCGCTGCGTGAGGTGCACTATCCCCCTGAAGGCACATCGCTCACCCAGTTGCAAGCCTCGGCCACCGCCGCGCACCGGCGCTTGATCTTTGAAGAGCTGTTTTTTCTGGAGCTGGGGTTGGAACTCAAGCGGCGTCGCATGCGGGAGCGCGCCGGCATTGGCTTCGCCACCACCGACAAAGTCCGCGAGGCCATACGCGAGGTGCTGCCGTTTCACCCCACCGCAGCGCAAAAGCGGGCCCTGGGCGAGATCGTGGCCGACATGCGCGCGCCCAACCCCATGCGTCGCCTGCTGCAGGGCGATGTGGGCTCGGGCAAGACGATTGTTGCCCTACAGGCCATGCTGGTGGCCATGGAGAACGGTTACCAGGCGGCGCTGATGGCGCCCACGGAGATCCTGGCCACACAGCATTTTCTGGCCGCGCGCAAACTTCTTGAGCGGTCGAGTCGACGCTACCGCATCGTTCTGCTGACCGGGTCGCTGGACGAGGAACGCAAACGATCCACGCGGGGCCTCATCAACCGCGGTGAGGCGCAACTGGTGATTGGGACTCATGCGTTGATTGAAGAGAAGGTCGAGTTCGACCGCCTGGGCCTGGTGGTCGTCGATGAGCAGCACCGCTTCGGTGTGCTGCAGCGCTTCAAGCTGATGAAGAAGCCTCATCAGGCCGAGCCGGACGTGCTGGTAATGACTGCGACGCCGATTCCCCGCACCCTGGCCCTGTCTCTCTATGGCGACCTGGACGTAAGCGTGCTCGACGAGTTGCCCCCGGGACGTACCCCGATTGTGACCCGGCGCGTGCCCGGCGAGCGTGCGGGTGACGTGTGGGACTTCGTCCGTAAAGAAGTGGCGCGCAAACACCAGGCGTATATCGTGTACCCGGTAATCGAGGGGACGAAAGACGACGAGCCGGAATTGGACTTTTCCCACGATCCGGCCGATGCCCCTGTGGAAGCACTTCCCAAAAAGGCCACCCGCAAGGGCAAGGCGCCGGAGTTGTTTCCCGCCGCTGTGCAGGAGGCGAATCCGGCAGCGAAATCGGGCCTGAAGTCGGCTGTGGAGATGTATGAAAAGCTGCGCACGGGACCCCTTGCCGGGCTGCGCATAGGCCTGCTGCATGGCCGCCTCGACCCCGATGAAAAGGACGTCATCATGCACCGCTTTCAGCGTGGCGAGATCGACGTGCTGGTGGCGACCACGGTGATTGAGGTGGGCGTGGATGTCCCCAACGCCACCGTCATGGTGGTGGAGCACGCGGAGCGCTTTGGCTTGGCACAACTGCATCAGTTGCGTGGCCGCGTCGGCCGTGGAGCGGCGAAGAGCTATTGCATTCTGATCACCGGGCCGCGCGTTTCGCCGCCGGGCGAGGAGCGGCTGAACGCCATGGTACGCACTCAAGACGGGTTCGAACTGGCGGAGCTCGACCTGAGCCTGCGCGGGCCGGGTGAGTTTTTCGGGACCCGCCAGGCAGGACTGCCCGACTTTCGCGTGGCCAATCTGCTGCGCGATCGGCAGTTGCTCGAACTGGCCAAGCGGGAAGCCGCGCACTTTGCGAACAATTCGGCCCCCGAGGGAACCGAGGCCGAGCGCGCACGGGTGTGGGCTCGCCTTAAATTGGCCTGGCAACGGCGTTATGGGCTGGTGGAGGCGGGCTAGGGTCTGCTAGGCCGCCGGCATGATGGCGGTGCTCTCTTTCTCCGTGGGAAAGGTCTGAATTTCGAGGTCGATGCTGGCGATTTCTTCTCCGCGCTCCGCCCCCTGGAAACGGGTGCATTGGCACAGCTCCGTAAAGCGGCTGTGGCCGTTCTGGCTCAGTTCCAGGCCCACCGCGATCAGGATGCTGTAGATATCGACGCAGGATCGGCGTTCGAACTCAAACAGCACATTCACCAGTCCGGTATCGCTGGCGCCGCGGCTCAGCACCCAGCCGCCACAGCCCAGAATGGCGCCCGTAAGGCTGCGCACCAGCCTGCCCGGCTCCTCCATTGAAATAGCTCTCATCTGCAGCGCCCACGGGATGGCGGATGCCGGTACTGGATCGCGAAGTGGAGCTGTGCTTCTCACACTTGGTATATCGGATTCGCTCCGAGGAGCATCACCGATGTGCGGGAGTTGCACGGCGCGTGACCGGCTTTGATACATTCCCGGCCCGTCCGGCAATGCATGCTGGGCTCCGGGCGATTCGAGGACCGCCGCTCAAATTGAACAGAATGTTGTAGCTTCATAATCAGCATGATCGTCGGCAGCGGCATCGACCTGATTGAGATCGCGCGCATCGAGCGTTCCGTGGAGCGCTACGGCCCGCGCTTCCTCGATCGCGTCTATACCGTTGCGGAGCAGGCTTACTGCCTGCGCAAACGCCTGGCCGCCGAGAGCCTGGCGGCGCGATTTGCAGCCAAGGAAGCGGGCGCCAAGGCGTTGGGCACGGGCATCAGCCGGGGTGTGAACTGGCTGGAAATTGAGGTGGTGCGCGAGCCAGGAGGCCGGCCCACATTGCGTTTTCATGGCCGTGCCGCCCAGATTGCCGCCCGCATGGGCGTGGCCCACGCCGCGCTCTCCATCACCCACACGACCACCCTGGCAATGGCCAGCGTGGTGCTCGAAAATGGGCCGTAACCCACGCCCTTTCTGCTATTCTCAAGGCGTTGATGGAAGTATTACCCGGCTCCATTCAGTGAGGGGATTGTCTTGCCCAGCCGCAAAGAGATTCAGTGGTCGCAGCTCAAAGTTGGCGCATTGGTCCTTGCGGGCTCGGCAGTACTGATTTTTCTCATCTTTCTGATGACGGGCTCGTCCGGCGGCCTGTTTGCGCACAAGCTGATCTTGCGCTCCTATTTTGAGAATGCCGCGGGCCTGAAGAACGGTGCACCCGTCACCCTTGAAGGTGTAACCATCGGCAACGTCATCCGTATCCGCGTGGTTCCTGAGCGCAACCCCACCCCCGTCGAGGTGACCATGCGGGTGGGCCGCGACTATCTCCAGGATCTGCATACCACTTCGACCACCGCAATTACCCAGGCAGGCGTGCTTGGCGACAGCTACGTCGACATCACCTCAGGCCGCGCCACCGGCCCCCCGCCGGCTGAAAACGCCGAACTCACGGCCACCCAGTCACCCAGCATCCAAACCGTGATCAGCACCAGCGAGATCTCCATCGAGCAGCTCTCTGCTCTGATCCGCAAACTTGAGACCCTGACAGACTCGCTCAACTCGGGTCGCGGCACCATCGGAGCGTTGATCAACGATCCGGTGTTTTATGCCAAGGTTTCCCACATCACCGACGATCTGGAAAAGATTACCAGCGCCATCAGCCAGGGGCGCGGCACCATGGGCAAGCTGGTTAACGACGATACGCTCTACACCCATGCCAGCTCTGTCGTCGACCACCTCGACAACATCGCCACCGCGCTGGACCAGGGCAAAGGCACCGCGGGCAAGCTGCTGCGCGACGACACCCTCTACAACAATTTGAACACCACCGTGGCCAGCGCTAACCAGTTGATGGACGAGGTCAACCATGGCAAGGGCTCGCTGGGCAAGCTGGCCAAGGACCCGGCCTTTGCGCAAAAGCTAGACGACACCATCAGCCGACTGGATAGCATTCTCAAGAATGTGGACGAGGGCAAAGGCACTCTCGGACAAATGGTGCAAAACCGCTCGCTGTACGACCACGCAGACCAGACCCTGGACCAGGCGCAGCATTTGGTCAAAGACATGCGCGAGGATCCCAAGAAGTATCTGGTCATCCGCCTCAAGCTTTTCTAAGCCTTCTCCAAAGCACAGGCAGGCGGGCTGTTCGTGTAGACTTCCTGCGAACTCACACAAGAGATTCTCGCGGAGGATAGCCCCATGTATTGGCTGTATCGCGCCGGTTTCGCCTTCATCGTCAGTTTGCCGGCCTGTCTACTCGCACAGCAGGGGGCAGTTCCCGCTGAGCAGGCGCCTGCTGCCCAGGAGCCCGCCCTCGCCGAGCGCCCCGCTCCCCTGCCTAACCACGCAGTGGGCCGCATCAGGCTTGATGTCGTAGTGACCGACAAGTCGGGAAAGCCGGTCTCTGGTCTCGAGCGCGAAGACTTTACGCTGCTCGACGACAAACAACCCGCAAAGATTCTTTCCTTTCATGCCTACAACCCAACTACCCCACCAAAGGACTTGCCGCCCGAGATCATTCTCATGTTCGATACGGTCAACATTGGAGACCGGTATGTTGTGACCGTGCGCCAGGCGATCGAAAAGTTTCTGCGCCAGAACGACGGACATCTTGCCCAGCCGGTTGCCGTCCTGCTGATGACTAACCTCGGTGTCACCCTCGCGGCCCAACCCTCGCTGGACGGTAATGCGCTGGCTACCACCGTTGAGCAGCTCCAACCCAGATTGCGCACCATTGGCCCCGCCCAGGGCGCCTGGGGCGATCTGGATCGTTTCCAGTTCAGCACCAAGTCGTTGGACTCCATTGTTGAACCCGCGGCGCACGTGGCGGGCAAGAAGCTGCTGGTCTGGCTCGGTCCCGGCTGGCCGATGCTCGATGGGCCGGGATTTGAATTTTCGCCCCATGCCAAGGAGGCGAATTTCGACGCAATCGTCAGGTTTTCCACGCTTATTCGTGAGGCGAGGATGTCGCTGTATAGCGTTACAGAGGGCACAGGAGACATTCACTCGACGGATTATCAGAGTTATGTGAAAGGGGCTAAACAGGCCAAACAGGCCGACCCTGCCTACCTCAGTTTGAGGGTAATGGCGGCGCAAAGTGGCGGGCACGTCCTGGGCCCGGATAATGACCTGGTCGCTCAAATCAACCACTCTGTCGCCGACGCCACCGCCTTCTACACCATCTCGTTCGATCCTCCGCGCGCTGACCGGCCTAATGAGTATCACGACTTGAAGGTGCAAATCGGCAAGCCAGGTCTGACGGCGAGGACAAATACCGGCTATTACAACCAGCCGCAATAAGCGGAATTTCAGGCTTGATGCGCCCACAAGCCTCGGCACTTCAGAAGTCGCGCTTGTGCTAATCTCCATCCGGTTAGTATTTTTCGAAGGACCGTCATGTCGGATCTGCAACGCCGCCAATTCGCCTGCGCCTTAGTCCTCTTGGCTATCTCTTGTTTACTGCCCATCGCAGCCGGCGCCCAGGAGCACAGTGTCGTGTGCAGCGGAGGGTTCGGCAGCTTCGATGCCAAATCCATCACAGGTGTCGCCGTATCCGTGGGGCCCGAGCGCAGTGGAGAATTCGCCAAACACGCCTGCCAGGCAAAATTCAGCTGGGAAAGAGAGGACCTGCGGGCTGTGCCAGATGCCTCCGAGGTCGACGTCGATGCCATGGGTATCGATCTGGGCCTGGGCTCGCTTGTCGTGGCCCTGCAAGTAAAAGCGACGGATAGCGATCCGCTGATGAAGTACGAAATCTACTCCCTGAAGAAGCCTCCGCGCCTGCTGAAGGAAATCACAGGGGGTGACTATTACAGTGCCGCCGATACTGATTTGGACGGTCTCGTCGAAATCTGGACCGACGATGCCGGAGCCATAAAGGACTTCGACAACATTCCTCTAAGCTCATTTGATCTTCCTCCTACAGTCGTCCTGAGATATGAAAAGGAGCGCTTGATTGATGTAAGTTCCGAATTTCGATCCGCTTTCGACCGCCAGATTACGGCGCTGCGCGCCCAGATTGATGCCCGGGACTTAGCCGACTTCAAGGCCGGCGATGGAAAGTTGTCGACCATGCTTCATATGTCGGCCGACCAGATGCATCGCGACCTGGCCACCAAGATCAGGGTGCTGGAAATTGTATGGGGCTACCTCTACAGCGACCGTGAACAGGACGCATGGAATGCCCTCGCCGCCATGTGGCCTCCGGCCGACGTCGACCGGATTCGCGCCTCCATCCTCGCTGCGCGTGCGCACGGAATCTGCAGCAGGGTTGACGGTGTCTCCCATGAATTAACCCCTTCGCGCCGGCCCAAACATGCCATGATCTTTGACCGGGTCACTGGGAGAGTGGGGGACGCCACCGCGGAGTTGCCGCATCAGGGTCACGGTGACCCGTCGATGGGCTCCGGTGGCTCAGGTGGTTCAGCAGACCACATGAGTTCCTTCGAGGCCGATAGATTTCCCGTGCAGATTCTGATGCGGCGTCCGCCTCCGCCGGAGGGCTCTGAGGCTGCACCCATTGCGGAGGTCGCCGTAAACCTGGTGGTTGACGCGGCGGGTAAGGTCCGGTCCGCCAAGGTGGAAGGAAGTCCCGACAAGGACCTGGTCGCCTCCACCAGGGGTTGGAAGTTCATTCCCGCATACAAAGATGGCAAGCCTGTGGCAAGCCGTTTGCGCATGGGAGTCACACCTTCGCAGTAGTCCAACGTGGGCGGCCGGTCTTGGGCTGCAGACAACGTGGGGTGAGGAACGTGCGACGCAACTTAGTGCTTCTGGCAGTGCTGATTCCGGCGCTCAGTCTTCAGACCCAGCAACCAGCGAGCCCGCCCGCCAGCAGCGCCACGCCTGCGCAAGTCTTCCACGCCTACGCCCTCGCGGATCTGGGGCGCCACGCTGAAGCTGTCGCCGCATTCGAGTCAATCTTCGGCTCCGATCCCGCCCAGCACGATTACGCGCAGGAGCGCACCGCTGTGAACATGGCGCTCAAATATACGAAGGACTGCGCGGCAAGCCAGTCCTGCATGGCCGAAGATTTCCTGGCCATCGGAAACGCCAAGGAAGCACTCCATTGGCAGAGCAAGCAATTCAAGTCCCTGCAACAGGACCAGAAGGTCAATGTGCATCAGGGTGAGGAACTGGATCCCGGCAGTGCCAAGTCCGTAGCCCTGGCCGATGCCTACGATCTGAATGCGAGAATTCAGGCGGCCATGGGCAAGCTCGGCTCTGCTCTTCGCGATCTCGATTCTGCCCTCGATGCCCTGCCCCGGACTTCAAAAACCGCGCAGCGCGAAGCCGCATACCACTATCATCGCGCCCTGATTCTTGCCGAGAATCACAAGCTGGCCGACGCTGCCAGAGCCTGCCGTAAATCGCTCGACATTGACGCCAATGTCAGTGGCCCCGGCGATCATCGCGGCCCACAGTGCCTTGAAATCGACGCCTTGGCATCTCCTCAGCATTCCGCCACGGCTCAATAACTGGTGGGTTGTGCGCTGCGAAACATCTTCCAGAACTCCACAAAGCTCTTCAGCCGCACCACCTGGAAATAGTCGCTGGCAACCATGTAGAAGATTGTCGCGGCAGCCCAAACCGCGTGCAGGACGTCACCCAACTGATCGCTGAAGGGCAGCGGCGCAGCGGACAGCACCATAGCCAGCACAATCAGCGCCAGCTTCACAATACCCATCACCAGGTTGATCTCAGCCAGTTTGCTAGTGAAGTTCTTACCCAGCCTGAGACTATGACCAAGGGCCGAAACTGCGGAGCGCCCCTCCAGCACTACCAGCAGGGGCGCGATCGATACCGCCCAATTGATCAGTGCCCACAGCGTAAAGAAGCCCAGTGAAAGAAAGATGGCCCACATCGAGTAGCCCACCAAATCGGGCTCACCGCCAGGGGCAATGTGCGCGGCGGCCACTGCTTGCATCGAACCGAACCAGCCCCACACTGTGAGCCCGAGCAGCACGAGCCATGCGGCCTGCAAAACCATCATCGACACGGGCCGAAAGCGCAGGCGCGGTTCAAGCCGCTGCAGCACGAGTCCGCGTCCCAGCCCCGAGATCACCACCCATGCCAGCGCCGCCGTCGGCGCAAGCCAGCGCAACACTGTGGCCACATGCGGCTGGTAGAGCGCCCATGCGTTGGCGAGTTGCACGGCAGCCACCCACGGGTTCATCGCATCCAGCCCCGTGAGTCCCGCGGACTGCAGTGGAATTGCGGCCAGGATATGCTGCGCCTGTACCCAGCACACCAGCAGAAAGGGGACGCCGAAGAGCCAGCGCCATGTCACTTCAAGGGCCGTCAGGGACGGTCTGCCGAACACCCAGCCCATCTGACCCACCAGCGACTGGGTGCCACGCAACGGCGGCGTCACGTTACTTGACCACCAGGTTCGCGGCCCTTCCCGGCACAACAATGATCTTCGCCACGGTCTTTCCCGCCGTCCGCGACTGCACTTTCGCGTCGGCCAGCGCCGCCGCTTCAATGTCTTTGGCCGTGGCGCCCGCGGCCACGCGCACCACGGTCACCAGTTTGCCGTTGATCTGCACTGGGATTTCGATTTCGTCTTCCTTCGCCAGCGCAGGGTCGCTCTTCGGCAAGGGCTGGCGAAACACAGCGCCTTCGCCGCCTAGCTCTTCCCACAACTCCGCCGCCAAATACGGCGCGAAGGGCGCCAGCAACAGAACCAGCGAACTTAGGAGTTCATACAACACAGGCGGCGCAACTTCGCCCGCTGCCAACTGTGCGTCAGCAGCCTGAGCTTCATTCACCAGTTCCATGATGGCCGCAACGCAGGTGTTGAAGTGCCATCGACCTTCGAATTCCAAAGTGATCTTCGCCGTGGTCTGGTGGAGCTTGCGCAGAAGCTTGAGCGAAAGGCCTGCGGCTCCTTCTTGTCGCGATTGAGACGACCCAGAACGTCCCATCTTAGCCGCGGGTGCATACTTCGTCACCAGTCGCCACACGCGGCCCAGGAACCGGCTCACACCGGCCACGCCGTCTTCCTGCCAATCGAGGTCGCGGTCGGGCGGCGCGGCAAACAGAGCGTACATGCGCGTGGCATCCGCGCCGTAGCGAACCACCATGTCGTCGGGCGAAACCACGTTGCCCTTGGACTTCGACATCTTCGCGCCATCCTTGATCACCATGCCCTGCGTGAACAGGCGGCGCACCGGCTCATCGTTCTTGATCAGCCCCAGGTCGCGCATCACCTTGGTCCAGAAACGCGAATAGATCAGGTGCAGAATCGCGTGCTCCACACCGCCGATGTATTGATCGATGGGAAACCAGTAGCCCACGCGCGCGGGATCAAACGGCTGCGCGGCATTCTTTGCATCGGTATAGCGATAGAAGTACCAGCTCGAATCGACGAACGTGTCCATGGTGTCCGTCTCGCGCCGCGCCGGACCGCCGCACTTCGGGCAGGTCACGTGGACGAACTCCGGCACGCGGCCCAGCGGCGAACCGCCCTGTTGCGTGATCTCGATCTGCGGCGGCAGCACCACGGGCAACTGGTCGTCGGGCACCTGCACCAGTCCGTCGCGCTCGCAGTGAATCATGGGAATGGGCGTGCCCCAGTAGCGCTGCCGGCTCACGCCCCAGTCCTTGAGGCGGAATGTCACGGTGGCCTCGCCGAATCCCTCGCGCTCCGCAACCTCTTGCAGTTTCTTCTCCGCTTCCGTGCAGGTCAGTCCGTCGTACTCACCTGAGTTCACCAGCACGCCGTCTTCCGTGGTAAACGGCAGCGCCGCCTTTTCACCGCCGGTCTGCGCGGGCGCGATCACCCGGCGAATCTCAATGCCGTACTTGGTGGCGAACTCGAAGTCCCGCTCGTCGTGTCCCGGCACGCTCATGATGGCCCCGGTGCCATAGTCCATCAGGATGTAGTTGGCTACCCAGATGGGAACGCGCTCGCCATTGTAGGGATTAAGGGCGAAGCGGCCGGTGTCTATCCCATGTTTCTCGATTGCGCCCAGGTCACCTGCTTCACGAGCCTTCTTTTGCTGCTCGATCAGTTCGTTCACTTGCGCCTTCAACCCCGCATCGGCAGCGGTGAAGGCAGCCACCAGCGCGTGTTGCGGCGCCAACTGGACGCTGGTGGCGCCAAAAATGGTGTCCACGCGCGTGGTGAAGACACGAATGCGCTCGCCTTTTGTTCCCTGTTCGTCGAGGAAAAAATCTACCTCTGTGCCTTCGCTGCGGCCGATCCAGTTGCGCTGCATGGTGCGCACTTTTTCAGGCCAGCCGTCCAGTTTGTCCAGGTCGCTGAGCAGTTCGTCGGCGTACGCCGTGATACGAAAGAACCACTGCTCCAGGTCGCGCTGTTCCACGATGGCGTCTTCGTGCCGCCAGCAGCGACCGTCGATCACCTGTTCGTTGGCCAGCACGGTGGCGCAGTTGGGGCACCAGTTCACCTTGCTCTTCTTGCGATACACCAGGCCCTTCTCATACATGCGCAGGAAGAACCACTGGTTCCAGCGGTAGTAGTCGGGCAGGCAGGTCGTCACTTCGGTGGCCCAGTCGTAACCCAGGCCCAGGCGCTGCATCTGCCGCTTCATGGCGGCAATGTTGCTGAGCGTCCACTCTCGCGGCGGGGTATTGTTTTTGAGCGCCGCGTTCTCCGCCGGCAACCCGAAAGCGTCCCAGCCCATGGGGTGCAGCACGTTGTAGCCCCGCATCCACATGTGCCGGGCAAGCGCATCGCCGATCGAATAGTTGCGCACGTGCCCCATGTGCAACTGGCCGCTGGGATAAGGCAGCATCTCCAGCACGTAATACTTGGGTTTGCCGCTCGCGGCCGGTTCCGCCGCATAGAGCGAGGGGTCCGCAGCCCAGCGCTCCTGCCATTTGGGTTCAATCAATGCCGGGTCGTATCGAAGTTCTTTTTCTTCTGCCATGACCTTTCAGTGTAAATGGAGAAGACGCTTCATTTTGCGGGCGCCGCAACCAGGCTCTTCAGCACCCGCACATTGCGCTCTTCGTCACCGGGCTCATCCACAGGCGTCTCCGCAATAAAGGCAGCCTGCGCAAAGCGCTCGTCGTTGAGCAGGCGGCGGAAGGGCTCAACGCCCATAGTGCCCTGCCCAATATGTTCGTGGCGATCCAGTTTTGACCCGCGTTCGGCCTTGGCGTCGTTGCAGTGCCATACGCGGACAGCGTCCAACCCCACCGTATTCGCGATCTGCGTCACCGTGTCCGCATAGCCTTCGGGCGTAATCAAGTCGTATCCGGCCACGTGGCTGTGGCAGGTGTCGAGGCACACGCCTACCGGCGCTGCGGGCTTCAGGCGCTCCACCAACTCGGCCACCTGCTCAAAACTGCCGCCCAGTGAAAATTCCGCGCCCGCAGTATTCTCAATCAGGATGTGGAAACCGGTTCCCTGCCACGGCAGGCCGTCGATGGTCTGCGCGATGGAGTCGGCCGCCAGCTTCAGACCTTCATCTCGCGTAAGCCCCTTCCATGAGCCGGGATGCAGCACCAGGTATTCAGCGCCCCACATCAGCGCCCGCTCAATCTCTCCGCGAAACGCGTCGATGCTCTTCTTGCGAATCTCATCCGACTGGCTGCACACGTTCACCAGGTAACTGGTATGAATCACCAGCGGGCTTACATCGAGTGCGGCACGCAGCTCGTGCATGCGCTCCGCCTGTTTAGGATCCACCTTGGGCGCGCGCCACATCCGCGGGCTCGACGAAAACATTTGAAACGTGTTGGCGCCAATCTCCCGCGCCCGCTCCACGGCGTTCGACGCCCCGCCTGCCGTGCCTAGATGCACTCCAATGCGCTTGGTCATGCCCACAGTCTAACCGCTGCCCAGGTCTTCTGTTTCGCGCAAAAAAATCCGCGCCGTTTCCGTTGTGAGGAGCCGGCGCGGAGCAATTTCAAATCTGGATTGTCTTACAGCACCTTCATCGCATCCGGATCCCACTTGATCACGGCGCCGCGCTCGATGCTGAGATTGCTCAGCAGGGCCGCTCCGGCAGCGCGATAGCCAAACACCGCATCTTCCACCACTGGTTTGCGCGAGCGCACCGATGCAAAGAAGTTCTTGAAGTGGTCGTAGCTGTCGCTGTAGCCTTCCGGAGCCACATATTTCTCGTAGCCCACAGGCGGTGCGCCTTCGGGGTGCGTGTGTGGATACTTTTCCGCGTGCGAGGCCAGAATCTGCTTCTGCATCGCTTCAGGGAACGTGTCGATCATCAGGCCCGGGTCCGTCTCGCGCGGTACACGGTTCACACTTACGCCGCCTCCGCCAATCTCCATGGTGCCTTCGGAGCCGGTAAAGATGAGGCCCTCACTCTCTTCGCCACCGTCCACAAAGTTGACCCGCAGGCTCAGGTTGAAGCCCTCGCGATAGTCAAACAGGCCCAGCATCACGTCGGGCACGTCGCGGCCATCGTTCCAGAAGCGCAGCGCGCCGGTAGCCATGCCGCGTGTGGGGCCGTTGGAACCGGTAATGAAGTGCGTGCCGCTGAAGAGGTGAACAAACAGGTCGCCGGCCACGCCGGTGCCATAGGCCTTCCACTTGCGCCACTGGAAGAAGTGTTCGGCGTTGAAGGGAATCTTGGGCGCGGTGCCCAGAAAGCGCGGCCAGTCGCAGGTTTCCGTTGAGGCATCGGGCGGAACGGTATAGCTCCACGCGCCCATGGCCGAGTTGCGGTCCCAGCGCGCAGTCACCATGTTCAGCTTGCCGATGGCGCCCGCGGCCAACAGTTCCTTGGCCTTGGCATAGATCACGGAACTGACCCGCTGGCTGCCAATCTGGATAATGCGGTTGGTGCGGCGCGCCGTCTCGATCATCTCCGGCCCATCAGCATAGAGATGAATCATCGGCTTTTCGCAGTACACATCCTTGCCCGCCTTCATCGCGTCTACGGCCACTTGCTTGTGCCAGTGGTCGGGCGTGCCGATGATCACCGCATCAATATCTTTGCGCGCCAGAATCTCGTTGTAGTCGCGCGTAGTGAAAATGTCGTCGCCCCACAGCTCCTTGGCGTGCGCCAGACGACCGGTATAGCAGTCGGCCACAGCTACCAGCTTGACGCCCGGCACCTGTACCGCGTTCTTTGTATCGCCCTGGCCCTGTCCGCCCGCGCCGATCAGCGCAATCTGAATGTGGTCGTTGGCCCCTATCGCCCTCGCCCCTTCGTCTTGCAATACTGACAATGCGTGCACCTTAGCCCCAATCAACGAAGCGGCTGACGCCGCCCCTGCTACTCTAAGAAAACTTCTCCGATTCAATGGACTCACAAGTTCCTCCAACGCGGAATATTTCTGCCCATATAACCATACACGCGTGGATGAGGTTTAGCATTGCGGGTGCCCCATCCCTGCGGCGCATTTGTCTTTGCCGCAATGGTGGGAAAGCACGAAATCAAGCCGTCAGAAACCTAGGTTGAGCGCTGAACCCCCAGCCGCGTCAATCCCAGCCGCGCCAGCCCCGCCACCGACTTGGCCAGCGTGCGCGAGGCGTTCAGTGATTCCGGGCGTTCCAGCCGCATGCCCAGTGCTGCCGCGTACTGGCGAAAGGCGATGTCCACGTCGTAGAGAATTTCCACATGATCGCAGAGAAAACCGATGGGCTGCAGCAGCAGTGTTTTCACGCCAGATGCTGCGATGGCGTCGAGTGTAGCCTCGACCGTGGGTCCGATCCACGGACCGCCGCTGACCCCCTGGCTCTGGAACGCAAACCACCACCTGGGAATCCCCGCCACGCGCTCCGCCACCAGTTCCGCGGTACGCTTGGCCTCCTGTGCATAGGGATCAGCGCCCTCGCCCGGCCAAGGTCGCGGTTGATTCTCGCCTGCCGCCGGAGTCTGTACGGTGCGGCAGGGAACGCTGTGGGCGGTAAACAGTACTGGGACCGGCGCGCCTGACTCGGCGCTAAGCTTGCTCAGGGCCGGTCGTAGCCGCTCCGCAAACGCTTCCGCCAGCAGCGGGTCCTGTGCCCAGCCTTCGGTAAAGTCGATGCGTAATCCAGCCGCCTCGGCCTCCACGGCCCGCCGATAAAGGCCCACGCTGGTGCGCGAGTTCTGCGGCGCCAGGCAAATTACCGCCGCCTCTTCCACCCCGTCGGCGCGCATCTGCCCCACCACTTCGGGGATATACGGCCGCCAGTTGCGCATTCCCACGTAGACGCGAACGGCATCTCCACCGGCGCTCAGTTCCGACTCCACTAATCTGCCCTGTTCCAGCGTCAGCTCCGTCAACGGACTGCGCCCGATCAGCGAATAGCGGTGTTGAATTTCTTCGATAACCTGCTGCGGCAGCGGACGTCCGCTGACCACGTTGCGCAGGTACTCGGGAATCTGTTCGATGGTCTCCGGAGTTCCGTGCGCCAGCAGAAGCACCGCCCGCTTAGCCACGCGCAGCCTCCTCGAGCCGGAACTCGCGCACCATCCGCACCACCGCCTGTACATTTTCCACCGGCGTGCTGGGCACAATTCCATGGCCCAGGTTGAAAATGTGTCCGGGGCGTCCAGCCGCTGAACGCAGAATTTCCTTCACCCGCAACTCCAACACCTCCCGCGGGGCGAACAAGGTGATAGGGTCCAGGTTGCCCTGCACCGCGTGCCCGTAACCCACCGTGCGCCAGCCTTCGTCGAGCGGCTGCCGCCAGTCGAGTCCGATCACATCAGCTCCAGTAGAAGCCATCGCGCTCAGCAACCCCGCCGTCTCCACGCCAAAGTAAATCACCGGGACGCCCATCTTCTGCACGGCTTGCACCAGCCGCTTCGAAGCCTCCAGCGCGTAATCGCGATAGTCCGCCAGACCCAACGAGCCCACCCAGCTATCGAATATCTGGATCACGTCGGCTCCCGCCTGCACCTGCAGCAGGCAATACTCCGTCAGCACCTTCACCAGCTTGTCCAGCAGCAGCCGCCACGACAGCGTATCGCCGTACATCATTTGTTTGGTGTGGATGTAGTTGCGCGATCCGCCCCCCTCAATCATGTAGCTGGCCAGCGTATAGGGCGCGCCGCAGAAACCGATAATCCCCAGCCGATCGCGAAAGTGGGCCGCGACTTTTTCGATGGCCCGGGCCACGTATGCCAGCTCGTCGGCACGGTCAGCCCGCAGCGCCCGCACATCTTCCGCAGTCCGCACCGGGTGGTGCACCACCGGCCCCTCGCCCGCCTGAAACTCAAACGGCAGGCCCATCGGCGCCAGCGGCAGCAGCAGATCGGCAAAGATGATAGCTGCATCCACGCCCAGTTTTTCCGCCGCGATAATGGTCACCTCCGCCGCCAATTCCGGTTGCATGCAGATCTCCACCAGCGTGTGGTGCTTGCGCACGTCGCGGTACTCCTGCATGTACCGTCCGGCCTGCCGCAGAAACCACACCGGCGTCCGGTCCACCGGCCGTCGCAGGCACGCCCGCACAAACCGGCTCCCATCAAGAATGGCTTCCTCTACCGCCGGGGTTTCATTCGTTTTTTCCATATATGGATAATTTTACCGGGCCGAATGGCCAACATCTGACCTGTCGCAAAAATGGGTGCCTCCTGTCTGGATTTTCCGGCATGGGATGGCTCAACCCTCGACTGACGCCCCACGGACAGGTCTTTGTCCGTGGAATGGTATTCCAAAGAATGGGAGGACCGTGGACTTCGCCCGCCTCTGTCAGCCGAATAGCCGTTGCAATCAGGAGAAACCAATCTGAAGAATCGTGCCGGCTAAAGGAAAAGTGATCGCGAAATCGTTTTTAAATGTTGAACGGGTGGCTCCGCAGTCCCCGTAAATACCTTCCAGGGCACGCCTGTTTTTTGGGCCATCGCGAGGATGCGAAAAAGATGGTGACCAAGAATTTCCGGTGCTATATTCGCTTGCAGCCGAGAGACTCCATGGAGGTTCTGGCTGCATTATTCCGGCAGAATATTTCCCGATTTCTGCATCAATCCACTTCCCCAATCCATAACAAGGAAGCGAATCTTTGAACCCCCGCAGCGGAACCAGTGTCGACGTTACCACCTGGTAGCGGCGACCCGGTACTAGCAAATTCAGGGCACAGTAATGCTGGTTCAGCTCGAAACCTCGCCTCAAAGGAGGAATCGGATGGGCACGTACTATTTCATCAAGAGCAAGTTAGACGGTAATGTCATCGACATTCAAGGGGCCTCAACCAGCTCCGGAGCGCTCCTCGATGCTTTTCCCAAAAAGACAACTGGAACCGACAATCAGCTTTGGGAATTCATCGCTGACCCCGCGGGCTCAGGCTACTACTTCATCAAGAGCAAACTGAACGGCAACGTAATCGACGTTCAAGGGGCATCAACCAAGCCTGGAACCCTCCTCGACGCGTATCCCCAAAAGACCTCCGGGACCGACAACCAGCTCTGGCAGTTCCTGGCGGATCCTGGAGGCTCGGGCGACTTCTTCATCATGAGCAAGCTGAATGGCTTCGTGATCGACATTCAGGGAGCTTCAACCACAGCCGGTGCGGGCCTCGACGCCTACCATATGAAGGCCTCCGGTACCAACAACCAGCTTTGGTCGGTAGTCAGCGGAACCTTTCCGTCGCCGGTCTCGGCCGTGGCGGCTCCCAGCGCCGGTCTTGGCAGCAACTCAAATTACTTCATGAGCAACTGCAGCAATTTGAAGGGCGTCTCGGTCACCATCGATGTCACCCAGGACATTGTCGGCAGTGACGGCTTCGGTTTCCAGGTGAACGCCTACTCTGCAAAGAGCGACTACGACGGGGGCCAGCAATATCTGATCTACCTCGACCCGCACAGTTCGCCGGCTCAGCTCAATTGCATGGTTGACAACTGGACTGAATCCCCAAAGCTGGGACAGATCATCAATCACATCGTCCCGTTGGCGACGCTGCCGAGTCAAAAGCTGCCCGCCGGATATCAGCTCACCATTTCCCTTGCGAACGATTCAAGTGGAAACATCACCGGCGCCACCTACGTCGTCCGCGACAATACCGGCAAGACCATTGGCAACCAGACCATCACGCTGCTGACGCTGAACCTCATATCGGGCTCCCCTGTGACCTCGGCAGACCTGGCGCCGATCGTTTCCTTCCAGTTGGATTTTGTCGACTATCTCAACGGGGGAACCACTGTGCTTTCCTCCGGCGCAGGAGAAATCTCGTACAACGCATCGAATGCAATGACGGTTTTCAGTTCGGAGCCATCTTGCGTTGATTGGACCTATTCCACCGTCGAGAAAGCCAATAGCAGCTATGGCGTCTTGCCTGGGCATGCGAACGAGGCATTTACCCAGACCTTCCAGACCTCCACCGCCGGGATCGTCATCGACAGGAAGGCTACGGTTCGCCACATCACGTCGCGCCAACAATCCTGACGCGCAACCGGAAACAGCCCATGCAAGCTGAGGGTGCCCCATGTCTGGATTTTCAGACATGGGACGCCCCTAGTACATCCAACTGCACTCCCGTGTAAAGTCCGTTGCCTCCGCCCGCCGCCACGCGCCATCCGTTTTTTCCACCTCGAAAATTCCGCCGCTGCCGCAAAACCCACCGCATTTTTTCACCACCGACACCAGCGCCCGTGTGTGCGTGGAATCGAATACCGGAACCCCCAGGTAGCGGACATGCCTAAGTAGTTTGTAGTTTCCGCACCGAGCCACATCCTGCCCGTGAGATTCCACGCACGTCTGGGCCTGCAACGCTTCGGACTTCCGCAGCAGCCGGTATCCTCCCGGAATTGCAAATCTCTGCTCCCATCGATGGCTTTGCCGATTGGCGGCTGCAAAGGCATCGGCCATCGCACGCTCTTCCGGCGTCGACGGCTTCAAGCAACTGCCATCCACCTGCGGAATATCAGTCATCGAATCTTCTGCAAACGCCAGGGGCTCCTCCATCGGGGCCTGGTATAGCGCGGAGTAAATCTCGTATGCCTCCGCAGCCACGAGGCCACCTCCCTGCTGGTTCAGCGGGCTGGTGGTAGATAGATCTGAAATCGCCTTGCTGGCCAGCATCTCTCTGTGGCGATTCCAACTAGTCCAGCCCCACAACAGCGCCCCCGCGATCGCCACCAGCACCACCCGCAACCACAAACCCCGCGCGCTACGCATTCACAACTCCCGCTGCCCCGTCCATCCAGTCCGGCACTCAGCAGCAGATCTAATGAAGATCCAGCCCCCATGGAATCCGGTTCCAGGAACTTCTGGGGTCGTTGAGAAGGTTCTGGTAGTTTGCTCGCATCGCTTGGCCGTCCTTTTGTGTCTGGCTGAGAGACCAGAACTCGCGGCCAATCAGGTAGTTTTCGCCATACTCCTGCCACGAACCGAATGTCTGCTGAAGAATGCCTGCTGCATACATCACTCGTGGCCAGGCCTCGTCTTCTGTCAAATAACCCACCTGGACGCCCCAGCGGCAAAGATTGATGTATCGCCCGTAGTCCCAACCGGTAATGCTTTTGCTGCCCAGTCTCTCGTGGTAGCGTCGAGCCACTGTGACGCCGTTCGCAGCCTCCGGGTTAAGCCTGCTGAGAGCTTTTTTCAGGTCGTCTGGCCCCAATTGCGACGCGTGTTCGCCCAGGGCGGTAAACAGCTGGCGATGCCCTCCCTGTTCAATCCACGAGAGTGCATTGAGCATATCGTCGCGATTGCCGACACTCCACCATTCTTCAAGCAAACGCTTTTCGTGTGTTTTCTGCGCTTCTGTCATCCCCCCAGCGGCCAGGGCGCTGGACGGCTCGTGGCTGAATCCCGCCAGGATCGCAGACGCCGCAAGAGCCCACTCCTTTTGTGCACGCGCTGGAGCTTTTGAACTGGAACTCAACGGCTGCACCACCGCCCCGCCCGCAGGCGCCGCCGTACTGCGCATGTTCTGTATCTCCAGCCCGTCGCAGCGGACGAAACCGAGCTTCGCCGAGGTATCAATGCTGGAAACGCTGCACCATCTGCCATCGGCATTCGTGACCGATAGGCCAATGCGCACAACAGAGCCGTGCGCTAACGTGGCAACACTCTCGCTCTCTGCGGACATCTCTGCGTAGACCTGCAGCGAGTCATTCTTGACCGTGCCACGTTCATCTTGCGCAGCGGCGGAACTGGACGCGGTGAGCACCAGAAGGGCTATGAAGGCCGAAGAGGCAGGTACCAAGATCCGCAATGAGGTATTCATATATTGTCCCGGAGACGATGAGAGTAATTTAGCACCTGTCCTTGCTCTCCCGGACCCCGTCCGAATTCATCCTCGCTCGCAGACGCCGCGGCGCGTGCAATCACATCGGACGCCGGGTCATCTCTACGCGCACTGGAATCTCATTCTTGATAGGAACGGTCAGGAAGGATGGACGCTCGATTTAGAAATCGGAACACGTTGCCGGAACAGTTCTGGAAATCTGCACTTCGCTGCCATGAGCCGGGATCAATGTGTGGTCGAGAGCGGCCACCACTGCCTGCACACTCACCGTTATATAACTGGCGGCTGGATATCTTCTTCCCATCATTTCCGTTTAGGCGGTATGCTATTCCCCTGCAGTGGAACGAGGTCGGCTCGGAGTTTGTGCCATGTTGGCTTCCCCAATCGCGGTCAAAGCGTCCGCAAGCCCGAAGAGGCCTACCGCTGCAGTCGAGCGACCACACCGGGGCACGCTCGAGGGCGCGCAACATCCTGAATCTGGAGCGAGCACAACGGAGCGCCGCGTGACTGCGGCTGAGGACGGGTTTGGCAACCAGCTGCCGCGCAAGCGCCCGGAAGAAATTCCGGTATTTTCCGCTGGTGAAGCGGGATTTGAAGCGCGACCGGCAATCCATGCGCCAAGCATTGCGCTTCAGGCCAAGCTCCGCATAGGGAAGACAGATGATCCGCTGGAACATGAGGCGAACCGGGTTGCGGCAGAGGTGATGCGGGCGCCGTCGTCTCATGTTTTCATCGGGCAGGTTCCCCCACAGATCAGCCGCAAAACGGTTCTCTCAAGCCGGGCCGGACCGGAAAGCCGCCTATCCGCTGCGCAGAACAGCGGTGGCGCGGCGCCCGGCATCGTGCACCAGGCGTTGCGCGCGCCGGGCCAGCCGATGGATGCCGAAACGCGGGCGTTCATGGAGCCGCGCTTCGGGAGGGACTTCGGCCATATTCGCATCCACGCCGACTCAACGGCTGCGCGGTCGGCAAAGGAAATAAACGCGCGGGCCTACACAGCCGGCAATAACATCGCCTTTGCTGAGGGTCAGTTTGCGCCGCATAGCGCAGGCGGTCGAAGCCTTCTGGCGCATGAACTGGCTCACACCGTACAGCAGGGCGGCCAGCCGCAGCTCATTCAGCGCAGCGCGGATAAGGACGACGATGACTCTGCCCCCTCAAAACCGCGCGACGCTACCGTAACGCAAAATACTCAAGGAAACAAGGTCATCTATCGCGAACAACTCAATCGCGGGCGCGAGCATGCACTTCTGGTCAGGACCATGGACTTTGGGACATTTCCCCCAGCGGTCCAGGTGCGTCTTTACCGGGGCCAGGAACTCCCGAGCCTGCGTGGAAACAAGATGGAGATTTCCTGGGTGGACGTCACTAAAGAAGCCCAGCGAAATGGGCCTGTTTCTGTCGACTGGAACATGCCGGCCTTGGATACCGACGACAAGGGGAAACAGCAAGAAAAGGATCGCGAGATCGCTGATCAGCAACCCAATCCGGTGTTAAGCCTGCTCATTCCGGCGTCCAACGCCTACGTGAAAGACCGGTCCTCTGAAATCCATGACCCTTTGAAGCGCTCTCAGTATCGAATTGACCGCCAGGGAATTGAGGCCGGCACGAATCTCGGCCGAGCTACCGGGGCAGCAGTGGCCGACGCCGCCGCAGCAGCCTCTTTAGCCCCGGCAGCAGCGGAGCTCGTGACGGCCGCCGCACCGGAGGCACTCTACGCTGCAAGGTACGCGTACCTCAATGCGCCAAGCATTTACGCTAGTGGCCTGCTTTATAGCGGGGCGGCAATGACCGGTGCTGCTCTCGCGGCGCACGTGCAGAAGATTCGCAGTAAAGGGTTCGACAGCTCCGATATTCCCCAACTCGCTGAGGACCTGATGCCGGCGGTGGGAGGCTACCTTGATGCGCAATCATTCAATACCAGTGCGCCGAATGGGAAGCCTTCCGGCGAAACTGCGGAGGCCGACTTCGTTATCACTCGCCCCCCCCAATACGATCCTCAAACCAAAAGAATTAGCGGGACACTGGCCCGGCCAGGGGGTGGTGGGACCTTTGACGCGGAGTTCGATCCTGTCACGGGTAATGGACAAATCATTGAACGGGCGTCCCGGCGAGTCGTGGGAATCATTCGTAACGGAGAAATCAAAGCGCCTGCGGCGGCACTTCCGGCTGGCCAATCGGATCCGAGTGCCCCTGCCGTCAGCCCCGTGGCACCGCGCCCGCCAGACGTCCGCCCTCCCGTGACACAGCCGGCTGCCGCGTCGGCCGGAACCGCACGCCCGGTTGGAAAAGCCACTACGCAACGCGAGATGGACGAGCTTGCCGCCCAGCAGAAACAGACGACCTCGGCTAAGAACGACAAGGGACCGCCGCTCAAAGGGAAGGCGTCCGATCCTTCCGAGGAATTAGCTGCCAAGGGCGGCAAAAGTGGAAGCAGTGCGGGCGCAGCGCCCGCAGCCGAGCCGGTAGTCACCACTACTCCAGAGAGCTACAGGGCCGTGGATCCAGCAAACAAGCAATTGGTCGCGGTTGGATATCTCCGCGAAGGTGAATTGGAACTTCATATTCGAGCTCAAACGGATGCCGGTGTCAGAGGCTCTATCCGCGGAGCGGAGCAGTTTAAGAAGATCATTGACTATTTCGGATTGGAGAAAATCCGCAGTATCAAGGGAAGCTGGAGCTTTGGCGATAACCTGAGTGCCTTTAACAAGGCGATTGCGGCACTCCCGCCTGCGGAGCGGACGACCCCCCAGGCGCAGTCGGCGGCGGCGGCCGCGACCTGGACCGGCAAACAGGCCAAGGAAGTGGGCTTTACCGTCGCTCACGTGACCAGGGCATACGGCGAGCCGGGCAAATACGACAAGGTAGAAGTGAGCTACACCAGACCTTAGCAAGGACCGTGATGAGCATTGAGAAAACTGATTCCCTCGTGGAGCGACTTAGAAATTCTTATCTGGCTGGCAACCCGATCAGCGAGTTGATCGGGGGTGAGGCCGGTTTCCGTGAGGCGAGCCCACTGGAAATCATGTTGAAGATGATGGAAGCGTTTAACCTGGGCCTTGGCGATGTCTCTTGTATCGATGGATGGTGGCCGCCAGGGTCAGACGGGGAAGTCACAGACGAGAATCTTGATCTCTTCATAAGAGATGCGATTGAGAAACATCGTTCTACGTGGGATCCACCAAAAGGGTAAGAACCTATTTTCAACTTTCATGTGCAAGCAGCCTGAGGAGGTTGGCAATCATCAGGCAAACGAAGGCGATGAAGTAGAAGGCTCCTGGGATTGTTGAGCTTCAGCCGAGTTCCCATCTTCCACCAAGCAAAAAAAGGCCCCTGTCTTTGACAGGGGCCAAGTTGCCTTGGTTCTCTCGTGTTGCGAGAGCTTGATTGGCGGCCGAACGGCGGGGTAGCCGTCGGGGCGGATAGAGCCTCAGGGGGGTGGCTGCGCGGCTTTACGGCCGTTCCGCACCCGTCGAGGAGGCCGCATCATGGGGAGGTGCGGACCCCTGGGCCGCCAAACTGTTTTCCATCAACCGAATATGCACGCTGCCTTTCCTTACCCGCTCCGGCTTGGAGTTTTCATCGCCGGCGGCGGAGGCTATCTGGACATTGCCCATGGCTACGGAGTGCATACGGTAGACGGGAATCTGGTGTTCGGTTACCAGGTAGCGCATCACCGATGCAGCCATCCGGTCCGAGCTTTGGATGCCGACTGAGCCGGCGCCCGGTGCGTGTGCTTCCAGTTCGATGATGTATCCCTGGTGGCCCGCAAGGCTGGCCGCCATGTCATCGAGCTGCTGTTTGGCATCTGCGGTCAGAGCTGGGCTTCCACCGCGAAACGCCACATCCACATCCTTGATCTGGTGGTACTCGTCCAGGCCGCTGACTGTGGTGTTCAGTTGATCCACATGGCCGGCCGCGTTCTGGGCCGTGCCGCTCGCGCTCTGCGCTGTGGCGCTGGCAGCGCTGGCGGTCTGGTTAGCCGCGTCGGCCGCGGACTGTGCCTGGTGAATTCCAGCCTGGGCGCGCGCATCCACATCCTGGATGTCTTTTGCGTTCTTGGCGTTCACCTCATCCAGCTCACTCAGCCGGTCCTTGATCGGATCGAGCCGCTTGTGGACCCAGACCTTGCGCGCAAATGGATTCACATGCCCCCAGAACCCCTCTTTGTCGGTATTCGCTGAAGAAGCCGAAGGGGAGGGCTGCTGCGCCGTAGCCGTAGGAGGGGTGTCCTGGGGCGTAGTGGACGACTGTGCAACTGCCGCCGGCACCGCAATCGCAGATGCCAGCAATACGACCGCTAACTGGCCAGGGAAGAAATGTCGTGCATTGGAGTCGGAGTTCACCATGTCGGAAACCTCGTTGGGCAGTATTTACAGACGAATTCGTTGTGCCGCCCGGCATACCAGATAGCAATGCCCGTGCCAAAGTCGAGGAAGTTCACCCGGCATCGAGTAATTTGTTTAGATTGTGCAATTTGCGGGAACTCTCAGGAAGAGAAACTCCAGTTGAGGAGCGATGCAGGGCGTGAAGGGAGTGTAATTCTTACCGCGCAGGGGTAACTTCTACCGTGTAAAGCGGGCGCCCGAGTGGCTACTCTGCGGCAACATGCACAATGCGCACCTGCGGATAAGCGCCGTCCCAGCTTGGTGAAACTGCGTCGAAGATCAGGCGGAAGTCGCGCACGTCTCCGGGCTTCAATGGCTCGGCAGACACCGGCTCAACATCCACATAAGGATCGCGCGTTCGTATCAGCTTCATTGCCAGGGTTTCGTTCTGCGCCACTTCCTTTGCCACGTCGCGAAAAAGCACCTGCACCGTCACGCCGGTTACGGTGCGGTTTCCCGTGTTGGTGATCTTCCCGTCGAGGTAGGTGACCTTGCCGCCCGCCAGGTTGGCAGACTCGCTCATCACCACGCTGGAGATGGGTAGGCTCGCCGCATAAGGGTCGGGAGCCGCCGAAACGGGAGTCACCTGCACTCCGCCCCGTCCACGTTCCAGCATGAAAATGGCCACGGCCGCAACCGCCAGTACCGCCGCAGCCGCGATTGCCAGCGGCAGCCAGTTGCGCTCACTCTTTTCGGCTGAGGGAACAAGCTCGAGATTGGGACCTGTGCTCACGTGCGGATTTTACACCCGTACGCGAAGGAATGGACCGCACTTCTTCGTTCTTGCTTGGTGAATGAAGAATTCTCCCCACCAGCCGATAAACACAGTAAGAATCACCCTGAGCCACCGGGCCTACACCTTTTGTAGGATTCCAAGGCGCATCTTTCGTGCGTATATAAGGAAGACATTGGAACCGGTTGCTTCTCGATTACGTAACTGGAACCATGTGCGACAGGAAGGCGGACCCCCCATGCAGCCCTCCCCCCAATCCGCATCCACCATGCAGGTGCCCGCTGGAATGTCCACGTCCACAAGGCATTGCGACGATGTCGTCTATCAAGGAATGACCATCGTCGCAATCCTCATGGTGCTCGCAAGCCTCTGGGTGTTCTAGGCAATCGCCAACTGGCTGCGCCTCAAGACGCTCCCCCAGGCTGTGCCGCGCGGAACAACGCGAAGATGTGCCACAGCGCGGTCCCGAAAATAAGCACCAGAAATCCAGGCACCAATAGAACCGGCAGTCGTCCCTCGCCGCTCCGCACCGCTTGCAAAATCGCCCACTGAATCGCGGCAAATAAGCAGGCCAGCTCTGTTTTGAGCCAGGTCACCATATTCAGGGTCAGCCCCTGCAGCCGCTCCCGGTTCTCCGCCGTCACCCGCACCGGGTAGTTGAACGACGCCGGAAACATCGACACCACCGTGATCAGCAGATAAAGACCAACCGCCAGTATCGGCAACAGCAGCAGCGTCGCCGGAGAGCCCCAGCCGTTCGCGTTGCCGGCGGCGTCAAAGTGCGTGGGAATGCGGTCTGGCAGGTGGCTTGGCCCCGCCAGCGCGTCATAGGTGATCCATATCAGCAGCGCCAAGGCTCCCAACCCGACGCCTTCCAATACTTTGCGCATCTGATCAATCTCCCAGCGACCGTATCGAAACGATACACCGCCCCGAGGCAGGGTCAAGAGTTCCCATTCACGACGGCCGCAGGCTTGCTCCATGCGCCATCGAGGGAGTCACAGCGTTGCATTCACCCGAAGCGGGCGCGCTTCACCCCGGTCTGGCGAAAGTCTTTGCCGCTCATCTCTACGCGGATGCACATTTCTGCCAGGCGCGAAAGCATGCGGTCACCGATGCGGTCGCCCAGGGTGATTTCGCGTGCCGCGCGCTCGGCGTCGCTTTTGGCGCCACTGCCCGCCGCCATGTCTGGATAGTTCGTGGTGATGATCGTCGAGAGCTTGTCGTTGTAGCGTGTGTTCAGGATCAGGGCGACCGTGTCCCAGACCCATTCGTTGGGCTTCTGCGCGCCCAGGTCGTCCAGCACCAGCACCTCGGCGGCAAACACCGGCTTCAGCAGCTCCAATTCCGTGGTGTTCACCTGCGGGTTATAACTGTTCTGGATATTTTTCAGCAGCTCGCGATAGTCGCAGAACAGTCCCTTCACACCCTTTTCCCGAACCAGCCGCTGCAGCACACCCACCGCCAAGTGCGTCTTGCCCACGCCGATCGAGCCGATGAACAGCAGTCCCTTCCCGCCTGTATCCACGGGATAGGCCTCGACAAACTTGCGCGCCGCCTGCAGGCCCTCTTTTAATGACCGGTCGGACCCGTGATAAATCTCGTAGGCGTCCAGCGTACAGTCCTTGTAGCGCTCAGGAACGTGGGCTGCGGCCAGGCGTCGCTCTTCGCGTTCCGCATCCTGGCACTCGCAGGCGCGCGACACCCAAAGCCCAGCCGTTGACATGACCCTGACCAGGCCGACTCCGCCGCAGATAGGACATTCACTCATCACTCTTCTCAGCCTAGCGCAACGGTCGCGAGTGCGCTGCGGTGCGGTTCGCAGCAATCTTGTGGAAAAGCCCGCAACTCGTGCAAGGTCTAGTTGCTTACAATCGGAGCCGGACGCCGGCACGGATTTTTCGTGGCCCGGATTTTTTCGGCCGCAAATCCAGCCTGCTCTCGAAATGGGGATACCGTCGTGAATCGAATGAACCTGCGCGCTGCTTTACTTGCTACCGCCGTCATGGCCGGGCTGCTTTTCACATCCGGAGTCAAAGCTCAGGAGCCAGGAACCCTGCCCGAGACCAAAGCGCCCGCCGCAGCCGAGGCCAGGACGCCGCCCAAGCCGTCACCCGAACAGATTGCCGCAGGGCAAAAAGCGCATGACGAGCAGGTGAAGAACGACTGGCCCTGGCTTGGCCGGTTCAAGGAGGCTGATTTGAAGCTGCCGCCGCCCGCCGAGGGCGAAAGCCGGGTGGTGTTTATGGGCGACTCCATTACCGAGGGCTGGCATATCGAAGGGCCGCAGGGCTCATTTCCCGGCAAGCCCTACTTCAACCGCGGCATCAGCGGGCAAACCTCGCCGCAGATGGTGCTGCGCTTCCACCAGGACGTCGTCGATCTGAAACCGAAGGTGGTGGTGATTCTGGCCGGAACCAACGACGTCGCCGGAAACACCGGCCCCATGACGCCCGAACAGACTGAGGAAAACCTGTCCGCAATGGCCGAGATGGCCACCGGGAACAACATCCGCGTAGTCCTCTGCTCCATCCTTCCGGCCTACGACTTTCCCTGGAAGCCGGGAATGGAACCCGCGCCCAAAATTCTGGCTCTGAACCAGTGGATCAAGGCCTACGCGGCACAGAAAGGCTACGTCTCCGTGGATTACCACTCCGCCATGAGGGACGCACGCGACGGCTTGCCCCCCGCGCTCAGCCAGGACGGAGTCCATCCCCTCCCTGCCGGTTACGCCATCATGGCCCCGCTAGCCGAGGCAGGCATCGCAAAAGCGCTGGCGACAGGTCAATAAGGGGCGGTTGCCTGCTCCGCCGTCTCAGGCTCTTTTCTCACAAGTTCCTGTTCTGCGATGGCAGCCAAATCTCTCAGCAATTGCCGGTCGTCCGCGGTGAAGGACCGCGGTTTCTTGTCGGCCAGGCAAAGTGTCCCCATCTTGAAACCGTAGACGCGCAGCGGACATCCCGCATAAAAGCGAATCTTGGGCTCGCCGGTGACCAGAGGATTGTTAGAGAAGCGCTCGTCCTTTAGCGCATTTTCAACGTAGAGAATGTCATCGCTCAAAATCGCATGCGCACAAAACGAGATGTCTCTTGAAGTCTCGCAGACCAAGAGGTCGCCCCTCGACTTGAACCACTGCCGGTTCGTGTCGATCATGCTGATCAGCGCCACCGGTACGTTGAATGCGCGTCTCGCGATGCGTGTGAGCCGGTCGAATCGCTCCTCCGGCGGGGTGTCGAGAATGTTCAGCGCGTGCAGAGCGGCGATTCTTTCGCTCTCATTGGATGGGAAAGGCGGTATCTGCATCTCTGGGCTCCTGGAAAGAAGTTGCGTCCCCAAGGCGCTACGTTGCCCGCTTGCATTGCGCAGCATAACCCACTTAGACCTTCATCACCTATTCAAATCGTGTTGCATTGCGCCGCGGCCCGTCGTCGGCTGGCGAGTGGCCCACCTCTGACCAACCATGAATCTGGGTGCTCCATGTCTGGATTCTCAGAAATGGGAAAACATGAATCTCACCTACATGGCCGGATCGCCCATCCTCAGTCCGCCCATAAGATGAGTTGCCCTACCGCTCGGCTACCGCCCCCGATTCCGGCGCACTCTTGGGAGTAGACAGATACCCTGTCACCGTGTTCTTAGCGCTCACGTTGTTGACCACGATCTCAAACAACATAGGATCCTTGCCGCTGTAGAACTGGAGTGGCTCGTTCAGGCTCTTGTCCTTCTTCTCGTACTGCTTGTCGTCGGAAAAGACGGCGATAGTGTACTTGCTTCTCTTCGAGTCCGCCCTCTTCAACTCCAGGCTCACTGTCCCCACCTGCTTCTTCACTCCTTTCACAAGTGTGAACTGGTAGTAGTTCCGGTCACCCTTGTGCTTCAGGATCTCCAACTCCTCGCCGTTACGCGCAATCAAGGTGCTGTGACCGTTCAGATCCCCCTTCATCGACGTCAACTGGTTGTTGGTGTCGGCCAGATCGCTCCGCGTCTTGGCCACATCGGTCTTGACGCCGCCAACATCCGTCTGCACATCGGTCACGGCACTGGAAACCGCCGCCACCTGCCCCTCCGTCTGCTTTTGCTCGGTTGCCAGCCGTGCTGTCGTCTTTTCCCCGCGGACCTCGCGGACCTGCAGCGCCGCTGACCGCGCATCCAGTTGCTTCTGCGTCAGGCCAAGCGAGGTCTTCAACTCGTCCGTGGCCACATTCAGCCGAGCATCTGTATTCTGCTGCGCGGCAGCCAGCTTGGTGTTCTGCGCCGCGGCATCCGCCAGAGCCTGCTGCTGAGTAGCCAGTTTGCCGCTCAGTGTGTAGCTCCAGAGAATCCCGCCCAGTCCCAAAAGTATTGCCACTGCAATCGCCGCCAGCAGCGCGCCGGAATACGTTCTGGGAGTTTCTTGGACCATTTGATCTGCCATTTGTTTCCTTTCTCTCTCTTCTGGCTCACCGTACAGCGGCCTATTCCCAATGGTCTGCTCCAAATAGCTCACACGGCGAGTAGCCCAGACCTCACCGAACAGCACCAACCACAAGACTCTCTGCCCCGGGTGCGGATTCTCGGACCCAGGAAACCGCCGATGCTAAATTCCAGAGAGTTCCGTAGATTTAACGGGCAAGCCGAAGATAGTTCTGCGCGTGGGTAGTTTCCGGATTGCCCACAATCTTCTCGGAACCCCGCAGATGACTTTGAGGAGTCTAATTCCGCACTAGAATCATGAGCAGAGCGAGAAAAACATGAAAACTGCCACGATGTTATTCGGCTGGCTCTTCGGCTTCTTTTCCATCTGTTGCATTGTCGGCACTGCCGACTACCTTCGCCGGAACTGGGTGCCGCGATTTAGCACATTCTGGGCGCTTGGCGCCATGGTTTCGCTCGCCATTGTCTTTGCGATGACTTGGTGGACCACATGGAAGCGTAGGCGCACGGCGCGAGCTTGGGGGGTCACTGCGAGTCTGACAAAACCTGTCCATTCCGATGTACATGACATACGTTGCTCATCGGCGATTGACCGATGTCGGGTGGGGGATGATCGCCATAAGCGCGTTCTCTCTCATCGCCTATTCATGGCCGGACAGCGAGAGGGATTCTCCCACTCCGGAGGGTGATGATTCCACTCTTCAATAGGCACGATGCATCGAATTCCCAAGAGAGCGACCAGCTCTACGCACAGAACTTTGACGGCGGGCGAGTTCCGGACGTGTGACCGCCAATCCGGGACAGAACTCGAAGATGGAGGGGTAATGTCGGGGTTGGCCGGGCGCTCCACATCCGGCTAGCCATGACTCTGGGTGCTCCACTCAGGATTCTCAGACATGGTGAGGCCGCGCTTTTGCAGAATATGGCTATTTACTTGACGCCACCTCATACCATTAGAAGTGGTTCCGGTCCGCGCTGCTAATCAACATGTTTGCAATGATATGCGTTCATGCGGTAGCCAATTACGACCACTTCTGGGCCGGCCGAAAAGCCACAACATCTTGCGGTTGGTGGCGTGAAGTAAATAGCCCTATTGCAGAAAATAAGCCGCCTGTGCTGCACAATCGAAATGAGGGAATGAGCGGTCAGGGACGTGACCGGTTTATACCCCGGAAGGGTACCCACCCCCTCCCCCCTCAAAAGCACTGGTACGGGGCGGCGAAATCCGCCAGAATTGGTCGATAATGCATTTGTAATCAGGCATATGCAAGAACAGGCCGAGAGCGGCCTTGTTATCTTAGTGGTAAACAGAAACTCCTGAAAATCGCTGTTTTTGAGCCCGAATCAAGCCCTTTCTCATCAAATGCTGCAGGAAAGAGGCCCTAAAGCGGGCACCTGAAGTCGCCGTAGACGAATTGCGCAACCACTCATTTCCACCTACAATAGGTTCATTGCAGGAAAGGTTTGTCCTCGAGAGATGCCCAAGGAAAAGATTCATCCCAATTACGCTGCAGTGCGCGTGATGTGCGCCTGCGGAAACAACTTTGAGACCCGTTCGACCCACAAGGGCGACATTCACGTGGAAATCTGTTCGGTTTGCCACCCGTTCTTTACCGGCAAGCAGAGACTGGTAGACACGGCGGGCCGTGTGGAGCGCTTCCGCCGCAAGTATGCAAAGGCCAGCGAGGTAGCACCCGCCAAGTAACCTCGCCGCGCCCAGCGGCTTGTACCATGGGGCCTCCGCCACGGCGGAGGCCTCGTTCGTTGAGGGTTGATTTCCCTGTCGGAAGCTGACAGAAAAGACAGCGCTTATGGCTGGCAAAGGCTTCACCGTAAAGAAGGACTGGGACAACCCCAGGGAGCACCAGATGCCTGCGGAGGCGCGGGTGCCGTCTGAGGTGCGCCTGGGGTCCGTCGTGGTGTCACCAGCTACGGTGTTGGCGCCCATGGCCGGGGTTACCGACACGGTCTTCCGGCGCTTCATTCGCCACGCCAGCCTGTTCACCACCGATGCCACCCCCGGCGCAGACCGCATCGCAGACCAGAATTCGGACCTTGCCGCGATCGATTCGGCCGTGACCAATCGCCAATCGGGCTGCGGCCTGCTGATGACCGAATTCACCTCGGCCGATGGCTTGTCGCGCATGCGCGAGTCCAAGCGGCGGCGCTACCTGACCTTTTACGACGACGAGCACCCCATCGGCGCGCAATTGTTTGGATCAAATCCTGAAACGCTGGCCGAGGCTGCGCGGATTGTGCAGAATACGGGTTTCGACCTGGTGGACCTCAATCTCGGCTGCCCGGCCAAACGGGTGGTCGGTTGCAACGGCGGTTCGGGCCTTTTGCGCGACCTGCCCCGCATCGGCGAAATCTTTCGCGCGGTGCGCAAGGCGGTCTCAATTCCCTTCACCGTCAAGTTCCGGACGGGCTGGAACGACAGCCAGATCGTGTGTGTGGAACTGGCCCGCATCGCCCAGGAAGAAGGGCTCGATGCGGTGGCGTTGCATGCTCGGACCCGCGAGCAAGGCTACTCGGGCCAGGCGCAGTGGGAGTGGATTGCCGCAGTAAAACAGGCGGTCACGATTCCGGTGATCGGAAACGGCGACATCCGTACCCCTGAGGATGCAGCAGCCATGGTGGCGCAAACCGGATGCGACGCCGTGATGATAGGGCGGGCTGCGCCGTCGAATCCCTGGATTTTCAGGCAGATCGCCCAATACACCGCGACCGGCAGGTATGTCCGTCCCACGGTCGAGGACCGCTACCGGATGATTCGTGCATATTTTCAAATGCTGCTCGACGAGGCTGAAGCTACGAAGGACCTGCCCCGCGATGCTCGTATGGGCGAGACCGCTGGGAAGATGAAGCAGTTCGCCACATGGTTTACCCACGGGGTGCCGGGGGGCGCAAAACTGCGAGCGGCCATTTACCAAAGTCGCACCGGCCCGGAAGTACTAACCCAGGTAGACAGTTTCTTTCAGACGCAGTTGGAGAGCGAGACCGACGAACTTCCGCACTCTGAATGCGTTGTATTTCCGGCCTTTTCTCAGCCCACGCTGGTCTGCGACTGAGCGGGTATGAAGGCACCGGTACCAAGTCGTTTCCCTCTTCCGGCAACCCTATTCGTAACATTACTTTGGACCAAAGTTGCATGCCCGCAAGTGCTTACACCGGTTATAGTAGGGGGACTGAATCCGGAAACATCCATTCTTGCACGGCCTCGCGCGCTCAAATTGAAGCAGCAAGGCAAGGGTGGCTGTCAAGGATTCATACAGTCATACTGGCGCGCTAAAAGACCGGGCAATGCGAACTGATCGATTCAAACCGGGCAGTGCACTGAGGAGAGGTTTGGCCTTGGTTGCGGTGTGCTGCCTGGCATCGCTCGTGTCCGCGGCACAGCGTTACAGTTTTCGCGAGTACAGCAACGGGTTGGGCAACCTGAACATCACCTGCCTGGCGCAGGATCACACAGGATACCTTTGGGTTGGCACGCAGAACGGACTTTACCGCTACGATGGCAGCCAGTTTAGCCGCTACGACGCGGCTGAGGGACTGCCAGAACGCATCATCGGTAATCTCTTTGTCGCTGCTGACGGAACTCTTTGGGTAGGAACGACCGAAGGCATCTACTTCCAGCGGAGCGACGGCCGGTTTTCCGCGATGCAGTCTCAGGTGCCGATGCACGAATCTTCGCACCAGGCTGGATCGGCTTTCACCGCGAACAGTTCAGGCCAGGTGGTGACCTTGACGGTGAACGGGGCCTATCTGTTCCGGCGAGCTGATACCGACAAATGGACCGCCCAGCCCATGAATCTGGATGGCGGGACGATTTGGAGTGTTTTGTATGGTGCCGATGGTGCACTTTGGTACGGGTGCGACGAGGACCTGTGCCGGCTGGTGAACGGCAGGACAACGCGGATGCGCGCCTCGCTGGGGCTTCCCCAGGAACGTTGGCAAAGCCTGCTGCTGGCGCGTAATGGGCACATCTGGCTCCGGGGTCACGCTCATGCGGGCGAGTTGCTGCCCGACGGGAGCCGCTTCCTGCTCCACGATCTTCCTGGTCCGATCGTCTCTGAGGCCTACCCCGCCTTGGCCGAGGATGAACATGGCCGCATCCTCACTTCGCAAGGTTCTGCACTCGGATTGTGGGAAAAGGACCATTGGCGCATGGTCACCGAGCGCAACGGCCTTTCCCGGTTCGAAATCCAGAACCTGTTTGTAGATCGCGAAGGTTCTGTATGGATGGGGGTGGTGGGTCATGGACTGAGACGCTGGGTGGGTCAGGACCGGTGGGAGGGTTACACCGCCGCCGACGGTTTGAGCGACGACCTGGTGTGGGCATCGACCCGCGACCATCAAGGCAGATTGTGGATCGCCACGGAGTCGGGGCTGGACTATATTCCCGCCGGTCAAAGCACTCCAAGACAGTGGAGTGCGTCCGCCCTTCAGACCGCCCGCGCAGGATCGCTGGAAGTGAGCGTGGACGGAGCCATCTGGATGGGCAGCATGGCGGGTAGCTTGACCCGTATCGATCCGTACACGCTGATGGGAGCCCAATGGAAGCTGCCCGAGGTTTACGGTATCCAGGCCGATGATGCACATCGCCTCTGGGTAGCTACCAATGGCGGACTTTTCGAAGTCAGTCTGGATGGGTTCAGTTTCCAGCCGCGCCTGGTTGAGGATGCGGCCTTCGCCAGTCCGCACCAGCGCGTTACCGATTTGAGCCTGGATTCGTCGGGAAAGGTTTGGTTGACCTCTGACCAAGGTCTGTTCATGCGCGATGGGAGCGGCTGGCATCGCATCGATCTGGGGCAGTCCGGCGCGAAGCCTGACCTGGTTGCGGCGGATTCGAAGGGGAATGTTTGGATCGGGGGGCCCTCCCAGGATTTGATGCGATTGCGGGTAAGCGGGTACCGGGTCGTTGAGGCGGAGCATTTTGGCCATCCGCCGCTTCTGTCGGAAGAAGTGGTCTCGCTGGTAGTGGATCATCGCGGTTGGGTGTGGGTGGGCGAGGACGAGGGTGTAAGCGTCTTCGATGGCCACAGCTGGCGCAGCTTCACTGAGGACGACGGGCTGATCTGGAACGACACCGATAGCTTTGCGCTCGATGAAGATAAAGACGGCAGCATGTGGATTGGCACATCGGGCGGCCTAAGCCACCTGATCTCGCCCCAGACCGCTACCGCTGGTTCGCCGCCCGCCCCGGCATTCTCCCAAGTAACCTACGGGACGGTTGCAATCAACAACGGGGCCCAGGTGAAATGGGGCTCCGGTGCGCTGGCGATTTCGATGGCCATGCTCTCGTTCACGAATATGCACGATGTCGCCATCCGTTACCGGCTCATTGGAGACCGGCAATCGGATTGGGAGACCTCGCACGAGATGACGGTGCGCTATCGGGATCTGGCGCCCGGCAGCTATCGCTTTGAGGTGTCCGCGGCAGATTCAGCGGGGAACGTGGTTTCGCCAGTCGCAGTCCTTTCTTTCCGCATCATTCCGCTCTGGTGGCAGAACCGCCTGCTGCAGATCCTAATTCTGGTACTGCCTGTCCCGCTGGTGATGCTTGCCTGGCGCCGACGGGTTGGTCAACTGGTACGCCAGAAGGAGCATCTTGAAGAAGCGGTGATGCTGCGAACCATCGACCTCGAGCGGGAAAAGGGTGAATTGGTTCGAACCCGCGAACAGATGCGCCACTTTGCGGAGCACGACGATCTCACCGGCTTGTGGAACCATCGCATTATTGTGGAGAGGCTGCGCGGAGAGGTGGACCGCGCCCAGCGTGAAGGCACGCCTCTGAGCGTGATCATGGTCGACCTGGACCACTTCAAGCGCATCAACGACACACTGGGTCACCGCGCGGGCGACTTGGCTCTAAAGGAAGTCAGTGCGATCTTCCAGCGCCACGTGCGCAGATACGACTGGGTGGGCCGGTACGGGGGTGAGGAGTTCCTGCTGATTCTGCCTGGCTCCAGCCCACCCACCGCCAAGCAGCGCGCCGAGAAGCTGCGCATGGCAGTGCAGGAAGCGCGTGTGGTGGCCGGCGACGTAACGTTTTCGCTCACCGCCAGTTTTGGTGTGGCCGCCGGTTTTCCAGAGAAGTATGAGGCCATGATTCAATTGGCCGATGCAGCTCTGTATCGCGCCAAGAACAACGGGCGCAATTGCGTTGAAGCCACTGAGATTGGTCAGATGGAGAGTACCCGCTTGCCTTGGGCATAGCAGTTCGAGGGCTATGCAACAGGTAGCCGGACGATGGCACGTGCGCCGTCACCATCTTCACGATTCAGCAAGCGGACTTCACCACCATGGGCGCGGGCGATCTGCTGCGCCAGGGCCAGGCCTACACCGCTCCCTTCCGGCTTGGTGGTATAGAACGGCACAAACAGATTTTCGGTGTTGGCGATGCCCAGCCCGCGGTCTTCAATTACAACCAGCAGGTTTGATCCATCGAGCCGCCAACTCAGGCGCACCGGTTGCGCTCCGTTGCTCAGCGACGCGTCCACGGCATTTCGCAAGAGGTTGATGAACATTTGCTCTAACTGATCCGGATCGGCATCGAGAGTCGCTGCTGAGCCGGGGTCGAGCTCGACCTTTACTCGCTGTTCCAGCAACGCCACTCGCTCCAGCAATGGGGCTGCCAGCACCGGCCGGAACCGCGGAGGAGGCAACTGCGCGAGCTGCCGATAAGACTGCACGAAGCGATGCAGGGCATCTGCGCGGCTCTCCACTACACCCAGGCCGCGGCGGAAGTCGCGCACGGTATCCGCGTCGGATTCGATCCGATCCACACGCGCCAGTAAGCTTCCAGCGATCGACTTGATCGGTGCCAGCGAGTTTGAAAGTTCGTGACCCAGCACGCGGATCAGGCGCTTCCAGGCAGTTTGCTCCTCTTCCTGCAGGGGCTGGCTTACGTCGGCAAGCAGCAGTAGTGTGTGCGGTGCGCCATCCTGGCGAAAGGTGGCCTTGCGCAGCAACCAGCGCGTTGGTTTGGAACCAAACGAGTGAATGCTTTGGTCGGGCGCGGCAAGCAGATCATCCAGCTTCAGTTCTCGAGCAGTACGTCCAAAGCAACGAAAATATGGCACGCCCAGTAATTGCACACCTGCGACGTTGACTAGTTGGAGCACGTCGTCGCGGTCAAAAGCAAACAGTGGCGCGTGCATGACCTCCAGGATGCGCGCCAAAAGTGCAGTGGCCTCTAGAGAGCGCACGCGCTGCTTCTGCAGCAGGTCGGCAAGCGCATTGATCTCCGCGGCCAGTTCGCCAAGCGCGTCGGGCGACGCTGCGCCGCGTGCACGAAAAGAGTAATCGCCCTCGCGCAATGACGACACTACGTTGGAGAGTGTCTGCAAAGGGCGGGTGAGAGTTTCAATCAACGCAGCGGCGATCAGAACCAGGTAGAGTAGCAGGCACGAGACAAGAAGAATGGCCGGCGCTGCGGTCATCTGGCGACGGTAGACGAGGATGGCGGCAAAGATCAGCCCAGGTAGCGCCAACAAAAGACAATACAACCACGCCCGGCGCACCACCGAGCGCTTGCGCCTGCGAACATCGTTCTCATAGGCCATATTTTTCGATACGGCGATAGAGAGCTGCACGGCTGAGGCCCAGGGCCTCAGCGGCCTGCGAAATGTTCGAGTCGCAGCGGCGCAATACCTTACGGATCAGCAGCGCCTCTACCTCGTCAATGCTCATGTTTTCAAACGACTGCGTAGCGTTGCGGGCAGCAGTGATGGCGAGACTGGCTGGCTCAACTTCGTCACCGCGGCACAGCAATACGGCCCGCTCCACGGTGTGCTCAAGCTCGCGGACATTGCCGGGCCAGGAATACTGCATCATCTGCTGCATTGCCGCCGCGGAGAAGCCTGCCACCTGCTTCCGATAGCGCGCGCGGTTGCGATTAAGAAAGTGCATGGCCAGCAGAGCAATGTCCTCACGCCGGTCGCGCAAGGGGGGCAGGTGGATCTCCACCGTGTTGATGCGAAAGAGCAGGTCCTCTCGGAAGTTGCCGCTCAGGCACTCCTCGTGCAGATCCGCATTGGTGGCAGAGAGAATGCGCACATCGACATGCCTGGTTTGCGACGAGCCCACGCGCTCCAGTTCGCCTGATTCGAGCACGCGAAGCAGTTTGGCTTGCTGGCGCAGGGGAACGTTTGCAATTTCGTCAAGGAAAAGTGTGCCGCCATTGGCCAGCTCGAAACGGCCCACGCGGTCAGTGCGTGCATCGGTAAATGCGCCTTTCACGTGGCCAAATATCTCGCTCTCAAAGGTGCCCTCTGGAAGTCCGCCGGCGTTCACCGCCACCAGTGCCTGGCGTGCCCGCGGGGACGCGGCGTGAAGCAGCTTGGCGACGATCTCCTTTCCAGTACCATGTTCCCCGGTAATAAGGACGTTGGCGTCAGAGGGGCCGACCTGCGCAATCAGCTCAAGCACCGGCCGCATAGAGGGCGCGGTGGCCACAAACTCCGGCATGCCTTCGGCGCGAAGCAGGCGGTTTTCAAGCTCCAGTTGACGCGCGCGGCGCAGCGCCTGGTGCAGCTCGGCGTGCACGCGTACCAGCGAGAGCAAACGCTCGTTCTCCCACGGCTTCTGAATAAAGTCGCGGGCGCCGCGCTTGATGCACTCGACGGCCAGATCGATGTTACCCCACGCCGTCATCACGATGACCGGCAAACGAGGGTCAATCTCTTGCAAACGCGCGAGAAGATCGAGACCCTCCTTACCTGAAGTCGTGTCGCGCGTGTAGTTCAGGTCAATCAGCAGCACATCGTAGTCGCTGTGCGCCAGAGCCTCCATCAGCAATTGTGGCGAACGCACACAGTCCACATGAATACCCTGCGGCTGGAGAAGCAACTCCACCGCCTCGAGGATATGAGGCTGATCGTCGGCAACCAAAACCCGGATTCGTTCTTCCTTGCTAGGGATGGCTCGCCTCCACGACACCGACTTTGGCGTCCGCAATTGAGATACCGTAATCTTCAAGCACCGAGCCGGTGGCGCGTCTAACTTCGATGCCCGCTTTTTCATAAGCGGTCTCTGCAGTCACAAGTGCCGACTCGGCAACAGCGAGATCATGCCCGGCCGAGAGAGTCTGCTGGTTTGAACCGCCACCGAGCTTTTGTTCCTTCTGCATGATATCGTTAGTCCTCTGCGTCGGGTTACGTGCCTCTCGCACGACGGCGGCATTCGATATGGTTTGTGCTGCGGCACACGTGACCCCGTCCAGTGATTCTACGGCGCATGCGTAACTACGCCCAACTTTGCGTCGTCGATTGAGACGCCGGTCCGCTCCAGTGTTGCCCCGGTAGCACGATCGATGTCCACCTTGGCCTTTTCATACGATGTCTGTGCGGCCACGTAGGAGGATTCGGCGATCGCCAGGTCGTGCTGCGCGGCGAGCGTATCGGAGCTGGACTTGGCGCCGAGCTTCTGTTCCTGTTTGGTGATGTCAAATGTATGTTGTGCCAAGTCGCGAGCTTTCTGAGCGGCATCGACACGGGCCTGAGCCTGCTGCAACGCGAACTGCGAGTTGCGTACGTCGAAACGGATGCTCTTCTTCTGCTCCTCAAAGGTGATCTGTCTCCGCCGGAATTCCAAGACCGCTCGAAACTGATCGGCCTTGGCGACACGGTTGCGGAGGTTAATCTGCAGCTGCAATCCGAACTGATATTCCGGCGACGAATAATTGAACGTGTTCTGGAACATGGCCCCAAAGCCGACTGGAAGATCCGAAGCGCATTGATCCGGACCCAGGTTGCAGTTCGGGTTTTTCGGTCCGCCAATGCCCGCTCCCTCATAGAATCCATAGGCGTTGAGCGTAGGCAAAAGCTCACTCTTGATGGATTTGAGGCTCATCTCCGCCACCTGCATCGCCATTTCGTCTTCGGCAACGTCGGGGCGTTTCTTTTCCGCTTCGGCAATCAGATCGTCAATCGATTTTGTAGCGTTGGGATCGTCCGGGCCTTTGTTATCGAGAGGAACGACCGGCATCTCGTCAATCGACGGATCGTCGGTCTTGGTGATGGCGTTTTTAATGAGGAGTTCATTCAAACGGAGAGTAGCGCGCGAAACAGTGAGATCGCCTTCGCTGGTGGCCATGCCCGACTCGTCTTTGGTGACCTGCATGGCGGGAATGGCATTCAGTTCGAGCTGCTTCTGGTCATCTTGAAGAGTGTGCTGTGCAAATGCTAGAGAGCGCTCCTTGACTTGTTCGTCCTGGTAAGCATTCACCAGGTCCCAGTAGATGTTCTCGACCTGGGTGACGGTGGCAATCACCTGGGCGCGAAAGGCGAGGTCGTTGATTTGGATATTCTTCTTGGCGATATGTATATACCGCTCGTTGGTCGCGATCCCGAAACCGGCGAGCAACTGCTGCGTAAGAACCACCTGAAAACTTGAATTGAGCGTGGGATTGATGGCTTCATAGGGGCTGTTATTGGCGAAACGCTGCCCCTGGTAGTTGATATTTAGACCTGTTCCCATCGGAAAGTTCTGCGAGAAATTTGCAATGCCCTGGACAGTGTTCTCTTTGAAGGTGAGGACACCAGTTTGAAAGGCATTGCCCTCCTGCAGGACCGTGTGATCGACGTATCCTTTGAAGTTGAGAAAAGGATCGAAAGAAGGGACGGCGGTTCCGGCGCCGAGCGTCGAGGTCACGATGCCGCCCGCACCCGCAGCGGCCGACCCTGAACTTTCGCCTCCGCCGCCCGCATTACCACCGCTGAAGCCGCCTTGCGTGGAGGACTGCACAACCCCGGTATCAACGCCCTGCACGAGTCCGCCTGCCTTAGTGCGTTGGTAGTCGGTTTGCGCGATGGGGAAGTTATAGCGGAAGTAAGCCAGATCGAGGTTGTTCTCGATGGCGAGAGATATGGCATCCTGCAGCGAAATGTACAACTTTCCTTCGCGGATGAGACCTTGCAAGCGTGGTGAGTTGCTGAGGTTCAGCGGGGGTGCGTCGCTGGCCCTATAGGGTGAAATTGGGCTATGCGAATGGGGCAGTTCCACATGAAAAGGCTGCTGCGGCGCAATCGCCCGCCGCTGTTCCTGCTGCATCTGTTGCGCCAACGAAATCGGCGCCGCCGCTGGTTGGGTTGTCGCGCCTGTTGGAGCCTCCGGCGCGGGCAAAGTTGCCTGCGAATTGGCGGGCACAGATTTTGGTGACGGTGGCTCCACGGCCAAAGCCAAGTTCACCTGCAAGAGTAAGATCGCAGCGACAGTCTGCATATGAGTGCGGATATGAAAGTTCGAATTTGTCGTGGAATAGTTCACCTTGCGACCTCCGTTGCCCTGGCCGGCACGGCTTCATCGCGCGTAAGCCACCCATCGCGTAGTTCCAGGATGCGTTTGCCGTAGCGCGCGTTTTCCTCAGAGTGCGTAACCTGCACAATGGTGGTGCCCTGGCGATTAAGCTCGCAAAAGAGTTCCATAATCTCGCGGGCCTGTGTGGAATGCAGATTGCCGGTGGGCTCATCGGCCAGCAGCAGCGCGGGAGCGTGCACCACGGCGCGCGCGATGCCTACCAGTTGCTGTTGTCCTCCCGAGAGCTGATTGGGGAACAGATCTTTTTTGGCCACAATCTGAAAGCGGTCCAGAATGTCCGCCACCATTCCCTGTCGTTCTTTCGCCGGTAAGTTCTTGTAGGAGAGCGGAAGATCAATGTTCTCGGCTACGGTGAGGTCGTCGAGCAAGTGATAGCTCTGGAAGACCATTCCAATGCGCTGGCGTGCGAGATCGGCGCGCTGCCTGCGGTTGAGCGTGTGTACCGGCGTCTCGCCAAACCAATACTCGCCGAGCCAACCGTCATCGAGAAGCGCCAGCACGTTCAGCAGCGACGACTTCCCTGCTCCGGACGGACCCATGACGGTGACGAATTCGCCCTCGCGAATGGTGAGTCCAATGCGGCGCAGCACCCAGGTTTCGGTGTGGCCGGTTTTGTAACTGCGTTCTACATTTTTCAGTTCGATCATGATGTTGAGTTACTCCGTTTCAATGTTTCGTTATTCATTTCGCTACTCGGCGCGCAGCGCCTGCATGGGTTCGACGGATGCGGCGCGGCGCGCCGGTAAAGCAGCGGCCAGGCCAACCATCAAAGCGGTCAGAATCACCGCCGCGGCCAGGGTCACCGGATCGAATGTGGCTACCCCGTAGAGTTGGCTGCGAAAAAGACGAGCCAGGGCAACGACGGACGGCAGCGCAATCACTGTGGCGATTCCGGCAATGATGGTCATCTCGCGAACCACCAGCACCACCACGCTCGATCGTTGCGCGCCCAGCGCCAGCCGCACGCCGATCTCGCGAGTGCGCTGCTCAGTGGAATAGGCCAACACACCATAAAGCCCCACAGCGGCCAATATCATAGCCAGCACTGAGAAGCCTATGGACAAAAAGGCCAGAGCCCGCACGTCGGCGGCGCGAGAGTCTACCTGCTGCTCCATGGTGCGCAGACCATCGACAACCAATGTGGAGTCGAGTTGATGAATCGTTTGCCGGATGGCCGCTTCCACGGCCTCCGGCGGCTGCACGGTGCGCACGTAGAATTCGGCGCCCCCGGGATGCTTTTGCTGTGGATAGGGTCTGTAGACCGCGGGGCCAATGTCGGTGCGCAGATTCTGGTGTTTCACATCGCCGACCACGCCCACGATGGTGGTATCAGTCTTTGTTCCGTCGCCTCCGCCTTCACCCAGAGCGCGGCCCAATGCGTTCTGCGCCGAGCCGTAGAAACGCTTGGCAAGGGACAGGTTGACCACGGCAACCTTGGGAGCTGCCTCCGCGTCTGAAGACGTGAATTCCCTGCCCGCCAGCAGAGGCTGCCGCAGCGTGGCAAAGTAACCAGCAGTGATCCACTCAAATTCAAAGTGTGGACGCTCGCCTTCTGCCGGCTTGTAGCCCTGAATTGTGAAGGTGGAACCACTCGAGTTTCCGCTGAGCTCTGGGTCGGTGGTTGCGGCAACATTTGATACGCCAGGAATCCTGCGCAGCGCATCCAGCATGCTGATTTCAATTTGCAGCGCGCGATCTGATCCGTAACCGGAATTGGTTGGGTCAAGGGAGAACGTAGCGAGATTCGCGGTCTCGAAGCCCACCGGCTGATGGCGTAGGTTTTCAAGTGTGCGCACAAACAGGCCTGCACCGCCCAGCAGCAATACACTGAGCGCGATCTGCGTACCCACAGCCAGCTTGCGAAAGCGCTGCGAACCTTTGGATGCAGTTTCAGCATTCTGGCGAAGCGCCCGCGCAAGGTCAGGACGGAGGAAATGAAGCGCGGGAGCGATGCTGAACAACAGGCTGGTTACAAGCGAGATTCCCACCGTAAACATGAGTACGCGTCCGTCGACCGAGGCGGAGTAAGGCTCGCTGCCGGGGTCTGAGTTCGTCATCAGGCGCACCAGGAAGGTGGCGATCGTGGGCGCAAGAGCAAGTCCGGCAACGGCTCCAGCCGCGCCGAGCAAGCCGCCTTCCACCAGCAACTGTGAAACGATGCGACTGCGTTTTGCCCCGAGCGCATAGCGCATCGACATTTCGCGCGCGCGGCTTGCGGCGCGAAGCAGCAGCAGGGTGGCTACATTGATGGTGCACATCGCCACCAGCAGGCATGCCATGCTCATAAGGATGATGAGCGGAGTCTTCAACTCTGTACGGTCCGGTGAAAAGCCCGTCGAATCGTCCTTGACCTGCAGTCGCGAATCGTCGAGGAATTGCTTCTTGAACCGATCGGAGGTCGATTTGTAGAGGGTCAGTTCGTGCGCGCGCAGGTTGTGCCACAGCGGCCCAAGGCTAGCTTCTGCTTTGGGTATGGTCATGCCCGGCTTGAGCCGCGCCACCAGCGTGAGCCAGATGGACTGGTGATCGTTCAGATCGTCATCGGGCGCAATCCAGGGCATGGCAACTTCGACCATGCTGATTGGAATGAACAGTCCGGGGCGATATCCGCCGATGGCGGAGTCGAAGTTCTGCGGCGCCACACCGAGAATCGTGAATGGATGACCGTTGATGAGCACGGCCTGGCCGACGACATCGCGCGAGGCCGCAAAGCGTGCGTGCCAGTAGTCGTAGCTCAGCACGACGACGGGGTTGGCGTTCTTGGCAGTATCGTCGGCTTGGGTCAGCAGCCGTCCAAGCGCAGGCCTGAGGCCCAGCAACTGAAAGTAGTTGCCGGTAACGATTTCCGCGTCTTTGTTCTCGGCCTGGTTGTGCCACGACACGCCCACCTGGGTCTTGTCGGCGGCCAGCATTCCGGCAAATGCCTGATTCTGGTCGCACAGGTCCTTATACATGGGATAGGAGAAGTAGTTTCTTGAGCCTCCTCCAAAACTGCTGGCAGAGCCTGAAAACGACCCGGTCCACTCAAAACGCACCAGTTCCTTCGGCTTTTCAACCGGCAACATCCGCAGCAGCACCTGGTCAAAGAGCGTGAACACGGCGGCGTTCGCGCCGATACCCAAGGCCAGCGTAACGACTACAGTGAGCGTAAAAGCCGGCGACTTGCGCAATTGGCGAAGCGCGTAGCGAGCGTCCTGGAGCAATGTGTTCAACTTCCTGTCTCCTTATTCCGTGCGCAGTGCTTGCATAGGTTCAATTGAAGCTGCGCGGCGCGCGGGGATAAAGCTCGCCGCGGTGGCGCAGAGCCCGAGTACCAAGGTTGCACCTGCCAGGGCCACCGGATCGAAGCCTTTTACGCCGTAGAGTTGACTGGCCATCATGTGTCCCGCAATGAGCGCGGCCGGAATGCCCAGGCCCAGCCCAATGAGGATTTGCCACATTGCGCCGCGCATTACCATAGCCACCACGCTCGACCGTGTAGCGCCAAGCGCCATGCGAATACCGATTTCGCTGGTGCGGCGCGCGACAAAGTAGGACATGACACCGTAGAGTCCGACAGAAGCAAGGATCAGCGCCAGCATGCCGAAGAGGCTCGTCAGTCGTGCGATCAGGCGGTCCTGGTTGAAGTTGCCCGCCACCTGCGCATCAAGAGTGTGAAGATCCATGACCGTGAGCGCAGGGTCAACGCCGGCCAGCGTTTGACGAATCAACGCATCGGCATTCTGCTGGGGCCGGCTGAAAGTGACTAAGATCGAGTCCACGAACATCGACTGTATTTCGCCCGAATTTATTTCCAGCTCTTTGTACCCGGTGAATCTCTGGCTGAGGGGGCGGAGGAAGACTGGACGCACGGGATCGCGGGGGTTGTTCATTTTGAAGTCCCGAAAGACTCCGGCGATCTGAAAGCTTCCCGAGTATTGCGGAAAGTCGATGCCAAATTGCTGACCAACGGCGTCTTGATTGGGAAAAAACTTTTTCGCGAAGGTCTCGTTGACGAGAGCCACCTGCGGCGATGCTTGTGTGTCCTGCTCCGTGAATCCGCGGCCACGCACGACAGGCACGCCGATGGCATCGAGGAAGTGCGCGCTGACACGGTCCCAAGTGGACCCACAATTGCTATTCGGTCCTGGCGCGGGATGCCCTTGCTGTATCACGCATTCGCCCCAGTTATCACCCTCGAGTGGGCTATAGAGCGCCAGCCCGAAAGCGGTGACTCCAGGCAGCGCAGAGAAGCGATCTTCAATCTGCTGGTAGAGACCGGGTAGGCGATCAATCGTATAACCTGCTCCAGCCGGATCGAAGTGAAGAACATAGCGGTTGGCAGTGGCGATGCCGAAGTTCTGGTGCTCCAGGTTGGCCAGCGACTTCGACATTAAGATGGCCCCGGCCAGCAGCACCAGCGAGAGTGCGGCCTGGAAAATGACCAGCCCTTTTTGCGGGAGCGTTGACCGGTCCCGTGTCGAGCGATTGACGCCGCGCAAAGCTTCCGCCGGCTGCGTATGGGACGAAAGCCATGCCGGCCCTGCGCCAAAGAGAATGCCCGTCAACATCGAAGCCGCGAAGGCAAACCCGAGAATAGGCAAAGAGGGGCTGGCATCGAGGGGCAGGTTGCGTGCGTCGGGAAACGCCAGGGCAAGAATAGTGCGCGATCCTGCATAGGCGACACCCAGCCCTGCGAACCCGCCAATGCAACTCAAAAGCACGCTCTCCGTAATGATCTGGCTGATGACACGGGGGCGTCCGGCGCCCATGGCCATGCGCACGGCCAGTTCCGCGCGCCGCGTCGTGGCGCGGGCCAGCATCAGGTTGGCGATGTTGGCACAGGCAATGAGCAACACGACGCTGGAAAGGATCATCAGCATCTTGAGGCCCTTTCCAGTCTCCTGCTGCAGGTTCTGAATGCCACCACCGCCCGGTGAGAGAACCACATGTTGCCGCTGAATAATGGATGCGCCGCCGTTGGCCGTAAGCAGGGGGCGCGAGTAGATCCATTGGCGCAACGCCACCGACAGCTTGGTTTGCAATGCGCTCACGTTGGTTCCCGCTCGCACTCGCCCAAGAGGATAGAGCCAATGGGATTCGGCGTGATGGAGCACCGAGTAACCCCCAGCATGAACGTATGGCTCGGTTTGCAGGGGCATCCAGAAATCGGGCGGACTGTCCGAAACTCGGTCGCCGAAGAAGCCGGGCGGCGCTATGCCGATTACCGTAAAGGGTCGAGCCTGAATATAAATAGTTGAGCCGACAATGGAAGGGTCGGAAGCGAATTCTCCCTGCCAAGTCTTGTAGCTGATCACCGTTGCAGGAGCCGAAGTGGGCGTGTCATCGCTGTCGGCGAACACTCGCCCCGAATAAGCACCCAGGCCAAGCGTGGAAAAATAGTTCCCGGTAACAAATTCGCCCCGCATTGACTTGGCCAGCTCATTGCCGCGGCGCACGCTCGCGGGCATCCCCCCGGCCTGCACCGCGGCCAACTGCTCAAACTCCGGCGCGGAACTCTTCAGAAATTGGTAAAGGTCAGTGGAAAAGATGGAGAAGTCGCCGTTCTCACTGGCATCGCCCGGAAACCCGCCGTCAACGCAGCAATCGTCCTGGTCGCCAATACGATAGAGCCGCGAAGGATCTGCGACTGGCAGCGAACGAAGCAGGATACCTTGGACCAGTGTAAAGATGGCCGTATTGGCTCCGATGCCGAGCGCCAGGGTCACGACCGCGGTAAGGGTAAAGCCCGGCGACTTGCGCAGTTGGCGCAATGCATAACGAACGTCCTGAAGCAGCTGGTTCATCAAGTTGGTTCTCCGTTGCCTGACTTGGTTCGCGTTGCTAATCGGTTCTAAGTGCCCGCATGGGATCAATGGATGCGGCACGGCGTGCGGGAATGAAGCCTGCAGCGGCAGCGCAGAGACCCAGCACCATGGTTGCGCCGGCAAGAACCATGGGGTCGTAAGCGCCCACAGCATAGAGTTGATTGGCCATCAAATGGCCGGCAATGAGAGCCGCGGGAATACCCAACGCAAGGCCCGCAAGCGTTTGCCGAAGTGTGACGCGCAATATCATGGCCACCACGCTCGACCGCGAAGCGCCGAGCGCCATACGAATGCCGATTTCCTGCGTCTGACGCGTGACTGAATAAGAGATCACACCGTAGATGCCCAATGCTGCCAACAGCAGCCCGAGCGCGGCGAACGCGGCAATCAGCATCATGAAAAAGCGGCGCGGCGAGACGGCGTGGTCCACGATTTGCCGGATGGGCCGGAACTCCGCAGCCGGTTGCTTGGGATTCAATTCGCGCAGCGCATGCAGCACACTGCCCGCCAAAGGTCCGGGCGGCAGGCTGGTGCGAATCACCAATTGGGCTGCAGCCGGGTTCTCTTGTGCCTGGGGGAAGTAAACCTGCCAGCCCGCTTCTCCCTCCACCTTGCTTTCATGCACGTCATCGATCACGCCGACAATGTGCTCGTCGATGCCATTGATCGAGGCGATCTTGCCTATCGCGTCGTCGCCGGGCCAGAGAAATCGCGCGGCGGTCTGGTTAATGATGATGACCTGTTCTCCCCTGGGGCCGTCGTCCCACGTGAAATCGCGGCCATGCAGCCTCATGCCCATGGCTCGCATATAGCCCGGAGTAATCATGTAGACGAGTGAATCGGGTAACTCCCCTGGGCGATAATTCCTGCCTTTCGGCGTCAGCGAACCCCAGGCGCGGTTCTGTTCCAGAGGCAGGAAGTCCACCATGCCCGCCGCAACCACGCCAGGTATGGCGCCTACGCGGCTCAGGATCTGCTGAAATATCGCAGTTCGCCGCAAAGTCGCGGCCTCAGGTGTCACTCCCGGGTTGCCGCTGCCGTCGTCGTAATCCACCTTGATGGCGGCAGCGTGGTCGGGCTGAAAGCCCAGGTCAACATCAAGCACGTGCAGAAAGCTGCGCAGCAAAAGTCCCGCACCCACCAGCAGAACGCAGGCCAGCGCCACCTCAGAGACCACCAGTAAACTGCGGATGCGCCCCTGTTTGCGGCTCTGGCCTGAGCCGGCGCCGGAGTCCTTCAATGCCTCATGCAGATTTCCATCCGCCATCCTGAGCGCGGGAACAAGGCCGAAGAACATCGCGGCGCACACCGCGACCAACACCGTCCATCCCAATGCGGCGCCGTCGATGCGCAGACTGCTGAGCAGGGGTAGCGCGATTGCGCCCTGATGTGACAGCCAGGCGACCATTATGTAGGCCAGTCCAAGTCCAAAGAATGCCCCCGTGACCGAGAGCACTAGGCTTTCCGTAAGCAGTTGCCGCACGATGCGGCCGCTGCTCGCACCCAGCGCACCGCGCATGGCAAACTCTTTGCCACGTGCTGCGGCTCGTGCCAGCAGCAGGTTCGACAGGTTGACACATGCAATGAGCAGAATCATCCCTACCGCGGCCCACAACACAACCAGCGAGCGGCGCAGCCTGCCGCTGACGTATTCCTTCAATGGAACGGGGATGACTTTGTCTTTATAAGCCCCGCGCGAGTCGGGAAATCTCACCTCGTAATAAAGACTTGGCGCAATCAGGCGCGCTTCGGCCTGCGTCTGGGCCACACTTACGCCCGGCTTCATTCGGCCGATGAAGGTGACAATATTGCCCCAGGTGCGCGCGTTGTCCAGGTCAAACGGCATGAATAGATCGACCCGTTCACCAGGAGAAAAGACCGCGCCGAAATCGAAACTGGAAGGCAGTACTCCCACAACCGTCACCTGCTGCCCGTCCAACTCGATGGCCTTGCCGACGATATTCGGGTCGGCGGCGAACTGCCGCTTCCAATAGGCATTGGCAAGCAGAACCACTGGCCGCCCGCCATGGCCGGCTTCCTCTGTAGTAAACAGGCGTCCCATCGCGGGGCGAACACCAAGAACCTGAAAGAAGTTGCCGATTACACCAATACCGGTGGCCGGTACCGGCTCGCCGCGTCCTGTCAGGCGCACATTGTCGGCCGTGGAAAAGGCGAAGTAGCCGGTCACGTCCTGGTAGGACCGGCTCTGGGCGCGGAACTCGTCGAAGGCGTCGGAGGAATAGGTTTCGCAGGAGAATCCGCATTTGGCCGGAGGGGGTGCGATCCACACCAGTTCCTGCGCGTTGGTGAAGGGCAGCGGACGCAGCATGAGTGTGTCTACTAGCGCAAAGATCGCGGTATTGGCGCCGATGCCCAGAGCCAATGTGAGCACGGCAGTCAGCGCGAATCCCGGCGAATTGCGCAATTGGCGCGCGGCGTAACGAACGTCCTGAAGCAGTTGATTCAACGTCTCCGCTCTCCCTTGTCTGGTCGGTCTCGCGTAGCTATTCGGTTCTGAGCGCTTGCATGGGTTCGATGGAAGCGGCACGGCGCGCGGGAACCAGTGAAGCCACGAGCGCAAGCAAAAAGATGCAGACCGCCGCCAGCATAATGACAGCGGGGTCCAGAGGATCGACCTGAAATAGCATTGAACGCAATAGGCGAGTCGCGAACAGAGACGCCACAGCCCCGATACCACAACCCACAAGGCCCAGCTTGGCGCCGGAGACAAGAACCAGCCGCAGCACACTTGAACGCTGCGAGCCGAGTGCCAGCCGAATCGCTAACTCATGGGTGCGTAGCGCCGCGGAAAAGGAGATCACGCTGTAGATGCCAAGCAGCGCCAGCAGCACGGCGGCTGCAGCAAAGCTGGAGATGAGCACCGTATTGAAGCGGCGCGGCGCCTGGCCCTCAGCCAGAATCTTATCCATGGATTCGACCCGCGTAAGGGGAAGGCGCGGATCAATCGAGCGAACCGTGGCGCGCAAAGCGCTGATCATCTGCTCCGGCGGCTGCGTCGTCCGCAAAACGATCGAGCCTCCCTGGGCATCCAGGGAATCGGGTGGCGCAAGCGAGCCGAAAGATGCGGTGTTTTGGTTGGCTGGTTGAAAAATCTGTTCTCTGGTCGGCGCATCGGGCGATGTCTCCTTGATGTCGGCGATCTCGCCTACGACCGTCAGCCAGGGCGTAGGCGTCTCCATCATGCCCCAGCGCAAGCGCTTCCCAACGGGGTCCTGGCCAGGCCAGTAGTGCTCCGCCAGCGCGTGGTTCACGATCACCACCAGCGGCGAGCCAGCGCGATCGGCGCTGGTAAAGTCGCGCCCTCGCAACAAAGGAATCCCCTGGGCCTGAAAATAGGATCCAAAAATTGGAGAAGGCCAGGAGAGGTTGAACCCCGAGCCTTTGGGCGGAAGGTAGCCCTCCACAATAAACGTCGTGGAGCTGTTGTTTCCCGAATCCGGAAGCAGCGCAGTCATACCAACTGCTTCAACTCCAGGCAGCTGCTCCAGCCTGCGCAGCAGCGCATCGTTGAAGCCGTCGATGGCGGCCTGTGTCGAATACTGACGCTCCGGCAAGTTATACGACGCCGTCAGCGTGTGTTCGGTACGAAATCCCAAATCGACCGAGCGTACCTTCTCAAAGCTGCGCAGCAGCAAGCCTGACGCAATCAGCAGGACCAGCGCCACGGCAATCTCGGTGACGACCAGCGCCGAGCGCAAGCGCGCGTGGCCGCTACCAGCGGTGCCCGTGCGTCCGCCTTCCTTCAGGGCCTCGTTGACGCCGGTGCGTGAAGCTGCGAAGGCCGGGACCAAGCCGCACAGCAGCCCCGTAATCACGGCCACCAGCAGTGCAAAGACCATCACTTTCCAGTCGAGGCCAATCGAACTGATGCGCGGCAGCGTCTCCGGCAGAAAGCTGACGCCCGCACGCAACAGAACTGATGCCAGGCTCAACCCCAGAAGTCCGCCGTAAATGCTCAGCGCCAATGCTTCAATCAGATTCTGGCGGATTACGGCCATTGAGCTGGCGCCCAACGCGAGGCGCACCGCCATCTCGCGTCTGCGCCGGATCACCCGCACCAGTAACAACCCCGCGAGATTGGCGCAGGCAATAAACAGCACGACCGCCACGGCTAGAAACATGATGCGCAGGAGCGGCCTGGCCTCTCTCACGGTGGCCTCATCGAGCGGCTGGACCACGGCGTGTATGCGCAGGCTGGCCATGAATGCGGGAAATCCGCGCATGATCTGTTGCGACGCACGCTCGGCGTCCTGTTCCGCCTGTGCGAGTATTATGCCCGGCTTGAGCCGGCCGACTATCTGATAGTTCCAACTCGCAGCTCCCTGAACCAGTTCTGTCTGGGACAAGCTCATCGGCACCCAAAGCTCACTGCGGTTGATTTGGCCCGGAACCAGAGGAAACTCAAAGTCGCGCGGCATCACGCCGACGATTTCATAAGGTTTGCGGTCAAGCAGAATCTTCTGGCCGAGAATGTTCGCATCGCCATGGAATCGGCCGTGCCAGGTCGCATAGCTCAGTAGGGCAACTTGCGCCTTCCCTTCGTCTTCCTGCTGTGTGAAAACCCGCCCAATGAGCGGGGAAACCTTCAGCACCGGAAAGATGCTGGCAGTTAGGCGGGCGCCGTTGATCTGCGCGGGCTCGCCCGTGCCGGAGAGTTCATAGCCGGTCTGCTGGTATGCGCCGAGTGCGGAAAAGGCGCGTGTATCGCGCGAATATTCTCCAATTTCCGGTGGAGTGACTGCATTGTAATCACCGCCGCCGAAGTTAGCGCCTTCGATGCGATCGCCGAGCGTTACCAGCCTGTCCTGCTCAGGAAATGGCAAAGGCCGCAGCAGCACGCCTTCCACAATTGAGAAGATCGCGGTGGTGGCTCCGATTCCGAAGGCCAGTGTAAGCACCGCGGTCAGCGTGAACCCTGGCGACTTGCGCATCTGGCGTAATGTGTAGTGGAGATCGTGGAAGATTCCGCTCATCGGTCCTCTCCTCGGTTATTCGGGTTATTCGCTTCGCAAAGCCTGCATGGGTTCGATGGACGCGGCGCGGCGCGCGGGCAAAAGGCCCGACGCAAAGACCGTGATCAGCAGAAGCGCAGCCGCGGCACAGTAGATCACCGCATCGAAGGGCGCCACGCCAAACAGCATGGAGCGCAGCAGGCGCACGGCGGCAACAGACCCCAGGCCGCCCGTGATCATCCCCAGCACGGCGATCCATATGTTTCCGCTCAGCACCAAGCCAAAGATTCCGGCGCGTGTCGAGCCTAGTGCGATGCGTAGGGCAAACTCACGATGCCGTTCGATAACTGAATATGCCATGACCGCGTATAGGCCCAGCATGGCCACCAACACGCTCGATAAGGCATACACGCCCAGCAGTTCGGCCGGGATGCGCGAAAACTGATAGCGCACACCAGTCACCTGTTCCAGCGTTCGCACATTTTCGAGAGGCAGCGCGCCGTCAAGGCTCGCAACGGCCTGCCGCAGTTCTGCTGTCAGACCGAGCGTGGTCGTACGCGTACGTAGCGCCACCGTTGGGTTGCCCCAATAGTCTTGAGCCAGAGGCAGGAATAACAAGGACGTGGGGGTCACATTCTCAGGATCAGCGTAGGTGTAGTCATGCACCACGCCCACAATGCGCCGCGGACGCTTGTTGACCGTCACGCTACTTCCGACGGCGTCGCCCTTCGGCCAGTAACGCCGCGCCATTGACTCGTTGACGACCGCTACATCCGGCGAACGGGAATTGTCGTTGTTGCTGAACTCCCGCCCCTGCTGCACCGGAATGCCCATGGTGTGAAAAAAGTCAGGACCCTCGAAGTCGGTCACAACCGCCATCTCTTCGCCCTTGGCAGGAACGTATCCGGGAATGCTGAAATCCTGCGTATTGCCCTCGCCGTCGTCGCCCATGGGCAGATGCGAAGTCAGCGTAGCTTCTGCGACGCCGGGCATCGTCCGCACCCGGTCAAGCAGCGCAGCCTGCAAGGCCAATCCTCGTTCCTTGGTATATCCAGAGCGGGATAGGTCGATACTCGCTGTCAGGCAATTGGAGCGGTCGAATCCCGTTTCCCGATGGGAGATATTGAATGCAGTTCGCGCAAGTAGCCCGCAGCAGACCAGCACCACAAAACAAATGCCCAGTTGCAGGCTGAGCAGGATGCGCTGGCCGAGCCTGTTGCGCAAACCGCCGGCCACCGCCGCACCGCCCTCATGCAGCGCGTCGATCTGTGAAATGCGCAGCGACTGGCGCACAGGAAACAGGCCGCATATCAGCGTGGTCGCTACGGCAACCCCGGTTACGAAGAACAGAATGCCCGCGTCACCATTCAGGTTAAAGGCCAGTGGCACGCCGTAATCGGGCAACAAAACATAGAGCGCTCGCGACATGCCGGTGCTTGCGGCCCATCCTGCGAGCGCGCCGGTCAGAGCCAGCATTCCGGTTTCGATAAACGCCTGCTTCGCAATGCGCCCCGGTGTGGCTCCCAGCGCGCCACGGATGGCGACCTCGCGCCGGCGCTGTGCCGCATGCTGGCCAAGCAGCGAAGCAATATTGATGCATACCAGCACCATCAGCAGAGTGGATGCGCCCGCCAGCACCGGTAACTGCTCGCCGATGACGCCGAACAATCCGCGCTGAAAATGGGAGGAATCTCGCAGATTCAGGTCCCACCCGTTGTACTTGCCGTCGTGCTGTTCAAGGGCAAAGGTCCGGGCCAGCGTGTGAAGCTCAGCCGTAGCCGACGCACTGCTCACCCCGGGACGAAGGCGCACTACACCTTGCAGACCGTAGTGAAGAAGTGGATCGGGCGGCGGATCAGGCGAGAGGCCGCGCAGGCCAGAGAGAGGGATCCACGCCGCCTCCGCGACTCCGCCGAAGATTCCCGCAAACTGGGCAGGCGCCACACCGATGACTGTGAACGAATGGCGATTAATTGAAATAGCGCGGCCGACGATATTTGGATCGGCGCTAAAGCGATCGCGCCACAACTGGTCCGAGAGCACGATTTCGTCGTTTGCACCGTAGGACCGGTCATTTGCGTTGGGCTGGAAGAAACGGCCTGTCTGTGCCCTCAATCCAAGAATCTGAAAATAATTGGATGAAACGGTGCCGATAGCCAGGGCCTGCGGCTGCGCGTCCGGTGCGGTCAGATTCACAGTCGCAATCGCAAATGCTGCGGCATCCTCAAAGGAGTGGCCCTGTTCGCGCAAGAACCGATAGACGTCGTAGTGCACTGAGTAGCCGTCATTGCCCAGCACCGTTGCATCTACAAAACGAAGAGCCCGTGGCGCAGCGACATGCGGCCAGGGATTGTAGAGAACGGAATTGGTCCATGTGGCAACCGTAGCCAGCGCGCCGATACCCAGGGCCAGCGTAAGCACCGCGGTGAGCGTGAAGCCCGGCGAACGGCGCAACTGCCGCAATGCATAACGCAGGTCCTGCAGCATGGCTACGCCTCTACTTCTTGTTCGAGCTTCTTCAGCTCGTCTTCCGAGACCACCTTTCCGTCGAATAGATGAACTTCGCGCTGGGCATGTTTGGCAAAGCGCGGATCGTGGGTGACCATGCAGATGGTGGAGCCCTCGCGATGCAGGTCTGACAACAGATGCATCACCGCCTCGCCGTTCTTTGAGTCCAGGTTGCCGGTAGGCTCATCGGCCAGCAGGATGGAGGGAGAACCGGCCAATGCGCGCGCTACCGCCACGCGCTGTTGCTGGCCGCCGGAAAGCTGTGCGGGATAGTGTCTCATGCGGTGCGCCATGTTCACGCGTTCCAGGGCTTCCTTCACGCGTTTCTTGCGCTCTGCCGAAGGCATCCCGGCGCGATACGTCAGAGGCAGCTCCACATTCTCCTCCACCGTCAAGTCGCCGATCAAATTGAAACTCTGAAAGATGAAACCGATCTCCTGGTTGCGAATACGCGAGCGCTCGCTGAAGCTCAGGTTCTCCACCGGCTGGTTGTTGAGCCGGTACTTGCCCCCGGTGGGCGTATCGAGAAGGCCCAGGATGGAGAGCAGCGTGGATTTGCCGCAGCCTGAAGGGCCTGACATGGCTACGTACTCGCCACGCGAAATGGCAAGGTGAATGCCTGAGAGTGCGTGTGTCTCCACTTCGTCGGTGTAAAAGACCTTGGTCAGCCCTTCGATTTCGATCAGCTTGTCGTTGCTAGACATCCGTTCCCCCTCATATTTCCGTTTAATGTGTCTCCATGAAATGCAAATTGCGCATCGGGTTGATTCCTGGGTTGTAAACCAGGGCCTGCCAATTGCGCCAGATCCAAGCCTTGATGTTCGCCTTCCGTCCCAATCGCGGTCCGCGCAGCTCTAGTCGAGCCGGATGCGGTCCACGGAATCTTCGCGCGACATGTCGGAGAGAATCACCGTGTCGCCTTCCTTCAGCCCTTCCAACACCTGAATCTCGTTCACCGACGCACGTCCCACCTTCACCGGAACCCGCACCGCTCCCTTACCGTCAGGATCGACCCGGAACAGGCTCAGCGTTGAATTCTCATTGCCGAGTGCCGGGCGGCCCACGTGGAGCACGTCCGTCATACGTTCGAGATCGATCGTTCCTTCTACGCTCAAACTTGGAACCGCCCCCGGAGGGAGTGGCCCATCAAGAGCTACGTCAACGGTGCGCGTTCCGTTCAATACAGAGGGATCGATTCTGGTAACGTGGCCCGGAATAATCCCATTGTGCGTGTCGATTGAAGCGGGTTGGCCGATCTGGATGTCACGGGCCTGGGTTTCGGCGATCTGCAGCGCAGCCTTTAGCTTGTCACGCTGAATCACCTCGGCCACCGATGTTCCGGCAGTCACGTGTTGGCCCACCTGCACCGGTATCTGAAGCTGCGCCAGCGTGCCGGAAATGGTCGATCTGACCTGGAGGGCCGCGGCCTGCTTCTGATAAAGATCGAGAAGAGCCTTCGCCTGGTCCACTTTGGTCTGCGCTGACGCGAGTTGGACCGCGATTGCCTTCTGGTTTACATCGAGCTGCTCGGTGCTCAGCTGGTGCTGGGTGGTGAGTTGGTCGGCTGTGTTCTTCGACTTGGTATAAGCCAGGCCGGAGATTACACCCAGATCGTAGAGAGCCTTGTCGGTCTGTGCCTGCAACTGGTCCTGCGTGTAGTTGGAATTGATTTCCGCAGCAGCAGTCTTCTTGTCCATCAAAGTGCTTTGCAGCGTGGCCTGAAGGCTCTTATAGTCGGCCTGTGCGGCCTTCAGCGCCAACTGTGCGTTGAGCACTTGCTGCTCGAGTTGAGGGTCGGCCAGCTCCAGCAGAACGGTGTTGGGCGTTACCTGGGCGCCTGGCAGGGCGCGGATGCGGACGACCGTCGCGTCAGTCTGCGCGGGAATAAGCTCGATGCTGTCCTCGCGCGGAACAAGAGAACTAAGAGACCCCCGTACCTGGCGGATCAACGGGCCGCGCTTGACTGTGTCAGTCCAGATGGTGGAGCGATCCACCGTAGGTGCTGCTGGCTTGAGCCGCGTAACCACGATCACGGCAAACGTAAGAACTACCGCAGCCACGCCAGCCCATACCAGCAGGCGGCGAAACTTCTTTTGCTTGAGGTCCGGACGTGCAATATCCATCACGTCATGGTCTTGCACTTACCATGCCAATAGAAGGTCACGGTTTTGTATTGAAAACAAAGCACTTTCAATCATAGAGGCAGGCGCCAGCGGCGCATGTGGTGACCGTTCACGGTCTCGGTTGTCCGATTTCGGACAGTCGGGCGATACTGTCAGTGCAGAAATCCAAGAGCACAGACAGGCTAGAGCGAAACCTGAGCAATTGTGGCCCTTTTAAGCGTTGAACTGGGTCGCTGCTCGATTCGAATTGACTAAAAACTCCTCAAAATCGACGAAAAACGGCGATTTTAGGGGGCTTCTGTTTACCATTAAGACAATGGGGTGGCTGTCAGGTACATCCACCATGTTATTTATTATAAACAACTTACCCACTTTTCCGGGCCGACTGCGCCCCCGAAAGTCGCCCATTTCGGGGGGGGAGGGGGGTGGGGGGTACGGTGGTACAGACCGGTCAGATGTCTGACCGCTCATTCCCTCATTTCGATTGTGCGACCTAGGTGCGTTATTTTCTGCAAAAGCGGACTGGAACGGCGTAGGCGGATGGAGCCACCCATGGGAAATTTCGCGTAAGCCAAATCACCCGGAAACCCGCCGAGCTTCCAAGCTTCCCCAAAACCGGTCACCCGACCGGAACAGAAGAGGAACTCCGCTAAGTCAACGCCACGGGTGTGCGGTGACCGCATTGAGTCATTGGTCCCAGCCGCTTTTTGTCTCGGTGAGGGTCAATGTAATGGAGAGGAGCGCTTCCCCAACTCCGATCTGCCTTGGCCAAGACATCGCGCGCTGGGGTGTCGCATTTTCGCCCAATTTCGTAAGCCACATCGAGGCTTTGACCGTGCAACCAGTCGCCACGAAGCATTGGACCGTCGTCGTCCCGTCCTTCTTGGTGTTCTCGAAGTCGATTAGGCCGCCTTGGTCGTGGTCGGCTTCAACCGATACCTCCTGCCCCGCGCTTCGGCCATCGGGCCACTGGACAGCAACGTGAATTTTGCGCAGGCGCAGGCGGGGCGGCAATTGCAAGCGAAGATGCGAGAGCTTCTGGCCCGGTGCTAGATGAAATACTTTCGCCCCTGCGCGGTCCGAAACTCCCGGCGCATAGGTGCGCGCATAGGGAGTGTCAACATTTGGTTGTGATCTTAAGTTGACCCCGATAAGGTAGTCTCCTCCCGGAAGGTTTTCGTAGCGAAAGAAACCGTTGGCCGTGGTTGTCTCGTTGTGAATTGAGGGGAACGTCTCCTCTCTGCTGCGCATCCTTGCCAGATTTAGTTCAACCCCAGCGACCGGGCCGCCACTTTTGTCTATGACCGTTCCGGAGAGTGCCCCTGCCGTGCCCATGGAGAGTCTCGTATATCCGCAAGAGCGCTCGAAAACTTCGACCTGCGGTTTCCATGGTAGGTCATAGCCCGCGAGCGTTGCGTTAAGGTCATACTTGCCCGGCTGAACTGGCTCAATCGAGAAGGCCCCCGCCGCATCAGTGGTGGCCGCCAAGTTTCCGCTGCGACCGTTGGCGATCACCCTTACGCCGGGGAGCGGCCAATCGAGACCATCGAGGACGAGTCCCTGTATGCGAGTCCGCACATCGCCTTTTTTCCATAAACGAAGCCACGTGATGTCATCCGCCGCAGAGGCAGCGTCACGCGTTCCGGTGCACTCCGGTGCGTAATACACGGGCATCTTCGGATCGAATCCCGGCGGCAGAGGCTTCAGTTTGCCAGCCGGTTTCGCAACGGTCATCGCGGCAGTGTCGAAGGGAACGAACTTCCCTTCCGATGCGAACACCAACAGCCTGGTTCCGATTTCGTAATCGGCATAACAACTCGTGTAACTTCCCGGATCGACCCACACTGCTTTGGTGCCTTCGGGCAGTCCTTTGAAGATTTCGTCAACTGTGAACTTGTAAAGCGTCTGTTGGATGAACGTCCCAGAACCGTCGTCATTCGAGTAGACTGGCGTTCCGATAAAGACAACTGGTGCTACCGAGATATAGGCGCAGGCGGGAGACGGGCTACCGCACTCACAGGCAAAACCGGCAGGGTTGAAAGTCATGACGAATGCAAAGACAACGGCCAATTCGAGCTGCATCTTCCGCATATTCGGCACTCTTGATCTTGTCGAAGAGTATAGCTCTCATAGCACTGGGCATATCGTGGCCATTGCGGAAGTTTCGAGTCTGCCGGATTCCCGGAACCGACCCAGACGCCCAGTTCCTGGGCAAGAGCCAATTATCAGGCAAAGCCGGGACACCCTGTTCTCTATGGAATCTTCGATTTATAAATGTCGTATTTAGAGACGTTCGACGGCAAGAGCCACGGCGTTGCCGCCCCCGAGGCACAGCGCCGCAATGCCTTTTCTCTTGTCGTAGCGCTGCAAGGCGTAAAGGAGCGTAACCAGAACGCGCGCGCCGCTGGCGCCAATGGGGTGTCCGATGGCCACTGCGCCGCCGTGGACGTTGACCCGCGCGGGGTCGAGGCCCAGCTCGCGATTGACGGCCAGGGCCTGGACCGCGAATGCCTCGTTCAGCTCGTAGAGGTCCACTTCGCCGAGGGTCCAACCGGCCCTTGCGGCCGCCTTGCGGACGGCGTCAATCGGGGCCAGGCTCATCCACTTCGGGTCGCGGCCGCCGGTTGCCTGCGCACGAACTGCGGCCAGCGGTTTGAGCCCCAATTCCCGAGCCCGCTCCAGGCTGGTAACCACCAGGGCCGCGGCCCCGTCGCTCACGCCGGGAGCATTGCCGGCAGTAATCGAGCCGTTCTGTTGAAATGCCGGCTTGAGCCGGGACAGAATCTCTACCGTGGTGCCTGGGCGGATGGTTTCGTCGGCGTCAAAGAGTCGTGGAGATTCGCCCTTTTTTGCTGGCGGCAACTCGACGGGCAATATCTCGTCGCGGAAGGACCCCTGCGCCGTGGCGGTGGCTGCGCGGCGGTGCGACTCGGCGGCAAAGGCATCCTGCTCTCCGCGGCCAATGCCAAACTTCTCGGCCACCAGTTCTCCGGCGACTCCCATGTGGAAGTCGTTGTAGATGTCCCACAGGCCGTCGTAGATCATCGCGTCTACCAATGTGGCGTTGCCCATGCGATAACCCGCTCGCGCCTGGGGCAGCAGAAACGGTGCGTTGGTCATGGACTCCATGCCCCCGGCCACCACCATCTCCGCGTCGCCGGTCTGGACGGCCTGCGCTGCCATGGCCACAGCCTTCAGTCCCGAGCCGCAGACCATGTTGACTGTCAGCGCGCCCGACTCCGGGGACAGGCCGCCATAGAGTGCGGCTTGCCGCGCAGGATTTTGGCCCAGCCCGGCCTGGATGACGCAGCCCATGATGCAGTCGTCTACGGCTCCGGCGCTGATGCCCGCGCGGCGCACCGCCTCGCGCACCACAAGCGCGCCCAATTGCGGTGCGGAAAACGTTTGTAGCGAGCCTTGGAACTTGCCCACTGCGGTCCGCACCGCTGAAGCGATCACGACTTCTCTCATGCTTGCTTGTTCATCCTCCCAAAAGGGCACACAAATTGCGGGACCGCTCTAAATGCGTCCGGCGGCCCGTAGTTCGCCAATCTCCGCATCGTCAAAAACGCGGGAGCGGATCAGGAACCTGAAACCTTCCGGCCCGTCGAGAGAGAACATGCCTCCGCGGCCCGGCACCACGTCCAGAATCAGCTGCGTGTGTTTCCAGTATTCAAACTGGCTACGACTCATATAGAACGGTTCGCCATCCACTGTGTCCAGTTGCACGTCCGAGTCACCTGTAATGAACTCGCCGCGCGGATAGCACATCGGGGAGCTGCCGTCGCAGCAGCCCCCCGACTGGTGGAACATCAGGGGGCCATGTTTCTCGCGCAGAACCCTTATCAGGTGAATTGCCAGATCGGTCGCCAGTACTTGCCTGGGTAGCTCTGCCATTACTCGACCCCCCTGGCTAGAAGAAGCCCAGCTTCTTCGGGCTGTAACTCACGAGCAGGTTCTTGGTCTGCTGATAGTGGTCAAGCATCATGCTGTGCGTTTCGCGGCCAATACCCGATTGCTTGTAACCGCCGAACGCCGCGTGCGCCGGATAGGCGTGGTAGCAATTGACCCACACACGCCCAGCCTGGATGCCGCGTCCCAGGTGGTAGCAGCGATTGGCATCACGGCTCCACAATCCAGCACCAAGGCCGTAGAGCGTGTCGTTGGCAATCTCCAGCGCATCCGCTTCGGTCTTGAACGTGGTCACCGACACCACGGGCCCAAAGATTTCTTCCTGGAAGATTCTCATGCGGTTATGGCCGTGGAAGACTGTTGGCTGCACATAATAGCCGCCCTCCAGTTCGCCGCCCATGTGGGCGCGTCCGCCACCGGCCAGCAGTTGAGCACCTTCCTTGTGACCGATGTCGATGTAGCTCAGAATCTTTTCCAGTTGCTCACTTGAAACCTGAGCGCCAATCATGGTCGAAGGCTCCAGGGGATTAGCCTGCTTGATGGCCGCCACCCGTTTCAGCGCCCGTTCCATGAACTTGTCGTAGATGCTCTCCTGGATAAGCGCGCGGCTGGGACAGGTGCATACCTCGCCCTGGTTCAGCGCAAACATGACGAATCCCTCGATTGCCTTGTCGAAGAAATCATCGTCTTCCTGGCAAACATCGGCAAAGAAAATGTTCGGCGACTTGCCGCCCAGTTCAAGGGTCACAGGAATGAGGTTCTGGCTGGCGTATTGCATGATGAGCCGGCCGGTTGTGGTTTCGCCGGTAAAGGCGATCTTGGCTACCCGCGAACTGGAGGCCAAAGGCTTGCCCGCTTCGAGTCCAAAACCGTTCACAATATTCAGCACACCGGCAGGCAGCAGGTCGCCCACCAACTCGGCCCACACCAGGATACTGGCTGGAGTTTGTTCAGCAGGCTTCAACACCACGCAATTGCCCGCTGCCAATGCCGGCGCCAGCTTCCACGTGGCCATCAGGATGGGGAAGTTCCACGGGATGATCTGCCCAACGACGCCCAGCGGCTCGTGGAAATGGTAAGCTACCGTGTCCCGGTCGATCTCTGAAATGGTGCCTTCCTGGGCACGGATGCATCCGGCAAAGTAGCGCCAGTGATCGATGGCCAGAGGAATGTCTGCCGCGGTGGTCTCGCGGATAGGCTTGCCATTGTCCCAGGTCTCGGCTAGAGCCAGCAGGTCGAGGTTGTCCTCCATCCGCTGGGCAATCTGGTTGAGGATGATGGCGCGCTGGGTGGGGCTAGTGTGGCCCCAGCCTTCGCGTGCTGCATGCGCCGCGTCCAGGGCCCTATCAATATCCTGCGCGTTGGAGCGCGGAATCTCGCAAAATGTCTTCCCAGTAACCGGGGTGACGTTCTCAAAGTACTGGCCGGAAACAGGTTCGACCCACTTTCCGCCAATGTAGTTTCCATAACGGGGGCGAAAGCTCACCTGGTCGCTGAGCTTGCCCGGATGCACGGCTGTCAATGTCGCCATCGGATTGTCCTCCAGAGGATGTGCCGCGCAATTGCAGTCACGGGGACGCGGCGAGGGCATCATACACTTTCGACGACACGATTGGGCAGCCCCCTGCGCCGGATAGTTGCTTAACATCGCAAGCTGCTGAATCAAGGCCGGTTCTGAGGTGGGTGCGGCAATACCGAGGACTGTCCCTCGAACGCTTGCTTCAACTCCGCGATGGACACAGCGACCGCGGCTGAATAGACTTTCAATTAACCCTGAAAACGCGAGGGCTTAACCCATCGGCATGGCGGCCCAATTGTCCTTCACATGGTTTGCATGTAAGAATTTCTCGCGCCGGCGAGATCGAACACGGCTGACTTCGGGCAGAAGTGCCGGAGTCAACGGTGTATTCCTTACAAGCTTGTCCGGTTCTTCCCGCCCCTTTCTTAATCAAGAATGGCCGAGTCTTTCCTGGAGCAATGGCGGCGAAAATCTCTATTCGTGCCGAGCTGTAGGCCGGGGCCTTCCCGGCATGGCGCGGTATGTGTCTCTCTCCGCTAGAGGCCTTGCGGCATGACGACTCCCCTGCTTGAAGTACGCAACCTTACCAAAAGCTACGATGAAGGACGAATCGAAGCATTGCGCGGTGTCGATCTGTCGATCACTGCCGGCGAATTCGTCGCCATCAGCGGACCCAGCGGCAGCGGCAAATCCACCCTGCTGCAACTGCTCGGCGGCCTCGACACACCCACCAGCGGAGAAGTCTTGTTCAAGGGCGAACCGCTGGGATCGGCCATCGACCTCGACACCTATCGCTGCCACCACGTCGGATTTATTTTCCAGGCGTTTTATCTGCTGCCCACCCTACGCGCAATTGAAAATGTGCAGGCACCGTTGCTTGGGGTAAGTCAGGGAGGCAACAGCCGCGTGCAGCGGGCCGAAGCTCTGCTTTGCGAAATGGGCCTCGAAGAGCGCATGGACCGGTACCCTAACGAGCTTTCTGCGGGCGAGCGCCAACGCGTGGCGATTGCGCGGGCGCTGGCCAATCACCCTTCCATCCTGCTGGCTGATGAGCCCACCGGAAATCTCGACAGCGTGAATTCCGCAAACATTATGGAGGTACTCACCGGAATTCAGAAGACGCACGGCATGACGCTCATTGTCGTCACGCACGCGAATGAAATTGCCGATTCCGCTCCCCGGCATATTCGAATCCGCGACGGTAAGGTGGAGTCATGAAGATATTTGTGGCTGCGCTCGCGGCAGCGCTGCTCTTGGCCATCCCGGCGCATGCCGCGGATGTGCACGCGGTGCTTGCCAGTCCGCGCCAGCGCGTGGAGTCGGCAGACTACCGCGCCACGGGCCGTCTCGTTCGTGTAGATGCCGCCGGCGCGCGCACCAGCTATGGCATCACCATCAAGGCGCGCTGGTTTCCCGGTGTTCTGCGCGTACTCTGCGAAGTGAATTCCCCCGCCAATGCTCGCGTCCACCTCCTGCTGGAATTGCGGCCCAACGGCCAGAATTCGATCCGGATTGTGCATCCGGGCGACACCGCGCCGACCCCACTTCCGTTCGACAAGTGGGGAGACGATCTGCTCGGCTCTGGTTTTAGCTATGAAGACTTTCTTGAGCCGCAGTATTATTGGCAAGGCCAAGCAATTCTCAAAAGAACCAGATTCGGCGCGCGCGATTGTGATGTCTTGAAAAGCACTCCGGGAGCAGCGGACCACACGCACTATGCCGAAGTTCAAACATGGCTCGATCATGCTATTGGTTACCCTGTGTATGCTGAGAAGACTCAGAAAGGAACGGGAACGGTGAAGGAGTTCACCTATATTGGCCTGCGCCAGACTGGTGGCGTCTGGTCGGCCAGCCAGGTGGAAGTCAAGGTTCGCGGACGCGAGGATTCGACGTTTTTGATCGTCGACCGCGGCAGCGCAAAAGCGAACCTCAGCCTCAGGGACTTTAGTCCTGAGCAGGTCGCTCATTTTTAGGATCCTCTATGCTCGTCCTACTCTCGATCTTGCTGATTGGCACGGCTCTGCTGGGCGCAGGGTTCCTCTACCAAAGAATCGGCGCGCATCGCGACCAGTTGCGCTATTCCGGCCCCGGGCGCTGGGTCAACATTGGAGGGCGATGCAGACTTTACTTGGTCGAAAAGGGCTCGGGCGGCCCGGCTGTGCTTTTCGAAGCCGGCATCGCCGCAACTAATCTGAACTGGTATCACATACAGGAGACAGTCTCACGCTTCACTTGTACTGCTTCCTATGATCGCAGCGGACTCGGCTGGAGCAGCCCATGCCGCACCTCGCGCACCCCCGGAAATATCGCCGTCGAGCTGCACGCGATGTTACGATGTGCGGGCATCAAGCCGCCCTATATTCTTGTGGGACATTCTTTCGGCGGACTGGTCATGCGCCGTTATGCGCTCAGCTATCCCGAAGACGTGGCGGGTGTGGTTCTCATCGATCCTATGCGTTGTGAGGAATGGCCGCCTCTCAATCCAGCCAAACAATTCATGCTCGACAGAGGCAAGAGATTGTCCCGTTTCGCAATCCCAATTGCGCGATTCGGGCTTGCTCGCCTTGCTGTAACGTCGTTGCTTTGCCGTTCTGGCCGCCTCTCTGGCAGGTTGGCCGGCGCTGCGGGAACCGGGGGCCGACACGTGCTCAATCGAGTTACAGAAGAGGTTGGCAAAATGCCGAGGGAGGTCTGGCCCATCGTCGCCGCTCACTGGTCGCGCCCTGGCTATTACGCGGGCATGCGCAGTCACGTCGAAGCGGTTCCCGACACGGTTCGTGAGATGCAAGACGCCAATCCCATCCGCGAAATCCCTGTGAAGGTGATAACTCCGGGCAAGTCGACTCCGCTTTCGGATCAGTGTCTTGATCGTATCGGCGACAATGTGCAACAGGTAATTGCGGCTGCCAGCGCCCACTGGATTCATCTCGATGAACCCGATTTGGTCATCGATTCGATACGCGAGATGGTGATGGCTGTAACCTCAGAGAGCATTGCGGCCGCGATCTGACTCTGCTGCGCACTCTCGGTTTCGCGTTCGGCGCTGCCGGTTCTTGCCCTGCTTGGTGAATGAACCGGTAGAGCGCCTCGACGATTTCATCGCAGAACTATTTGGGGCCGTCTCGCTATACACTGGCGGAGGGTATTCGCGATGTCCAATATCGTGCGGCGGAAGGGTGAAGACCGTGCAAGATAGCAGCAAGACAGCCGCAGAGTTCGGCAGCCAGGCATTCTCCCATTCCGGGCCTATCAGTACATTCCAAAAGGTCTTTTCCTTCCCTGCAATGCTGGCCGCCCTTCTGGCCATGCTCGCAGTGCTGACGGTGCGCTCGCGATTCGACGATCCGGATATGTGGTGGCATCTCAAAATGGGCGAGGTCATTTGGACGACCCACTCCATCCCGATAACTGATGCTTTTTCTTACACGACTAACCATCAAGCCTCGATACCCCAGGAATGGCTCTCGCAGTTGACGATTTTCCTCGCTTATAAAGGGTGGGGGCTTTCTGGCCTGATGCTCTGGTTATGCCTGTTCAGCGCAATTCTTCTGATCGCCGGCTATGGCCTCTGCACACTCTACTCAGGAAATGCCAAGGTGGCTTTTGTGGGGGCGCTCACTATTTGGCTATTCGCCACAATCGGCATGGCTGTGCGGCCGCAGTTGCTCGGCTATCTCTTGTTGATAGCTGAACTGGTCCTGATTCATCTGGGGCGAAATCGTGATCCCCGCTGGTTCTTCTGGTTGCCAGTCTTGTTTGTCCTTTGGGTAAACTGCCATGGGTCCTTCTTTCTCGGCCTCGTAGTGGCAGGGGTTTCTCTTTTCGGCTCTCTCTTCAATTTCCGGGCTGGCTCGCTCGTGGCGCCGCGATGGGAACCACATTGCCGGCGCGTGCTGGCGCTGGCCATGGCTCTTTCCATCGCTGCAGTGTTCCTGAACCCGGTTGGTTTGAAGCAAGTGCTCTACCCCGTAAATACCATGTTTCATCAGCCTATCAATCTAAGCAATATACAAGAATGGCAGCCGACGCAAATGACTGAGGCTCGCGGCGTTGCGTTGCTGGCGGTCCTGCTTATCACGTTTCTACTTGTAGTCATCCGTCGTTCCGACTTGTTCTGGGATGAGTTGCTGTTGTTGGTAATTGCCACATGGCTCGGTGTTAGCCATTCACGCACGATGTTTGCGTTCGGTATATTGGCTGCGCCTATCCTGTCTCGCCAACTCTCAACATCGTGGGAGGGATACGACGCAGAAAAGGATCGAATCTGGCCGAATGCGGTGCTCATCGGGATATCCCTGCTTGTCGTTGTCCTGGCCTTCCCAGGCAGTCGAAATCTGCAAGAGCAGGTGGAGGATCAGAGCCCAGTGAAGGCAGTGGAATTCATCAAGAGCAACCATTTGCCCGGACCGATGTTGAACGAATTTGTGTTTGGGGGCTACCTGATCTGGGCTGCGCCGGAATACCCGGTAATGATGGACGGTCGAACGGATGTCTACGAATGGTCAGGCTTTCTCGGTGAATTCGGTGACTGGGCCACGCTGCACAGTGACCCAAATTTACTGCTCCAAAAGTACCGGGTTAATTTCTGCCTCTTAGACAGCCATTCTCCAATGGTTCGCGCTTTAACGCTTCTGCATGCGTGGAAGATTGTCTATTCGGACAACAACTCGGTGATATTTGTGCGAACCGTGCCCGGAGACCTCGCCGGCCAAGGGAAGATGACTTAGTGCCGCGTGTACCCGATCCGATGCAGCACCGTCGTCTACAACTAAGGTGCTCTAGCACTTTCAAGAGGTTGCGGGTATATTGGCTGGACGCGCGATCGGTCATGCCATTTCGAAGATCGTAGCTCGAATGCGGTACCGTAGCGCAGGATCTCTCCGCATGGCATGGGGAAGATCTAACAAACGAAATGAGTTAGCGAGGAGTTCGAGTTGCGGAGTGAGATGGCAGAACTAATGGAGAACGACACCAAAAAGTCCCCTGAGTTCGATCAGTACGCGTCCACCTACGCCACTTTGCTCGAAGACCCGCTCAGAGATCACTTTGCCCAGGATCCAATCCATTTCCACCGCAGAAAATGGCATCTCATTGAGAGACTTTTAAGAAGCGCCGGCGTGGTGCCGGGGACAAAGAGATGGCTAGATGTTGGCTGTGGTCAAGGCGAACTCTTGAAATTGGCGGGCGAGAACTTCGCCAATGCATTCGGGTGCGACCCCTCTCCCAACATGTTGCTTTCGGATGCCTCGTTCAAGACGTATCAGCAGCCCTCTCTGGTCAAGTTGCCCTTTAGTGATGGCTCGGTCGATGTTGTGACTGCGGTGTGTGTCTTCCACCATGTTCATGGAGGGGACCGCGTGCTTCTGATCAAGGAAATGCGGAGGGTGCTGAGCCCCGGTGGGTGGTGTTGCATCATCGAACACAATCCTTGGAATCCAATCACTCGTTCGATTGTGAGACGGTGCCCAGTTGACGTGGACGCGGAACTTCTAACTGCACACGAAGCGGCAAAGTTGCTTGAGGCAACAGGCTTCGCGTCACCCCGTCGGGAATACTTTCTCTATCTCCCTGAGAATCTATTCAACAAATTCGGCACCTTTGAAAGAGTGTTATCCAAAGTGCCCTTTGGCGGTCAGTACGCGTTGCTCGCACAATTGCCCCAATAGGACCGGGACGCTGTTTCGGAATTAGCGGGAAGTTGGAGGTTGAATTGCAATGAACGGGATCGAACCTACCGCCTGCTCCAACCTCACAGACACATTTTGTGCTACACGCTCTTCTCAACGATGAATCGAGGTCTGGCCTTCGCTTCAGAGTAGATCCTCGCCAGGTATTGTCCGATGACCCCCAGGCACAGCAGTTGTATTCCGCCCAGCATATAAAGGGGAATCACGACCGAAGCCCAGCCCGGGACAGAGGCCATATGGAGGAACTTGGCGATCAACGCCCATGCAGCCAATCCAAAGCTGAATAATGAAACGAGCATGCCTAGCACCGTGATGAACTTCAAGGGTATCTCGGTGAACGAAGTTATGCCGTTCACAGCCAGAGCGACCATCTTCGGGATCGAATATTTGGTCTCTCCTGCGTAGCGTACTTGCCGATCGTAGTAGACCAGTTCAGAAGGAAAGCCCAACTGGGGAACCAATCCTCTAAGCAGCAGGTTGCTTTCCTTGCAATTGCGCAGTTCTTCAATCACGCGTCTGCTCATGAGACGAAAATCAGCGTGATTGAACATGAGTTGTACGCCCATTGCCTGCAAGACCCGGTAGTAACCTTCAGCGGTAGTCCGCTTGAAAAGACTATCCGTATCGCGGTTGCGTCGAATTCCGTAAACAACGTCGGCACCACGATAGTAGGCGCGCACCATCCCCTCTATCGCTGCTACATCATCCTGCAGATCAGCGTCGATGCTGATTAGGGCATCTCCCGGAGCCATGAGCAATCCGGCGAGAATTGCGCTCTGTTGCCCGAAGTTTCTAGACAGCTTAAGGCCGTGCACACGAGTATCCTTGGCCGCCAACCGCTCTATGGCACGCCACGTATCGTCCGTCGAACCATCATCAACAAAATAGATCGACGGTTCGCAGATCAATGAAGCTCGACTTAGCGCATCGAGCAAGTTACCGAGGCGCAACGCAGTTTCAGACAACACCTTCTCTTCGTTGTGGCATGGGATCACAATAGTGAGTTGCGGGCATGAAATAGCAGGATTTGCTTGCGCCATAGGTGAAGGTCGCTCAAAGTTGGAGCCGGAGTGCGTGGTTTCCGGGTTGGAGTCCGGCAGGATCATACAGGTCAGTGGAGCAGTAAATCATTATAGCCACACAAGCCGCTATCTACTAAGAAAGATTTGGTTCGAAGTAACTTAGTCTGCAATTCATTTCTTCGTATTGGCACTCATTGCATGCAGGAGCGCCAATTTTCGACAACTTCGAATGAATGTGTTATCCCGCCGCGGTGACAATGCGATTATGATTCCTACCAACGCGTTGCGGATGACTAGGATTCTGAGCGACTCGGCACAAGAACCGAAAGCGTCTTCTGCACACACACTCCCCGCTCACCTTAGCTGCGCAGTACACTATGGCTTTTGAGTTGCTGCGGAGGTGACCCGGGTTCGCCGGTCGTCGGCATCGGGTGTGGACGAACTGACTGCCGGTGCGAGGCTGGCGGTCGGGATCTGGGTTCCTTCAGGGAAGATGAGGATGCGGATCGAACCCCAATCTGTCTCCGGATTCGCTCCTGCCTGCTTGCCTAATCCCAGCGTCTTAAGCTGGCTGTCGTCAAATCCGAAGTTTTCGACAAGATACTGGCGTACCACCATCGCCCTGGCTTCGGTGAGCACCAGATCCTTCTGGGTATCGCCATCCATACCAGTGGAAACCACGACGACCGCAAATCCGAAATCATTATGGGCCAGAAAATCGCCGCTGGCCTTCAGGGTTTTCTGATCCTTCAACTTGGCGGAATCGCGGCCATCAAAGAGTTGCCTGGCTGCATAAGTAAACTCCTTCTCCGGCACTTCTTTCGGGAGCCCACTAATACTATTTGCGGCCAAGTCGGCGGAGTCTTCGTATCCGCGCTTCTTGAAGTATCCGCTCAAAAGGAAGTTGTGTTTCAAGGCCTCCATATTCTCCTGAAAGTCCGTCACTCCAGTCTGAGCCTGGAGCATCGTTGCATGCAGAGTCGACGTGGTCTGTTCGAGGTTGCTATAGAGTACTTTGTCGTTCACGAGCGCGCCCACGGTGCCTTGTCCTGAATCGATCTTCGCACTCACTGAGTTCAGGTGCGCCGTCGCCGAAGCGGCATTCTGGATAGCCATTTGACTGCCATCCAGAATGCTGCTGGTCTTTTTGAGCAGGTCGGCCATCTCCAGCGGCGGTTCACTCAGGATGATTTCGCCGTCTTTGACTTCGGCTTGCCCTGCGGATCCAAAAGAAATGGAGACGTATTGGTTCCCTAACAGCCCCTCAGTTTGGATTGAAGCTACGGAGTCCTTCTTGATAATCTCGTGCGTTGACTTGGCAAGACTTATGAGGACTGTTACTTTGTCTCCGGGCTTCCTCGGCAAGGCAATTCCAGTTACTGTTCCACTGTGAACGCCACCCACCTGAACGTCGGCTCCTTCAGCCAGACCCGCTACATTGTCGAACTGGGCCTTCAGTTGATATGTGGAGCGAAACAGGTACTCCTTACTCCCAATCACGAAGACCCCGGCGCCTAAAACCGCCAATGTCATAACGATGAATGCTCCTAGCCGCGCGATTCTCGACATATGTTCTCCTACGACTGCTTCAGAAATTCCTTTACGAACCCAATATCACTTTGTTGAAGATCTTCAAACGAGCCTTGGATCACCACGTTGCCTTCATTCAAGATGGCAAGACGGTTGGCGATCGTCCTGGCACTATGCAGATTGTGAGTTACAACGATTGATGCCATCATTCGCTCACGCTGGAGTTTGAGAATCAACTCGTCGATCTCCCCTGAACTAATGGGGTCGAGACCGGCCGTGGGCTCGTCGAGGAGAAGAATCTCAGGCTCCAGCGCGAGCGCCCTTGCCAGGCCCACGCGCTTTTGCATTCCACCTGAGATCTCAGAAGGCATTTTCTCGAGGTTTCCTTCCATGTTCACCTCGGCCAACAACTGATTTACCCGGTCGGCCCGGTCGGACTTCGACATTTCCTTGCGATGGTGTTGCAAGGGAAATGCGACATTCTCGGCGACGGATAACGAATCGTAAAGAGCTGCATGCTGAAACAGGAACCCTATCCTCTTCCTGATCTCTCCAAGCTGATCGAGTGCCAGGCCTGCGATATCCTGACCGCAGATCTCAACCGATCCTGAATCAGGTTTCTCGAGGCCAATGATGAGCCTCAGAAGCACGCTCTTCCCTGTGCCGCTTCGTCCCAACACGGCCAGCGTCTTGCCACGGCTCACGCTTAAGTTGATTCCGTTGAGAACCGCGCGGCCTGCAAAGAGTTTTCGCAAATTCTCAACCGCGACAAACGGTACGCCGCTACCATCTGTGACAGCTCCTTGCTTCATCGCATTGTCATAGGCTGTGGCCATATTTGTTTCGCGAGCAGTTCGTGTAAGGACTAAGGAAAGAAAACCAGGATGAATTTCACCAGGACGACATCCGCCAGGATAAGAAAGAGTGAAGCAAGTACGACTGAGTTAGTAGCAGCGCGGCCCACACCCGCGGCTCCTCCGCGTGTACGCATTCCCTGAAAACATGAAACGACCCCGATGATCAGGCCATACACGGCGGTCTTGAGAGTCGGAGGCAAAAAGGCGTTAAAGGTGGCGCCGTTGAAGCCACTTGAAATGAACTGCTGGAATGAGAGCGGCTCCACGAGAGTCTGGGCGAACCAACCGGTCAATAAGCCGCATGCGTCGGCGGCAACGGTCAGTAGAGGGAGCATCAGAATGCAGGCAAGAATGCGTGTTGCCGCAAGCAGTCTGTACGGATTGATCGCAGATGCCTCGATGGCATCTATCTGTTCTGTTACCTTCATCGACGCAAGCTCAGCGCCAATGCCGGCACCCACCCGACCGCTCACCACCAGACCCGTGATCACCGGGCCCATCACTTGGATGACGGAGTACACAAGAGTGGCGGGAAACATCGACTTAGCGCCGAAACGGCTGAGGCTGTAACGGGCTTCCAACGAGATGACAACGCCGATTGCAGCTCCCGCCAAAGCGACGAGCGGTAGAGATTTCGATCCAACTTCGTCGAGTTGTCGAATCAATTCACGCCACTCATAGGGCGGCGTCACTGCAGCTTTGAGAACTTGCCAGGAAAAAATTCCGAGGTTACCAAACCACTCGAAAAATCCTCCAACCAGTCCAGCAGGCGAAGTGATGGCGACGGGCAAGTCTACGGCTTCCCGGCCCGGAAGCGAAGGGCTGAAACTCGCAGTTGCCGTCTGGTCACGGTCGTTCAATGGTTTGGACCCGGGTCTGGTGCGCCGTGTTGGTTGTTGAGGTGCATGCGCGTCAGCATGGAATGGGGTCCGCTATACAGGAACTCCAGGGCTATGTTTCCCCCTACATATCCCAAGAGACCATAGTTACCCATCCGGAATGCGTCCTTTGCGCCAAAACGATCCGGGTACCAACCATAGATGGCAGTCATTGAACCCACATAAGGAGCAACCAGCGCAGAGAAAGAGAAAGCACGATGGCCATCTTCGCCGCGGCGAGCTGTTAACGTGGAAATCGCGGCATGGCGCAGCCGCGGAAACATCCCGCTGCATTCACAGCGGTAATACAATGTATCTTCCTTGAAGGCTTCTGCCAGCGCATATCGCGTGGTTGTTCCAATCGCTGCGATCCCAAAGTCGGACCCAAATCGCTTGCCGAATCCCTCCGCCCCCTGGTTCCACTCTGGTGGCGCATTACTCAGTTGGTTGATACCGGCAGCGAACGCTGCGCCGACAATTGGATACGGACCGAATGCATCGAAAGTGTAATTGATGACCATTGTCTTCTGTGTCGGACGGACATACGTCAAGTCTAGACTCGAAGAGGTCGTAACTCTTTCGGTTACTGAGAGACCTTGAGAAGAGGAAAGCGATTGTGACCTTATCTCAGTTGGCAGTGTTGTCAGCACCACAGTGAGAAGCAACAGGAACATCGTCCGTGTCACCTTCACGCCGATAGGCTCCGTGGTCGTTTTGCCGCGTGGCTTGTCTCTCCGATCACCGAAGTAGACGGGCGAGGATTGCGGCTCCGAGTTCGTCATGGATGACTTCAATTGCGCTCCTCTCATCGGCATCGTCGCCCAGAGACACGGCTAGCGCCTTCAACGACATACCACCGGGCATAAGTATGCTCCCAGCAATGGTTGCAGAATGGAAGCCCTGAGAGATGGTCATTCTTGCACAGAATTGCGAGTTTCGTCCTTGCATTGACCGCACCAATCGGTCAATGTGACATCGGTCCCTAAGCGACGAAGAGCCCATGCGCAGAGTGTTCAAAAGAGCACAGGCCGGGCGTGAATGGATGGAAGAGAATGAGCCTGCGAGTAGGTTCATGATTCGCGAAGGAGACTGTTATGCGCGAAGTTCATTCTTCCACTTCCATCCCCAAGAAGATCCTCTTGCCAATTGACTTTAGCCCATCATCCCAGGCGGCCTTAGAGACGGCAAGTGACCTTGCCAAGCACTTTCATGCGGAGCTCTATCTTGTGAATGTGATTCCGATGTTCCCCGCCACGACAGTTCCTGACATGGTTCCCGAAAGTGAGTTTGTTGAGGAAGCAAGAACATTCGCAGAACAACATCTGGCAAAGTGCCATACAGCTCTCGCGTCCAGGGGAGTGAAGTCGACCTCCAGTATCGAAGTTGGAAATGACGTAGTTGGGAACATCATGCACGTAATAGAGCGTGAACATATTGACCTGGTGGTGATCTCTACACACGGCATTTCAGGTTGGCAACCGCTGGTCTTCGGGTCGATTGCCGCGAAGGTCATCAAGCTCGTGCAGTGCCCGCTCTTGCTTCTTCGCTCAGCCAAATCCGAGAACGACGTGAAGGCTGCGGCAACGCACTCCACGGAATGGTGGTAACTGCATCGTGGCATAGATAGCGGCGTTTGGCTCTAATTGGTGATGTTGCTTTCGCAATCTAATGCCGAATCGCAGTCTCTGTCCTCGCCGGCTTCCCGGTGACTTGGGCGGGTGTAGGCAGCTGCGATCGATCCCACCCTCCGCCCAGCGATTCGATCAGTTGAACCGATGCAGTCATCTGCTGAACCTGGAGAGTCGCCAAGGACTGCCGGTTCGCGAGAAGAGTGGTCTGTGCTGTGACTACGTCGATGTACGGATCGATGCCGGTTTTATAGCGCTCCAACTCGAGTTGCAGAAACGTCTGAGATGAAGCGACGGCTTGCTGCCGGCTTTGAATCTGCTGAGAATAAATGCGCACCGCTGCGAGCGAGTCTTCGACCTGCTGAAATGCCGTAAGCACGGACTGGCGATAGGCAGCGAGATTTGCGTTGTAGGTCGCGACGTACTGATTTACGGTCGCCCTACGCAGGCCGCCATCATAGACAGTCTCAGAGATTGAAGGGCCGACAGACCAGAATCGGCTGGGCCAATCGAGGATGTGCTTTATGGCCGAACTCTCCATGCCGCCGTCGGCTGAGAGAGTCAGAGCAGGGTAAAAGGCGGCATACGCAACTCTGATCTGTGCATTCGAGGCGGCCATGTTTCGCTCTGCGGCGGCAATGTCTGGACGCCGCTCGAGCAATTGAGAGGGTAAGCCGATAGGGATTGGCGGAGGTGCGCTCGTCCTTGGCTGGACTGGAATTGAGAATGTCGAGGCCGACTTGCCGATAAGCGTGGCGATAGCATGCTCATACTGGGCTCGTGCAATTCCGATATTCATCGCATCCGATTGCGCGCTCTCAAGAGTTGACTGTGCCTCGACAACGGAGATCTGGTCGTCTACACCGTTGAGATAGCGCGTCTTCGCAATTTCAAGGGCTTTCCTATCGGCTTCGACCGTGTCGTCGAGAATTCCTTGCAGCGCGTCCTGCCCACGAACTTCAAAGAAGTATTCGGCGAGACTGGCCTGTTCAGTCAGTCGCTCATTCTCAAGGTCAGCTGCGGTCAATTGGGCAGTGTATTGGCTCGCGTGCACTGTGTTGCGGACCCTCCCCCACAGGTCAGGTTCCCACGAGACATCGGCGGGAAAGGAAAATATCTGTGTCTGTTTACCGCCAAGTGCGCCGGTGCCAGCCGTTGACCCAACGTTTGAAGATGTCTGTGACCGGGTGTAGGAGCCGCCCACGCTTACTGTGGGGAAATACTGGGAGCGTGCCTCACGCACCAGGGCACGGGCCTGCATGAAGTTCTCAAATGCCTCGCGAATGTTCTGATTGTCGATATTGAGTTGATCTTCGAGCGCATTCAAGTCTGAATCGTTGTAGATTTCCCACCACTTGCCGCGAAGGGTTGCATCCTGCGGTTGCGCGATTGTCCATCCCTCGGCTTCCTTAAACAGCGTGGGGGATTCTTTGTAGACCTGAGGAGCTGTCGATGTGGGCGGAAGATATCGCGGCCCTACATTGCATCCAAGCAGTATTGCAAATGGCAAAGTGAGTGAGAGTATGTACCACGCCGAAAACGAGTTGCTGGATTGAACAATAGACTTTTCCATAACTGACACTCCGATAGATCTGTTGCTAAGTGGCCTCTGCGGTCCCATGATTGAGAATCACTGACTGTTTGCTCCGAAAGCGAAGCCGCAAACGGTCGAAGAACAGGTAGACGACTGGCGTGGTATAGAGTGTCAGCATCTGGCTTACAATCAAACCGCCGACGATCGTGATTCCAAGCGGGCGCCTCAGTTCGGAGCCGGTTCCCGTACCGAATGCCAGCGGCAATGCGCCAAACAAGGCGGCCATTGTCGTCATCAGGATGGGGCGGAAGCGAAGCTGACAAGCTTCAAAGATGGCCTCGGTGGTGGTCTTGCCATGTTCGCGCTCTGCAACCAAGGCAAAGTCAATCATCATGATCGCGTTCTTTTTCACGATGCCGATCAGCAGAATGATGCCGATGATTGAAATGACGTTGAGGTCTATTTTGAACAACATTAGCGCGAGCATGGCGCCCACGCTCGCCGAGGGCAAAGTGGAAATGATGGTAAGAGGGTGTATCAGGCTTTCGTACAAGATGCCGAGAACGATGTAGACCGCCAGCAACGCCGTACCTATAAGAAGAGGCTCACTATCGAGAGAAGTTTGATAGGCCGCCGCTGTTCCGGCAAAGAAGCCGCGCACAGTTCCCGGCATATTCAGCCGATTCTGCATCTGAGAGACCAAGCGGGTAGCGTCGCTTAAAGACATGTTCGACGCAAGGTTGAACGACACTGTGACGGATGGGAAGGAACTGGTGTGATTGATGATGAGCGGAGTAGTGTTCGCTTGCGCCGAAGTAACCGTGGAAATCGGAACGATCCCGCTGCCCGAGGTATTGAGGTAGATGTTCTTCAAACCATCGGGGCTCTGCCAGTACGGAGGCGCCACCTCGAGCACGACATAATACTGGTTCAGTTGCGTGTAAATGATGGAGACTTCCGACTGTCCAAAGGCGCTATACAGGGACTGATTCAAAGACTGAGGAGTAATGCCAAGCCTTGCAGCGGTGGGACGATCATAGGTGATCAGCTCCTCAAGGCCGCTATTTTGTGCATCGCTGCTCACATCCTGAAATCCGGGAATCTTCTGCATGCCCGCTAACAGGACTGGACCCCAGTGTGCCAGATCCTCCACACTGTCCGACTGAATTGTGTATTGGTACATGGCATTACTCGATCGTCCTCCAATGCGCAAGTCCTGCGCCGCCTGGAGGAAGGCTGAAGCGACCGGGAGCCGGTTCAGTTTGGGCCGTAGCCGATCGATGATGACCGGCGCTGTAACCTTTCGTACATCTAGCGGCTTCAGCGAAATATAAATCGAGCCGCTGTTGGATGCGCCACCGCCTCCCGTATGCGCTATGACATCCGCAACAGCCGGATCTGCCTTGATGACATTCACCAATTGCATGATCGAGTTGTTCATTACTGCAAACGATGCGTCCTGGGGTCCCCGCACGCTGCCAGTGATGGCTCCTGTATCTTGCTGCGGAAAGAACCCCTTGGGGATGATCACGATGAGATAGAAATTCAGAGCAATGGTGAGCAGGAGGAGGGTCAGGATTGGCCCCGGGTGCCTCAACACCCAGGCCAGTGATCGACTATAGGTTGAGAGCATCCACGTAAATCCCTTTTCGCTGATTTGATATGCCCGACCGTGAACAGCCCCTTTCTCGTTCTTGAGCAGATAAGCGCACATCATGGGGGTGGTTGTCAGCGAGATGAGCATCGATACAACAATGGCCGTCGAAAGCGTGATTGCAAATTCGCGAAACAGTCGGCCAACGATGCCGGCCATCAAAAGAATCGGAATGAACACCGCAATCAGCGACAAGCTAATAGAAAAGATCGTAAATCCGATCTCCTTTGAACCTTGAAAGGCGGCTTGCATGGGGGGCATCCCCGCCTCACGAAGGCGAGAGATGTTCTCCATCACTACAATCGCGTCGTCGACGACGAAACCTGTCGAGATGGTCAATGCCATAAGCGAGAGATTGTCGATGCTGAAACCACATAGATACATGACCGCAAAGGTTCCGATCAACGAGACAGGGACAGCCACGGTGGGAATGAGAGTGGCTCGTCCGTTGCGCAGAAAGACGAAGACAACAAGAATTACCAGAATGACGGAAAGAATGAGAGTCCGCTCAACGTCGCTGACCGAGGCACGGATGGTCGTGGTGCGGTCGAGAACAATGGTGGTCTTGATACCTTGTGGAATCGACGCTTCAATCGAGGGCAGTTCAGCCCGCACCCGGTCAACAGTGTCAATGATGTTAGCGCCCGGTTGGCGAAAGATCATCACTGTGATCGAGGGTGTGCCATTCAGGTAACCTGCAGTACGAACGTTCTGCGTCGAGTCGGAGACATCGGCTACATCCATGAGCCTGATGGCGGCTCCATGCTTGTAACCGACAATGAGCGGCATGTATTGGTCTGCGTGGTGCAACTGGTCATTCGTGACGATATCAGCGGACGTGGTTCCGTCTGAGATTTGACCAGCCGGCTCGTGAGCATTCTGCTGAGTCAGCACGGACTGAATATTCTGGAGCGTCAGTCCGTGGCTGTTGAGAAGGGTAGGATTTACTTCCACCCGTACGGATGGACCTGCGCCTCCGCCAACCGAGACCTGTCCGACACCGGCGATCTGCGACAACTTTTGCGCAATTACGGAAGACGCCTCGTCATAGAGCGTCGGTTTGTCGTACTTATCCGAGGTGAGTCCCAAAATGATGATCGGCGAATCGGCGGGGTTCACCTTGCGATAAGTCGGATTGCCTGGAAGGTTCGCCGGCAAATATGTGCGCGCGGCGTTAATCGCTGCCTCGACGTCTCGTGCCGCGCCGTCGATGTCGCGACTCAAATCGAACTGCAGGGTGATCGAGGTACTGCCCAGTGAACTCGATGAGGTCATCTCGGTAACGCCGGCGATATGGCTGAATTGGCGCTCCAAAGGAGTCGCAATCGAGGACGCAGTGATCTCAGGACTCCCACCGGGCAAGCTGGCTGAAACCGAGATGGTGGGAAAATCAACTTGTGGCAAGGGGGAAACAGGCAGGACCTTGAAGGCGATGGCCCCAACAAGGACGATCCCTGCAGTCAGCAGCGTGGTGGCTACGGGGCGCCGGATGAAAGGGGCGGAGATATTCATGTTGCCTCCGCCGGATTCGCCTGGTTCGCAGTTTCGATAGCCTTCGGAGAACGGCTGAAGCGGTGGCCGATACGATCGAAGAAGATGTATATGACTGGCGTGGTATAAAGCGTGAGCACCTGGCTAAGCAGCAGCCCGCCAACCATGGCAATGCCGAGCGGGCGGCGCAGCTCTGAACCCATCCCCTGGCCCACCGCCAGAGGAATTCCTGCCAGCAGCGCAGCCATAGTAGTCATCATGATCGGTCGGAAACGCAACAGGCAGGCATCATAGATTGCGTCCGTTGAGTTCTTCCCGTGGACTCGTTCTCCCTCCATCGCAAAGTCAACCATCATGATGCCGTTCTTTTTGACAATTCCTATCAGCAGAATGATGCCGATAATTGCGACAACGCTGAGGTCCTGCTTGAAAAGGATGAGCGCCAACAAGGCACCCACGCCGGCCGAGGGCAGTGTAGACAGGATGGTAATCGGGTGAATGAAGCTTTCGTAGAGCACTCCGAGCACGATATAGACTGCGGCCAGTGCGGCAAGGATCAATAGCCCCTCATTGGCGAGCGACCCCTGAAATGAAGCTGCTGTGCCCTGAAAGCCATACTGAACGCTGGCCGGCATATTCAGGCTCTTCTGAACCTTCTCGATGGCCGTAATCGCTCCTCCCAATGCGGCATCGGGGGCAAGATTGAACGAGACAGTCACCGCCGGGAACTGGCCCTGGTGATTGATCGAGAGCGCCTCAGTGCCCTTCTCAAAATGTGTGAACGCAGCCAGAGGCACCGCGCTAGAGGCGGCGGTCGTGGTGACTGCATTCGCGGTTGAAGAAGTGCCGTTTGCCCCCACCCCTGACCCGATCGCATTCGAAGGCGCGTTGAGTACCGTGGAGGATGGCGTGTATTTCACAGAAGTAGTTGTGGCATTCGAACCAGCAGAGGAGGATCCAGAAGAAGCAAAGGACGAGGACGCTCCCGGTCCAGATCCTCCTACGGAAGCATTGGTCTGGATATATAGATCCTGAAGCTTTCCAGGACTCTGTTGAGCATCGGGAGAGGTTTCCAGTATCACGTGGTACTGATTCAACTGTGTGTACATTGTGTTGATCTGACGCTGCCCGTAAGCGTCATAAAGCGTGCTATCGATTGTGGATGGGGCGATGCCAAGACGCGATGCAGTGGCACGATCGATCACCAGCGATACAGCTAGACCTCCGGTCTGCTGATCAGTGGCCACATCTACGAGCTGCGGCAACTGCTTCATCTTCTCGACAAGCCGGCCTGTCCACAGATTCAGCTCGTTCGCATCGGGATCTTCCAGTGTGTACTGGTACTGAGTGCGGCTGACGCGGTCATCCACTGTAATGTTTTGTATCGGCTGCATGTAAAGCGTGATGCCCTCGACGAGAGTGAGGTTCGATTGCAACCTTCGGATGATGTCGGAAGCACTAATCTTGCGCACATTGAGGGGCTTCAGGTTGATGGACATCCTTCCGCTATTTAGCGTGGTATTGGTCCCGTCTGCCCCAATAAAGGAGGAGATGCTCTCAACCGCTGGATCCTGGAGAATGATATGAGCCAGTTGCTGCTGTTTCTGTGCCATCGCCGGGAAAGAGATGGTCTCGGGTGCTTGCGAGATACCCTGGATGACACCCGTGTCCTGTGTGGGAAAGAACCCCTTGGGGATAAAGATGTAGAGAAGGACGGTAAGCACAAGGGTGGTTGCGGCCACGAGTAATGTGATGGTCTGGTACCCAAGAACAAATTTGAGCGTCCTGCCATAGAACGCGATCATGCTGTCAAATACGCGCTCTGAAGCTTTAAAGAAGCGGCCTTGTTGATCTTTGGGAGTGCTTCGTAAAATTCGCGAGCACATCATGGGCGTTAGCGTCAGGGAGACTACGGCTGACAGGATGATGGTGACGGCCAGTGTAACTGCGAACTCGCGAAACAGACGACCGACAACATCGCCCATGAAGAGCAGTGGAATCAGCACCGCGATGAGCGAGACGGTAAGAGAGATGATGGTGAAGCCGATTTGCTCAGCGCCCTTCATGGCCGCTTCCATGGGTGAGGCCCCGGCTTCGAGAAAGCGTGAGATGTTCTCGATCATGACAATCGCATCATCCACCACAAAGCCGGTGGAAATGGTAAGTGCCATCAGGGATAGGTTATCCAGGCTATAGCCCAGCGCGTACATTGCGCCGAATGTGCCCACTAATGAGACCGGTACGGCGATGCTGGGGATAATGGTGGCGTAAAGGTTGCGCAGGAAAAGGAAGATGACCATTACTACCAGTGCAACGGTCAGCATTAACTCAAATTCGACGTCGGAGACAGAAGCGTTGATTGCCGTGGTGAGATCGGTTAACGGCGTGACCTGAATGGAAGTCGGTAAATTCGCTTCAAGCTGGGGCAGAATCGCTTTGACTGCCTTCACCACGCTGATGGTGTTTGCGCCGGGCTGCCTTTGAATGTTGAGGATCACCGCCGGTGTCTCGTTCATCCACGCTGCCTGCTTGTTGTTCTCGATGCCGTCGACGACTTGCGCAACATCTCGCAGCAGGATCGGGGCGCCATTGCGATAGGCAACCACAACTTTTCGATAGTCGGCGCTGGTTACCAGCTGATCGTTCGCATTGATCTGGTAATCCTGATGAGGCCCATCAAAGCTTCCTTTCGCAGCATTGACGCTGGTCTGGACGAGCGCCGTGCGTAGATCTTCGAGGTTCAACCCATAGGACGACAGCGCCGTCGGATTGGCTTGTATGCGCACAGCCGGTTTCTGTCCGCCACTGATGCTCACCAATCCGACGCCGCTCAATTGCGAGAGCTTGGGCGCAAGGCGGGTATCCACGAGATCTTCAACCTGCGATAAAGGAATTGAGCTGGACGTGATGGCCAGAGTAAGGACGGGAGCGTCTGCTGGATTCGTCTTGCTATAGACCGGCGGCGAGGGAAGGTTTGAGGGAAGAAAGCTCTGCGCGGCATTGATTGACGACTGAACCTCCTCCTCGGCGATGTCGATGTTCAGACTGAGATCGAACTGCAACACAATTACAGATGAGCCACCAGAACTGGTCGACGTCATCTGGCTGAGCCCCTGCAGTTGGCCAAACTGTCGCTCCAATGGAGCGGTGACAGTAGTGGCCATGACGTCTGGACTGGCGCCAGGATAGAAGGTAAGAATCTGGATGGTGGGATAATCGACTTCCGGCAAGGCGGAAACTGGTAGTTGAGTATACGCAACGATACCCACCAGCAGGATTGCAGCAATCAGCAGCGCAGTTGCAACAGGGCGTTGAATGAAAGGCCCGGAAGGGTTCACGGGGTATTGCCTTCAACTGAATTGGCTGGCGGCGCCTGTTTTGACAGCAGAACTTTACTTCCGCTTTGTAACTTGTCAAAGCTGCTGGTTGCCACAATTTCACCGGGGTTGATTCCCTCTACTGCAGTCATGCCTCCATCCGCAGCCCCAGTCGTTATGTTGCGCACGCTCGCTGTCCCGTTGGCAATTACATAGAGGAAGGCCGCTTGCCCATTGTGCTGAACAGCTGCAGTGGGAACCATGGTGACGCCTTCGAGAGTATTGACCAGTAATCTTGTGTTGACAAACTGGTTGGGATAAAGAGCGGCGTTTTTGTTGTCGAAGAGTGCACGCAGCTTTATGGTTCCAGTCGTGGTGTCAATCTGATTGTCGATGGTGAACAGCTTACCTGTTGCTATCTTGGTGACCTGGGTGCGATCCATCGCCTCAACAGGGAGCGTTTTCATCTTCCGCATGCGCGCCTTCACCTGTCCGAGGCTGTCTTCCGCCATTGTGAAGATCACGGTAGTGGGCTGCTCCTGGGTAATGACTGCCAGGACGGTAGATCCGCCCGCCTGTGCTATGTTTCCGGGGTCGACTAATCGAAGACCGACCCGGCCGGTAATAGGCGCGGTAATGTGGCAGTAACTAAGTTGGACCTGGTCGTAGTTCACGGTGCCCTGATCGTTCTTCACAGTGCCCTGATCCTGTAGCACAATCTTTTCCTGGTCATCCAGCAACTGCTTCGGGATTCCGTTTCCTGCCCATGCGGTGCGGTAGCGTTCCAGGTCCATCTGGGCCTGCGCCAGAACGTTTGTATCGTGCTCCAGCGCGCCTTCAGCCTGCAGTAACTGGGCCTGGTAAGGTCGGGGATCGATGTCAATCAGCGCATCTCCCTTTTGAAGCAGCTGGCCCTCGCGATAATGCACTGCAGTCAGGACTCCACTGGCCTGCGCGGTGATGGCGGAGGTGTAGACAGGAGTTACTGTCCCGATCGCATCAAGATATACCCCGATATCGCCTTTTGTGGCCGTAGCAGCCGTTGCCGTAACGGAAGGCTTTATTGCAGCCTGAGCACGCTTCGCTGTCGCTGCCTTGATGTTGTTTTCGTGGATAACGAAAAAGACGATCACTGCCAGAAGCAACAGGAGAAGCAAGCTGGGCCACAGAATCCAGCGCTTTCGATACCAAGGGACGGGAGCAGACAATTGGCGGTCCGCATCAATGTGCGGAACATCCGGTTTATCTTCGATTCCGGGCATGCAGGACTCCGCGTATAAACGCAGTTAGTATTGCGCCTCTCACAGACTCGCTGGAATCCGGGCAATTGTATGCTCCATATTGCTCAATCCCGAAGGCCTTGTAAGCCCGCAATTTTCTCTTTTTCCAAGGCATCTGCAAGGGCTTGGGGTCTGCTTTCGTTCGCTTCCCGGTGGATCGGACACTCATCGTTACAGATCTTTAGCTCTCACAGCGCTCTTCTGATGCAGACCCTTGGGCAATTTGCTGACATAAAGCAAAATAGAGCAAAATTGACCAGACTGTGAGGTTGGATGCAAGTGATGATGGACAGAGTTTGATGGTGATTGCAATTAATCCTGGGCATGGTTCCTATTGAGGGACCGACAGCCCAAAAGGACACTTTGGCTATGTTGATGACCTCAGGGTTGTGAGGATGATAATGTGCGCTTCTTCGCTTAGCCACCAGATCCGTGGGTTTTCAGCAATTTGCGCAATTCGCCAGAATTCCCAACTAGTTCCAACCGGCACGGCTGTTCTCTGAGCAGGAAGAGTCCACAACAAACGGAATCTCTGGAGCGAGGTAAAGTCTTGAAGGGCATCGACAGTGCTACATTCAATTCCGCCGCTTTTCTGGCTAACGCAGGACTCGGCCGCACAATTATCGAATTAAGGCCAAAGCAGACATTCTTTTGCCAGGGAGACACGGCGGACTCCGTCTACTATCTACAAAAGGGCCACGCAAGGGTCACTGTCGTCTCGCAGGGTGGCAAGGAAGCCACGATCACGCTTCTATCCGCTGGTGAATTTGTTGGAGAAGAGTCTCTCGCCACGATCATGGGGTTGCACTTGGCGACCGCCACGGCTGTGAGCGCCTGCACCGCGCTCAGGATTGGCAGAAATGAGATGATTCGCGTGATGCATGACGAGCCTGCATTCGCCGACCTATTCCTCAAGTTCTTGCTTGCCCGCAGCATGCGAACCCAGGCCGACCTTGTTGATCAACTTTTCAACTCCAGTGAAAAGCGGCTGGCTCGGATTCTCCTGTTGATGGCGGAATTCGGTGAGTCGGGCAAACCGGAGACCTTTATTCCTCCGATTACGCAGGAAACATTAGCGGACATGATTGGCACTACCCGGTCACGTGTCAGCTTCTTCATGAACCGATTTCGTAAGCTCGGTTTTATCAGTTATAACGGCCGCATCCAAGTGCATAAGTCCTTGCTCAATGTAGTTCTCCTCGATCAATTACCGGACCACAACTCTCAGAGGCCGTCTTTGGAAAGTGCAGTCACCAATTCCTGATCTTTGCCCTCTTCGAACGCATGGGAAAGAATCAGAATCTCTGATGGAGTGGAGTGCCCATAATTGATCAGCGTCACACTAATTACATTACTGCGTATAACTGGCGTGAATCGTTTCGCGGAAGATGGAAGGGGCTAATTTGAGCACCAAGACCCATGTTTGCAATACAAGACAAGAAAGGCCTCCAACTACGACTGGGGGCCTTTTCCGTCGGGGCGAATCTGAAGTCTGGCGGTGGGTCAAGCGTCTGGGTATCCGACAATCAGTCAAAACCATCTTCTACCAGCTATCGGGCCGCTCCAAGAGCACATCTTAGCGTTTGTTTTCGGCTACATGTCCGTGCCCATCACGCGTTTCATTCCCTTTGAAGCCGGTCACCTTGTCGAGAGGCTTTGACGGCTCGGGTTTCTCGCCATGTTGTGGCTTTGGCCCGCTATAGCCGTGTTCGGGGTGAAAGCTGTTGTTTACCTGGCCGTGAAAGTTGTCAGGGCCATGAAACCACTGACCAGTGCCGACGAAAACTCCACCCGTAAACCATTCCGGGCCATAGTAGCCGTAGGGTGCGCAGTCATACGGAGCGGCATCGTAGTAGCCATAGGGACAATCGGGCGCAGCGCCGATCTCTACAGCAATCTGAGCCGCCGCCTTCGGAGCGGTTGCCAACATAAAGCATCCAGCAACAGCTGCTAATACAAAAAGCTTGAATCCGATCATTATGATCTCCTCGCATTTGTGGGGATATAAACGAACGCCCCTGACTAATCACCGTAGCGGCTCAAGACTTCGAGGTCTGAGCAATAGGGACCACGGGCGATAAGTTAGGCAGAAGATCTACTTAGACAGCGTAATAATTAGTGCGCATACGGGTTACTAACTCGGCGGGCCTTTCAGCGTAGGGTGCGCCTCACGACTTTCTTCTTTGGCGACCGCGATCCGTTTCGATTTCCGGTAGACATTTGCCACCGCCAGTGTCCAGAAGGGAGCTAAATCGGCTCCCGGTATGAGCTTGGCAAAGAATGATGGAAGGAACTCCCAGTGCCAGCCGAGCAAGTACATCAGCACGGCTCCTACGCCGAAATCGAGCACGTCATCAGCAGGCGATGGTGCGCCCTCGACGAATAGGGGGAATACGACAATTTGAAGTGCGTCCGCAGCGATCGCCAGAATCAAGGCGATTCGAAAGCGCAAACGCGGCGAAATGGTGATCGTGTCGTGAGTCACGGCTGCATTCAAGGTCGTGCTTGATTTGCCTATTTTATCGTTATATCCACGCTTTGGAGGGAGTCGATTGCTAGCTTGAGCTAGTGCTACCGCACGATGCAGCAGCTCGCCTAGGCCCTTTTCGCGACAGCATGGAATGCCATACCGAGCACGGAGAGCGCCACCGCGCCCCACAAAGCCGGAACCCACCCGCTCACATGGAAGCCGGTCACGATGTGCGCCGCTAATCGGATCATCAAGGCGTTGATCACGAGGAGGAACAGGCCGAGCGTGAGGATGGTGATGGGAAATGTGATGATCTTCAGGAGCAGGCCCAGTGTCCCATTCAATAGGCCGATTACCAGCGCCGCTATCAGCGCCGGCTCCAAGCCATGCACCAGGAATCCCGGTACAATTCGGGCAATAATCAACAAGACAATAGCGCTCAACACCCAGTGAATCAAAAGTTTGATCATTCTTCCCTTCTCCATTTTCAGCAGGCGGTGCTCCTCTGGTTTCGAACCGTCGCCGCTGATGGTAGCTTAGGCGCCAAGATGGTGTGCACGCCTCTGCTGCCAAGTCACTTGTAATTCTGCGGGGAAGCGGCAGCCAGCGGCTGGTCAAAATAATACAGGTTGTCGCGCGGACTTCCTTGGGCAGCGATTGCAGTTGTTGGTGCATCCAAGCATTCGTCGAGGAGATGACGATGCGAGATAGTGGCGCGAAAGGTCGTCTCCGCGACGGGCAGATATACCGCTTTGAAACTGCGCCCAGTGAGCAGTATTGCGCAGGCAAGTCCCGCGGCATTCTCTACGATTGATTTGTAGGATTCCAGATTGGAAACCCCGGGGAGTGCGAACCATCGGGGGCCCCGTGTGGAAATGCTGGTGGGTATCGGTATTTCTTGTTGCCCGTTCGCCTCGTGAATATCCAGCGTGGAGTGGGAAAGTGGGCCAGGTATTTGTCGTTTCTCTGGCTTGGACTGGACCTATGCGGAACGGCACTCAGGTCAGTCACGCTTCCCATTCCCGCTGGGCGATTTCGTGTCAGCGGTCTTCTCATGGACCCCCAACCCCAAAGATATCCCGGAGGAACAAGATGACATCGAGCAGCAAAGATCAAGTACAAGGCACTTTACACGAAGTCAAGGGCAGCCTCAAAGAGCAGGTGGGTAAGGCTACCAACAATCCCACGCTGGTTGGCAAAGGCCAAAGTGAAAAGCTCGCTGGTAAGGTTCAGAAGAAGCTGGGACAAATTGAGAAGGTGCTCGAAAAGTGAGCGACCGAGCGTGCGAATGCCAGCAGATGTTTTGCAGCGGAAGAAGAAGAACCTCAATCCGTCAGGCGGTCGTCGGTCTTGACGTTCCGTAGAAAAGGAGATCTCGATGTTGATTTTGATTATCGTTTTGATTTTGGTCTTAGGCGGAGGTGGAGGCTACTATGGCCATAGCCGCTGGGGTTACGGGGGTGGTTTTGGCATGGGGTTGGGCACCATATTGGTGATCGTTCTGATTGCCTACATGTTGGGAGGCTTCAACTAACGAGAGGACTGGCTTGACAAGCGTCCTTATTGCCTGTCCTCAGCGAAGTCTAGTACCTCGGTCAGGTAGCCGTGCGATGAGTCTAGATTAGTGGCAGTGCAGCAGATCCTTTTACGACCATCACGATGGCTCACTTTGCTCTCTTCTCCTGCGCCGCGGTCTTATGATATTTTCTGCGGATTTCGGTGAGATTTACTGTCGGCTCTGGGAGAGATATGTCGAGCTTCTCCATTGCCTTCACGATGATTTCAGAAATCGCGATGTCGCGGAACCATTTGTGGTCCGAGGGGATGATGAACCACGGCGCGTACTCGGTGCTGCACTCGCTGAATACGACTTCATAGGCCTTCTCGTAATCGAACCAGTACTCTCTTTCCGCATAATCCGCTTCGCTAATCTTTCAGCGCCGCGCAGGATCGTCCAGTCTCTGCTTGAATCGCTCCAGTTGCTCTTCTTTGCTGATGTGCAGGAAGAACTTCAAGATGTGTGTTCCGTTCGCTACCAGGCGCCGCTCGAAGTCGTTGATTTGCTCGTAGCGCTTTGACCAGACTTTCTTTGGGACAAGGTTATGGACGCGTGTCACGAGCACATCCTCGTAGTGGGATCGGTTAAAGATCACAACCTCGCCGCGCCTCGGTGTTTGTGCCTCTATTCGCCACAGAAAATCATGCTCCAGTTCTTCTTTCGACGGCTGTTTGAAGCACGCGACACGGCAGCCCTCGGGATTCATTGAGCCGATAACATGCCGGACGACCCCATCCTTGCCGCCTGCATCCGGGGCCTGAAGACAAATAAGAAGCGAGCGCTTCTGGTCAGCATAAAGCGTGTACTGCATTTCTTCCATTCGCTGGCGGAGATGCTCAATCTTTTTTATCGCGGTTTGCTTCGTTAAATGCTTGTCTGCAAACTGCGAATCGAAGTCCTTTAGCCGGACGCGGCGTCCCGGCGCAATGCAAAAGTCTTTGTGGTAACTCATAGTTCCCTTCCCAATTATTACGGTGCATGTCAATTCAGCTTCGTATCCATTACAGTGGCTCCCGTAAACATATGCAAGTCACTACCGGGGCTTTATAAGTTGATGATTACATTCGCCCCGGTAAAACTCTTTGTGTTTTGGGTTGAATCGAGACATGCCACGATCGCTTCAATTACCCGCTTCGACTCATGTGGATCCCTGACCTGGATCGACAAAGCGCCTGCCTCCTTCGCCGGATAATCATTTCCTCCTGGAAACACAGCATCCCCAACGAAGATCATTTCATCAATTGCGACGCCAAGAGTATCGCGGAGCTTTCTGATGCCATATCCCTTGTCAATGCCGAGCTTGGTGACATCGATGGATGTGGCGCCCCCCATACGCACGGAAAACTCGGAGATGAGAGGTGTCAGGATTGCAGTAATCTTCTTCCGCTTGGCAAAGTCTGGGTCCCATTTTATCTTCTCTTCAATGGGAGCCAGCTGCCCCAATGCCGAGAAAGTAATCTGGCTTCCCCGGTCTTCAACTAGTGGCCCCCAGGTCTTTTTTGCCTCAAAGCCGGCCAGTCCGAGCGCCTTATTGAGGCATCCCGTAATCTTTGCTTTTTCCTCCGCCGTGAAGTCTTCGGAATAGAGTTCCTGCCAGACACCTTGATAACGGAAGAATTTTGTTCCACAGGTGGGAAGTAGAGATAGGTTCTTGAGGCGGTCGTCATGGGGAAGATTAGATAGCAATTGCTTTTCGAATTGCGGCCAGTTACCACCAGAGATAATGGCGACTTTCACCATTCCCATGAGTCCACTCAGAAGTGCCGACATTTCGGCATCGAGCGCTGATTTGCTTTCGGCGAGTGTGCCATCCAGATCGAAGACAATAAGCTCTTTCAATGGGTCGTTTACCTCTTTGCCGGTGCCGCCTTGTCCCGCCAAGGTCCGCAGTGGTTGCTTGACCTTTTGAGTCTCGCGCTGGTAGGCCAGGCGCTTCCCACGGTTCAGCGAGGCCGTTATTTATAGATGACCACGGGGTACCCACGCAAGGTCGCCACTGAGCACGTAGATTGCGAGAGCCGAAGCCATGAAGACCGCGCCTAACCAGAATCTCCAATCGCGGTGCATGCGTCTCCAGTAGGGTCCCGGGCCTGGTGCACCACTTTCTCCGCTCTCACCTTCACGATTATGCTTGCTTCCCGTCATCGCCTCTCCTTTGTTGGTAGGGCATTGCTATCGCGGGCCAGGGTTCTTTTGGTATCCATCGACTCTTGCACATTTACTTTGAGTTCCACCATTTCCAAATGCAGATTTCCGGCATCTCCCAACCGCGCTTACCTGTATCGCTACGAGACCGGAAGCGCGATGGCGGCGACAGAGTTTTAAGATTGCAATCTGCAAGAGGCCATTCAGGCAGCGCCGGGACTCATAGTTGAGTACGATGACACCCGCCGCGCATATTCATGATTCGCAGGTTCAGGCGTCGATTCGCCTGCTAGTTGTTGCGTGACAATAACTTGCTCAGGAGCATACGCGGGCGCAGCGGAATTCATATAGAGGAAGGAGGTTGCGCAGAATTGACAATGTGCTTCCTGGACATCATGCCGACCACCCTGCCCTCCGCTCAATCTGAAAGATCTTAGACATTCCGTGCAGGTTAGAACGATGAACGGCGCCCCTTTGGAATCCGCCCCATACCGTGGCAACTGCAGCGTGGCAGGTCTGCGCTGTTTGTCGGCCGGCCGTGTCACCGTCCCATGAATCAATTCATTTACTAACTGCAAGAGCTCGTCTGGGTGGCATCGACCCTTCGAATAGAAGCCATCGGCGATCACGCCACCGGAGATCCAATCGCCTTGAGCAAAGGCGCCGCTCATCGCGATTACCGGAATTGATGGGAAACGGCATCGTACCACGGAGAGGAATTCGAATCCGGACATTTGCGGCATGTTGAGGTCGGAGATAATCATATCCGGGGTCATGACTCGGAGCTGAAGCAGAGCATCGAATCCATGAATCGCCGTCGAAACGTCGTAACCGTCCTCATCCAGCAACATGGCGATGGCCCCGCAGATTTCGGGTTCATCATCAACAACGAGAATCCTGCGCCTTGTATCGCTCATAGCTCTTACCTCGTGGGGGTAATAAGGGGACCGATCTTCTGTCCATAGAATTGCATCCGTACACGCACGTTGCTGTTCAATTTCGCTCATCGCATTGGATTCTGGGGCACCCCTCGCAACCGTCGCTGCAATTGTCGGTTGGAGCCCACCGACGATATACCCCATGGCAAAGCGCTACGGCCACATTGGCCAAGATCCGATGAGAAACGTTGTTACCGCGCTCGAGGTGGGCGCCAATGCTGCAGCTCCCGCTGATGTCAACAAGAAATCGGTCAAGTCCGAGAGGCCAGCTTCCCGCGAGAAGCAAAACCAGAACCGTCGGAAAACAGCCCAGGGCGCGATTTGACGAGATGCAGACTGTCCGGTCCGATCAAGCAGTGCATGCCTAGCGGACTATTAGTTGCTTTGCGAAAGAAGTGCCGAGAACTCGTTGCTGATCTGCGCCGAGTTCTCGATGAGGGAGCTTTAGATCTGCCAAATGAATACGCAGCTCCTTATCGGACCGCCAGAGAGAGCGCTTCTCCGCAATCGAAGATGTTCTAAGTACGGCGCAGGCTGGAACATTGACGGACTTTGACTAATCAAGGGTTCACAGAGTTTCCCCTATAGCCTTTAGGCGTCGGATTGCGACCACTCGGGATCGGCATTTCATAGCTATAGCGTAACGGCAACTATATAGTTGGCTGACTATAAATTAATATTCCTCCTCAGATTCAAAGATTATGAGAACTCCGCCTCTTGGCCGATCGAGTTGAATACTGACTGCGCGAAATCCAGCTTGTCCTTTTTCGTTCAGCACTTCTAGGAGTTTTTCGGGTTCAGTAGGAACGATGTGATAAGCATAATGCTTTTTCATAAAGCCTCGCTTTCGTTAGGCGGTTGATTGACTTTGCTACGCTGTCGCTATGGAAAACTGCGCTAAGGATGAAGCGATTCGGGCGGAGTGGGATTTCGATCTTTTTTGGCATTTGGCAAGCCGGTCTCCAATCCGAGCGCTGTGGCTTGAGCTTTGTAATCTTCCGCCACGGCAACGAACATCCGAAAAGATTGCCCCTGCTGGTGAAGAAGTGAGTCGTAGGCTTTAAGGTCATCCGCCTCTAGTATGCCTTTAGCTTTCAGCGCTTCCAGCAGGCTCATCGTTATCTCCATTTGTCTTGCGAACATAAAAACCATCAGTTTGTGTTCTTCTGGGGTCATGATGGCGAAATTATACGGCTTCTGGCAATGATTTCACTTCTGCGGGCGCGGCCAAAGCTTCTATGACCGAATTGGTTTCTGGCGTCGGCGGTTCAGGAATTGCAACAAGCATAAACACTATTGCGCTTTGTACGATTCCGAGCAAAGCAATTGCTTGGTCCAAATCGAGCTTTTCCTCTGGGTGTATTAGCTCGTTTCTGTGAAGATCTTTGATCTGCCGAAGACATCCCAACACCTTAGAATCGCCCCTATGGGCGTCTTCCATCTCGCGAATATAGGCTCCTAGATTGCGATTAGTTGGCAGCGGAGCACCTTCCATTACCGCGTTCCAATATGCTTTGATTACGGTCTCTAGCGCCCGCATGAGATGAAAGCCAGCAGCAGTTCCCAAATCAAAAGCAATACATTTCCCCGCTTCGCGCAAGTCATACTTGATCTCTGATATTTTCTCCACTAGGCCTGGAGGGAAAATCACCTCTGCGGCGTCAATCAAGGTCGCTATATCGTAACCGCGTCGCGGGATTACTAAATAGGTCGCAGCGGTCATAAACTCCGCCTCTAGCACATTCTTGAAGGCGGTCAGTTTTTGCTGCATCATGGCTAGTCGCCATGATGCGATCTCGTCATCGCTCTTTACGGGGTTTCCGTCGTCGCCTATGTAGAGATTTTTGATAGCGTTCTCCAACTCTACACCTGGCTGAATGCAAACTCGTAGATTTTCCTTCCACAAACTCTGATAGAGAAATTGGTGGAGTAAGTTTTCACCATTAAAAATGGCGAAAAGCTGAGAACTCAGGATATCTCCCTGCTTGATACTTTGTAAGGCAACAAGAGCTTCGGTTAAGGTCCAGACATACGGTACAGAAAAGCGCAGCATACAACCTCCCTTAAGAAGCAATTTCCACGATTGACTAGAACACACCACAGCGCTATCCTCGTTTCTAGCGAGGACGCACCATGCCGAATCAGCCCACCTCTTCCGCCAAGAATGTGACGGGCGACTTCGACACCTTCACCGATTTTGCGCGGAGGCTTATGGCCGTTCCGCATTCACACATCAAAGCCAAATTAGAAGCAGAGAAAGCGGCAAAGCGAACGCCTAAAGCCCGCGTTTCCCGCGTCCCTGCCGCTCCATCCAACCGAGCCTAGAACGCCGTTTCTCCAACCTTCCCCGTGACCTCTGCATAGGTCAGCCGCTTGCCTACGATCTGGGATACAGCCTTTGCAAACCTGTCGTAATCGTCATAGTTCTTCCGGTTGTTATAGCGAAACATTTGTTCCCCAACGTAACGGTCCAAATGGAACGGCTCAACTGCTACGTAGGTTCCGCTCAGTGATCTCTTGAGCAAACTCCAGAAATTCTCAATTCCTTGAGTATGAACTTCCCCCCGCACATATTCGTTCAGATGGTTCACAGTCTCATGGATGAAGTGCTGCGCTGCCAGCCTGTCGTATCCTGGCCAGCCGTCAGTGTAAACCTTGCCAGTTCCCATGACCTGCTTGAGGATTTCAGCCTGTAGGGTTTCCCGCTTCACGTTAGGAATCACTTTTGCGCGAACCTCACGAGCGTCCCGGTCCAGCATCCCCATGACGGCAACCTTGCGACCGGCCTTCTCGCCGTTCTGTAGGGCCAGCCGCTTATCCCGGTGCATCTTCTGAGGCTTTGGGCCGACGAATGTCTCATCGACCTCTACGGGACCGCCAGAACTGCCCAGCTTGACGAATGAGCCGTCTTCCATTGCCTTGCGAACCCGGTGCAGCATGAACCACGCTGACTTTTGGGTGATTCCGATAGAGCGCGCCACCTCGCAAGAACTGATTCCATTGCGAGAATTTGCCAGTAGCCATACAACAGGCAACCACTTATCAAGGCCGATGGGTGAGTCTTCCATGACCGTACCCACCTTGAGCGAGAACTTCTGTTTCAGGTGATCGCCATAGCAGCGATATACGCGGGCTTTCGCAAGATAGGTGAGTTTCGATGAGTTGCAGTAAGGGCAGCGTACAACGCCGTCTTCCCAGCGCACAGCGATCATAAACTTGCGGCAATTCTCGTAATCGGTGAAGAACTGAATCGCTTGTTGAAGTGTCTTAGGAGCGTCCATGTAAGAAGAGTAGCGAATTATCTATAGTCTGTCAAGTATATAATTGCCAGCGTAACTTATTGATTCTAAATAGTAGGCGAGGCTTGGCTCGAACCCACGCCCCCCGGCTTAGAAGCTCCTTCAGGCCTCTTGACTCTGCCTTCGACTTCTTTTGGTTCGTCTCGTTTTGCGTGAATTCAGTGCCTGCGGGTCGCCGGCTCGTCTTTGACAACTTTGAAATGAGAAAACCGGCTTGTGTACGTTGCATATCGCGGGTAGGTACTCACACTGTCGCTGGTAACTGCCATTCCCATGGTGACTGAGTTGGAGAGAGGCTGCGCGAAGGTATAGCCCTCAAAGTCGCGACACGCGCGATCGCCGGTGCAGATAGAGGCCTCGGCGCGGTTTCCTATACGACTGAGCTTTAGTGAACACCCTCCGGAGCACTCGCCGGTTTGTGCCCGGTTAGTCACGACGCCGGAATGATCCCGATACTGAAAGAACAGAGTGCCGTCTTTCCTCACGCCTAGATATGCGTATCGTGCTGCTTCATCGAAGATGTCGCCAGAACTGAGGCGCCTGTCTTGCAAGCGATCCTTCGTTTGCCCCAACACATAGGTCGATTCGCGGATCATAAGCCCCGTGGATGCCTGTGGGCCAGCCTCTGAATCTGACCCTTTTGCGTCAGGTGACAATTGAGCTTCGATGGACCCGCTCCCTTGTACCCGCTGAAACACATAATGGAAGGCATCGTGGGGAAGCTGGTCGTGAAATTGGCCGAATGGGTCGGGAGCAGAAGCGAGATTGCCATTGCCAGACATCTCGACGGAATCACCTTCGAAGCGCCCGTGGCCAGGAGATGCGAAACCGATGTCTTGGTCAAACCAAGGGCGGGCAACGTTGTTTCGATCGTCCGCCATGGAGAGGTGCAACCGACGGAGGTTCATTCCGTAGACGCCCTGGCACTGATCGGCCGAAACAAGTAACGGCTTGCCGCAGCCGGCAAAGTTGGCGGCCCAAACCATCCAGAGATCCTGACCGGCAGGTGTGCGCGGACCCTCCCACTGAACTGGAAAACTTGGTCCGTAGCCATTGCCTGAACCCAGATATGGACTGCGCATGACAAAGGACCACGGACCCCACGGATCGGGCGCCTCGAGTACGATTCCCTCAGCGCCACCTTGGACCATTGGGCCTTTTTCGCTTGGGGGTTTGAAGTCGCGATAGTACCAATCGGTGAAGGTGAGGAAATAGCGGTGAAGCGCGGCGTCATAGGCCATATGCGGATAATTGACATGTCCGGATTCACCACCCGCGGAACCCCAAAAGAGACATTTCCCCGAGGTGCCGGCTGAGCAGCCAGATCTTCCAGCGCGGGGATAGCTGATGGAGCGGATCGAACGCGGCAACCTCCCCTCGCTCGCTTGAATCCAGGCTGGTTGGTTTTTTGAATCGAATCCAGCGAACCACTCCCAACGAAGGGGGTCGGACACTTCCTGATAATGCTGCTCCGGCGTGCCTACGGCCATACGCGCCAGGAAGACCTCGGTGGCGTTGAACTGGTCCATACCGGCTGGATCCCCGGGGTCCTGGTAGCCTCCGTGGAGCACGATCGCGTAGATGCAGCCTCGGGGATAGGCGCTAGCTGGACATCCTTCACTGGATGGCTCGCCCTTGCCGGTCTCGACAAAACTGACCACTCCACTATCGACGGGAGGCGGAAAATTCGAAGTACCATGAGTCCATGAGGTCGACGAAACAGAACCCTCGGAGTAATCGATGCGGGCATGACCCTGCGGATGATCGCCGACAACGGGATATCCACGATCATACGTTGCCGCGTAGAAGACGCCGTTAACGTTTGTGAAACCGACGGAGTAACAGGAACCCGTGGTCATCGACTTCGGGCAGCCATAGGAGAAGGCGTCGTAAGCAAGCAGTTGGAGGTTCATTTGAGGAATGCTGTCATCCGTGGGAGGAGAGCCAACGATCCGGGCAACTACGGTGGTAGCCTTGACTTCACCGACTGAGCCGTCATCCCCAATGACGTAGCTATTCCCATCGCTGGCCCAAGTTACAGGAATGATGTCTGCCGCTTCGAGTTTCGGATCCGGATAATAGCGAGGGCTAGTCCATTGCGCGTTGACGATCACCCTGCTGCTGGGAAATGGGGTGTCGTTCTCAACAGAGGCTGGACTATCTTCTCCCGAACTCTGAAACCACAGGGGGACAACCGCGGGCGGCTCTTGGCTGGACGCAAGCACAGAGGATGTGACTCGTACGTGCCTGACCGAAGCCGTGCCAGGGCTTATGGGAAAAAGGAGGAGTATGATCGCGGCGCCGATAAGGATTCGAACGGTAAAGGAAAAGGCAAACCTGTGAGTGCGTTTCGCAATCATAGCAATTCACTTCTCCCGTGTTCTTGAAGGACAAGGTGTGATAGAAGGCGCAACAATGGATGCCTTCCGATTGGGTCAGCAATGTCTCACTCCTGCGTTACCACTCTGCAACTGACCCGTCGTCGAGAAAGACCATCTGCTGCAGGTCTTCCTGTTCGAACGGATGCTTGGCGGCTTCGCGCTCGTTGACTTCAATGCCCAGTCCGGGCATTTCCAGCGGAAGCCAGTAGCCATCTTTCCGTTCGATTGCTGTCTCCACGACGTCGAACCGCCATGGCACGTCGCCGAGCATATCTTCCTGAATGAGAAAGTTTGGGGTGCTCAATGCAAAGTGAAGCGCGGCCGCATTCGCCACGGGGCCATTGGGATTATGGGGGGCGATGCCCATGAAATACGTCTCGCCCATATCCGCAATCCTGCGGGCTTCCATCAGGCCGCCACAATGACTCAAGTCGGGTTGCAGAATGTGGCAAGCCTGCAGTTCGCAGATGCGGCGGAAATCCCAGCGGGTAACAAGGCGCTCGCCGGTTGCGATGGGAACCTTGACGCTCCTGCGAACTTCTAACATAGCATCGGGCTGTTCCGGGGGGACCGGCTCCTCGCAGAACAACGGACGAAACTCCTCGATGGCATTGATGTACTGAATTGCCTGGCCAGTTGTGGTTCGACCGTGAAAATCGATCATGATATCGATGTCATCGCCAACGGCTTCACGCAAGTCGCCCATCAGTTTGGCGAAATGCTTCACAGCCGGAATGCCCTCAAGTGGTCGCGAATAGGGTACAAAAACAACTTTCACGGCGGTGTAGCCCTGCTCGCGCACGGCGAGTGCGCGTTGAATTACCTGACTGCTCTCGAAACTCTCGTAAACCGCCTTGGTTTCACCGAGACCGAGATGCGTGTACATGCGCACCTTGTCCCTTACTTTTCCACCCAGCAGCTTGTAGACGGGGACTCCGAGCGATTTTGCCAATATGTCAAGACATGCCTGCTCGATGCCGGAGATGGCTGTCATGCCGATTGCCCCCAGTCGAAAGTAGGAATGGCGGTAGAGGATTTGCCAGAGAAAGCTGATGCGGGTTGGATCACGGCCAAGCAACATGGGCTTAAGATCTTCAACGCAGCCAACGACGGCGCGGGTCTTCCATTCCATCGTCGCTTCACCCCACCCGTGCAGGCCCGGAACATCGGTTTGCACTTTAACGAAAACCCAATTGCGCATGCGCGCATTGACCACAACGGTGGTGATGTCAACTATCTTCATATGTCAGTCACTCTAGTGTGCAAGCACGTAAATCATCTGCGTTCTGAGACAGTGAGGTCATTCGACTTGGTGTGGTGGATGCGAACCACATAATCGCCGCCCGCCAACGGCCGCACTGTATAGCCGTCTTCCTTGAGGTCTCCACGCTCGGTAAATTCTGTGCCCCCCGCAAGGATTGGGCCCGGTTTGAAACTGACTCGCAGCACTTCCGTTCCTTCTTTGTCGAATGTTCGGTACTCGACCCTGCGGTTGCCGTAGGTCACTTTCTGAATCACGGAGGACGAGCGAAGAAGATGGTCCTGACCAATCGGAGCAAAATCTGGGATCGCGCCCATCGCCCAGATGAAACTACGCCCCGCGTCCGCATAGCCATCTTCAAACCAGTAAGGATTTGCCAGGCCCGTAAAGCCGCAGCATGCTATCTTTCCGTCAGAAGCTGCGAAATACGTAGCATAGTTGAGCGAGCGGAAGGCATTTTCGCGGGCGGCGCCGTCGTGGGTCTTTTCGTAGTACATCGCATTGATCGCGCCCCACCCGGCCGATCTGCATGGCAACCCGGCGCGAGAGCAACAACCGGTGCTCAGGTGGGCAGGAATGCCTGGACGTTGCTGCTCATCAATAGCCCAAGCTCCGAAGAATGGCCCCCGACCTAAAATTTCCCTGTCCCAGTCCAACAGGTGCCCCACATGCTCTCGCCACTCCGGATCCACCGTTGAAGGATCGTCTCGCGAGAGAATGTAGTAAGCGGTCATCATTGGGGAAAGATCGTTCACATTCTCGGTGTCTTTGACAACATCCTCGTAATAGCCCGTCCAGCGGTCTCTCGCAGGACCAGATAACTGGTTATTTACGATCCAACTCCAGGCCATGTCACGAGCCTTGTGGAATCCTTCCGCATCCCCCTCGCCGAGGCGCAGGAGTTCATCGAAGAGCCTGACAGGCGCGACGATCATTCCTCCGAATTCCTCGCCGTTGATGACCTCTCCTGTGCGAGCATTGAGCCGATATGGCCAGGGGGTGTGGGTACCATCGCCGGGGCGAATGTGCTTCGCCAGCGCCTCGGCGCATTTCAAGCCTGCATCCAGGTACTTGCGTTCACCCGTCATTTCATAGAAGAACACATACCCCAGACCCAGTTCACCCACCTTGTCGGTTTCGATTCCTCCGTGAATGCCCGGTGTAAAGCTTCCGTTAGATTCCCGAGGCAAATCGCGAATGCATCCCCCGTACTCAAGCGCATCGTCGCAGGATGTCGCGAAAGGAACTTCGGCCCAATTCCAATTCCCCGGAGTGGTGCCGTGGGCAAGCTGGTAATCCAGCATCTCCCGAACCACCGGGCGCGCCTCCTCGTCTCCCGAGTAAGCGTACCAACCAACCAGCAGGTCCACCATATGCGCGTTGAAACTGGCGGGATCGTGCTGGATATCAGTGTTTGACTTAATGCCCTGCAGGGTTTCAGGATCAAATACCGAGTTGACCAGATAGACCTTCAGGCCTGTGTTTCCCTCCTTCGGAACCTTGTGCTCCAGGAAATCCCAATCCAGTCTCAGAAATTTGTCGTAGCCGAGATTCTTTTCGGGGCGATACCACGCGAGAAGGCGCCCTTGCGGGTCCAGCACGGCTTCGTGCCAGGGCAATCCGGCGTTGACATAGTCTTGTGAAACTAGGAATCCGGTTGCCAGGGGAGAGGCAAATGCCGTCCAAATCAAGATCGACCGCAATTGATTCATTGATACTTTCATAAATAAGCCTCTCGGAAGGGGCCCAAAAGACCCGATTCAACAATCTCTTTCCTTACAGCGCAGGGTACCTGTCGAAATGAACTCGGACGCCACAGGTTAGTTACTGATCAGACCCATAGCACTGCAACAACGGCTCGACCCCCTCCTTCTTGTCCTCTATGCAAGAAGGAGGGGAGGCCACGTTGCTTTCGTTCATCACCGCTGCGCAGCCAAGCAGAATTAGAAGTCCATCTTCAGGCCCAATTGGATTTCCCGACTGCTTGCCGCGGTATTCGAGATAATACCCACTGAGCTGGTGCCTATTGTGTTTCCGGGAAGAGCGAAGTTGGGATGGTTGAGAATGTTGAAAAACTCTGCCCGAAATTCGGTGTTCACTCTATCGAGGATCGAGAAGCGCTTGATCAGGGAAGCATCGACTTCGACAAGGTCTGGACCGGGAATGATATTCCGGCCGGAGTTTCCGAAGCGAGGGGTACCGTTGGCGAGGGCGGTTTGGAGAGCTGTGGTGTTAAAGCAACTCTGATCGAACCAGTTGTTAATGGATTTTTTTCCAATTCCACTGCAGGTCCGGTCGGGCCTTGGATTCCCGGAACCGGTGTTAGAGAAGTCGGAAGAGGAAAGTACGGTGAAGGGAGTTCCGGTCTGGGCCGTAATGATGGTGGAAAGGTCCCAGCCTCCGGCCAACTCATCGATCCATGGACCTTCACTATTGAGGAACCGTCTGCCCTTACCGAACGGCAACTGATAGGAGCCACTTATCGATAACCTTTGGCGAAGCGAGGTGTCTGACAGGCCGTACTCTGCCCGTATGTTGTTATCGTCTTGAGGGGCGGCTTCCGTTTCCGAGGTTCCGCTGCCGTCGTCGAGGGTTTTCGAATAGGTGTAGGCAACGATCCCCGAAAGCCCATTGGAAGTTCTCTTGGTGACCTTTACAGTCAGCGCGTTGTAGTTCGAGAACGCGTCATAGGTGTCAAACCGCAGGGAATTGAAATCGGGCCACGGTCTTCTTTGTTGCAATGGGCCGACTCCAGGCGCGGGCTGGTTGCCGGTAGGGTGCTCGTAATCTTCGTGTACACCGTGGTTGCCCAGATAGGCTGTCTCAACGGCCCAATTTGTGGCGACCTGCGTTTGCAGACTCATGCTCCACTCATACACTGTTGGAGTGTGGTAGAAGGGGCTGGGCATGAGTTGGCCAAAGGACTGCGCAAGAGTCGGAACAATCGAACCAACAAACATCTGTTGCGTGGTCGTCGGGATTCCATTGGTGAGCGGCGGTGGCGCTCCAAAGGAGGTGTTATATACAGGGTTCTGAGTTGTGATCGGATTATTGTCATCTGTCGATCCAAGCTGGTTGGTCAGCGGAAGATCGAGGAAGATGCCTGCGCCGGCGTGCACTACTAACCTATCCGAGCCCGTGGGGCGCAAGGAGACAGCCAGACGTGGGGAGAAATTCCCGTGTCCCGGTCCAAAGCTGACCTGCTTCGCTTGATTTGAACTGAACCCGAATTGCCTTCTTTGCGCGGCCGTGGCAACGAGACACTGGCCGGTGGCGGATTGGAGATAGGTTTGGGAACAAAGGGCATCGTTTGCTGAGTCGGGTTGCGCACTTATAAGGAGGGCATCGCCTGTCTGAAAAGTCTTTGACAGAGGGTAGAAGGCGGCCAGGTTATTGTGCGCTTCCGTAGGCTGCCTGCGGTAATCCCATCGGAACCCTCCCTCAATCGTCACGTTTGTGTTGATTCTGTAATTGTCCTGAATGAAGAGGCCTATCCAATTCCCTCCAACCAGGTCGGTGATGAATGCGTTCTTCGTATAGAAACCACCGCTTGGATACCCGAGTTCCAGGTCAGCGGCATCCGCCGCTCCTGTGGCACCGGTAGACTCTCCGGCAAGATCTGAGTACTGGCCGCTGAAGTTAAGAATTCCATTCGCCTGGACAGGATCTTCGACACCTTTCGTGTTCCAGAAATTCAAGTCGGCTCCGAACGAGAGGTTGTGGTGCCCCCAGAGTTTGGTAACTGTGTCCTCATACTTGTAGAGCTCGTCGGGGAGAATATCGGGGAAGTAGCCCGGAAACCCATCACCCCAACTCGAAAAGTTGCTGAACGTAACATTGGGGTACTCTTCAAAAGTTGGATTGGAGGCCGCGAGCCCGACGATGTTGAAACTTGCCAGGGTTCCAGCCGCTCGAGGGCAACTTTGGCACGTGTACTTCAAATAGTCCTGCTGATAGCCGATTCGAGCATCGTTCACTAAAGTCGGACTGAACGTATGAGTCCAACCCCCGACTGCATTGTGCCCCCTGAAATGCTGTATCTGGAAGAAAGGAAGAAACGGGCCCGGATTGACCTGGTCCGCAGCACCCAAAAGATAACGTCCAAACACCAGGTCTTTCGTGGATATGTTCCAGTCGATGCGCCCATCGAATTGATTGCGGTTATCCCGGTGCGGCGTTTCGTTCAGGAAGAATTGGCCGTTGTTCGGGTCGGGGAAGAGCGCGAGCACTTTCTGGCCCACTGGGTCGGAATTGCCAATTCCGCCGAGGTAGGTGGCGATGTCGTTACCGGGGATAGGAGTGCCGACGAGGATTACGTTCCCATTGTTTGGGCATGTGTAGTTGGATTCCGTTTTCGGGTCAAAGAGTTGACCTGTGTCGTAGTTGAGATTGGCCGGACCCTGCGCACCACAAAGATTCTGCGTGGTTCCTGTCAGGAGGGCACTGAAGTCTCCTTGTTTTTCGACATGGGAAGGGACCGGGCTCGAACTGTTATTGGCCTGAGCGAGCCTTAAACCTTCATAGGCTCCGAATAGGAACAGACGGTTCTTCAGGATTGGAAAGCCCCCATCAAATCCGAACTGATTGCGTGTGTACTCTGGAACATTTGGACTGACGGCAGAAGTGTCGAAGAAATTACGCGCATCGAAGTCGCGGTTGCGCGCATACTCCCATGCCCCACCATGGATCTTGTTCGTTCCTGACTCGGTGACCAGGTTCATTACGGTTCCCGAACTCAATCCAAAAGCCGCGTCGTAGACGTCATTCTGGATTTTGAATTCTTTCACCATCTCGGGCGGGGGATTCAGCGCGAAGGCTCCGTTGTTGAGAGAGCGGGAGATCATCCCATCAATCAGGAGAAGATTCCCACCGGAATAGCCGCCCGCACCGCTATAACTGCTATCGTTGAATCCCGATCCATTGCCGCCAGAGCTGGTCAGCGAGCGACCGGTGGTCGCAATTGTGCCGGGGACCGTCAAGGCCAAAGCACCAACCTCCCGCAGATTCAGCGGCAGGTCCTGAATGGCCTCCTCCTCGACAACTGTCCCCAGGCTGGCCGAGCTTGCATCTACGAGGGGAGTACTTCCCTGTACCGTGACGGTCTGCGCCGCGCCCCCAACCTTCATAACAATATCAACCGACGCCCTCTGATAAATCTCGAGAGTGATCCCAGTGAGGGTGGTCGGGGCAAACCCTGATTGTTCTGCCGAGATCGTGTAGGTCCCGGATACAAGCCGGGGAAAGGTATAGACACCCGCCGCGTCCGAGATGGTCGATTCAACAGTTCCGGTTGCTGTATTGGTCGCCTTGACTTTTGCCTGAGGCACGACTGCGCCGGTGGGGTCAGTTACCGTACCGGATATGATTCCTGTGTTCTGCTGGGCCCTGCTCTGTACCGGGCAAACGACGGAGATCAGCAATGCGAGAAACAATGGAACCAATACATTTCGATTCATGTATTTCCTCATGCCTCAACCTCACAAAACCTTGCTTTACTCAATTGGGTTTGTAACGACGGCCGCTCGCACCATGGTTGGAGATGATCACCTTCAAAGGCGTTTGATCCCTCTCCGCCAGCGGTGTCATAAATCCATTCATTCATCAGCCTGTTGAAAAACTTTCCAATAGGCTGAGACTAATGCAAGGTTCTACTCGAAGATGCCAGTCATTGTCAAGAGTTCTTTTGCTTGGCCGAATTGGATGCATTGGCATCGATTTGCTGCTCGTATCCTATATGTAGCGCAGGTTGGATCGCTGCGGAGTGTAAACAGCACATCAACAAGTATCTCGCCTTGTGCACTCCTTCGGAATGCGGCCCCATTCTTTGCGATGAAGAGGGGGCAGCGCTGGAAGAATGGTGAATACGCAAAACCGACGATCGAGATAAGGTCGTCGAGATTGCACTTGCGATTTCTTGCAGGACCTGCATACAATTAGCTGCTGTGGTTATCAATTGGCTGAATCCAGAGCAGTCAATTCAGCTGGAGCTTTGCGCGTTTGGGGTTTGTATTCCTCCGGGCAACCGAGCGAATTTGGAGGCCGACAGGAGGAGCCGTCGGAGATATTCCTGTGATTGCTGAATTGCGTGGACTCTTGAAATCGGTACCCTATGTGAACAGCTGGGGCGGAGGAACATTAAGATGAACCTCGCAAATCCTGCCACCCAAATGCTGTTCGCGTGTGTTCTTTCGGTTGGAGTCTTCCCAGCGGTTGCGCAGCCTGCTCCCAAAGATGTTCCGCCTCCGCCACCAATTCTGCTGGGCACATCGTGGTATCCGGGGCAGTGGCCGGAATCTCGGTGGCCTGCTGATCTGGAATTGATGCAGAAGGCGCACATTCACGTGATCCGTGTAGGGGACATCGAATGGAGCCGCATTGAACCGGCTGATGGCCAATACGACCTGGACTGGCTGGAAAGGGCGATAGATGCCGCCGGCGCGCACGGCGTCTATACTGTGCTCAGCACGGCTACGGCTGCCCCTCCGGCCTGGCTTACCGAGAAATATCCAGAGACGCTGCGTACCAAGGAAGATGGGAGCAGGTCGCGGGTTACCGACTGGGATATCAATTTTGACGATGCGAAATATCGTGAATTGTGTCATGACATTACCAGCCGCCTGTCCCAGCGTTTTGGACATAATCCCTACGTGATCGCTTGGCAAATCGATAACGAAATCAACAAGCCCTCTTTCGATGCGCATACGCGAGAGGATTTCCAGCGGTGGCTCAAGAACAAGTACAAGACGCTCGACAATCTGAACGCGAGTTGGACGACCGTCTACTGGAGCGAGACCTACTCCAACTGGGACCAGATTCCCATTGCCACCATCGTCGATACCCCGCTATATCCGTATGCAACTTCTGGTGAAGGCACCCCTCCCAATCTGGGGCTTGTGCAAAGCTGGTTGTCATTTGTCAGTGACACCTGGCGCAGTTACGAAAAGAACCAGATCGACGCCATTCGCGAATACGCCGGTTCCCAGCAGCTCATTACAACCAATACGATGGGATGGTTCGACGGCTTCGATCATTATGTTGTATCCCAGGATCTGGACTTTTCCGCCTTGGATGATTACCCAGCCCAGGGACATCTGGATATTTATCGAAATGGATCTACCGGCGATCTAACGCGCGGCTTCAAGCGCAGGAACTTCTGGGTAATCGAGTCGCAGCCGGGCAATGCTTACTGGGCCGACATTAGCAATTCATTCGACAAGGGTGAGATTCGCGCCATGGCGTGGCAAAACATCGGCCACGGCGCGGATGCCATCAGCTACTGGCAATGGCGCACAGTGCTGAATGGTCTCGAGTTGTACAACGGGACGCTGGTTGGCCCCGACGGCAATCCCATGCCGTTGTATTCCGAGGTGGAACAGGTCGGCAAAGAATTTGAAAAAGCCGGCGCAGCGCTGGCGGGAACATCGCCAAGATCGCAGGTCGCCATTCTGCACACTTATCCGAGTTTCTGGGCCATCAAGTGGATGCCTATGAATAAAGGCTACGATCCGATCGATGAATTGCTCAGTTACTATGCCCCGCTTCGGAATATTGCGCAGTCCGTCGACATTGTGCAGCCCACCGCGCCCTTGTCTCAATACAAACTGGTGGTTGCTCCAAGCATGAATGTGCTTACTTATGAGGATGCAAAGAACCTGATCGCTTACGTCGAAGGTGGCGGTCATCTGGTGTTGGGCCAGCGCTCAGGGTTTATGCACGACAGCCAAGGACTGGAACCCCAACGCCAGCCGGGGCCACTAGCCGATCTGCTCGGTGGGCGCGTCGTCCAGTACTATGCGTTGGAGAAGCCCGTTCCCGTCTCCGGACGGTGGGGTAACAACACCAGCAAGCTATGGGCGGAGTATTTGAGTGTCGAAAAGCCCGATGTGGAAGTGCTGGAACGCTATGGCGAGAGCAACGGGTGGTTGGACTCGCAACCCGCGGCCATCACGCGCAAGGTGGGTAAAGGCCGAATTACTTACATCGGCTCCTGGATGGACGAAAAGGGCATGGCCGTCGCCGCCGCGTGGATGACATCCATCAGCAACGTGAAGCCGGCCTTTGGTCCTGTGCCCAAGGGAGTCGAAGTGAATCCTCGCCATGGGAGCGATCATACCGTCTTTGTCCTAGTCAACGTATCGCAGGCCACCCGGTCGATTCCGTTGCCAACCAAAATGGAGGATGTTCTGAATGGCGGAATAGTAGACTCGGTGACTCTGCCGAATTACGGTGTAGCGGTACTTTCGAAATCAAACCAATAATTGCCATAGGCAATCACTCTCGGCTAATTCCGGTGCAAGCTTCGAACTTATCTGACTGAACGAAAGATGTTGATCGGTCGAAAGAAAGGTACTCGCCGCAAAGAGAGGGAGAGAATCGGATGACGAAATCAAGGAATCAATTGGGCCTGTGGCTGTTTGTAATCTTCGCCATGTCGATGCATGCTCAGAGCTATGTGAATTCCGAGCTCCCATGGCATGATGCGGTACTGGACTCAAGCAACAAGCTGCTCGCCTGGCACGGGGCCGAGCAGAATCTGGGCTACGATCGCGTTCTTCGACTCGGCTGGGACTACATGGAACACAAGGCAGCAACAGATCCGGAAACAGGATTGAAGGTCTACTTAATCAATTCGACTTACAACGTCAGGACAGGACTTGGCGGGTATTGGCAACATAATCCAGCAAGCACCTATGGGCAGTTTGTCGATTCTCTCGTGGCTTGGTACCCCTATTCGGGAGACAACGAGGCAACGGCGGTGGTTCGCTCAATGCTCGACTATCAACTGGCCCATGGAACTACGCCTGCCAATTGGGATTGGTCAAGCGTTCCCTTTGCAACATCCTGCAGCGGTGACGTGGAGTATGGTAGATGCCTGCAGGATGTGCCTCGAAACTATTATGGTGGCATTGAAACCGACAAGCTCGGCGAACTGGGAATCGGCTATGTACTCTTCTATGAACTCACCGGCGAAAAGAAGTATCTGACAGCAGGGGTCGCATGTGCGGACGCCTTGGCGAAACATGTTCGGCCTGGGGATGAAACACATACTCCCTGGCCGTTTCGAGTCAATGCACAAACGGGTGAGGTAATCAGAGGAAGCGAATATGGCGGCATGGTTGTGGCCAGCATCCGGTTGCTTGCCGAACTGATCCGTTTGCACGAGGGAAATATCGCGGAGTATGAGCAGAGCCGCAAGCTGGCCTGGGATTGGATACTCAAGTATCCGATGCAGAATAATCGCTGGATCGCCTACTTCGAAGATGTGCCGCACAACGATGGTGATACGAACGCCAACCAGGCGTCACCGACGATGACGGCCTATTACATCCTTTCGCAAGAGGATCCATCATCAGTGGACCAGAATTGGATAGGTGATACGGGACATTTGCTTGATTGGGTCAAGAAACGTTATGGAAGGGGTCCTTATTTAGGCGCTTGGGCCGTTGACGAGCAGGGCCCTCCGCCGGACTGGGAAGGCTGTTGTTCGCGGGCTGGACTGGCAAGCGACACGTCGCGGTGGGCAGCAATCAACGCACTCTATTACGAGCACACAAAAGACGGGCAGGCGCGCGAAGATGCCTTCCGCTCGCTGAACTATGCGACATATTTCGCCGCAGACGACGGCAAGATCTCATGTTGTGGTTCAACGTTTGGAGAGTACTGGTGGGACGACGGATATGGCGATTACATTCGAAACTTCCTATGGGCAATGGGCGCCATGCCGGAACTTGCGCCGAAGGGAGAAGATCACCTACTTCGGTCTACTTCAGTTGTTCGCAACGTCGAATACGGAAAACGCACGCTGCGCTATACCACATTTGATGCCAAGAGTTCCGAGGTCTTGCGATTAAGCTTTGCGCCAACCCGTGTTGAGGCGGACGGCGTAACGATGCACGCTGGCTCCAGTTCGAATGGGCATGGGTTTACAGTGACGCCGCTACCCGAAGGCGACTACATCGTACGGATCAAGCACGTGACATCAGGCGAGGTACGAATCATGGAGTGATGGAGCGCACCTCGCCGAAGACGTCGACGGCGGAATAACGTGCTCGTCTTCCTGGGGCAGGCTTTATTTAGGATAGCGAGTCGTGACGCGGTTTCCAGTTAATGAATGGCATGAACAGAAGGGCGCAACTTCGATTGTGGACAGATTATAAGAGGGGTTTCCAAATGCTAAGAAGAACTCGTTGGTCTCTGTTACCGATCTTACTGGGAGGTGCACTACTGCACGCCCAGAGCTATGTGAACTCCGAGCTTCCGTGGCACGATGCGGTTTTGGACTCAAGCAACAAACTGCTCGCTTGGCATGGGGCGGAGAAGAATCTGGGGTATGACCACGTTCTTCGCCTTGGCTGGGACTATTTGGAGCACAAGGCGGCAACTGACCCGAAGACAGGATTGAAAGTCTATCTAATTAATTCGACCTTCGACGCCAAGACGGGGCTCGGGGGGTACTGGCAGCATAACCCGGCCAGCACCTACGGCCAGTTTGTGGATTCTCTCGTAGCCTGGTACCCCTACTCGAGCGACAAAGAAGCGATAGGCGTAGTTCGTTCGATGCTCGACTATCAACTTGCCCATGGAACTACGCCGGCCAATTGGGATTGGGCCAGCATTCCCTTCGCGACCTCCTGCCCCAACGAGTTAGAGTTCGGCAAATGCCTGACCGATGCGCCGCGGAGTTTCTATGGCGGTATCGAGACCGATAAGCTCGGGGAACTGGGAATCGGCTATGTACTCTTCTATGAGCTCACCGGCGAAAAGAAGTATCTGACAGCAGGTATTGCATGCGCGGACGCCTTGGCGAAGCATATACGACCGGGGGACGAAACACATACTCCCTGGCCTTTCCGCGTCGACGCCCTAACCGGCAGCGTAATTGCCGGAGATGATCGTGTGGCGGCCAGTGGAAACGAATACGGCGGCATGGTGGTGGCTTCGGTCCGGTTGTTCGCCGAGTTGATTCGCTTGAATGAGGGAAATGTTGCGGAGTACACGCGCAGCCGCAAGCTGGCCTGGGATTGGATACTCAAGTATCCGATGCAGAATAATCGCTGGATCGCCTACTTCGAAGATGTGCCGCACCATGATGGGGACACTAATGCCAATCAAGCTCTGCCGACGATGACGGCCTATTACATCCTCTCGCAGAAGGATCCCTCATCGGTCGATCCGAATTGGATTGGCGATGCGGGACATCTGCTGGACTGGGTAAAGAAGCACTACGGAAGAGGCCCCTACTTCGGTGCGTGGGCCATCGACGAACAAGGCCCTCCACCTGACTATGTCGGCTGCTGTTCGCGTGCAGGATTAGCAAGCGATACGTCGCGATGGGCGGCAATCAATGCACTCTACTACGAGCGAACCCGTGACGGTCAGGCACGAGAAGATGCGTTCCGTTCGCTGAACTATGCGACATATTTCGCTGCAGACGATGGCAAGATCGCCTGTTGCGGCCTCGACTATTCCGACTCGTATTGGTGGGACGACGGATATGGAGATTACATTCGAAACTTCCTTTGGGCCATGGGTGCCATGCCGGAGCTCGCGCCGAAGGGAGAGGATCACTTGCTGCGATCCAGTTCTGTCGTACGTAGCGTCGAATACGGGAAGCGCTCGCTGCGATACAGGACCTTTGACGCTGACGGCACTGAAGTGCTGCGGTTGAGCTACGCGCCAACCCGGGTTGAGGCCGACGGCATAGCGCTGCCTCCAGGTTCCATTTCGGCAGGCCATGGTTATTCGTTGACGCCGTTGCCCGAAGGAGATTACATCGTACGGATCAGGCACCTTACCTCGGGAGAGGTACACATCATGGGCTAACAGGACGCATTACAAAGCGAAACGCTCCGCATGAATAAGGCATTCATCATCCAGTTGGTTCCATGTAATCGCGCGCTACATAGGAGAAAGAGTCATGCCGCAACTTCAAATAGACGGAGTCGTACCGATTATTCCAACTCCCTTCCTTTCCGATGGTTCCCCCGATTGGGCCTCTCAAAAGAGTCTTCTGGATTTCGCTGTGGGAGCAGGTGTTTCCGCTGTGTGCCTGCCCGCTTACGCAAGCGAATATTACAAGCTGACTGATTCCGAGCGACGGGAGGTTGCAATCCGGGCGGTCGGCCTTCTGGATGGTAGGCTTCCCGTCATCGGACAAGTGAATCATGTCTCGACTGCTTATGTCGTAGAAACGGCCCGTGAACTGGAAAGTGCGGGGGTATCGGCCATTTCTGTCGCCGTGCCCCGGCTCTTCAACCTGCCGGAGCGTGACCTGCTACGCTACTTCGACCGCATTCTCAGTTCAATTGGAATTCCTCTGCTGATTCAGGATTTCAACCCTGGGGGAACAACAGTCAGCCTGGATTTCCTTCAACAACTGCGTCGCCAGCACCAGCACTTCCGCTATCTCAAGCTTGAAGAGCCGCTTATGTCTGAGCGAGTTCGAGCGATTATCGATGGAACCAACGGTGAGCTTGGTGTGCTCGAGGGGTGGGGTGGCGTGTACATTATCGAACTGTTCGAGGCAGGCATTGTCGGCGTCATGCCCGGCCTTGCGGTTGCAGACGTGTTGCAACTTGTTTGGAAACGCGCGCGCCAAGGCGATCACGATGGGGCCTACGCGGCCTTCCTAGGCGTACTCCCTCAGATCAACTACAGCCTTCAGAGCATGGAGTTCTTTCACCACGTTGAGAAGGCTCTACTCACTGCCCGAGGAGTGCTTCCCGCATCGATCGTTCGGGAAGCAACATTCACCGTAGGGAGCAACGATCAGGCACACATCGATTTCCTCAACCGGAAAGTTCTGGAGTGGCTCGATCATCTTGGTCTTGTTATAAGGCCGGGCAACCATGAACAAAGGGACTGTGGAACAGCAGCTACAACGTCGTAAGGGAGGTTTGAAGATGACTTCAGACAAGGGCTTATCGATTACTGAGCCGGTGTGCATTGCAGCCACAGGAGATAGGTGTGGTGAAGGGATACTATCGCTGCAGGCAACCCAATGCGTGTACTGGACGGATATCAATCGATTTCTCGTACACCGCTATAACGTGGGCAGTGCCGAAGTGAAGAGTTGGTTCTTCTCAGAACCGGTGACGTGTGTCCTGCCTACTAACCGGAAGGGTAGTCTCCTTTTGGTTCTTGGCTCGGGCGCCATGCTTTGGGAGCCAGAGCGCGATGTCCGGCACGAGCAGTTCTTTACGTTGCCTGGCTGGCCCTTTGTCCGATGCAACGATGCTGCTATCGACCCGCGTGGCGATCTGTGGATAGGCACCATGCGAAACAATGTCAAAGCGGATGGCGAGCTTGGCGAGGCCGGTGGATCGGATGGTGTTCTTTATCACATCGACGGAAGCGGCGATGTGTCAGAACGACGGCGCGACCTGGGCATTTCAAATACGCTGGTTTGGAGTCCCGATAACTCTCGGTTCTACTTCGGCGACACCATGAAGAACCAGATTTGGTCCTATGACTATGACATGGCTGACGGCTCTATCCGAGACGAGCAATCATTCTTTCAGGGATTTGACAGGGGATGGCCGGATGGTTCCACCATCGACGCGGAGGGCTATGTGTGGAACTGCCGCTATGGAGGCAGCTGCATCGTTCGGGTTGCCCCCGATGGAAACGTGGATCGAATTATTGAGATGCCGGTGAGTAATCTAACGAACTGTACCTTTGGTGGCCCCGAAGGCAATATCCTCTATGTGACTTGTGCTGCGCCAGATCCGGGCCGTTGGGAACGTTTGGCGGGGTGTCTTTTCGCGATTGAAACGAACATTGTTGGCCTTCCTAACAATGAATTTCGCTGCTCCTAGGAGTTCTCGGCTGGTTTCTTAGCGCGGGTGTGGCATTCAAGGATAGTCATTGCATAGCAGGAGAGGTCGTAGAGACGGGATGAAATACCGCAGTCAGGAATGGTTCTACGGTCGCGACGAACTTGGGTTTCAACATCGAGCAGCTTTGCGGACCATGGGAATCGATGCCGATAAGTATAAGGATCGACCTGTTATCGGCATCGCAAACTCATGGAGTGAACTGAACAACTGCAACATGAACCTGCGCGATGTCGCGGATGCCGTGAAGCGCGGGATTCTCTCTGCCGGTGCGCTGCCTCTTGAATTTCCTACAATTTCACTCGGCGAAGAATTCATGAAGCCGACGGCCATGCTCTATCGCAATTTGATGGCGATGGATGTGGAAGAGACACTCCGCTCTAACCCGCTGGATGGCGTCGTGCTTCTTTCCAATTGCGACAAGACTGGGCCTGCGCAATTAATGGGCGCGGCCAGCGCCAATCTCCCCGCGATTCAGGTCAATGGCGGACCCAGGAAGGCGGGCCTATGGAAAGGCATTGAGATCGGCAGCGGCACAGACCTCTGGAAGTATTGGGATGAATACAGGACCGGAAAACTTTCGACCGATGATTGGAAGGAACTGGAACAGTGCATGTCCTGCGGTGCAGGTGCTTGCAATGTGATGGGGACCGCCTCGACGATGTCCGCTGTCGCGGAAGGGCTCGGAATGATGATACCGGGCTCCTCAACATTCACGGCCAACGACCCCGGGAGAATGGCAGTTGCCGAGGAGAGTGGGCGTCGCATCGTCGCGCTGGTAGAGCAGAATCTTCGGCCCAGCGACATTATGACCAAGGCCGCCTTTGACAACGCGATCCGCCTTTGCATGGCATTGGGTGGCTCTACAAATGCGATCATCCACTTGATAGCAATCGCCGGACGCCTTGGAATTGAATTGCCGCTGGCACGTTTTGATGAGCTGGGCAGGACGACTCCTTGCCTTGCAGACCTGAAGCCATCGGGACGGCATCTAGTTCATGCACTCCATGCCGCGGGCGGTGTACCAGCCGTAATGAAGGAAATCGAATCGCTTCTCCACACGAGCTGCCTAACGGTTACCGGCAAGTCTGTCGGCGAGAATCTTCGAGAGGCCGCTTCACTCGACTCAGAAGTCATACGAACGCTTTCAAACCCGTTGCTACAGGAGGGTGCGATCGCGGTGCTGCGGGGCAATCTCGCACCACGAGGAGCCATCGTAAAGATTTCGGCGGCTTCACCGCATTTGTTGCGGCATGAGGGCCGTGCAATAGTATTCGAAAGCTATGCCGATATGCTGGCTCGCATCGACAATCCCGATCTCGACGTAACGGCAGACTCGGTGCTCGTTATGAAGAATTGCGGGCCTAAGGCTGCCCCTGGGATGCCGGAGTGGGGCGCGATTCCGATTCCGCGAAAGCTGCAGGCAGCCGGCGTGAACGACATGGTCCGTATCAGCGACGCGCGGATGAGCGGGACCAGTTATGGAACTGTGATCTTGCATGTCTGTCCCGAAGCTGCGGCTGAAGGACCCCTCTCCGCGGTCCGGACGGGAGATCTGATTCTGCTGGATGTTGCGCAGCGGCGTTTGGACGTTCTGCTTTCCGCAATTGAAATTGCAAACAGGCTCGCGAGCTTGAACCCATTTCGGAGTCCGCACCTCCGTGGTTATCCCAGGCTTTATATTGACCATGTCCTTCAGTGCGATGAGGGATGCGATTTCGATTTTCTGCGGCCGAAGAATGAAGCAGAGCTCAAGTTCGTGCCTCCAACTGTGGGTCGAAGTTAGGTCAACCCTCAACACGGATGGACCCGGCGCATCATCTCTGAACATTTAGGATTGGCCAACAAGAGGTGGGGCCTCGGTTTCGATTTCATCTGCTTGGCTTTTGGTACAATAGGTTGTGTAAGATCGTGGTGGGCAACTACGTTAAAGGCCAAAGAAAAATCGATGCCTAGAGTCGCCAAGAAGCAATACTTGGTACCAGCGATCAAGCGGTGTTTTGACCTGATCGACTTACTGGCTGAAAGAGACAAGGGGCTAACGGTTACTGAGATCCACCGAGCGCTTCATCTGCCTCTAAGTTCGGCTGCTGCTATTTTGTATACTCTGCAGGCTCTGGGTTATATCGAAAAAGACAACAGCTCCGCGCGCTATTCACTCGGCAGTAAGCTTTTCTCTTATGCCGGACGGAATAACGCTCAGCAGGACATAGCCGGTCGTTGCCACGGACTGCTCGAGCAGCTTGTTTCGGAAAGCAGTCTTACCGGGCACATCGCAGTGTTGCGCGAGGGAGAGTCGATGTACATCGACCGGGTTCCGAGCAACGGCCTCATACAGTTTTCATCGTACGTAGGCATGCGATGGCCCCTGCACGCGTCCGGTGTGGGAAAAGTCCTGCTAGCCTTCCTTCCCGAAGAAGAACTTGCGCAGACTTTGAAGTACCTTCCTTTAAGCAAAATCACGCCGTACACGGTGACCGGCCGACAGCAGCTTGAGAAGCAACTGCGCCAGTTCCGTCGTCTCGGGTATGCATGGGAAATCAGTGAAGGCGAACCAGGCGTCGCCTGCGTGGCAGCACCTATCTTTGGCGGTGGGAATGAGCCGCTGGCCGCAGTGAGCGTTACCGGGACAACTCATCAAATTAGTGACGACCGGATTCCGGCACTTGGCTTGATTGTCAAGAAGTTCGGAGACTCCATGTCTGCCCGTCTTGGCGCAAGGTGAAAGCCGCAGTTTCCAGTCTTCAACTGACCGTATCGCCTGTCTTGGGACGCCGGTGTTCTTCATAGACGGTGATTAGCAACGTGCTCAGCAGTACCAGCATTCCCCCGACAATCATGAACGTTGTCAGGTGCTCGTGGAGTACGACCGCTGCAATGATCAGACCAAAGAACGGGATCAGATAGTTAGATAAGCTCGCCTGGGTTGCATCCAGCCGAGCCAACACCGTCAGGAAGATCACCATCGAAATACAATATTGGAGCACCGCGAGCAAGGCAATGCCCAGCCATGTCCGCACAGTGTAGTGAACGATTTGCTGGAGGGCATCGGGCTCCGAATAGAACGTAATCGGTATCAGGAAGGCAACCACGAAATAGTAACTGTATAGGAGGACTTGGAGCGGGGTGTACCGTACCAACAACTTCTTGCTATAGACGTTGTAGAAGGCGCTGCCGCAAACGCTGATAAAGATGAGTCCGTTGCCCAGTAGATAGGTGCTGCCAGTGAGATTCAGTTCCTTCCAATCCACCCCTGAACACTCCACCACCCCGGCAGCCGCAAGCGCAAAGCTTACCCACCGGATTGGTGACATCTTCTCACCCAGCAAAAAGTACGCCATGACAGTTGTCACGATCGGGAGCGCAAGCATCAAGAGAGCACCATTGGAGGCGAGTGAATAGCGGACTCCCCAGGTAATGAACAACTGCGCAGCGACTTGGCCCAGAACTCCTATGGTCAGGAAGCCGAGCCAGTCCTGCCTGAAAGCCCTCTTTGGGATGCTTCCGCGATAATATCTCAACTCAATGCGGACAATCGGAATCAGCAAAATGGTTGCGATCAACATAGGGAATGAGGTTGCGGCCACCGGCCCCATCTGTTCCTGCACGATTTTGACCAAGACAAATTGGCTGGCCCATATAAGATTGCAAACCAATAGGAGAATCCAGTCACGAAGCCTTTGAGCAGAGAACACCGTAACTCCTTTGGCATAGGTTCGCCATGCCTAATCGCGATTGCCCTGTCTCTCCCAATGTGTTGACCTGTCTCGCCGAGGCGCGGACCAGGGCCACAAACTAAGTCCTTTTCTCGGTCCGGAAACCTTGATGTCTACAGCATAGCGAGGTTGACAAGATGCAAAGAGTGTATATAAATGATGAGGTTGATGCAACAGCATAATGTACCGATAAACAATATGCGGAAACTGAGGAATCTATCTGATGACGAATGTGACAGAATCTACCCTCAACGGGCTTCGCGTTCTCAAACTTGAGAATGAATGGCTCTCACTCTCTATCCTGCCAGAGGTGGGAGCAAAGATTCTTGCGCTCTTTGACAAGAAGAGCGCAAGAAACGTCCTTTGGGAGAATCCCCGCATTCGTCCGCAGCGCTTCTCCATCGACGCAAATTTTGACAACTATTGGTGCGGAGGATGGGATGACGCATTCCCCACCGCAGACCCCTGCGTTTACCAGGGCGAGCCGTATCCCAATGTCGGCGAACTGCGCTCGTTGAACTGGGACGTAGAGGACTTATCCGCCCACGATTCGAGTGCAGTTGCCAGACTCTCCACCTATGGCCCAATCAGTGCAATCAAGGCCACCAAAACGGTGTCGCTCCAGGGTCAGGAAGTTCACTTGAACTTCGAAATAGAAAGCCAGGGCCCACTGCCGGTGGACTATCTCTGGGGTACGCATCCGGCCCTCGCTATCACGGCCGGCACACGACTGATTATTCCCGCGCGCGTCGGGATTGTCTCGCAGTCAAACAACCCTTCGCTGGGCTCGCCGGGTGAACACTACGACTGGCCGTTGCTCAAACATGAACACGGCGTCACCGACATGAGCATCGTGCCAGACATCTCCGCGGGAATCTCGTGCGGGCACTATGCAACCGAACTGGAAGACGGTTGGTACGCCGTCGAGAAAGACGGAAAGGGAATTCTTTATGAGTTTCCGCTCAAGACTTGTACTTGTCTATGGCTCTGGCTCGTCTACGGAGGTTGGCGCGGCTATTACCACGCGATATTGGAGCCATGGACGGGATATCCCGTGAATCTTGAGCAGGCGGTCAAGGACGGTCGCGCCAGTCAACTCCTGCCTGGAGAGAAGTTCTCCGTTACCGTGCGTTGTACAACCTATGCAGCGCCGGAAACTCATACGGATGCGCTCAAACGACTTAGGAATAAATAAGCATTGCCGGCGCGGGAAAAATCCACGCCGGCGGGCCTAAACTTGGATTTGAGACCCCTCCGATTTATTTGGGAGGCAAGCCGGCGCTAAATCCGCCATCCACGATCATTGCCGATCCACTCATAAATGAAGCATCGTCGCTGGCAAGGAAGACCGCGGCTCTAGCAATCTCAGAGGGCTGCCCAATTCGGCCTAGGGCGTGCAGGGAACCTGCTTCGGCCCTCGCCTTTGCTGGGTCTGGTTGCGCTTCGAAATAGCCTTCCGCGAGACCAGCGTTGATATAGCCGGGGCAGATCGCATTGACGCGTATCCCTTCCTTTCCGTGATCGATGGCCACCGCCTTGGTGAACGCCAGGATGGCCCCTTTGGTGGCGCAGTAACCGGCACATGCTGGTTCAACAAAAAAGCCATTCACCGACGACATGTTGATAATCGCACCGCGCGTTTTGCGCAGATCGGGAATGAAGGCGCGGGAGCAAAGAAACACACCACCGACATTTACGGCCATCTGTCGAGCCCATTCCTCTGGCGTAGTGTCTTCAATTAGTTTGCTTACCTGGATAGCTGCGTTATTAACCAGAATCCCCAAAGTACCGTAGGTTTCCCGTACAAAGGTGTGCAAATCGTCTACCGACGATGGATCGGCCACGTCCGCCTTGAAGGCATGTGCGTCCCCTCCATTAGATCGGATCTCCGCCGCAACTTTTTCCGCCTTTATCCCATCGATGTCAACCAGGACCACTTTGGCGCCTTCCTCACTCAATCCGTGTGCGACCGACCGGCCAATCCCGGAACCGGCTCCGGTTACGACGGCGATCCGTCCTTCCAGCTTCAAGGCCATACTCTTCTCCTTATTGTTGTTGACTCTCATAGGCTGAAATCGATAATATGACCGAGCTTCACGTGCGTCAAGTCGCGATTAACTCGGCTTGTTTACTCTAGACATTTTGCAACATTCAGCACGGCTGCGGAGAATTAGGCTTTCTATGAAGAAACTTCAGGGCTTAAGTTCTACGGACAAGGCGGGTATGAATTACATTCTCCGCAGTTCTGTGAGCGGGAGAGTTATCGCTGCAATGCTGTATATCGCTTCGATAAGTGTTAACTGCTCCGCGCAGAATCGATCTGACTTTCCTGTTAATGAACACCATATCGTCTACCACGACGTGAGGGTAGACGCGGAGGGCGGAATTCTACCCTGGTACAGTGACGAACCATCGCAATCCTACGATCACGATATTCGCCTGGTGTGGGACTTCTGGCTTCACATGCGAAAGTGTCCCGACGGTGTTCCCGTCTATCTCCAGCACCAAGTCTGGAGGGCCGACAAGGACGATCCCCGAGGCCTGGGCGGAGACCAGATTAATATGGTGCTCGACTCATGGAATCTACTCTACGACTATCTAGGAGACCAAGCCGTATTGGACAACATGGCTTTGGTCGCCAATTATTGGCTCGATCACGGCATGTCCAACGCGGGCACTTTGTGGCCTAACCTACCATTTCCTTACAACACTGTCGTTGAGTCGGGTGAGTATGACGGAGACATGCGTGCTGGCAAGGACTTTCTTCAACCGGACAAGGCTGGCAGCTTCGGCGCAGAGCTGGTTATGCTTTATAGGAAGACAGGCAACCCGCGGTACTTGAATGCCGCGATAAAGATTGCGGATACTCTTGCGGCCAAGGTCACACCAGGCGATGCCACAAATTCCCCATGGCCCTTCCGAGTCAACGCGTTCACTGGAAAGGTTGCAGAACACGAACAAAACGGCAAAGTTTACGTCGCTTCTTATACCTCCAATTGGAGCCCTACGCTTCGGCTCTTCAGTGGTCTGGAAGCATTGAGGAGGGGCCATATAGCCGAATATCATCGTGCCGCCCGCGTTGTGACCGCTTGGTTGAAGAAGTATCCCGTTGCGACAAATCAATGGGGCCCATTTTTCGAAGATATCAACGAGTATTCCGATACGGAGATTAACGCCGATACGATGGCGGCATACGTCCTGGAGCATCCGGAATGGGATCCCAACTGGAAGGCGCAAGCCGAGGGGATCCTGCAATGGTCGGAGAACCGGCTCGGCAACCACCATTTCGAGAAGTTGAAAGTGGTGCCCCAAAATGAACAGACCGCCTATATGGTCCCTGGCAACAGTCACACTTCGAGGCACGGTTCAGTAGAATTGCTCTACTGCGAGAAGACAGGAGACAACGCACGTAGACTGCAAGCAATTCGCCGATTGAACTGGGCAACCTACTCGGTCGATATGGATGGGAAGAATCGCTATCCAAACGATGACGTTTGGCTGACCGACGGCTACGGTGATTATGTGCGTCATTATCTTCGAGCCATGGCGTCGATGCCGGAGTTGGCGCCCAACGACCAAAACCACCTGCTGAGGACTTCTTCCGTTATCCAGAGCATCCAATATGGCCCGGCGCAAATAACCTACAGGAAATTCGATGTCCGTTCCGTTGAGCGGCTCAAGATAGGGTCAGGTACACCCCGCGCAGTTCGAGGGGGCACAATGTACTGGGATGCTGCGAACCGCGTGCTCACTATTAACGCAATATCAAACGACGTACGAGTCCTATTGAGGCCGCACCAGAATACAGTGAATTAGTCCAGCAGCTCCTGGAACGACTTGCGCTGGGACGCATCAGGTCGATTTCAATCGGCGCGACGCAGCTTCTGGGGGGCAGCCCGGAAGGCCGCCCCGCCGGTTGCACTAATACGGCAAATCGGTTGGTCCAAAATGCAGGACCCGCAAGAATTCCCCTACTCGCTGCCGCCAAACTCCAAGATGGTTACCGAGTGGGCCGGGAACTGGTATGAATACGGCCCCTTGGTGACCTCCACGGTGCGGTGCACGATGTTCACATTCTCTGTGTTGCCATAGGAATTGAATGAATCCCAACTCTTGCCTGCGAGTTCATAGACTTGAACCTTAGTGCCTGTCTTCTGCCATCCTTTAAGGTTGATGTTTGTGGAGACGGCTTCATTCTGAGCGCGATTGACGACCGCGAGGAAAATCGTGTGCCCGTCAGATCCCCGCGTAGCGATTGCATCTAGGGCAGGGAGCTTTGAGTCGAACACGACGGAGGGAGCAGTGGCCTCGGTTTTCAAAACTTCATTACCGGTATGGTTGGCGTACAGCAAATAAGCGAAATAAGGTGGCGGAAGCTTGATGGAAACGGGGTTCACTTCGATCATCCCCTGGACATTGATGAGCGAACAGTTCTCGGCCAAAAAGATATGGTTGGATTGCCGCAATAGCTCATTGAAAACTCCTCCAAAATAAAGAGCATTGGCAACACGGTAATCCGGATCCTTTAGCTCTGGGAGCCACCAGGAGTTGAATTCGGTAATAGCAAAGAAGGGATGGCTCGGGAGGCGGCTGCCGGCTGCCGTCATGTTCGCTTCCAGTTTGTCCTTGAACTGTAAGGGCTCCGCAACCACCGCCTGGTAAAACTTGTTCTGGTCGACAATCGAGTCAGTCACACCATAACTGCCGGTATAGATGGAGATGGCGAGCCGTTGTGTGGGCACAACCTGCAATAACCCGCCCACCCACTTCGGCTCACCCACAGATGAAGCCATAAGCTCGACCGATGGGTCGACTTTTTGCATGGCGTCCTGATACTCATGGAAGCGCTGGGCATAGTCCTCCAACTTGGTGCCGCCAGTGTATTCTTCGCTGCATAGGGCGGGGGCTTCGTTACCAAGAGCCCACAACTTGATCCCATAAGGCTCCGGATGTCCGTTTTCAGCGCGCAGATGGCCCATCGGAGTATCCGAGGACCCGTTGGTGTACTGGACCCATTCCGCAGCATCCTCGGCTGTGCCAGAGGAATAATTCGTGGTGATATGCCCGTCGTACTGAAGCATCCGGGCAAGTTCCATATACTCATCAGTACCGAAGTCGTTAGAGTTCCATTCATGCCAAACGGTTGACCATGTTTCCGGTCGCTTGTCGCGCTGGCCTACGCCGTTCTTCCAGTTGTAATAGTCTGCGTAACAGCCGCCGGGATAGCGGAGGACCGCGACGTGCATTGGGCGCAATGCCTCGATCACGTCGCGTCGCATTCCGTCTACGTTATCGGACGGCATCACTGAGGCTGAATCCATCCAAAACGTGCCTGCTCCCTCAAAGCCGATTCGGACACGGCCCTCGGAGGTGTCTTCCGGAAGGGTGAACTCTGCGCTGAGTCTTTCCCAACGGTCGTCTCCAAGTTCGAAGTCCTTGTGGAAATAGACTGCTCCCTTCACCTTGTCAATCTCAACGAAACCCTTCCCTGTTCCTTTTTTTCTCAGGTAGACATAAAAAGTGTAATTGCGTCCCTTGGCGAACTTCATGCCTATCTGGTAGACACTGGCGTGGTTGGAGCCTGACCCGAAGATCTCGATCCTCTGCGATGAGCCGCCGCCATAGTAAATGTCGTGGTCGAGAGAATACCGGTCATTTACACCTTGACCACTCTTTAACTCCCAGTAACGGTTTTCAACGCGCTCCTCCGGTACCCAGCCGCGGGAAACACCGTTGCCATCTTGATCGCCTTCATCGAATTTCCTGTCTTGCAGTAGCTCCGCGAGCAGGCCGTTGTCGATCGTATTGTGCTCGTGCTCCATAAACTGTCCGAATAGATAGCGGGGTACCTTGCCGGTCACCTGGCTCGTATCCACGTCGATAGTGGCTTTGAGCCGCGGAGCCTGTGCAGCGTGGACAGCGCCACTTTGGCAAAACCAACAGGTCGCGGCTGCCAAGCACACAAATAAGGACTTCAGCAGAGCTTTACGCTTCGACATTGCAAAGCCGCCTCTCCAATTCCGAGTGGCCTCGTTGCCGATGGCGGACACTTTCGCCCCGAAAGTTGCCCTCATCGTCTTACGCAGTTTATTAGTCATCGGAGAGCCTCCAAGCTTCCTCATCTTTGACCTGCTTCCCGCCTCGCTTACCGTACGGTGACGAACGCGCGGACGTATCAAACTCACGCAGATGATAACTCATCTGTTCAACCAGTCGAAGCCATTTTCAGGTAAATGTATATCCTCGGTCGCTGGGCTTGCAAGAATATTCTTCTCTGTACGAATGAGATGAGATGATCCGAGGTCTGCCCGAGAAAGAACTCGGCATGATTTAGTCCCAGTGACGGCTCATAAGTCAGATCCCGGGACACTAGCCGACTTAACATTCCTAATTCCGGCCAACGTGCTTGATGCGCGTTTCGGGCCCAAGACAGACGTTCTTTCGGGGCTACTTTCCGCTTCTGGAGTTGCGGGGACGGGAGGTCGGAGTTGCATTGTCGCAACATATGGCGCCCAAACCCGGCTAACATTCGCTTCGAAGGGGCGCAGTCAACTGAGGCGAACCTGTTGATATACCTGATACAGTGTTTAGCAATTCAGTTTGTGCTGAACGGGATTTTTTGATCGGCACTTTGAGGTCAGGTTTGCTATGAGAAGTTTGAGGGTACTGCTCACCGTCTGCGCCATCACAGCGGCGCAATCCGCGCTGGCCAATGCTCAGCAGACACTGGATGCGCTTCGCGCCGCCTGCGCAGACGACGCGAACAGGCTGTGCGCGGGTGTGCAACCGGGCGGTGGCCGAATCGTCTCCTGTCTCAAGCAGCATAAGGACGAGCTGTCTGACAGGTGCAAACAGGCCGCCGGGCTGGCTGCGAACGCAGGCAGCAGTTCTGCGCCCAGCGCTTCCGGCGCAGCGCCCACACCCGGAAACAGTATCCCTGGCGCCGCTTCCAGTTCCCCTGCCGCGCCGTCCTCCGTTCCTGCGCCGAGCGCTTCTGCCGCAACCTCCCGGACGAAATCGGCCTCCGCACCCGGTGCCGCTCTGGCCACGACCGGAGAAAAGTTCGTGGAGCGAGTCATCCCGGATACTGAACATGGCGGAATGCGCGCCGCAACCATCCACCTGCCCGAGGAGTGGCACTTCGACAGCAAGATCGAGTGGCACTATGGCTGGATCGAGTACCCGGTCACCTATTCTTTTCATGCTGACAATCCCAACAATGCTGAGGCATATTTCCAATACCCGCTCCTGCGGTTGGAGTCCACGGAAGTTCCGCCTCAATTGAGGCAATACGACAAGGGGAGCAAACTTCCGCCCGGTTCGCGCCTGCCCACGGGCGCACTAGCCGCTCCGCCGCAACCTCCGATGCAGGCCATGGCGATGTTCATTAAGAACGTCCGCCCCACTGTCTCCAATCTCAAATGGCTCGGGCAGCAGGACCTGCCGGACCTGGCAAAGGCCCTGAAGCTGGACCCCGTACCTCCCAACCAGCACGGCGTCGCCATAAAGATCGGCTACGACTTGAACGGCCAACCGGTCGAAGAGGCATTCTTTGGCGTTTACTACATCACGCAGGGGGCCAACGCTGGAGTGAACGCAGGGATGATCAAGCAGACCAACTGGGGATTCCAGGCCCTGCAAAGCATGCGCGCACCGGCCGGCACGCTGGACCAGCGCATGCCGATGTTTTGCGTGATTGCCAAGTCCATGTACGTGAATCCGGAATGGATCCGGCTTACCAAGGCGATCACCGACAAGATGATGGCCGATTTCAACCAGAAGCTGCAGCAAGGCTACGATCAAATCCGTGCGGCCCAGGCGATCATGGAACAGACCATGAAGCAGGAGGCCGCTTTCCAGGCGAACTTCGACAAACAGGAAGAAGCCATGCGTTCGAGCGGCGGCGTCGACGACAGTTTTCTGCGGGATGGCGGTGCCCGCAGCGCCTCAGATAAATGGGATGATATGATCCGCGGCGTCGACACGGTCAACGATCCCAGCACCGGCGGTACCACGCAGCTCTCCAACCTAGGCCAGTATCACTTCACCGACGGCTTCGGAAACTACCGTACTAGCGATGATCCCAATTACACCCCGGAGAAAGCCGGAGAAGTGGGAAGCTGGACTCCGATGACGGCCGCACCGTAATTACTCTGAAGCACCGATGGACCGGATCGGTAACGGAAAACCCAGATCGCTTCACCTACCCGAGGCCCAGGCGCAGGCTCCGCCTTTCCGTCGGAGCGTCCACAGTTTCCCTTACAGTAAAATCAGACTGCAAAGTTGAATTCACATAAACTATTGATTCGAAATGGTAGGCGAGTCGGGGCTTGAACCCGAAACCTACGGCTTAGAAGGCCGTTGCTCTATCCAATTGAGCTACTCGCCCGCGTCTCCTCATTGTAACTTTGAACCGGGCATTTCGGGAGGCTCGACGAGCAGGATGGCATCTGCAAAGACAGCGAGCGCTGAGGCCAGGGTACCGGCTGCCGCTGCTGGGTCAGATGCCGCCGCGCTCAGGTAGGCGGTCAGGCCGAATCCCGACCGCCCGGGATCGATGACTGTGCTGCGAACGATGCAATCGGCGCGGCACGAGCGTAGCGGTACTGTGCGCAGGCGAGAGCACAGGCGTTTGCACCAATCCACGGCCAGGGCCAGCTGGGGCCATTGCCCGCGGCTGGCGGGCAGGAGATCGATGTAACAGGCAAGGGCATGGAGGGCGACGTCGCGCGACGCATCCATCTCGTCGGGATCGAAGTCTTCGAGTGGCCACACATCGCAGCGCGAAGTCCACACGGGCGACGCGAGGGCATTGAGCCTGGCCAGCACTGCGGCCAACGGTGGAAGCTGGGCAACCTCAGGAAATGTGTGCGCCTGCTGAGGAGCGGAACGCAGATCGACAAACCCCGGCCATAGCGCGTCGATGACTGGAGTTCCGGGGCCTACCTCTACCTCCCAGTCAGCTTCCATCGGCGCCTCCGGCCACGTGCAGAAGGTAGCGAATCACGGTAGCCTCAGCCCAATGAATCTCGTTGCCGGGGTCGCGGGAAAGATAGGCGCAGTGGCCTCCGTGCGCCGTCTCAACCAAGGTGATATGAGGGTTGGCGTGCAGCGCGGCGCGCGTCTCTGGGGTGAGGCGGATGAATGGATCATCGAGAGCGCGCAGGATAAGCGTGGGCACCGCAATGCCATCGACCACGCGGGCAGCGGCGGCGCGGTAATAGTAGTCGTCGGCGTCGCGGAAGTCGCAATAGCGGGCAACTACCTTGTTGTCAAACTGGCGTACAGAGCGCACCCGGCCCACGCCGTTGGAGTCAAAAATCTCTGGGTAAAACGCGGCCTTGCGGCGGTAGCGCCGCATGAGCCCGCGGAGGAAGTGCCACTCGTAGGCGCGGTTGATGGGCTCATGTAGAGCGTCGGAGCCGGCGGCCAGGTCGATGGCGGGGCAGACCGCGGTCACGGCCAGGAGGGGCGCCCGGTCGCCCCACTCCCCTGCCAGTTTGAGGACGAGATTGCCGCCCATGGAATATCCGACCAGGGCTACCCGACGCAGGCCATGGAGCGCTGTGAAATGGCGCACCACTTCGCCCACATCGGCCGATAGTCCGGAGTGGTAAAGAGTGGGGGTCAGCCTATCCGTATCGCCGCAGTTGCGCATGTTCATGCGGACCACGTTGCATCCGGCATTCCAGGCACGCGCTGCGATGCCCTGGATATAGCGTGAGTCGGACGAGCCTTCAAGTCCATGGACGAGCACCGCAGTGAGGCGCGATGCCCTCACCGGTTCCGGCTGCCAGTGACAGTGACAGAGGACACGGCTGCCGTCGGCAGGGTCTACTTCAACCATCTCCGCGGTGTACGGGATACGGAACTCGGGGCGTGGGAAGTAATTGCCCACAATAGTCTGCAGGTGACCGTTGGCGAGGCCGCGGCGCGGCACAAACGGGGTGAACCACACCGGCGGCGCCTCAGCAGTAGCTTTAACTAATATGTCTTCCTTGATTTCTGGATTCACAGAGACTCAGCAACTGGGCCAACCGGGCTCATGGCACTCCCTGCGGTCCGTGCAGTTTGGGGCGGTGAGGTCGCTGACCGGCTGAGTTCGTGCTTTCCCACCCTTGCGGCAAAGGCAAATACGCCGCAAGAATGGGGCTCATATAGGTACAACATCAAAAAAGTCGCCTTAGCCGCCAATAAGCTACAGAATACACGTTGCCACGGTGGCCAACAATGCCACGGCTGGCGCGGAAACACGGCTGAGCACCGCGACGCAGACAGGCGCCTAGATGAACTTGAGCCATTGAAGCCGAAGAGCCTCTGCAGAGGCGGTCTTGAAGCGGAGGCGAAGTCCAGACACGCTGGTTGAATGCTTGAGACGACCGGAGGTGGTGCGATAGCTAGTGTGGCTGCCGGTGGATGGGACGTGAAGGCTCAGTAGCAACTCGGGGCTGGGTGCGTCAGAGTATACCTCGACTGCGGAGCCTTGCGGATCGGTGCAAGACGCGCGAATGGAGATGGTGGCGTCCGGAGCAAGGTTGCGAATATTGGGATATGCAAGCGAGCTTTGACTCGAGACGCCGCGTACTTCGTAGCCCCCTTCGGGGCACTGCGCTACCGATGTATTTTCTGTAGCGAAGTAATTCGCGGCAGAGAGCAATGGCTGATGCGCGTCGTACTGGCCGACTCCGATGCGGGTGAGGTCTACGGTTTCTATTTCGCCATTGTCGCGGTAGTGAAGATAGCTGATGACCGCATCGCGAAAGAAGGTTTGAGTGCCCGGCCATGCTTGATCGTTGCAAATGTAATAGGACTGGCCGTAAAGCTCGAAGAAGGATGCGTGACGATCAAGGGTGAGCGGATCGAACTGTGGGCTTTGCTGGTCCGCTGGGACGCTTTCATGGATGAGGCGGTCGCGGAAGATGGGCGCTACGCGGTCCGGCTTGATGATCGAGTCCTTATAGACATAGGGTCCGTAGATGTTGCGAGACATGGCATAGTAACAGCCCCAGGAAAGATAGTAGATGCCCTTGCGCTTATGCAGAAAAGGCTTGTCGTCTGTCTTGCCTGGGCCGTAGGGGCCCATTTTCCGGTCAAGCAGGATCTTGCGAGGAGTCTCAGCGAGAGAGATCATGTCCTCGTTCAACCTGGCTATGTAATAGTCCCACACACCGAAGACGATGTAGCTGGTGCCGTCTTCCTCCTGCAGAATGCCGGGATCGCGGGCTTCTGTGGGACAAGAGCCTTTGGCGATGAGCGGCTTGCGCAGGGGGTCGCGCCAAGGACCTCTTGGCGTGTCGCCCTCAACAACGCCGATCTCTTCAGGACCTCGGGAGAAGTAGAAATAGTATTTGCCATTGCGGCGCATGGCATCGGTCGCCCAGCACTCGGTGGTGGGCTTACCCCAATAGGTCTGCTCAGGCCTGAGGGTGCTGACCTGCTCCCAGTGAACGAGGTCTTCAGAGTGCCAGACCCACCAGTCGTTCATCACAAAACCTTTGCTGCGGGGATCGGCGTCATGAGTGGCGTAGAGGTAAACATGATTGTCGTAGACGCGAACCTGGGGATCGCACAGGCCGACACCGGTCACGATGGGGTTGCCACCATCCTCGCCAGCTTGAGGAGTAGCGCCGGCGGAGGACAAGGCTGTGAAAAGAGGACTTGATGCCGCTGCGGCATAAGCGCCACCGGCGGTGCGAAGAAAACTACGTCGCGAAAAAGACATGGCTGATAAACCCCGCAGGATGCCAAAAGACTTCAAGGTCAATGTGGTTTCTAACCGAATTATTTCGCGTTTTAATGCGAAAAGGCGGTGTTTTAAGCTCAAAAGTGGCCAAAATCCGCTGGTCTTGATTACCGATCAGTTAATAGGGCGATTTTGTAAGGTGTTAAATAACATGTACTTGCAAGAAAACGAGGGTCCTAAAATGGCTCCCCAGGGGGGAGGGGGGGGTGGGTGGCGAGGGG
>CAYNGB010000002.1:69201-227205 GCA_964396795.1 uncultured Occallatibacter sp. | reverse complement strand
GAAATACGCAACACAAAACTGGCTGTCATTCTGAGCGAACGGGGCCCCGAACGTCCTTCAGTTCGGGGGTGGTGAGTCGAAGAATCTGCGGTTGTTCTTCGATGAACTTCAGACTCACCACACTAGTGCACTGCCCCGGCGCCGGCTCCCTCTCCGGGGCGGTTTTTGCTGAGCATGAAAGCCAGTACTACTAGCCCAACCGACATCCACGAAAGCTCCATGTACACATCTTGGTAGCCCTGCATCTGGGCCTGCTGGTTGAGTTGGTTGTAGATATTGGCCAGGGCCAACCCCGCGCCGTTGTGTCCGCCAAACTTGCCGTTAAAGAATCCAGTCATTGAACTCAGATGCTGTTGATAGGCGATGGAGGCTTGCTGCATCGCGCCTTGCAGGTGTTGTTGGTGCCAGGTAGCGCGGCTGGTCACCTGTGCGTTGGTGATGGCGATCATGATGCTGCCGCCGATATTGCGCGCAAAGTTGATGAGCCCCGCCACCTGGTTGCTCTCTTCCTTGGGCATACCCACATAGGCCGCATTGGTGATGGAAATGAAGCAGAAGGGTAGCGGAAGCATCTGAACCACGCGCAACCACGAAGCGGCGCGGAAAGTCATATCAAGAGTGGTGACATAGGCCGCATAGCGGAAAGTGACGACAAACAGGGTGAAGCCGAGTACGGCGAGCCAGCGGGCTGCAACTTTCCCTGTGGCAACACCTGCCATAGGCATCACTATCACCAGCGTGATGCCGCCGGCGGTCAACGCCAAGCCAGCGGTGGTGGCGTTGTAGCCCAGCAGTTGCTGCATGAACTGCGGCTGAAGGACGGTATTGGCGTTCAGCACTCCTCCAACCAGCGCCATGAGAAAACAACAAATGGCAAAGTTCTTGAAGCGGAAGAGTTTTAGATTGATGAGCGGACTTTTCTGTCGCCATTCCCAGGCGATAAGGCCGACCATGCCTACCACGAACAGGGCCGCAAAGAAGCAGATAAAGCCGGAAGAGAACCAGTCGTTTTCCTCGCCCTTATCGAGCATGATCTGCAAGCCGCCCATGGCAGTGGTCAGGAATGCCAGCCCCATGTAGTCCATGTTGCGCAGCTTTGAGGGGTCAGCCTTGATCCAAGGCGGATCTTCCACCATGCGGGTGACAAGAAAGAAGGCAAGAATGCCGACAGGGATGTTGATAAAGAAGATCCAGCGCCAGGAAAAGTTGTCGGTGATCCAGCCGCCCAGCGTGGGACCGATAGAAGGCGCCAGCACAGCGACGAGGCCGTAGAGGGCAAAGGCCTGGCCTCGTTTGTGGGGTTCAAAGGAGTCGGCCATGATGGCTTGGGCCATGGGCTGCATGCCGCCGCCGCCGGCTCCCTGAATGATGCGGAAGACGAGCAGCATGGGCAACGAGGGGGCTGCACCGCACAGAAAGCTGGCCGCCGTGAAGACCAGGATGCAAAAGACGAAGAAGTTGCGCCGCCCCATCAGGCTGGAGGCCCACCCGCCCAGCGGCAGAACAATGGCGTTTGACACCAGGTAGCTTGTAAGAACCCACGTTCCCTCGTCCGTACTGGCCCCCAGGCTGCCGGCGATATGAGGCAGAGCCACGTTCGCAATCGACGTGTCCAACACCTCCATGAAGGCGGCCAGTGCCACGGTCATGGCGATCAGCCAGGGATTAACCCTGGGCTTCCAGCGCGGGGGCTGGGGCGGGTACGGGCTGTCCATGTGCCGGGTCGCGGCTTCAGTGCCGGCCTGGGGCGTGGGCTGCGGATCGGGCAAGAACCACTCCTTGATGCGTTGCTTTCGGGTATCTCGGTGATTGGGGCAAGTCTGGCATCATGCGAACCCATCCGTGTGGGCCCAGGCAAGGTGCGCTACTCAAAATTTGCTTGAAACCGGCTTACCTGATCTTAGATTCTCTTAGATGCCGTTCAGGTTCATGGATTCTGATTCCATCCTAAGCGGCAGAAATTTGTGCCTTCTCCGCGACCTTGGGAGTGCGCCATCCGATCAGCGCAATGGTCAGCGCCATGGCCTGCATGGCCACGATGAATGCCACGCAGGCGGGCCACTTGCCCAGTGCCCAAAAGGCTCCCGGAACCACGCCCGCTGCGGTGCCGCCCAGGTAATAGCACGTCAGGTAGAGCCCCGCAGCGGTCACACGCGCTCCCGGGGGCGAGGCCACCCGAAGGTGGCTTTGCGATGCGGTCTGGGAAATGAATACGCCGCTTGAGAGCATGGCCAGGCCCAGGATCACGACCCACAGCCAGGGCGAAAGAGTCAGCAGGACACCGGTGATGGAACAGCAAATGGCGCCCCCGATTCCCGCACGCAGGCCCACGCGGGTAATCAGCAACCCAGCCGCTGGAGTGACCACCAAACCAATGAGATAGACGAAGAATAGTGAACTCAATGCCGTAGTTGAGAGCGAAAACGGTGCTGCGCTCAGGTGGAAGGTTATCCAGGTAAACACCCCCACCAGGGAAAACAAGACGTTAAAGCCCACAGCGAAAGTGGCAACAAGACGGCGGCTGCGGAAGAGTCCTTGGACCTGGTAGGGGAACGATGGCAGCTCGTCGATCTTGTGCTGGGGAAGAGCGCGACGGCGTCCCTGAGGCAGCCAGGCCGCCACCGCGGCCGCGCCCGCCAGAGAAGCTGCACCGAGCACCAGGAAACTCACGCGCCAACTGAATCTGTCGGCTAGAATACCCGCCGACACTCGACCCATAAAGCCGCCCAGGGCCGTGCCGCTGACGTAGAAGCTCATAATGAGCGCTACGCGATCCGGAGGCCACTCCTCGCCGATGTAGGTGATAACCACCGCAATCACGCCAGGTACCGTGACGCCCTGAAGAAAGCGCCAGAAGACCAGTTGTGGCAGTGAGGTGGATGTGGCGGCCAGCAGCGTAGGTACAGAGATACCCACGAGCGAGGCAACGATTACGCGCTTGCGCGGCAGCCGCTCAGTGAGCGCGCCAAAGACTGGCGCAGAGATGGCCACGCCCAGCGTAGCCGCCGAAACTGTCATCCCCACGCCGGTTTTCGAGGCGTGGAAGATATGTGCCAGCATGGGCAGAAGCGGCTGCGTGCAGTAGAGCTCAAGAAAAGCGCACACGCCACACAGCGCTACCGCAGCCCCGGCCCAGGGGCTGGGCGCTGGACGTGCCTGAAGATGGGTCTCCAAGCAACAGGATACCGGATCGCGGGTAGCCAAGTGGGAGACGGCGCGGACGATTTACCCTAAGCAGTACATGGATTCCTCTTCCCTTAAGCCGCCACGGCGAGGCATGGAGGCCTTTGCCTCTCGCGACTTCAGGCGGTACCAACAGGCGCGCGTTGTGGCTATTCTGGGTGCCGAGGCGCAGTCGGTGGCGGTGGCCTGGCAGGTCTACTCCATCACCCACCGCGCTCTCGATCTGGGTTATACCGGCTTGGCGCTTTTTCTGCCCGGACTGCTCTTCCTGCTTCCGGCCGGACATGTCGCCGACCGCTTTGACCGGCGGCAAGTCATACTGGTCTGCTACGGGCTGCAGGTGTTTTGCACTCTCGCGCTGGTAGCGTTTGCCCGCTCCGGCGCCCACCGTGTCTTTCCCATTTATGCGGTGCTTTTCTTGATCGGCACTGGCCGCGCGTTCTCCGGACCCGCAAGTTCAGCACTCGTACCCCACCTTGTTCCTGAAAAACATTTTGTGAACGCGGTCACTTGGGGCAGCGCCATCTTTCAGTTTGCCAACATCAGCGGGCCGGCGCTGGGGGGACTGCTGTTCACACTGCCCCTGGCGCGCGTATTGCCCGGCAGCCGGTTGGAGGGCGCGGGCATTGTTTATGTCTTCACGCTGATCACGCTGGGGTGGTTCCTGGCGCTGGTGGGCAGCCTCCATGTGCGGCCGGGACGGATGGAGCATCGGAACATCTCGGTGCAGGTGATACTGGCCGGGTTCCACTATGTCCGCGAGTCTCCGCTGCTTCTTGGTTCCCTCTCGCTGGACCTGTTTGTGGTCCTGCTGGGCGGTGCGGTGGCGCTGATGCCCATTTTTGCCAACGACATTCTGCACACTGGTCCACGCGGGCTGGGAATGTTGCGGGCGGCTCCGGCCTTGGGAGCTCTCACCATGTCCCTGCTGCTGACGCGGTTTCCCATTGGCCGCCGCGCGGGACGGCGCCTTTTTATCTGCGTGGCTACATTCGGCGCGGCTACGGTGGTTTTCGGCCTCTCGCACAGCCTGTGGCTCTCGCTGGCGGCACTGGCCGTGAGTGGCGCGGCCGACATGATCAGCGTGATCATTCGCGGATCGCTGCTGCAGCTGGCCACTCCGCCGCAGATGCGCGGCCGTGTGAGCGCGGTCAACTCGCTATTCATCGGCGCGTCGAATGAGCTGGGCGAATTTGAGAGCGGGCTGACCGCGCAATGGTGGGGCGCGGTACGAGCCACAATTGTGGGAGGGCTGGGCGCACTGGCTGTGGCGGGAGCGTGGGCAACGCTGTTTCCCGCCCTGCGGCGCGCGGATAAGCTGAGCGCTGAAGCGCTGCGGCCGCCAGAGAACGCGAAAGGAACCGTGAAGCAGGCGGAAAGCATGGGACGGTAAAACATGTGAAGGGGCGTCCGCTACCTGCCTTGGTTCGAGGGTGCGGGCCTAATACTCGGGCCTAATACTACAGTTGCAGTTAGACACTGCGGAGGGAGCAGGGGCCTTCAGGCCCCTGAAAACTGGCCCAAATTACACGGCCTTTAGGCCCGGCTTGAACCCGCTCGAGACAAGTACAACTGTAGTACTAAGCAGGCTGCAGAAAAGCGCATTCCGGCGGGCGGCGAGGGTTTGAAAGACGCCCAAGAATGGCCCACCCATCTCTATTCCGGTTCACAACCGCTTATTGATCAGCAGCTTGTATGAATTCAAAGTATAGACATGACCTATCGCTGCAGGATGTCAATGGGCTGTGTGAAGTCGGTGACGCGGACGTGGCGGGCCAGGGTGGGGTGCTGGCGCTGGAGGGCCAGGAACATCTCCCACGCGACGCGTCGATAGCTGAAGTGACCGGCGGGGCCGGAGCGAAGCTCGGAGATGTACTGGGCTTCGGCGAAGTCCATTTTGAAGAGGCAACGAATGCGCGTGGCGAGCGGCAACAGATAAAGCGCGGACTGCGCCGCTTCTGGAGCGGCGCTGGCGGCGATCTGGGCGCTGGCGGCGTGGGCGGCTTCGATGGCCGCCTGGTAATCGGCGACGATGCCGGCCTCGGCCAGCCCGGCCGCATCGCCGGATTTCGGAGTCTCGTAACCGTGTAGCGCGGTGAGGGGCTGGAGGATCTGCACGCAGCGGCGATGGCGATGCATGTCGCGGAAGCCGCCAATGTCCATGAGGATGTCAAAGCGGAGGACGGCGCCAGCGTGGAAGGCGCGCAGAGCCTCGTCGTGCTTGCCTCGATGACGCAGGCCAAGGTCTACGATTTCATCCACACGGGCGGCGGGAAACGCGGCAACCAGGTCGCGAATCTGGCGGTAGGGGTGGTGACTGGCCGAGTATAGGAGCGTCGCGGCCAGTTCAACTTCCAATGATTCAGTGCGCTCTACCAGATCGACAACCGGAGCGTCGGCAATCGGGATGTCGCCGAGTAAATCGGCAGCGGCCTGGGCGAGCTCGGCTTGGGTCTCGAGGGCGTAGCGGTCGGGTTCGGCGTACTTGACCAGGGTGGGCGCGGTGCGAACTTCGCGGGTGAGCAGGGCGGCGGCTTCCTCGGCCAGGGCGGGATCGGCGGAGAGTTTCTGCACAAAAACGGCGCCAGCCTGGGCATTCACATTCCACGCCGGGCCGGTGGCGGCCTCCCGCAGCTTCTGGCCCAGGTCGCGCACTTCGGCCGCAGGATGGGAAAGCAGGCGCGAGACCTGGGTTTCCAGAGTCCGTGCATTCACAATCTGGCCGAGCGATGTGTTGGTTGCCAGCGGGAGCAGGTAGCGGGCCACGTCGAAGGCCCGAGCCTTCAGGGTACGCTCGTAGGCCTCGGGCTTCATGGCTTCGGGGCGGGTGACGCGCTGGCGCAGGGCGTCGAGCACCGCCGCAGTGGTGCGCTGGTAGGTGTCAAAGAGGCTCTGGACGGTTTCGGAATAAAGCTGGGCGGATGCGGAATCCCCTCCAAAATCAGGGAAATACCAGCCGGATTTGAGGAAATTCTGGTAGCGTGTCGAGCGTTCCTGGCCGTCCCAGCGCTGCTCGTCGACCAATTCGATTGCAGCCAGCAGGCTGAGGCGTTCGACGGCAAAAGCGATGTGGGCTAGGTCGGCGATGGAACGATGGCCGTATTGGAAATAGAAAGTGTTCAGGAACTGCTCGGCGCGCTGAGCGCTGATTTCCGAGAGCGACTCGCGCATCGAGAGCGACGAACGCGAATACTTGGCCATGGCATAAGCCATGACTTCGGGGTCGGCGCCATGAACGGCGAAGACTTCGGTTTGGTTTCGGGCGCCTGCGGGGAGAAAAGATTCACTGGACATTGCTGTGGGCTCGCGAACAGAATACGGCATTGGGGCGGACGAAGTTGTGCATCCTTGAGTTCGTGCCGTCCGTCTAGTAAGAAACGAGGGTCCACCGGCCTATGCGGGAGTTCAAGGTGCGCACGTCGCAGCGTCCCCGGCCACTGCCTACCGGCCACTGGGCGATGACCCAGCGCTGGAACGACCTGCTGTTTGCACATTGGCGGGTGCCGCTGTCCCAGGTGGCCAAGCTGCTCCCGGACGGGCTCCATGTGGACACGTTTCAAGATTCCGCATGGCTGGGCGTAGTGCCGTTTTGGATGGACCGCATCAAATTCCGCGGTGTGCCGCCCATCCCGGGGGCGCGCAGCTTTCCCGAGCTGAATTTGCGTACCTACGTCCGCGACCAGCAAACAGGAACGCCGGGCGTGTATTTCTTTTCGCTGGATGCGGGCAGTTTGCTCGCCGTGGCGGCGGCGCGCGTCTTCTATCATCTGCCCTACTACTGGGCAGAGATGCGGTTGGAGCAGCGCTCGGAGCGCGAGTTCGAATACTTCAGCCGCAGGCGATTCGTGAACAGGCCGGTGATCTTCAGGGCGCGCTACCGGGGATTGGGGCCTACGCACAAGCTGGTAGAGACCCGTAGCGGCACAATCGAATATTTCCTCACGGAGCGCTACTGCCTGTTTAGCTGCGACCGTGCCGGACGGCTGGTGCGCGCCAACATCCATCACGTTCCGTGGCCGCTGGAAGAGGCGGAAGCGGAGATTGAGCGAAATGACCTGGCCGACGCAATCGGGATTGAAATTCCCGACCAGGAGCCGGTGCTGCATTATTCGCGACGGCTGGCGGTGTATGTGTGGCCCGCTGAACAGGTGACGCGCATCCTGGCCACCGGGAGAACTCCCGTGGTGGTGGCTCCATCCGGCTAAGCTGTGAACTGTCCGCTGTCCACTGTTTCCTGCCACTTATAATGAGTCTCGGAAAGGCGCGGCGCTCTGCGCGCGCGAGGTTCAGAGAGAACGATGGCGGATTTGCAGGGAAGAATTGCGCTGGTGACGGGGGCTTCGCAGGGCATTGGCCGGGCATGTGCGCTGAGGTTGGCGCGGGCTGGGGCCACGGTGGCGCTGGCGGCGCGCAACGAGGCCAGGCTGGCGGAGGTGGCGGCGGAGATCGCGGCGGCTGGAGGCCAGGCAGCGGTGTTTGCGCTGGATGTGGCCAGTGAGGACTCCATCAAGTCCGGCGCCAAAGCTGCGATCGAGCGATTCAGCAAAGTCGAAATCCTGGTAAACAATGCCGGCATCACGCGCGATGGGCTCATGATGGCGATGAAGCGCCACGACTGGGATGAGGTAGTCGGTACCAACCTGACAGGCGCATTCCTGCTGACCCAGGCTCTGCTGAGGCCCATGCTGAAGAATCGCTGGGGGCGCATCATCAACATCTCCAGTGTGGTGGGTCGCACCGGCCAGGCTGGGCAGGTCAATTACGCGGCATCGAAGGCGGGACTAATCGGGCTTACGCGGTCGCTGGCGCGCGAAGTGGCGTCGCGCGGCATCACGGTGAATGCCGTGGCGCCAGGCTACATCGAGACGCCTATGACTGCGGTCCTGGACGAAAAGCAGCGCGAAGCGATGATGGCCCAGATTCCGCTGGGGCGCGCGGGAACCGACGCGGAGATTGCGGAATCGGTGGCGTTTCTGGCCTCGGACGCAGCAGCGTACATCACCGGCCACGTGCTGGACGTGAATGGCGGAATGTTCATGGGCGGTTAAGCGTCTGCGCGGCCGGGACCTGCCGCGATCATTGCGGCGGATTGGCGCGCGGGACCATCGGCGTTCCTGGCTGGGGCGGGCCCATCACGGCGATCGTCGCAGCAACGAATGCGCCTTCTTTTACCGAACCTTCCACGCGAATCATGTCGCCCGCCTGCACATCGGCCAGAGTGATGGGTTCACGGCGCTTGCGGAAGGTAGTGTTTTCGTCGGCTACAACTGCGTGAGCAGCCTTGTCCAGGGAACCTTCGAGGGTGATCTTGACGCCGTCCACGGCAGTCACTTTACCCATCAGCCAGGTCTTGCCATAGTTGGCCTGCATTTCACGCATCTGCCTGGCGCGCTCGGGGTCAAGTAGGACAACGGCCACCGCACCCACCGATTTGGCGGTTGCATCTACTTCGCCCATGGCGGCAACAGCGTCGCCAACCTTGATGTCAGTGGCTTTGATCGGCTGGGGAGGATTGCCGCCATTGCCCATGCCGCCGCCCTCTCCGCCGCGCTGGCGCGTCCCCACTTGCTGCTTCACGATGCGGGTGTTGGCGCTGAAATGGATGATGTAGCTCTCGCCGGTATCGTTCTTAATGGTGTAGTGATCGGCGGCAACTTCAGTGACGGTGCCCATGGTGCCGTGTCCCGCACCCATCATGCCCCAGCCCCCACCTCGACCGCCGCGCTGACCCTGTCCGTTGCCGGGGACTTGTGGAGCGGTGCCTGCATCCTGCGCATGGGCCGCGCCAAGTGCCAAACCGAGTACGATTGCCGAAACTGCGAGAATTTTCATGGGGCTCCCAGGGGCGAAGCATCAGCCCCCTCTGAGGTAGACGGACAAAAGCCTGATGCAGACGACGCAGCCTACGCCGTGCGTTGTGCTTGCGGAGCACGTTTCATCAAAAAACGCCATGGTGCTAAGGGTTCTTCTGCTCAGCGATCAGTTCCTCAAAGGCCGGGACACCGCGCAGGCTGGCGAATTCGCCGTCGGCCTGAATCTTCTTGGGGCTGGTGAATCCTTCGTTCAGGGCCATGCGCAGGTACTCGATGGCCTGATCGATTCTTCCCGCTCGGACGCAGCCCTTGGCCATGTAATAGTTCATGGCGCCGCGGTTCTGCACCGAGGATGGATTTTCCACTCGTAAGTGGTTGTCCTTGTCGAAGATATGAGGGTCGATGGCCAGCGCCGCCTGGTAGGATTCCCACCCTTTGTCGTACTTGTGCCGAGCCATCTGGGCGGTGCCAAGGTTCTTGAGGATGACGGCCGAACGTGGATCGACCTTGAGCGCCTTGCGGTACATGCGCTCTGCCATGCTGTACTGTTTGAGCGAGTCGTAGACAGTACCCAGATTGTTGAGGACATTGGAGTTCCGCGGATTGAGCTTCAGCGACTTCTGGTAGCATCGTACCGCGTCCTGCATGTTGAGCATCATCTGATAAGCGATGCCCATCTTGTTCCACACGACGTATGAGTCAGGCGAAACTTTCTTGTATGCCTCAATGGCAGCCTGGTAACGTTGGTGCCCCATGAAGGAGTCGCCCACATCTTCAGGGTTGAGCGGCGGGCTCTGCACGACCACTGTCTGCACGTGGTGCGAGCCGCTTACGGCAGATGGGGCCGTGGTTTGCGGGGTGGCTACGGTGGCGGGTGGACTGGCCGATTGCGAATCCCGCGCAGGAGCGGCGCCGGGGGCCTGTGCCGGAGTCTGTGCAAGGGCTGCGAACGATGCGGGAGCGATGGCTGCGAAAATTGCGAATGCCGGCAGCCAGCGGTTTCTCAAGGGCCTGCACATATTCCCTCCTCAAGAAGGAATCGGGGCGATACTCCTATCCCATCGTCCGCATAGATTAGATCACTTTTACAAGGAAAGTGGCTATTGACGATGATTACATTTCTTAAAGCAGCAGTAACAATGGCCAAGATGGAGGAGCGGCTGATTTCGGGTAAACTCATGCGAAGACTGGACGGTGCGTGATGGGCACAACCATTTCCCAAACAAGACAATTGGAGATTGCCGCCCGATTTCGATCCACTCGGCGGCGCACGCTGGCGCTTTGCCAACCGCTGACCGCAGAGGACATGATGGTGCAGTCCCTGCCTGAAGGCTCGCCGGCCAAGTGGCATCTGGCACACACGGCTTGGTTCTTTGAGTCCTTCATTCTGCGGGAGTTCCTGCCCGGCTACCGGGTTTTCGACGCGAACTTTGCGTGGCTGTTCAACAGCTATTACCAGAGCTTTGCCGCTTTCCCTGAGAAGCGGCTGCGGGCGTCGTTTTCCCGCCCGCCGCTCGATCAGATTCTGCGCTTTCGCGCCCACGTGGATGAGGGAGTGGAACGCCTGCTGGAGGGGAGCCCGGAGGACGAGGCGCTGGCGCGGATCGAACTGGGCGTGAACCACGAGGAGCAGCACCAGGAGCTGTTGCTGACCGACATCCTGCATGCCTTCTTTACCAATCCGCTGCGGCCGGCGTATCTGGTCGCGGAGGATGAAGCGTTGCTTCCCATGTCGCAGGATCGAGAGCCTTCAATCAACTCAATTCAACCTCCTGCGCGCCCCGCAAGCGGCAAAGCAGCGCCGCTCGGCTATCAGCGGTTCACCGGCGGCCTTTGCGAGGCTGGACGCGACGAGGGCTTCTGCTTTGACAACGAGCGACCGCGCCATCGAGTGTGGCTGGAACCGTATTCACTGGCTCGGCGGCTGGTGAGCAACGCCGAATTTGCGGAGTTTATTGCCGCCGGAGGCTACCGCCAACCCGAGTTCTGGCTCTCCGCCGGATGGGATGCCGTGCAGCGCAATGGCTGGAGTGCGCCGCTCTACTGGACCAACGAAAGCGGCGACTGGAGCCTTTTCACACTGCGCGGAGAGCAGCCAATGGCACGACTGGCAGCCGCGCCGGTGAGCCACGTGAGCTACTTTGAAGCCGATGCCTACGCCCGCTGGGCAGGGCGGCGGCTGGCTACGGAGTTTGAGTGGGAAGCGGCGGCCGAGGAACAACCCATCGCGGGCAACCTGTTGGATTCAGGTAGGTTAATGCCCGCACCTGCTACCGAATCTATTCAAGATCAGGACGGCATTCTCCACCAGTTGTTCGGGGATTGTTGGGAGTGGACAGCGAGCGCTTACCTGGGCTATCCGGGCTTCCAGCCGCTCGCGGGGACGCTGGGCGAGTACAACGGCAAGTTCATGAGCGGGCAGATGGTGCTGCGAGGGGGCTCTTGTATAACGCCCGCGGCGCACATCCGGGCCAGCTACCGCAACTTCTTTGCCCCCGAGACACGGTGGCAGTTTTCAGGCATCCGGCTGGCCAGCTGAGTAGGCTGAATGAACGCGAAGCCAATTTGGCTGTTCCCGTTCGGTCAGTTCACCGGCAGAGCCGTCAGTTCGATGCAATCACCGCCACCTTGGCCCGCTTACCCAGCCGCACCACAAGCCGCGCAGGCAATCCGCGCAGCGAAACCAGCACGTTCTCGACTGTTTCGCCATCCAGTTTCACGGCCTTCTCGGCGATCTTGCGATTGGCTTCAGCGCCGCTAGCGGCTAGGCCCAGGTGGACCAGCAGTTTGGGCAGACGAACCTGGTTGGGTTCTGGGCCGGCCACATCCGCATAGGTTACGGCCACATCTTCAAGGTCTTCGCTCTCACCCTTTTGCTGGAACATCCGCGCCCAGTTTTCGTCTGCATTCTTAGCTGCTGCCTCGCCGTGGAAGCCCGCCGTGATGGTCCGCGCCAGGCGCTTCTTGACTGCCATGGGGTGCAATTTGCCTGTCAACACTTCAGCCTTGAGCGTTTCAACCTCTGAGAGGCGCAGGTCGGTGAGCAGCACCCAGTACTTCCACATCAGCTCGTCGGAGATCGACATCAGCTTGCCATACATCTCCTGGGGCGGCTCGTTGATGCCGATGGCGTTGCCCAGGGACTTCGACATCTTCTGTACTCCGTCGAGCCCTTCCAGAATCGGCGTCATCAGCACAATCTGCGGCTTCTGTTCGTAGTGGCGCTGCAACTCTCGCCCGCACAGCAGGTTGAATTTTTGATCCGTCCCGCCCAGTTCTACGTCGCACCGCAGCATCACCGAATCGTAGCCCTGCATCACCGGGTAAAGAAGCTCATGAAGGCTGATCGGCTGCTCGGCCTGAAAGCGCTTATTGAATTCGTCCCGCTCCAGCATTTGCGACACAGTGAAGTGTGCCGTCAGGCGGATGGTGTCCTCATAGCCCAGCTTGCCCAGCCACTCGGAGTTGTAGCGAACCTCGGTCTCCTTCTCGTCGAGGATTTTGAAAACCTGTTCCTTGTAGGTTTCGGCGTTCTCGTTAATCTGCGCACGGGTCAACGGCTTGCGAGTCACATTGCGCCCAGTCGGGTCGCCGATCAGCGTCGTAAAGTCGCCCACCAGAAAAATCACCGTGTGGCCTAGCTGCTGAAAATGGCGCAGCTTGCGCATCAGCACGGTGTGGCCCAGGTGAAGATCGGGTGCTGTGGGGTCAAATCCGGCTTTAATCCGCAAAGGAATGCCGCTCTTCCGGCTTTCTTCCAGGCGCTCGCGCAGGTCCGCCAAGCGGATAATCTCTGCCGCGCCTTTCTGCAGCAGGTCAAGCTGTTCATCTACAGGGTTAAACGTGCTCATGCCGTCTTTAAGTATACGGGCGGCACACGGCACACACAGTAAGCCGCCTTGACGCTGCGGACCATCCTCAACTTGTGCACAGCGACGGTGGCGGCCCTCCCGGTCTCCTCTTTTGCGAAAGCCCGCAAAGTCGTTTCGCAAACTTTAGCGATTCTCCTGCGTCCTCCACCCCGCGTCCCCATCTAAAGCCCGAGGAGAAGACTCGTCTATGCCCTCTGTAACCGGACGTGCCATGCAGGTTGCCGCCCCTGGCGGAGCCTTTGAGTTGGTTCAAAAGACATTCCCCGAGCCCGGGCCGGGACAGGTACGCATTCGCGTGCAGGCCTGCGGCGTGTGCCACAGCGATTCGCTCACGAAGCTGGGTCTCTGGCCGGGCCTCCAGTATCCACGCGTGCCCGGCCATGAAGTCGCCGGCGTTGTCGACGCCGTCGGACCGGATGTGCCGCTTTTCAAAGCTGGCCAGCGCGTCGGCCTGGGCTGGCACGGCGGCCATTGCAATTTCTGCCCACCGTGTCGGCGCGGTGATTTTATTCTTTGTGAGAACGGGCTAGTCTCCGGAATCAGCTTCGATGGTGGCTATGCCGACTATGTAATCGCCCCTGCCAATGCGCTTGCCTTCATTCCCGACGATCTTGCCGACGCCGACGCAGCGCCGCTTTTGTGCGCGGGCATCACCACGTTCAACTGCCTGCGCAACAGCGGAGCACGTCCCGGCGACACGGTCGCGATTCTGGGTATCGGCGGGTTGGGCCATTTGGCCGTCCAGTACGCGGCCAAAAGCGGCTACCGCACCGTGGCCATCGCCCGCGGCCAGGACAAGGGCCCGCTGGCAAAGCAACTTGGCGCACATTACTACATCGACAGCACCACACAGAGCCCGGCAGCCGAACTGCAAAAACTGGGCGGCGCCAAGGTCATTCTCTCCACCCTTACCAGCGCCAAGGCGCTTGAATGGGCCATGGATGGGCTGGCGCTGGCCGGCAAGTTAATCGTTGTGGGCGCGCCCGACGGCCCCATCGTCGTGAGCCCGTTTCCACTGCTGCTCGGCCGACGTACTGTCACGGGCTGGCCTTCGGGCACCGGCATGGATTCCGAAGACACGCTCAACTTCAGCGCGCTTACGGGCGTGAAGCCAATGATTGAGACCTATCCGCTGGAAAAGGCTGAGGAAGCCTATGACCGCATGATGAGCGGCAAGGCGCGATTCCGTGTAGTTCTCACCATGGGGAAATAAACTCGGACCAGGCCGTAGAAGGCCAGCTCTGAATTACGGGGTCAGTTCGCCGCTTTCTGCGGGCTGGCCCGTTTCTATCTCGTGCGCCTTCACCGCCGCATCCATGGCCTTGGATAGCCGGCGCGTCATTACCTGGAAGTGATACCCCATCACCGCCAGCGTCATGGCCGAGCCCACGCAGTGCCGATAGCGCGTCGCCACAGTCATCAGAAACTTCCAGTAGCTCCAGCGCTGCCGCCCAAACACACCCTGGCGCAGAATGGAGGTCACAAAAGCGCGCGCATTGCCCCGCGTCACCCATTGCTGTCTGGACACTCGTTCGCCCGTCTTGGGCTGGGTGCGGTTCAGGTAGACCTTCACGCGTTCGTAGTAGGCCTCGCAGCTATAGATCCGCTTCAGCACCGACCGATACCCTTCCACCAGCCGCGCCGCATCCATATGGGGAAGAAAATTCAGGTTATCGCCGGTGTTGTCACCCTGGCCCGCATCCAGAATCCGGCCCTCTTTCCATAACCGCCGGAAGAGTTGCGTTCCGGGCATGGCTTGCAGCAGCCCCACCATCGCGATCGGTATGCCGCTTTTCTGGATAAACTCCACCATCCGGTCGAAAATATCGTCCCCGTCGGTGTCGAACCCCAGTATGAATCCGCCCATCACCTGTATCCCATAGCTCTGGATAGTGGCCACGCTGTCCAGCAGGCTGCGCCGCGTGTTCTGCAGTTTGTTGCTCGCAATCAGCCCCGATTCATCCGGCGTTTCAATGCCCAGGAACACCGAGATGAATCCGGCATCTTTCATCATCTGCATCAGTTCCGGATCGTCGGCCAGGTTCAGTGAAGCCTCGGTAATGAAGTCGAAGCAAGTCTTGTATTGCCTGCGCCACTCTGCCAGCGCCACCAATAGCTGCTTGGCACGCGGCTTGTTGCCGATAAAGTTGTCGTCGACAATGAACACCGCTTCGCGCCACCCGGCGGCGTACAACTGATCCAGCTCCGCCAGCACCTGGGCAATCGCCTTGGTGCGCGGCCGCCGTCCATAAATCTCGATAATGTCGCAAAACTCGCAGTTAAACGGGCACCCGCGCGAGTACTGCACCGTCATGGTCGAGTAGCGATTCATCTTGATCAGGCTCAGGTCCGGCAGCGGGCTGGTCGACATCTCCGGCCGCTCCGCAGCCTGGTAAACAGGCTTGGCCGCGTGCTTCTCCAGGTCCCGCGCCAGGTCGGCGATCAGGCTCTCCGCCTCGCCAATCACAACGTGATCCGCCTTCAGTTCCGCCGCCGCCAGGCTGCTGGCGATAGGCCCGCCAACCACCGTGCGCAAGCCGTGCGCGCGGCAGCGTTCCACAATCGCCACCAGCGGCTCGCGCTGGATGTGCATTCCGCTCACCAGCGCCACGTCCGCCCATTTCAGGTCCCGTTCGCTCAGCCTTTCCACGTTGGTGTCTACCAGCCGCTTTTTCCATTCCCGCGGCAGCAGCGCGGCCACAGTCATCAGTCCCAGCGGAGGCTGCGCAGCCCGTTTGCCCAGGAACTTGAGCGCATGTTTGAAGCTCCAGAACGTGTCGGGAAATTGGGGATAAATTAAGAGGGCGTTCATCTCAACCTCATAAGGAAGAAGGGCTGCGGACGAGCAATGATCCTGAGGTTCAGGCCGTGTCTGCCGTGATCCAAAACCTACGGCCATGCTCGTTGCGGCGAATTAGTTCCGCATCCATTCTCCCACCGCCGCGCTGGAAAAATGTACAAAACTGACCACTTTGTGCCCATTGCGTATTGCGTCTGCACGACTTTCCACCGTCGCCCCTGCCTTCGCATCCGGGCAAAGCAAATTCCCCGCCACTTGCCTTAAACTTGAACAATGGAAGAGTTCAGCCGTATTCAGCGCCTCCCGCCTTATGTCTTTAACATCACCGGCGAGATGAAAGTCTCCGCGCGCCGCCGTGGCGAAGACATCATCGACTTTGGCATGGGCAACCCCGACGGGGCCACGCCCAAGCACATCGTAGACAAGCTGGTAGAGGCGGCGCTCAAGCCGGCCACGCACCGCTACTCGGTTTCCCGCGGCCTGCCCCGCCTGCGCAAGGCCATCTGCAACTGGTACAAGACCCGCTACAACGTCGATCTCGACCCCGACACCGAGGCCATCGTCACCATCGGCTCCAAGGAGGGCATCGCCCACCTCTGCCTGGCCATCCTCGACTCGCGCGACACCGTGCTGGTGCCCAATCCCAGCTACCCCATCCACATCTACGGCCCGGTCATCGCCGGAGCCCACGTAGTCAGCGTGCCCATCACCGATTGCGACCAGTTTCTGGCCCAGCTTGAGGACCTGATCCCGCGTATGACGCCCCGGCCCAAGGCGCTCATCGTCAACTTCCCTTCCAACCCCACCACCCAGTGCGTCGATCTGCCGTTTCTTGCGCGCCTCGTCGAGCTGGCCCGCGAATACGGCTTCCACCTGATTCACGACCTCGCCTATGCCGACCTCGGCTTCGACGGCTACAAGCCTCCCAGCGTACTTGAGGTTCCCGGCGCAAAAGACGTCGCAGTCGAGTTCTTCACCCTCTCCAAGAGCTACAACATGCCCGGCTGGCGCGTCGGATTCATGGTGGGCAACCCGGTGCTGGTCAATGCGCTCGCCCGGCTCAAGAGCTACTTCGACTACGGCACATTCACGCCCATTCAGGTCGCGTCCATCCACGCCCTCGAAGGCCCGCAGGAGTGCGTGGCCCAAATCTGCGAGAACTATCGCAGCCGCCGCAACGTCCTCGTCGAGGGCCTCAACAAGGCCGGCTGGCCTGTCGCCCTGCCCCGCGCAACCATGTTTGTCTGGGCGCAGATTCCCGAGCAGTACCGCAAGATGGGCTCGCTGGAATTTTCAAAATTGCTGCTGAATGAGGCTAAGACAGCCGTATCGCCCGGCATCGGCTTCGGCGACTACGGCGACGGCCACGTCCGCTTCTCGCTAATCGAGAACGAAGAGCGCACCCGCCAAGCCCTGCGAGGAATCAAGCAAATGCTGGCCAAGGGCGTCTTAGTGGGATCGTGATATCTAAGGCCGGGTGACCGAGTTTCCCATTACTGGCAGCTGGCCCGCACTTCAATCCGCCGGGTGCTCCATCCTTGCGCGTTCTTTGCGCAAGGGTGGGAAACCACGAACCTCAACCGGCGTCTATTCATAGGAAAATGGGTGGCCCAGGTCTCGATTCTGAGACCTGCGATTGCACGAATCTCGACCGCCTCGGTGCGGGAAATCTCGCTCTCTGAGATTCTGCGTCACGGCCCCCAAAAATTCCAATTCAGCTTTGCAGATTCATTCCCGTCGTAAGCGCACACTGGAATCAGCAGGAATCTTCCCCGGTCCAATCTGTCGGGCATCTGACCGGTCTACGCCCGTCGCGACGCGCTACTGAAGTCCAGAAGCCAGCCAAAGACCATAAGCGCGAGGGCGCGCCTTGTCTGAGGCGGCCTGCGGTACCTGCCGCTGGCTCACGGGAATGCCCGTTCCGGCCACCACTTTGACAATGGACGCCACGTCGCCAAGGCTCTGTTTGTCGTTGGAGTAGTAGTGAACCTGAGTTTCCTCCACACTCTCCGGCTTAACGTCGATGCCCGGCACGATCATTCCCGCGGAGCGCAGGGCGCCGGCAATGGCAGCCGCACGTTTGTGCTGTTCCCGCGAATGTGTGTGGATATACACCCGGATGAGGATCTGGGCGGCGCTGGGGTTGGCTTCGAAAGCCCGGTCGACCGCCGACGTTGCCGAGGCCGAGACCGCCGGACTGGCAGTTTGGAGATTCTCCACCGTGGCGCTCAACAAGGCACTTGTGGTTGCGGCCCTCTGCTTGGCCACCTTGACTTCTTCGTTCTTCGTGGTTACCTCGGACTGCAACGAGTCGGTCTTGACCATCTGCGTCTGTAACGAGCTTCGTGATTGCAGCGCCGCGTAGAAAGTTGCACCCAGCCCCACCACCACGATCACTCCGGCAATAAATCCGAAGATGGCAGACTTGCGCGACTCGCGTGAGAGTGTCTGCGCCAATGCGCGCATTTCAGCTTCGCGCGGCTCTTTGCCGCCCGCAGAGGTCTGTGCATGTTCGTCGCTGTTGGCGGACATGGCAAATGCTCCCTAAAGATTCATGCCGAAGACTACGCGAAAGACATCGTGCTGGATTTTCAGGATTCGATTGGCGGTGAATGCGATGGCCCCGCCGGAACTCGACAACATGCCCACTTCGGCCAGAGTAAAGGTGTGTTCGACGAAGATGACACCGAGCGAAACCAGGACGCCGACGCCGGCAAGCGCCGAGAAACAAAGATAGACATATCTCTCTGCCCTGCAACTGTCGAGCAGACTTTGCGCAACCGCTTTGCGGGCTTCGTAATCCGAAAAGGGCGTGTCTGGCGGATTGGCCGGGGGATTCGGCACGGAAACAGTATGGTCGCGGTTGATGCGCCGGTCAACAAAGAAACGTTTCTCGCGTAGCACGGCAAGGAGCAATCCAGAAAGGTAACCTTGCTGTTTACTTTTTAGTAGATAGGCAACAGCCACGACCGTAAACATGCGGCATGGGGCGGGCGCGGGTCTATCAGGTTCTGCGTCCTATCCGCCGAGAGCGAAGCTGCGGGCGGACTCGAGAAGCCTCGAAACCGACTGCTTCGAGCAGGACTCGGTATAGATACGCATGAGCGGCTCAGTTCCACTGGCGCGCAGCAGCAGCCACGTTTCGGCGGCATTCGGCTTGGTGGCAGCTTCAGGGTTATCGAGGTAGAACTTGACGCCATCCAGATTTTCCTGGCGGAGGATGGGCATGCCGGCGAAGACTGGGTCGCCCGTTGCGAGCGCCCTGGCCCGGGCGATGGCGCCGTTCTTGACGCCGTCGGAGATGTGCAGGTCGATGCGGCCGTACTGGTGCTCGCCGTACTCGGCCTGGAGATCGGCCACGAGTTGGCCCAGGGTCTTGCCTTCCTCTGCCATTACGTTCGCCAGTAGCAGCGCGTTCAGCAGGCCGTCGCGCTCCGGCAGGTGACGCTGGAAGCCGATGCCACCCGACTCCTCCCCACCCATCACGATTTCCCGCTCCAGCATGTAGTCGCACACAAACTTGAAGCCGATGCCGTGCTCGATAAGTTCGCGGCCGTGTTTGGCGCAGATGCGATCGAGCATCTTGGTCGTGTTGAAGGCGCGCGTGACAGCGCCGGGCCAGCCCTTGCGCCGCAGCACCCAACTAAGCAGAACGGAAAAGATTTTATGCGGATCGACAAACTCGCCATGCTCGTCGGTGGCGCCGATGCGGTCCGCGTCGCCGTCGGTGCAGAGACCAGCCTGGCAGCCGTTGGCGACAACCGCCTCGCCAAGAGCACGGATATGGGGCTCAATGGGCTCGGGGTTAATGCCGGGAAACAGCGGATCGACGTGGCCGCGAATCTGCACGTGAGCCACGCCAATGCGGGTGAAGATGTCAGAGATAATGGTTCGACCCGCGCCGTACATTGAGTCGATGCAGAATTTCATGCCGGAGCGGGCGATGAGGTCGAGGTCGGCAAAGCTCTCAATGGCTTTGAGGTAGGCAGGCAGAAAATCGTACTCACGAATCTCGGCCGGCCGCGCGGCGCGAGCTACAGGCTTGCCCAGGCAGGACTCTATTTCGGCGATGATGGAGGGCTTGCCGGAGCCGCCGTACCAGGCCTTGTACTTGACGCCGTTCCATTGCGCGGGATTGTGGGAAGAGGTAATCATGATGCCGCCCGCCGCACCCTGTCCACGCACGCCAAAGCTCAGCGCGGGGGTAGGCGTAATGTCGTTGGCCAGGAGTACAGGGATGCCGGTGGCGGCTGCAACTTCAGCACAGGCCCGCGCAAACGCGCGGGAGCCGAAGCGCGTGTCATAGCCGATGCACAGGCCCTTGGCGGGATTCTCTTTGGCGTGGACATATGCCGCGATGGCCTCGGCAGCTAGACGCACATTAGCAAAGGTAAAGTCGTCGGCAATCACGCCGCGCCAACCGTCGGTGCCGAACTTGATTTGAGGGTGGGGCATGATTCAGTTCTTGTTCTCCCTGAAAGCTAGAGTAACGGAGACAGGTTCGGGGCCGTGACTTCCCACTGTTTCACCGGGAAGCAGGCAAAAGAATGGAGCACGCTGTTTTGAAGGCTGAACGATATCGAAATGGCCACAATGTGGAGTTCGATGATTCTCATATCTCAATTGTGAGACTGAGTACACAACTTCGGCGCAGGGTTCGGGCGGCTCTAGATCAGCTCGGAGTGACCTGAGAGTCCAAGTTCCTTCACAATCTTTCCCACGTCCTGGGAATGGTCGCGGTGGGCAATCAGAAGCGCGTCCTCAGTATCGACGATGACGAGATTCTCGACTCCGACGAGGGCGACAAATTTCTTGGGGCTGTAGATGTAGTTGTTGCCGGCCTCAATGGTGAGGTGACCTTCGGTCTCAGCCACATTCCCATCGCCGTCTCCGCGCAGCCGCGTCTCCAACTGATACTCGTAAAGAGAGGCCCAGGAACCCAGATCGTTCCAACTAAACTCCGCCGGCAGGCAAAAGAGGCGCGACTGGTGTTCGCCCTTCGCAGAGCGAGGCTCCAACACCGCGTAGTCCACTGAGATGTTTTCACACTTCGGATAGAGCTTGTGAAACACCTCCTCAAACTGCGGAGTACCGTAGGCCGCGGCAATTCCCTCCAGCAGAGGAGCAGTCTCAGGCAGATGTTCGCGCACGGCATTGGCCAGCGTGCGGGCGGACCACAGAAATATCCCGGAGTTCCAGTAATAATTGCCGGCGGTCACAAATTCTTCAGCCCGGTTCAGGTTCGGCTTCTCAATAAAACGCCGGACATGCAATGCGGAACCGTCGCCGGTGTAGTCGCCGGTTTCAATATAGCCATAGCCAGTTTCGGGGCGAGTGGGCTCGATGCCCAGCACCACAATGTTGTCGCCCGATGCGGCCGCAGAGATGCCCTTCTGCAGCGCCTTGAGAAAGCGCGGCTCATCGGCAATAACATGATCTGAAGGAAATACTCCCAACACGGCGTCGGGGTTTTGGCGCTCAATCAAGAATGCGGCCAAGCCGCAGGCAGGGGCGGTGTTGCGGGCTACCGGCTCCTGAATGATCTGCCCGGCAGGAACGCCCGCCAACTGGTCGGCGATCTCATGGGCCAGGTATTCGTTGGTGATGACCCACGTACTGGCCACTGTGGCGAGGGGCTTGAGGCGCTCAACTGTCTGCTGGATCATGGAGCGCTCGCCGTCAAGCGCGAGCACCTGCTTGGCGCGGGCGCGGCGGGAGCGGGGCCAGAAGCGGGTGCCACTGCCACCGGCAAGAATGACTGGACGAAAATCGATCGGGTTCGGCATGGAAGACTCATCCTACTCGACAAGCGGTATGTTTGCACAGTGACCCGGAATACTTTTCCGGCTGGCGGGGTGCACTGTCGGGCCGCGCGCTGGCCGCGACAATTCCAAGCTCGCCGTGGCCGGGAGCTGGAGACACCGATATTCGAACTTGGCGCTAGGTCAAGCGAGCAAGAAACTCGCCCATGCGGCGAGTGCCTTCATCGATATTCTGCTTGGTCACCGGGTAGGAGATGCGGATGTGCTCCGCGGTGCCGAAGGCTTCGCCAGGCACGGTGACCACATGCGCCTCGTGCAAGAGCCGGGTGGCCAGCTCGGTGGCTGTCTTGATGCCGCCCTTGCCCAGGAAGGCTGACATGTTCGGATAGACGTAAAACGCGCCTTCAGGCTTGGTGCAGGTGACGCCGGGAATCTGGGCCAGCCTGGCCAGCATATAGTCGCGCAGCTCGATGAACTCCGAGCGGAACTCCGCGACGCAGTCCTGCGAGCCGGTGAGCGCGGCAACTGCAGCCTTCTGGACGAAGCTAGTGGCATTAGAAGTGGACTGGGACTGAAGCTTGCTCAGGTTGGCCACGATGGGCTTGGCCGCCAGCGCGTAGCCGGCCCGCCAGCCGGTCATGGAGTAGGTTTTGGAGAGAGAGCCCAGAATCACCATGTGCTCCTTGGCCCAGGTGAACGAGCCACCAGAGACAGGCCTGCCGGCATAGTTCAGGTAGACGTAGCACTCGTCGAGAAGCAGGAATATCCCGCGCTCGTGGGCCAGGTGAACAATGCGTTCCAGGTCTTCAGCCGAGACAACCGATCCGGCGGGGTTGGACGGCGAGTTGAGAATGATGGCCTTGGTACGGGGTGTGATGGCCTTCTCGATGGCGTTAGCGGTGATGCGAAAGCTCTCGGCCTCGCTGGTCTGAAGGAACACTACCTTGCCGCCGGCGTACTGGATGATGTCTTTGAAACTGACCCAGTAAGGCACGGGAAGAATCACCTCATCCCCGTGATCGACGAGAACCTGAATGGTATTGAAGAGGGCCAGCTTGCCGCCGGTGGTGAAGATAGCCTCGTCGAGGCCGTAATCCGAGCCAAAATCCGAAGCGTGGCGCTCCACGATGGCTTTGCGCACGTCGGGTATGCCTGGCACCACGGTGTAACGGGTAAAGTTGGCCTCGATGGCGGCAATGGCAGCGTCCTTGATGGGCCGCGGGGTGGGAAAGTGAGGCTCGCCGGCTCCGAAATCCACCAGGTTGACGCCCTGGGCGCGCAGTTTGGCAGCCTCGGCGGCGACGGCCATGGTTGCAGAAACTTCGATGCGAGAGATGCGATCAGCAAAAATTTGGGGAGCAGTAACGACTGTCATGATGCTTCCATCTTTACAGATTTTGAACAATTGTGGAACCACGAGCCGGGAAGGACATCAAGGGGTGTTGATTCGTCCGCGCAGGCGCTTTAGGACGTTGGGCGGAATCAGTCCGGAAATGTCGCCGCCGAAGCTGAAGACTTCCTTCAACATACGCGAGCTGACAAAGGAGTAGCGCCCGGCCGGCTGCAGGAAAACCGTTTCAATCTCGGGCGCGAGGCGCCGGTTCATCAGGGCCATCTGAAACTCGTATTCGTAGTCGGAGATGGCACGAATGCCGCGCAGCACCGCGGCTGCACCCAGCTCGCGGGCAAACTGCACCATGAGGCCGTCGAAGGTGGCTACGGATACGTTGCCCAGCGAGTCGGTGGCTTCATGCAGCATCTCCACGCGCTCCTCCACTGAGAACAGGGGATTCTTGACCGGGTTCCTGAGAATGCCCACAGTCAAGTGCTCAAAGAGCTTCGACCCGCGCTGAATGAGGTCGATGTGCCCGTTGGTGGGCGGATCAAAGGTGCCGGGATAGAGGGCATTTACGCTCATCGGTGCTGCTCCCACTGGATTCTAGCAGCGGCAGACACTATTGCTCGCCGTAAAGCGGTATGCCCCTTCTTTACCGTTCTACCCGCCGCAACACTACAACCGGGTTGCCTGCGAACTGGCGAAGGAAGGCGGAACTGAACGAGGGGTCGGAGCCATCAGGCGCCGGGCCAATTGCCGGGCGCTTGCCGGCAGCCTTCACATCTTGCCCCGGGATGTTAAAACTGCGATCCGACGAGCGTTTCAGCTCCATCCAGTCACCTTCGAACTTACCTGAGAAGGTAGTCATCCCGGCCTTGAAGCTCACTGCATTTCCGTCCACTTTGCCGTCTTCTATCGATGAAACAGGGTCGTTGCCACCGGCCCAGTTTGCGCCCAGGCCTTCCACGGTGCCGGTCAGCTTGTTGTCTTCCTGCGCCAGAACAAAAAGCTGGCTGGAGCCATCCTTCTCGTATCGCCAGAGACCAGTCGCGCCCGTACCCTGCGGGATCTTACGTTCCCACACCGCCGCCTGCGGCCGCAGCACGGCAGCCTTTGCATCGATCGTCAGCGTGGCCGGCGTAAGGCCGGGCGAGCTCACATCGACAGTGATGTTCCCGACCGTCTTCGCCGCCTGCACAATTCCCATGCAGAGCCCGCCAAACGCCTTCCGCGACGAGCCTTTGTCAGGCGCGTGGTCCGTAGGGTCGCCGTTGCCGGTGCCAATCAGCTTGCCCGCGCCTGTCACCTTGAAGGTCACGTTGTTGTCCGTAATGGGCACAAGCAAGCCCTTCGCATCGCGCACCTCTACGGTAAACATCGCCACGTCCTCACCGTTGGCGGCAATCTCAGGGCGATCGGTGCTCAGGACCAACGTGGTGGGTCCGCCGGTGGTCTGGCGGCGCTCCGTCAGGACCACGTTACCGTCTTTGTAGCCGCGCGCCTCAAGCACGCCCGGCTCGTAAACCACGTTCCATGCCAGGTGCCGATCCTTCTGCATCTCCTCCATGCCCAGGCTCTGTCCGTTGAGGAACAGCTCCACCTTGTCCAGGTTCGAGTGCACCCAGACGGCGATCTCCTTGCCCTCGTAACCGGCCCAATTCCAGTGCGGGAACAGGTGCAGCACCGGCTTGCCTGTCCACCATGCCTTGTAATAGAAGAAGGTGTCCTTCGGGAACCCGCAGGTGTCGATGACACCGTATTGCGAGCTGATGTTGGGCCAGCCATTCGGGGAGGGCTCGCCGCGGTAATCGAAGCCGGTCCACACAAATCCGCCGGCCAGCCACTCGCGCGCGTTGCAGAACCGCCACCACCCCTCGGCGGAGGCGCGGCCCGTGGTGGTGTATGGATCGTAGGAGCTCACAAAACCCTTGTCCGGATCGGTAATGTAGATGCCGCGCGTACACACGGCGCTCACCGTCTCCGTGCCGATCACTGGCCGGTCAGGATGCGCCTTGTGGTAGGCCTCGGCCTGCGGATCGCCATAGTTGTAGCCGGTGACGTCGCACATCGCCAAGCCGCCCAGGCCAATGGTCCCCATCGGCGGAGGCGCAATCGAAACCGGCCGCGAGCCGTCGTGGCGATAGGCGATGGCCTTCATCGCCGTGAGAATGCCTAAGCCGCGCTCACTGGCCGCAGTACCCTCCTCATTGCCCATCGACCACATGAACACGCCGGGGTGGTTGCGGTCGCGCCGCACCAGATTCTCAAACTGGCCCAGCCCCTCAGGGTTCGACGACATCATGCGTGTCTCGTCGAAGACCAGCATGCCCAACTCGTCGCAGGCGTTCAACAGCTCCGGCGTGGGTGGGTTGTGACTGGTGCGCAGACCGTTGCACCCCATCTCCTGGAGCTTACGCACCCGGTAGTACTGCACCGCGTCAGGCAGCGCTACGCCGACCCCCGCATGGTCCTGGTGGTTGCATGTGCCCTTCACCTTCACCGGCTTGCCATTGAGCAGCAGACCCTTTTGCGCATCAAATTTGATCGAACGAATGCCGAACCGCGTCTCGTAGCGATCCACCGCATCGCCGCCCGAACGCACTTCGGTCACCAGCGTATACCGGTTGCGTTCTTCAAGCGACCACAATTGCGGCTTGCTCACCGTGATTTGTTGCTCCAATGTCTGCTCGCCGACAGCGACAATTGTCACTGAAGCCGTAACGGCTTTGCCCACCTCTTTGCCGGCCGGGTCCAGCACCGTGGACACCACGCGCGCCTCCCTTGCCGCCGCGGTGTCGTTCTCAATCTCGGTGCGGACTGAAAGCACCGCCGAGCTGCTCTTGATCTCTGAAGAAACAAAAGTGCCCCACTGCTTGACGTGCACCGGGCCGGTCTTCACCAGCCACAGGTGGCGATAGATGCCCGCGCCCTCGTAGAACCAGCCGTCGCTCGAGGTTGCGTCCACGCGCACCAACAGCACATTGCGCCCGCCGGGATTGGCAAAGTCCGTCACGTCAAACCGGAACGGATCGTAGCCGCCGCTGTGACGCCCGACGTAGAAACCGTTCAAGACCACCATCGTCTCGCGGTAGGCCCCATCGAACTCGAGTGTGATGCGCTTGCCGGCGTCGGCCGCATCCAGTTCAAAGACGCGACGATACCAGCCCACGCTGTTCTCGGGGTAGTTGCGCCCCAGCGGATAGAATCCCTTGCTCATCAGAGCCGGATCGTTCTGGAATGGCAGTTCGATCGCCCAGTCGTGTGGCAGATCCACTGGCTGCCAATCGCTGTCGTCGAAGGCCATAGACCCTGCCGGCAAAAAATTGCCCGCCTTCTGAAAGCTACCAACAAAATTGAAGTCCTTGGCCGGGTCGACGGCATTGCCAAAATGGAATCGCCAGCCGAAATCCAGCAGGAGCCGCTCGCGTCCCGCGCCCGGTTGCTTGACGGCGGATTCGGCGGGCGCGTCGCCACTGAAGGATAGCGGCCCCGAGGCCTCTGCAGTTGTGTGCGCTGCGGCTTCGATCGGCTTGAACGGCTGGGCGGCCGCCGCGGCCGGAGCCAGCAGTGAAGCTTTGAGCAAGTCCCTGCGTGAAAAGGTTTTCATTTCCACCCCTATGAGTGTCACTGTTGTTGCGGAGGTCCCTCGATCACGGTGGACGAGTTAGCCCTTGCGCCCGCGTACGGCTTCCTTGGCTTCGGCGGGGCCGCTGGCCGGGACTTCGGGGACATCCGCCTTGGCGACACCGCCAATGTTCAACTTCCTGCGGACCTCGGCATCCAATTTGGCGTAGGTATCTCTATTTTCTTTGAGGAAGGTACGGGTGTTTTCACGGCCCTGGCCGATGCGCTCGCCTGCGTAGCTATACCAGGCGCCGGACTTTTCGACAATGTTCTGGGCCACGGCCAGATCGAGCACGTCTCCCTCTTTGCTGATGCCTTCGCCGTAAAGGATGTCGAACTCGGCCTCACGGAAGGGCGCGGCAACCTTATTCTTGACGATTTTGACCTTGGTGCGCGAGCCGACCACTGTGTCGCCTTCCTTGACGGCAGCGATACGGCGGATATCGACACGAACCGAGGAGTAGAACTTGAGCGCGCGACCGCCGGTGGTGGTTTCGGGATTGCCGAACATGACGCCGATTTTCTCGCGAATCTGGTTGATGAAAATGAGCGCGGTGCGCGACTTGGAGACCGTGCCTGTGAGCTTGCGCAGAGCCTGCGACATGAGGCGCGCCTGCAGACCCATGTGCGACTCGCCCATCTCGCCGTCCAGTTCGGCCTTGGGAACCAACGCAGCCACAGAGTCCACGACCAGCACGTCGATAGCGCCCGAACGGACCAACGCCTCAGTGATCTCAAGCGCCTGCTCGCCGCTATCCGGCTGCGAAACCAGCAGGTTATCGACGTCTACGCCCAACTTCTTGGCGTAACCGGGGTCGAGGGCGTGCTCGGCGTCGACGAAGGCTGCCAGACCGCCCAGCCGCTGCGCTTCGGCGATGATCTGCAGGGTAATGGTGGTTTTGCCCGAGGACTCCGGCCCGAACACCTCCGTCACTCGGCCGCGCGGAATGCCCCCTACGCCCAAAGCCGCGTCAAAGCTGATGGAACCAGTGGAGATGATGGCAATCGGGAGCAGAGCTTCCTTTGACCCGAGCCGCACGATGGACCCTTTGCCAAACTGTTTTTCGATCTGCGAAAGGGCAAGTTCAACGGCTTTGGCGCGGTCGTCAGCGATGGCCATGAGGGGGGCGCTCCTTAAGAATTGCTCGCCTTGCGCGGCCCTTCATTGAGAGACAGAAAACACGCGGCGGCTGGATTGGATTTCGTACGGATTGTAGCAGGACTGGACAGGCAAAGACAGCGAAAAAAGCGAATAAACGGAGAAACCGACCAGTGCGGCCAAACGCCCTTGAAACCGATGAGGCCCCCGCGGCGCAGAGCTGCTTTCGGTGCTGTCCCAAGCCTAATGAGACGGCGGACTAGACGGTGTAGGCGCCGATGCGGGTTTCGCGGCTGGTGAGGGCATCGCATGTACGATCAAGGGCCTCATAGCCAGCATCGTGATCTCTACGGAAGGCGCGGAAAGCTTCTTCGCTGGTCCAGCGGTCGATGGTGAGGTAGGAATCGGGGATGTAGGCGTCGCGCAGGAGTTCTGTCCCACGGTAGTCAGGCGACGTGCGGAAGAGTTGCGCCCAGGCGCCCTCGGGGCCGTAAGCGGCTTCGAACGCGGCAACTTTTTCCTCGGCAATTTCAAACTGCCAGACCACGACGAACATGCTTGGCCTCAATCTTGTCTCTTATGGTAGCGCAGCGGGAGGGGATGCGGCCAAGACCGGCTGCTTTCCCGGCGTTGCGACGAGAAGCAGGAACGTGACAGGAGCGGGGCAGCCAAAGTTCTGTCTATGTCTATACTTGAGCCGAAAATGAGCTGGCCGAGTCAGCGCGCCGGCCACTCTTCTACCACGATGCCGATGTCGTTGAGTTGTTGGATAGCGGCCTCCACGTTACGGCGGATCTTGGGGCGGTCCTTGTGACTTGCGCCGGGGGCCTCGGCGACAGCGATGACGCGTCCGTAGCGCCATGCTCCGGGGGGTAGAGCAACTACGGCTTCAACAAGGTCTGAGGGACGCAACTGCACTTCCTGGCGGCGGGCGGCTTCAGGGCGCAGCATGGTTCCCTGGCCCACGGGGCTGGGGTTGGCGTCGGCGAGAGTGATGCGCAGGTCCAGGGCATCGGCTTCGACCGAAAGAAACGGGTTGGCCCACGCGCCGGGCTCATGGACATCGACATAGAGGCTCTTGGTGGGGAGCGGAATGAGGGCTAGGGCGGCACGTTGCTGATCGCGCTGTGAGGCGGAAGCCTGCGCGGCTGCCTGGGCCTGGTGCTCGGCGTGGACAGCAGTCTGAGCGACGCCGACGACCGCCTGTTCCTCCTTATGGCAGGCGACAAAGGAAACCGCCAGCAGAAGGCCCATCGCCGCTAAGCCTTTGGCTCGTGAAGGTTGGATCACACTGTTAAGAATATCAGGCAACGCTGTTGATGATCGATGTGCAAAGCGGTTGCATAGTCACTGCATGGGCTGCGTGGGCCGGAGTAGACTGCGCTGGCAACGAAGCGGAGGCTCAGGATGAGCAAGCAAGTTGTGGCGATTGTAGGCAGTTACCGGAAAGGCGAGACCATCGACACAGCTATCGAAGCGATTCTGGAAGGAGCGCGGGCTAGGGGCGCCAAGACGCACAAGATTTACCTGACCGAGCGGCATATTGAGTTCTGCAAGAACTGCCGCCGCTGCACCGCAACCCCTGGTCCGGAGCGCGGCAAGTGCGCACAGGAAGACGATATGGAAGAACTGCTGCAGGAGATCGAAGCGGCAGACGCGATAGTACTTGGATCGCCGGTGAACATGGGCAATGTGACAGCAATTTTTCGCAGGTTTATGGAGCGAATGATGGGCACCGGCTATTGGCCCTGGGGTCAGGCCGCGCCCAGTTTACGCGAGAAGAAACCGACCAAGAAGGCGGCATTGGTGGCTTCGTCGGCCATGCCCAAGCTGATGATGCTGTTTTTTACAGGTGCCACGAGGGCCTTGCGGATGGCGGCCAGGATGCTCGGCGCCAAGACCGTGGCGACACTATGGATTGGCCTCGCGGCCGGAGAAATGCATCACGAGCTCTCGCCACGGACCCTGGCGCGGGCGCGGCGCATTGGGTGGAAGCTGGGGTAGGCGGCTACACGCTTGAGGACGTTTCGGGAGGATTTAGCATAGTGGGCTGGGATGGCAGAAAGCTGCAATAAATAAAGGAATCGGGTGGCAACCTGCGAATGGAAGCCACCCGAAAATACCTGCCAGTGATGTACAGGCTCAATTAGGAGACAACCACAGAGTAGGTCGGCGAGTGAGTTCTGTCTTGAGTCATTGGAGTGAGGATGTTCTCCATCCATGGGTGGAGAACATTGATGGAATAAAAGGACTTCAGTGCACTGTCGCGCCTCTATGATTACTGTGGATGCGCGCACGATGGAGCGTCCTCAAAGAAAGTCCGCCCCAAAACTTGGCAAAAACTGACGCCAAATCGAATGCGAAAATGCCCCGAATGAAGTGGCTGGCGGCTGCGCTGCTGCTGATGGGCGCACTGACGGTCGCGGCACTGGAGCCTACGACGCCGCTGGCAAGCTACGGTCGGCAGTCCTGGGTGATGGAGAATGGCCTGCCGCAGAACACCGTGCAGGCGCTGGTGCAGACCCGTGACGGCTTTGTGTGGCTGGGGACCGAGGTAGGGCTGGTGCGGTTCGACGGTAACGGGTTCACGGTGTTCGACCACAATTCCACGCCCGCTCTGCCCGGCAACGATGTGCGGTGTTTGCTGGAGACGCGGGACGGGGCTCTGTGGATTGGCACCAGCGAGGGGCTGGCGCGGTGGAAGGACGGCACGGTCACAGCGTTCACGACCAAGGACGGGTTGCCGGGGAACGAAATTCTCGCGCTGGAGGAAACGGAAAACGGAACGTGGCTGGTTTGGACGGACCAAGGCAATGCGCGGCAAGCAGGGGATCGGTTTGTTGAGGTGATCAATGTGGATGCCTGGCCTCAAACGGCGATTCCTTTATCGGGAGAGCCACCCGGTTATGGCCGATTCGAGGAGGATTTGCCAAATGGTGTTTTCCTGATGGGCAATAGAAGCTCGCTGGATTTCTACAAGGAGAGCAAGAAGCCGTCATTTCTATTGAATCAACTCAAGGTTGGCAAGGAACTGCCGGGCAGCAGGATTCAGGTGGTGCTGAAGGATCGCGAAGGCGGCCTGTGGATCGGGACCAACGGTGGGTTGGCACGGTGGGCGGAGGGCAAGGTGCAACTGCTGCCGGTGACCGATCCGCTGGCTTCCGCTTCAGTGCTGGCGCTGATGGAAGACCGCGAGGGCAACATCTGGGCAGGGACCGAGGCGGGCGGACTGCACATTCTGCGCGACGAGCGCTTCAGAGGTGTCGGGGCACACGAGGGGCTGTCGTCGGACAACACGACAACGGTGGTGGAAGATGGCGCAGGCACGCTGTGGGTGGGTACCAGCGGGGGTGGACTGAATGCACTGCGGCGAGGCCTAACAGGGCCGGGCGGCAAAAGGAACTACACCGTGCGCGATGGACTGCTCAGTGATGTGATCCTGTCGCTGGCCGCGGCTCCGAATGGAGATTTGTGGGTGGGCACGCCAGACGGGTTGAACCTGATTCGCCGCGGACAGGTGAGCTCGTTTACTTCCGCCGACGGCCTGCCTGACGATTTTGTGCGTTCGATGCTGGTGGACGTGGATGGTTCCCTGTGGATCGGCACCCGGCGTGGTTTGACACACTGGACTGGCGCACCAGCGGGACGGCACATGGAAACCGAGACGCAGGCCACAGGTCTGGGGAGCGACTTGGTGGGCGCGATGGCGCGCGACGCGAGTGGGAATTTGTGGGTGGCCACACTGGCCGGCCTGTCGCGGCTGCGGGGAGAAAAAGACGGAAAGAATTCGATTACCAATTTCACGACCGCCGACGGACTCTCAAGCAACGTGGTGACGGCGCTTTTACCGCGCGGCCAAGGCATGCTGATCGGCACCCAGGATCGCGGCTGGAACCTCTGGGATGGACAGAGATTTTCCGCAGTGAAGCAAAGCGGCCTGGATAAGAAGAGTATCCATGCCATTCTTGCCGACGACAGCAATCACCTGTGGTTCGCCACCAGCGACGGACTAGCGCGGTGCGACTGCACGATGACCGCCGACTGCACGCATTGGATCGAGTTTGGTCCGGCGGACGGATTACGCAGCCGGGAGACGGCCACCAACAGCCATCCCTCCGCGTGGCGCTCGCGGGACGGGGAGCTGTGGTTTGCTACTCCCAAAGGGCTGGTGGAGGTGAACCCCGCGCACTTCCCTGTCAACACGATTCCGCCGCCGGTGGCGCTGGAGCGCTTTACGGTGGACGACGCACCGGTTACGGCGGCGTCGAGGATGAGGATCGCGGCCGGACATGTGCACTTCCAATTCGACTACGCGGGGCTGAGCTTTACCGCGCCGCAGAAGGTGCGCTACCGCTACATGCTGGAGGGCTTTGACCGGGGCTGGACAGAAGCTGGAGCGCGACGCAGCGCCTACTACACCAACATTCCGCCGGGGCACTACACGTTCCGGGTGCAGGCAGCCAACAACGACGGGCTGTGGAACATGGAAGGCGCGGCGCTGGAATTTGAGCTGCGGCCGCATTTCTACCAGACAATCTGGTTTTATGTTCTGCTGGCAGTTGCGTTGGCGGGACTGGTAGTGCTGGCGTTGAGACGGCGTTTGAAGCGCGCAGAGAGTGAGTTCAGCGCGGTGCTGGGCGAGCGCAATCGCATCGCGCGCGAGATTCACGACACGCTGGCGCAGGGTTACGTTGGCATTTCAGTGCAGTTGGAGGTACTGGCCGAGCTGCTGCGACATAACAAGGTGGAGGCCGCAGCAAAGCACCTGGACACTACGCGCGGCTATGTTCGCGAGGGACTGGCCGATGCACGGCAGTCGATCTGGGCGCTGCGCTCACAGGATTCCGGTGAGAAGACGCTGCCGGTGCGGTTGCGGCGCATGACGGAGCAAGCCGGCGGACACGGCCTTGAATCAAGCTTCAGCATTTACGGCGCCTACCGGCCGCTGGGCCCGGGCGCGGAGCGCGAATTTCTGCGCGTGGCCCAGGAGGCCATCCATAATGTGAAGAAGCACGCAGGAGCCAGGCGATTGACGGTTCAACTGGAATACAGGCCCACGCAGATTGCACTGGAGGTGCATGATGACGGACGCGGCTTCGCGGTAGGCGATGGGACGGAGTCCACGCCGGGTCACTATGGACTGACTGGGATGCGGGAAAGAGCGGCGGCTATCGGCGGCAGGCTTGAGATCACCAGCGAGCCCGGCAGCGGGACGACGGTGAGGCTGCAGGCACCGACGCCTAAAGAGCCAAGGGAGCAGACGGGAGAGCAGGCGTGACACAAGAATCGATACGGGTTCTGGTCGTGGAAGATCACCACGTGGTGCGCCAGGGGCTGGTGGCGCTGCTGAATGTGGTGGACGGCATCGAGGTGGTAGGCGAAGCTGCGGACGGCGTGGAAGCCATCACGCAGTTTCGCAAGCAGCAACCGAACATCACGCTGATCGATCTGCGCCTGCCGAGGATGGGCGGCGTGGATGTGATCCAGCGCATTCGCATGGAGACGCCGCAGGCGCGTTTTATCGTGCTGACCACCTATGACGGCGATGAGGATATCTTTCGTGCGTTGCAGGCCGGGGCGCGCGCCTACCTGCTGAAGGGCATGACCAGCGAGGAACTTATTGCGACCATTCGCACCGTGCATGCGGGCAAGACGTATATTCCGCCGGCGATTGCGCAGCGCCTGGCCGAGCGCATGGGCACCGAGGAACTGACTCCGCGCGAATTCGACGTGCTGGAACAGATTGTGCACGGCAAGAGCAACAAGGAGATTGCGACGGTGCTGGAGATTACGGAGGCCACGGTGAAGACCCACATCAATAGCCTGCTGGGCAAGCTGGGGGTAACCGACCGCACCCAGGCCGCGACCGCCGCGATCCAGCGCGGCATCGTTCCACTGGAATCCCTGAGGAAGCCGACACCATGAAGAGGGCCATTGTTTCCGCATTCTTATTGCTGCTGTTTTGTTCCCTGGCGAGGGCTCAGAAGCCCGCCTGGCGGCAAGCGACAGACGCCGAATTGGCCTCGCTGCTGCCGGCACGGGCGCCGGTTGAAAAGGAACACATCGAGACCGAGATGCGCACCGCCAGCGGCATTGTGAATAGCCGAGGCCGCTACGTTGCAGGAGTGGTGCTGATTACGGCGGGGTACTCGGCGGACGGGAAGTACTCGCACTATCTTGTGGTGCAAACACCGATTCGCATAGGAGGCATTGCGCTGAAGCCCGGCGAATATGTTTTTGGATGGGTGCGGGATGGAGAAGAGGCGCTGAAGGTTCACATCAACGTGGCCACGACGGGGGCGCTGGTGGGGAACACGGACGCGCACAGGATTGCAGGAAAGACGCGCGTGGAGAGTCTGCATATCTGGCCGCCGGCAGATAAGGCGTTGATTCAGATTGGAAGGTTTGGGATTACCTACGAGATTGGGGACGAGTAGAGCAGCAAGCCCGCTGGTTCCAACTTTAGGCCGATACTTGCCCCCACCCCACCCCGTATACTGGCTGCCATGTTTAAGGGTATGCGCACGACCACTGTATGGGGATTGCTTGCGGCGGGGGTTCCCGCACTTCTTGTTGCACAATCGACAAATCCCGACACCCCGAACCTCGCGCAGCAAGCGGAAAAGCCTGCGGCTACTCAGCCCGCGAGCACCCAGGACAATAGCTCTCCACATCCCATACAGCTTGATGCGCAACATCGGCCTATTACCGCGGGCGGCTTTGTAAAAAGCGGGCCGGTGGTGTTTGAGGATGCGTCGGAGAAGGCCGGACTGACGCACTGGACACATAAGATGGGCACGCCTTCCAAGGACTACATTGTGGAGACCAAGGGCTCGGGCGTAGGCCTGATCGACTACGACAACGACGGCTGGTTGGACATCTACGTGGTGAATGGCTCGACCTTCGACGCGCTGGACGGCAAGGAAACTCCGCCGCACGCGGCACTGTTCCATAACAACCACGACGGCACGTTTACTGATGTGGCGGCGAAGGCGGGGGTGACCAACGACCGCTGGGGCACGGGCGTGGCCATTGCCGACTTTGACAATGACGGCTGGCCCGACATCTTTGTGTCCAACTGGGGCAAGAACCGGCTCTACCACAACAACCACAACGGGACTTTTACGGATGTGGCCGAGAAGGCGGGCGTGACGCTGGGGAACTGGTCGAGCGGCGCCACCTGGGGCGACTACGACGGCGACGGCAGGCTGGATTTGTTTGTGGCGGGTTACTTGCACTATGACCGCAACAACCTGCCCGTGGCCAGTGAAAATGGGGTTCCAAACGCATTTTGCACCTTCAGGGGCGAGCAGGTGAGCTGCGGTCCGAGAGGGCTGAAGGGCGAGCCCGATCACCTGTTTCACAACAACGGCGACGGAACGTTTACGGATGTGAGCGAGAAGGCGGGCGTAGCCGACAAGCCGGGCTACTACGGGCTGGGCACGGTGTTTGCAGACATCAACAACGACGGTAAGCCGGACCTGCTGGTGGGCAACGACTCGACGCCCAACTATCTCTATCTGAACAAGGGCGACGGAACGTTTGAGGATGTGAGTTACGCCTCAGGATTCGCCCTGGATGAGGCCGGGCGCGAGACAGCGTCAATGGGCATCGCGGTGGGCGATTACGAGAACAACGGAATGCTCGATGTGTTCGACACCACGTTCAGCGACAGCTACAAGCCGCTCTATCACAACGAAGGCGACGCGAACATGACCGATATCAGCTATCACATGGGGCTGGGCGAAATCACCGTTCCCTTCCTCAGCTGGGGCGACGCTTTCATGGACTACGACAACGACGGGTGGAAAGACTTGCTGATGGCCGACGGGCACGTGTATCCGCAGGCCGACAAATACGCGTGGGGAACAAGTTGGAAAGAGCGCCCGATGCTGTTCCGCAACATCGAGGGCAAGCGGTTTGAGAATGTGCCGGCGGTGGAGGGCACGGGGCTCGCGGTGGTAATAGCGGGACGCGGCATGGCGGTAGGCGACCTGTTCAACGACGGCAAACTGGATGCTGTGATCAACGTGATGGACGGGCACCCGGTGCTGCTGCGCAACGTGGACCTCAACACGAATCATTGGCTGGAGTTGAAACTGGTGGGCGGGCCGAAAAGCCCACGCGACGCGGTGGGCGCCACGGTGTATGTGACGGCGAACGGCATGAAGCAGCGCGGGGACGTGCTGAGCGGCGGCAGCTATCTCAGCAGCAACGACCCGCGGCCGCACTTCGGGCTGGGGCAGGCGACCACGGTGGACGCGATCGAGGTGCACTGGCCCAGCGGCAAGGTGGAGAACTTCACAGTGCCAGGGGTGGACCGGATTGTGACGATTACTGAGGGAACGGGGAAATAAAAGGCAGCCCCGGGGTCCCCGGCGACGGGCCTTTGTCGCTGGGGTGGAAATAAAGGCCTTCCCACAAATCCCCTTCAGATCGCCGCACCTGCCTTTGCCGAGAATTAGGCCCCGCGGGCGCACAATCTCAGTATGGCGGGCCTCCAGGTTATCGATCCGGAATCCAAAAAACCGAACCCCTACCCACCCCCTCCCCCTCCCCAACCCGCCTTTTAGGGGGTCAAGTTTCCAATAACGTGCTTGTAATGAATAACATAGAAATTCACCCCATGTACTCATCGGGGTAATAATATACTTGACAAAAGAACCCCATAGGGGTATTGTTAATACATGGAACCGACCACGCTACAGCAAGCAATCCTCTACTTCGCTGATCCTCTCAACTGCCGCGAATACCTCGTTGCCCGGCGCTGGCCGAAGGGTGTGATCTGTCCGAAGTGTGGAAGCCGGAATGTGCTTTTCCTTGAGAAGTACAGCCGCTGGCACTGCCGCGAAAAGCACCCGTCACCGCAGTTCACGCTCAAGACCGGAACGCTCATGGAAGATTCACCTATTGGCCTCGATAAGTGGTTAACTGCGATCTGGATGGTTGTGAACTGCAAGAACGGGGTGAGCAGCTATGAGATTCATCGGGCGCTCGGCGTATCACAGAAAACGGCATGGTTCCTCGATCATCGTATTCGGCTCATGCTAGAAGACGAGTACCGGAACAGGCTTTCGGGCACGATTGAAATGGACGAAACCTTCATCGGCGGCAAGGTTAAGAATATGCACAAGAGCAAGCGCCCGAAAGGTCCCGGCGTGTCTGGCAAGCCTGTGGGCTCAACCGCAAAGACAATCGTTGTTGGCATGGTTGAGCGTGGCGGACGCGTCAAGGCGCAAGTCGTGCAAGAGCGCACCTGTGAAGTACTGAGTCAAATCGCTCACGACAACATCGAAGCTGGTTCAACTCTCATTACGGATGAATGGGGCGGCTACAATACCGCCAATTTCGAGCGGGCGGTTATCAACCATGCTGAGTGCTATGTGCGAGGTCTGGTCCATACCAACGGAATCGAGAATTTCTGGAGCCTGTTGAAGCGCGGTCTCGGCGGAACATACGTCTCAATTGAGCCCTTCCACTTGTTCCGTTACATTGACGAACAGGCCTTCAGATTCAACAATCGGAAATTGACAGACGCGCAGAGATTCGACATTGCTATGAGGGGCATGGTGGGTAAACGTCTCACCCTTGCTGAATTGACCGGCAAGACGAGCGCGGTCTAAAAGCTCATCAAGCCGCGCCAGAAACGCGGCCAAAGAATGAAGTAGAATGATGGTGCGGACGGTGGGGCTCGAACCCACAAACCCTTCCCAGAGTGGCGGTTTTAAAGACCGCTGTGTATGCCAGTTCCACCACGTCCGCACAAGGCGGGGAGCATCCCTAAATGCTCCCCGTTGCTGTTTGCGGAGATTAACGGTGGTGGTCCTCGGATTCGTGTCTTCATGTCACGAATCCTACCCTCTAAGTTATGTTGTCACAATGACTTATGGGATGACTTTTGACTGTCTTTTGATTGACCATCCATGACGTTAGCATGACGTTACCCTGACGTATGCTATGACGTTTTGATATGAATCGCACGTCCGGTTGCTTTCGAGAACAGACCTTCATACGCTCTCAATGTTTTAGAGCGCGGAATATCCTCGCCTGATAGGTGTCGGTTGACGGATCGGGGACGGACGCTAATTCCTTCCGCGATCTCTTCTACTGTCATTCGGGATTCCTCACGAAGCTTTTTAAGCTGCTCTGAAACTGAAGGTGCGGCAATTGTCAAAGCTGGGGCCTGAGGAAGCGTGCCGCGGGCAGCGTTAGCGGCCATCACTAGCAGTGGAGATGCGGAAGCAATATCGATTCCGGCCAGTGCGTAGGCTGAGGCTTGTTTACCGGGCAGAGCAGAGAGAGGGTTCAGGAGCCGTTTGGACTCGGCGCTTTTCAATTCTTCGAGGTGATTCCAGACCGTTTCTTCAAGCGTTTCTGTCAAGGCAGACAAAGACAGATTTCGGATTCCGTGTTGTATGTGCCCTAACGATGTGCTGATCGTGCGGAATGCTGCAAGACGCACCATTTCCGAAACCCATTCGTCTTTGTAGCCTGATCTTTTGCGAAATGCGGCGTAGATAACATCAAAGATCAGCTCGGCAGAACCTTGCATGACGTTGTAGGACCGTTCGATATCAAAGTCATCCCCATGCCAACAAGCCGACAACTGCCTGCCGAGTTTTGATTCCTCGTGATCGCGGTCTGAAAGTTCTTCAGGCCTGAGATGAGGAAGAATTGGAGAATCCGGGTCTTTAGGCATTCGCACCCTTGCTTCAGGCACGACGAGGAACTACGATAGGGGTAACCAGCCGCACTACCGAAATGCCCCGGCCTCGCGCCGGGCTTTTCGTTTTGTGACTGGCATGATTTTACTAGGTATTCGCGCTATGATAGGCGCATGAATCCACTACCCGCCCCATCCATCCCCGGCAAAACTGAGGCCGAACGCTTCGACAATGCCGTTCGCAAGACCTTCACCGTCTCGAAAGAAGAGATTCAGCGCCGCGAAACCGAGTGGCAAAAAGCCCAGACGGTGAATAAGCCGATAAATAAACGCTGACACACCTCCCCATAATCATCTGCAAGTCTCCACTTATTTTGTCATGTATATTATTACCCTCATCGGTAAACAGTAAGCCCCGATTTTCCCCTGTTTTCGGCCCCAAAACACCTGAAATCCGCTCTAGAAACCGGCAAATTAGGCTCTGGCTTTGACAGGCCACGGCCTGTCGGGGTCCCCTGCAACAGGTCTCCGCGGCTTTTCTTTCTTGCCAGGCGGTGCAAGGGCGACTCAGAAGGTAATGCGGCCTGACAATTCCAGGCTGCGGGGGCCGGCGCCTTCGGCGGTTTGGAGAGCAGTGATGGAGCCGAAGCCGCCGGAATCGACCTGCATGTTGGGCGGTTCGTAGTTGCGGTGGTTGAAGACGTTGGCAGCCTCGGCACTGATCTGGAAGCGGGACTGCTCATACAGCGCAAAGCTCTTCATCAGCGAGAGCGAGAAGTTGGCAGTGCCGGGTCCGACGACGCCGCCTACAGGAGCATTGCCGAAGCGGCCGATACCAACCTGGTTGGAGGTCCCGAAGTTGACCGCCAGATTCTGATAAGGAAAGGCCGCGGGATTGAGCCACTGTGTGGTCGTGCGCTGCGGGGCGTAGAGCGGAACCGTGTTGATCTGATCGGGACGAGCCTGGCCTACAGTGGTGAGGATATTGGTGTTGGCGGCGTCGACCGATTGTTGATATGGGGTGAGGAACGGACCCGACTGCAGGACAGTGACACCGGCCAGTTGCCAGTCGCCGACAAGCCTGTTCATGGCGGAGGAGGTGCTGAACCAGCGCTGGTCCTTGCCGAAGGGCAGGTTGTAAAGATAGGTGGCGAGGAAGCGGTGCTGACGGTCATAGATGACGTTGCCGTAGTCGAGGCCGGGATGGAAGCGGTCAGTGAGGTAGGTGCCACCAGCGACGGCTAAAGCGTTAGGTGTGGCTCCGCCGGCGTTGGAGAGATCGCGGGTGAAGTTGTAGCTGGCGTCGAAGGTGATGCTTTTGCCGCTGTGGCGCGAGACTTCGACAGTGCCGCTGGAGTAGTTGCTCTCGGCGGCATTCTCGACGCTCTGGACAACGCTCCAACATGGATAGGTGCGGTGGTCAGAGACCAGGGAGCCGTCATCGAGAATACAGGCGCCGGAAGCCGCTGCGCCGGGTTGGGCGTTGGAGTAGCCGAAGGGGTTGGCCTGTACCTGGTTGAGGTCCACCATGGTCTCAAGGTTCTGGCCGTGACTGCCGGTATAAGAGAGCCGCATGCCAACGTTATGGCCCAGGTCCTGTTCCAGGGTCAGGTTCCACTGCTGTACGGAAGGATCCTTGTAGTGGATCGGGAAGGCGTAATAGAAACCTGCAGTACCGGTGGAGCTGCCCGAAGCGGGATTAAAGGGATCGGCAAAGCTCAGGAGTGGGGTAGGGGTGGTGGTGCCGGACTGGAAATCCTGGTTATAGGTAGCCACGTAGCTGGCGTGAACGGCCCAGCCGGAGACGAGTGAAAAGCCCAGAGGAGTTTCAATGAAGCGGCCCCAGCCTCCGCGCACGACGGTGTGCTCGTTGCCGTAAGGACGCCAGGCGAAGCCGAGGCGCGGACCCCAGTCGGTGCGGTCAGTGTAACGCAGAGCCTGCGGTAGTCCGGCCTGCGCTGCGGTCAATATGGGCGTGGGTGCGATGGCGTTGGCGAAGTCCTGGGACGTGAATGACAAGGCCTGCGCGTTGGGAACCACGACGGCGCCCTGGACCTCCTGGCCAGCAGCACCGGCAGTGTAGTCGGGCTGGAAGATGGCGGTGTTGTAGTGGGTGTCCCTGATGGGTGGATGGAGTTCGTAGCGCAAACCCAGATTCAGAGTGAGATTGGGCGTGACCTTCCAATCGTCCTGACCATAGAAGGAGTACGCGTAGCCGAGACCGTTCATGGTGGGGCTGTTGGTGGAACTGACCTCGGTGTAATCGGGTAGCCCAAGCAGAAAAGCTGTGTAGGGATCGCCGACATTCTTGCCCACGTCGGAGGAGCCGTCAAAAACATACCAACCTGAGCGATAGTTGCCGTAGACATTGTCGTCGTGATCGGTGAGGCGTTTGAAATCGGCGCCGAACTTGAAGGCATGGTTGCGATGGGTCCAGGTGACGTTGTCGAGAAGCTGAATGATCTGGCCGCGCTGCACGCCGGGGTTGCCTGCACCGGTAGACATGAATCCGTTGATCAGCACCTGAGGCGCCTCAGACCACTCGAGGTCCGGCTGGGGAACGGTAAGGCCCGTCTGCGCGAGCAGGGACGTGGTGGAGTAGCTTTGGGTCTCCGCAGTGTGCTGGGCATTGAAGCCGCCGCGGAATTCGTTCATCAGACCAGGCGAAAAAATGAAGTTATGCGCGAAGGTCAGGCCCTCGTCAATCTCCGGAGTGTTATATCCGCCCTGCAGCGGACTGCCAGCCTCAGCGCAATAAGTAAACGTGCAGGCGGCGGAGGGCGCTGTAGTCACCTGGCGGTTCTTGTAAGAGAAACGCGCGAACACGGTTTGGCGCGACGAGATGACCTGATCGAGCCGCACATCACCCTGGTTGGCGGAGATGGGCGATGGGAAATTGATCTGGTAGTTGTTGGCGTAGGAGCCGACCGCGCCGTAGTTGGGGGTGGGCATCAGCACGTTAAGCAGTCTGGCGGAGAGGGCCGATAACGTGACGTTGGTGGGATCGATTGGCGTCACGCCGTCGGGTTGGTAAATGGCGGAGACGCCCTGCCCGGCAAGATAGCTGGCAACGTTTCCGTTGCGCATGTCAGTGGAGGGAACACTGAGCAGGATGGGCGTTTCGCGGGGCAGGCGTAGCCCCTCGAAGCTGGCGAAGAAGAAAGTCTGGTTCGCGTCTTTGAAGGGCGGCCGGAAGCGAAGAGGGCCACCGAGGGTGCCGCCGAAGTCGTTCATGATGATCTTCGGCTTAGCGAGCGAGAAGGCGTCGTTGGAGTTCAACACCGTATTCTCAGCGTTCTCAAAGACGCCGCCGTGAAAATGGCCGGTACCGGCCTTGGATACGGTGGTAATGTCGGCGACGCCGGAGAACTCGGCGTTGTTGTTGGACTCGCTGACGCGGATCTCCTCAATGGAGTTAAAGGAGGGAAACATTTCGTTGACGGGTCCGGAGTATTCGACACCTACAGAGGAGATGCCGTCGATGGTGACGCTAAGCAAAGCCGCGGTGGTGCCCATCACGTCGAGATTGCCACTGTCGTCAGTCTGCACGCCCGCTTCGGTGGTGAGGGTGGAGATGGGACTGGTGGAGCCGGTGGAGCGGGAGTAGATGGCGATGGGAAGCTCAACAAGCTCGTCGCCTATCTTGGTTTCAGCGAGGCTGGAGACATCGGTGGTGATGACGGGGGTGGGATCGTCGACGACTATAACGGTCTGGGTCTCAGCGCCCAGCTTGAGGGTTGCATCCATGCGGCGGGTTTCGCGTGCGGTGAGAGCGATGGAAGGAAGCGACTCAGTCTGGAAGCCCGGCGCGGCGATGGTGAGCTTGTAGTCACCCACATCGATGTTGCGGAAGGCGTAGTTTCCGTTGGCGTCGGTGACCGCGGAGCGCGTGGCAGAAGTGCCGGAGTTGACCAAGGTGATCTGCGCGCCCTGAAGTAGCGCGCCGCTCGAGTCGCGCACCGTGCCGAGGATAGCGCCATAGGTGGATTGCGCCGCCAGCGGGCTTGCGGCCAGCGTGACCAGGCAACAGGCCAGCAGAAGGCGCAACGCAATGCAGCGGCAAAACAGTACAGGGAGGGAAAACCTGTGCATCCAAATTCACCTTTCAACAGAAATTCATGGGAGAGCCGACGTTTCTTCGCTTTTGATCCGTTTTCTATTCAAATGTAGCGCCTGATGAGGTGCGAGGAGCTGCATTTTTCATAAAAAATAAAAGGCTAGGTTGCGGCCCGAGCCAAGGGAACCGGCCGCACAGACAACGACGCGCAATTTATACGACAAGTCCATGATAGTCTGCCGTTGTGCAAGCGGAAAACAGAGCAAGCCAGGAAGCTGATCCTCTTCCCCAATCAGAACCAAAGCCGCGCTTCACAGCGTGGCACGGAGCCACGATTGCGCTGCTGGCGCTGGGATACTCGGGCTACTACTTTTGCCGCTCGAACTTGTCTGTGGTGCTGCCGGACCTGATTCACGACCTGGCGCAGCACGGCATCACCGCCAACGAAGCGCAGGTGCGGCTGGGATTTATTGCGTCGGTGGGAACAGCGGCATATGCGATCGGGAAGTTCATCTCCGGCACGCTAGCCGACATGTTTGGCGGACGGCGCAACTTTCTGGGCGGGATGGCGGGCTCGATTTTCTTCACCTTGCTCTTTGTGCTGAGCGGCGGGATACCGCTGTTCACGCTGGCATGGGTGGGTAACCGACTGTTTCAATCCACGGGCTGGGTGGGGCTGGTAAAGGTGGCATCGCGCTGGTTCTCCTACTCCACCTACGGCACGGTGATGGCGGTATTGAGCTTGAGCTTTCTGTTTGGCGACGCGGGCTGCCGCTGGGTGATGAGCCAACTGATGGCGCATGGAGTGGGCTGGCGGGGCGTGTTCCTGGCCGGAGCCGGATCGCTGGCAGTGCTGCTGGTGGCCAACCTGATCTTTCTGCGCGAGACTCCGGAGGAACGGGGATTGCCGGCTCCCGAGACTAACCCGCTGAACGTGTATGGTGCGGACGACGAGCAAAAAGATGAGGCGCACCCAGGCCTGCTGGCCATTTTGCGTCCGCTGCTGGCAAGCTTTCCCTTCTGGCTGGTGTGCCTGCTTTCATTGGGTACAACGCTGCTGCGAGAGACTTTCAACTTCTGGACACCTACTTATTTTGTGCAGTATGTGGGTCTTGCAAGCAGTGTCGCAGCGGAACGCAGCGCACTGTTTCCGCTGTTCGGCGGCATCTCCGTATTGGTGGCCGGAGTGCTAAGCGACAAGCTCGGTTTGAACGGACGCAACCTGGTGTTGGTGGGCGGCATGCTGGCCAGCACCCTTTGCCTGTTGGCGTTGGCACGCACGCCCGGGCATGCCAGCCAATGGACTCCGGTGGTGCTTGTGACGCTGGTGGGCTTTCTGCTGCTGGGCCCGTACTCCTACCTGGCCGGCGCGATGAGCATGGACTTTGGCGGCAAGCGTGGCAGCGCCACGGCGGCAGGAGTGATCGACGGCGTAGGCTATCTGGCCGGCTGGCTCAGCGGCGATACAGTGGCGCGTGTGACGGTTGCGTTCGGCTGGAAGAATGCGTTCCTGGCGCTGGCCGGCGCTGCATTTCTTACCGCTCTGGTGGCGATGGTTCTGGCGATGCACCAGAGATTTCATAAGCTGCCGACAGCGGAGGTTGAAGCAGGATGAGGACGATCGACTCACCGGAACGTGTCTTTGAGTTGTTGGCTGCCGGCGGCGGCGAGGCTTACTTTGGCGAACCTGTGACGGTGCTGGAGCACAGCTTGCAGGCGGCCTGGTTTGTGCAGCGCAAAGGCGGCGAGGAAACGCTTGTGGCGGCGGCGCTGCTCCATGACCTGGGACATCTGCTGCACAGCGAGGGCGAAGACGCGGCGGAGCGTGGACTGGATACGCGCCACGAAGAGTTGGGCGCGGAAGCGCTGGCGGAGCATCTGCCCGCAGCGGTGCTCGATCCCATCCGGATGCACGTGGCGGCCAAGCGCTATCTGTGCCACGCCAATGCCCGCTACTTGGCTGCGCTTTCGTCGGCGTCGGTGGCCAGCTTGGCATTGCAGGGCGGGCCGATGAGTGCGGCGGAGGCGGAAGAGTTCATAGCGTTGCCGCACGCAGGCGAGGCAATCACGCTGCGCCACGCCGACGATGCAGCCAAGGTGCGCGGGTTGGCAGTGCCGGAGTTGGAGACTTATCGTGCGCTGGTGGAGCGTCTGTGGAGTTGATGCAAGGATCATGCAATTTACAAAGCCGGGCGGGAAGTGTTTCAATCAGGTTATTGAGACAGGGGTGCTCCACGAAGTGGGGCTGAGAAGATACCCTCGAACCCGATCCGGATAATACCGGCGTGGGAAGTTTCCGAAGCCAAGCGGCCTTCTCCAATCGTTGCACGAGTTCCTCCTGTTTCAATGAGTTGAATCAAGGGGAACCCATGCCAGCGTCCGCAGACAAATTCACAGCTCACACCCATCACATATTGCCGTCTACGCGCCAGCGCAGGCTTGGCGACAGACGGATCGCAATGGGGTGGACGCTGTTTTGCTTGCTGGCCCTCCCTTTACGTGTGTTTCCGCAAGATCAAGTTCCCGCAGTTACAGGTGCCGCGCAATCGCCCCCTGCGCAAAAGACCGACACGTCCGCGCAACAGCCGCAGCGAGTCACGACGACCGTGGTGGTGCACGGCGAGGTGAAGGACGACTACTTCTCCGGCGTGGCAACGGCGGGTAGCCTGGACGGCGCGCTGCTGAAGGAGACGCCACTGTCGGTGATGGCGGTGACGCGCGCTGTTCTAAGCGACCAGGTGGCGCGGGTGCTGTCTGACGTGGTGAAGAACGATGCGTCGATTGGCGAGGACTACGCGCCGGTGGGCTACTATGGCGACTTTGAGATTCGGGGATTTCCCATCGACCTGGCGACTGGATTGCAAATCAACGGCATGACCATTGCCGGCGAACAGGATGTGCCGCTGGAAAACAAGGAGCGCGTGGAGTTTGTGAAAGGCATTGCCGGGGTGGAGAGCGGCGTGGCCTCGGCGGGCGGGTTGATCAACTACGTGACCAAGGAGCCGGCCACCATTGAGGCTCTTGATTTGGGCACAGACCATCGCGGGAGCTCATTTGGCGCAGTCGATCTGGGCCGGCTATTCGGCAGCCATAAGCAGGTGGGCGCACGACTCAATCTGGCGGGCGAACGAATCAAGAGCTATGTAAATGGCGCCGACGGGTGGCGCGCAATGGGTGCCGGCGCGGCTGACTGGAAGTTGAGTACGAAAGCGATTTTGAAAGGAAACTTCGAGTACCAGCACAAGGTGGAGCGCTCAGTGAGTGGCTATCAACTGCTGGGCGGCACAACAATTCCCGACCTCGATCAGATCTATCCCTCGACGATGCTGGGCGCGCAATCATGGGCCAAGCCGAACACATTTGACACATTCAACACGGGAGCGCGGCTGGACTACGATCTGGCTCGCGGTTGGCGGGCCTTTGCGGAGGGCAGCTATAGCCACTCGCTGATTGACGACAACGTGGTCTATGCGTACGGGTCGTCGTTTGACTCCAACGGCAACGTCAATTGCCCGGATGCGCCGGATGCACCCGCCTACTTCTTCTGCCCCGACGGGACTTATGGAATCTATGACTACCGGAATCCCGGTGAACTGCGCATCAATGCCCAGGCCGAGGCGTTGATCACCGGCCATGTGAAGACCGGTGCCGTGGGGCATGATCTGGCCGGCGGAGGCGTGGCGTTTAGCCGCAGTGTGCAGATGCCCGGATTCTTTACCGTCCTAAACCCGGTTTCTCCGGATGGCGTGGTGCAGGATGGCGCGGTGTACACGTACATCGGCTCAGATAACATCTACCAGCCGATCGAGCCGCTTTCACTGGATTCGGTCGAGGATCCAATTCAGTCTGCCGGCCCTCGCAGGCTATATGAGGATAACCATCAATCGGCTGCGATCTTGCAGGACCGCATGCACCTGCCCGGTCGCATTCAATTGCTTGCCGGAGGCAGGTTGGATTCGCTGCGCGACCACAACTACTCTCTCTACGCGACCGACCCCACGGCCTTGCCCATCTACAACGACAAGACTATCTGGCTGCCGCAGTACGCGGCGACGTTCAACCCGGTGGACAACCTGACTCTCTACGGCAATTACAGCGTGATGCTCTCGCTGGGTCCGCAGGCGCCGTGGTGGGCGGGCGGATTCTTTCTTGATCCGTTCTACACGCGGCAGGTAGAGGCTGGCGCGAAGTATGAGCCGGACCAGCGCATTCTGCTGACCACCGCGTTCTTTCACATGCGAACACCTTTCTTCTATCCCAAACTGATTGACAGCGTGGGCGATCAGAATTTCGTTTCGGAAGGGCGCGAGACGCATGATGGCATCGAGGTGAACGCGGAAGGCAAGGCGACAAGCCGGTTGCTACTGACAGCTTCGGCCGCGGCCATCCGGGCCACTTCAGACAATACCGGCACTCCAGCCTTTGACAACAAACAGGTGATTAACGTACCCCATCTGCGCACGACAGTTTTTGCCGATGTGCTGTTGCCCCATGCACACGGGTTGCACCTGATGCCGGGCTGGAGCTACACGGGGCGTAAGGAAGCGACACGCGACGACCGGGTGAGCGTGGCCCACTACAACCTTTTCAACCTGGGGGCGCGCTACACACCGGGTGGCGAACGGGGCCACATGACGCTGCATATCTATGCCGACAACATTCTCGATAAGCGCTATTGGAAAGACACCGGCGCTAACTATGGCGACACGTTCATTCATCTGGGTGCGCCCGCAACGGTGCGGCTCTCGGCACACTACACTTTTTAGATTGCATATAAAGGAATGACAGAAAGAGGCCCTCGCTTTATATGACTACGGTGGCAAAAGCGCACGGAATGGACGGAACGCTAGTGGAGCCCGACTGGCCGCCGCTGACGCTGGATGAAGTGCGCACTCTGCTGGCACAATTTTCAGGCTGCGGCGAACCCATCGAAATTATGACGGTGAGCCCGCGCCCGTTTTCCTCAGCCAGCGTGGTGAACACAAAGGGCGGTCGTGTCTTCATCAAGCGTCACCACCGCACGGTGCGGGATGCGGAGGGGTTGCTCGAGGAACATCGCTTTCTGCGCTTTTTGCACGCGCACGGTGCAGCGGTGCCGCGAGTGCTTGCAACGGCCTCAGACGAGACGGCCATCGAAGCGGGCAACTGGACCTACGAGGTGCATGAAACACCGGCCGGCGTAGATCTGTATGAGGATGCGCTTTCATGGACGCCGTTTCGCTCCACCGCTCATGCATACTCCGCCGGCCAGACGCTGGCTCAGCTACATGATGCAGCGCGTGGGTTTTCCGCTCCGCCGCGCAAACCGCGTCCATTGATTGCGAGCTTCACGATTTTTGCCAGCCCGGATCCTTCGAGCGCGATAGCAAATTATCTTGCCGCAAGGCCGGCATTGGCAGGGGATGCCGCGACGCGACGCGACTGCAAGCAGGCGCTGGATCTGCTGGCTCCATTTCACGCCGAGCTGCAACCGCTGCTGCCAGCGCTGGCTCCGTTGTGGACGCACAACGACCTGCATGCGTCGAACCTTTTCTGGAGCGATGCGGGCGCCGAGGCGCGGGCCGTGGCAACGATTGACTTTGGCCTTGCGGACAGGACCAACGCAGTGCACGACTTGGCGCATGCGATTGAACGCAACATCGTGGAATGGCTGGCGCTGAGGCCGGGCCATACACATCGGGACGACGCGCCTCTGCACCTGGATCATCTGCTGGCGCTGTTGAACGGATACGAGTCAGTGCGCCAATTCTCTGACGAGGAAGCGGCTGCGCTGGCGCCTATGGCGGCGCTGTGTCACGCCGAATTTGCGCTGACGGAAGCAGACTACTTCCTGGGCGTGCTGCATTCAGCGGACAAAGCGCAGATGGCCAGCGAAGGCTACCTTGTTGGTCATGCGCAGTGGTACCGCGGCCAAGGCGGTCAACGCCTGCTGGACGCCCTGCGCGACTGGGCAACGGCACGCGAGCGGAAGGCGGCGCGGCGATGAGTTGGAGTACGATCGCCGATTACCTTGCGGCGCACTGGGTGGAGATTGCGGGTACGGTCACTACCGTCCTGGGTATCTGGCTGACTACGCGGCGTACGCTGTGGTGCTGGCCAGTTGTACTGGCTGCAGATGTGATCTACCTGATCGTGTTTTATCGCGCACAGTTGCTGAGTGATGCGCTGCTGCAGATTTTCTTTGTAGCGTTCACGCTGTACGGTTGGTGGCACTGGTGGCGTGGAGTGCGCGAAGAGGGCGAGGTGCGCGTGGTTCCGCTGGCCTTGCGTAGCCTGGCGATCGCACTGATTGCCGGAGCCGCGGGGAGCTTGGTGCTGGGAGAACTGGCCAAGCGCCTGCACGCGGCCCTGCCCTATCTTGACGCCACGCTGGCCAGCTACAGCCTGGTGGCGAGTTGGTGGCAGGCGCGCAAGCACACCGCTAACTGGCGGCTTTGGATCGTGGTGGACGTGGTCTATATCGGTGAGTATCTCTACAAGGATCTGTGGCCCACGGCCCTGCTGTATGCGGGACTGGTGGCGCTGGCGGTACTTGGTCTGCGCGATTGGCGGCGCGCAGCGGCTGCAGGTTAGATCGCAATCTGCACTGCGTTTTTGAGTGGTTCACCGGCGATGTAACGGCGCAGTTCGTCGCCTGCGACATTGACTGCACGTGGCGCAAACTGCGGGCTCGACCCGGCCACATGCGGCGTGAGGAACAGATTGGGGCAGCGCCACAGCGGATGCCCTTCAGGCAACGGTTCTGGATCGGTCACGTCGAGAGCGGCGCGAATCCGGCCCGAGTGCAGCGCATCGACCAGTGCGTTGGTGTCCACAATGGGCCCGCGCGCGGCGTTTACAAGCAACGTGCCTTGAGACATGAGGGCGAACTGGCGTGGGCCGATGAGTTGAAACGACTCTGCGGTTGCGGGCAGAATCAGCACGATCACCTCTGCATGCGGGAGCAAACTATCGAGTTCTCCGACCGGATGAACAAGCGGTTCCGTGCGCGCGCTGCGGGCAACACGCACCATGTTGACGTTGAACGGCGAGAGCATCCGCTCAATCTCCTTGCCGATAGCGCCGTAGCCGACCAGTAGAACATTCTTGCCGGTAAGCTCCTCCTGCATGACGGGCGGAGCGAGCGGACGCGTGTCACCTGTAATGCGGGGATAGTACTCGGTGGCCTCAAAGCGACGCTTCCACACACCGGATTTTTGGATATCGTGATACAGCGGGTGGTACTTCAACATGGCGAGAATCGCGGCCAGGGTCCACTCCGCAGTGGAGATGTTGTGGGCTCCACGCGCATTACAGATGGTGACATGGGGCCCGACGGTGGTGGGAATCCATTCCGTGCCCGCCATGAGAGCCAATACCAACCGCACGCCGCGCAGATGCGGCCAGGTGCGCAGGGCACGGGTGGGGTAGGGATCGGGAATCCACACGTCGATTTCGACATCGTAGTCAAGCTGATCGGACAACGGGATGAGTTCGACCTCCCGAGGGAACCGGGAGAAGAGTTCGGCGGCTAGCGTTGCTGGGTATCCCACTCGTAGCATGTGTTTTTGATTGGCCCGTTCCGCACGGGTGTCTGACCTTTATGCTACACGGCAGCCGCAAGGGGTAGTCGCGCAGTGTGGATTCGATGCCGATGGCTCAAGTGTGATTCAATGAAACGGCGTGGATGCCACGAGTTGCACCAGCAAGGCGGCATTTTGAAACTATGCGGTTGATGGCCCACAGGACGCGGTCGCAACAGCAGCTTGCCATCAAGCTGCGCGTGGAGCGGCCTGCGGGCCAGGGCTGGTTGAGCTGGGAGCGCCGGCGGCTGCTGATCCACGCGGCGAAGACCGCGCTGGCGGCCGCACTGTGCTGGTGGCTGGCGTTGCGCTTTGGCCTGCACGACGGCTATTGGGGCGCCATCAGCGCGATCATCGTGCTGCAATCGAACTTCGGCGCCACCATCACCGCGTCTCGAGACCGGATTCTGGGCACGGTAATCGGCGCGGTGTTTGGCTTCTCATTCTCTTTGTTCGGCGCGTTGCCCTGGAACTATATTCTGGCCGTGATCGCCGCCGTAGTGGTATGCGGACTTCTGGGACTGCGCAGCAGTTCACGGTTGGCCGGGGTGACCATCACCATCGTTATGCTGGTGCAGAAAACGGGCTCCCACTGGACCGTTGCGTTGGACAGGGTGAGCGAAGTCTTTCTGGGCATTGTGGTGGCGCTGGCCATTGCCACACTGGTATTTCCCGACCGCGCCCGGCTGCGCCTTCGGGATGGCCTGGCGCAGGAGTTCCTGGTCTTGGGCGCGTTTTTCGAGGCTATTCTGCAAGGCTTTCGCGGGGAGCCGGCGGAGAACCTGGAAGCGCGGCGCGAAGATGCCCTGGCCGTGCTGCGCGCCAATAACCAACTGCTGGAAGCGGCGCGGAATGAGCCCTCGGGCGGCCCAGGATGGCGCGAGGGACTGGGCATGCTGGCCCAGTTCGGTCGGTCACTTTTCGATGCCCTGGTAGCGCTGGAATTCGCCGTGAAAGATAGCCATGAGGATGGGTATGCGCTGCAACTGGAGCCCGCGCTCGGACGGTTGGCCGTGGATATTCGCACCGGGTTCCATTACTTGGGGAGCTGCGTCCATGGCTGGCGCTTTCACGTGCCGCCGGAGGGAATCAACCTTGAAGAGGACATTGCGCAGTTGGAGGCGCGCATGGATGCGGTGCGGCACACGGGATCGCGCTTCTCTCAGGCCGAAATACTGCGCGCCTACGCCGTGCAACTGCATTTGAAACAGATTGCGCGACTGCTGCGCGACTCGCGCGTGGAGACCAGCCGGACCGTTGGCAAGGCGCAGAAATGAGTGAGAAAGGCTATGCGAAGAACTTTCGCAGCGCATCCACGCAGTCTTCTATTTCCTTGATGGCGATGGCGTAGCCAAAGCGCAAATGCCCTTCGCCCTGAGCGCCAAAAACAGAGCCTGGAATGGTGGCGATGTGCGCCTTGTCAAGCAGGATTTGCGCAGCAGTGCGGCTGATCTTATTGATCTTTTCCGCATTGGGGAAGGCATAGAAGGCGCCCGCGGGCGGGGGACACTCCAAGCCCACATCGTTCAAGGCCGCCACCAGCAAATCGCGCCGCTGGCGATACTCTTCGCGACGGGCGGCGATCTCCGACTCAGGCGTGGAGAGCGCCTGGATCATGGCGTATTGCACCGGCGTGGGTACGCCATTAGTGGAGTAAAGCACGATTTTGCGCAACGCGGTTATGAAGGGCTCTTTGGCCACCGTGTAACCAGCGCGCCAGCCGGTCATGGCATAGGTTTTGGAGAAGGTGAACGATGTGATGGTTCTTTCTGCCATGCCCGGAAGCGATGCAATGGAAAAATGCACGCCGTCATAGACGAGATCCTCGTAAGCCTCATCGGCAATTACCACCAGGTCGCGCTCGATGGCGAAGGCCGCGACCTCTTCTGCCTCAGCACGCGTAAAGACCAGACCGCTGGGATTCTGAGGCGTGTTGAAGTAGATAGCCCGCGTGTGCGGGGTGGAGAATTGGTCCAGAGTCTTGCGGATGCCGTTACGGCGTGCTGTTATGGTCGGCACCAGCAATGGCCGGCCCTGCGCCAAAGTCACCAAGTCGCCAACGGGCGTCCAGTAGGGCGAGAAGACCAGCGCATGATCGCCCGGATCCAGCACGGACTGGAAGGCCGCGTACAATCCCTGCGAACCGCCAACAGTTGCAATCACTTCGTCTTCGGTTACATGGAGGTCATTCTTTAGGGCCAGCTTTGCAACCAGCGCCTGGCGCAACGGCGGCAAGCCCGAAGAGGGCGCATAGTGGGTGTGGTTTTCGACCAGCGCCTTGACGGCCGCATACTTGATCTCCTGGGGAGTTTCAAAAAAAGGCTCGCCGCCGTGTAGCGAGTGCACATGGAGACCCTCTGCGCGCATCGCCATCACCTTATTGCGAACCTGCACGATGCCGGAGAATCCCACCTCGTCCAAGCGCTTCGCCAGACGAATTCCGCTCTGCCTTGCGTTCATCCTCCAGTCTCCTTTGGCATATTGGGCATACTGATTCTCCCAGCATACCCGATGCTGGAATGCGACCCGCCCAACTCCCGTGGGCAACCAATCAATGTGCGGGCCGGGGGTACGGCGTTGGTCTTAAACCGCGAGCAGCTCAGTGTAGACAGCCATACCGACCACGGCGTCGGCACCCAGGGCATCCAGCGCATCCACTTCCTCCTGGCTGCGAATGCCTCCGGCCACGATAAGCTGGCGCGTGGTGAGCCGCCGAAGCCGTGCGGCCGTCTCGATGGGAAAGCCCTGCATCATACCTTCACCATCGACATGGGTATAGAGAAATGCGGCGGCGCACGATTCAAGCTGTGGAATCGCTTCGTCGGGAGTGAGCGCAACTTGCGCCTTCCAACCTTTGACGGCGATGTGGCCGTTCTTTGTATCGATGCCGGCCACAACGTGTTCGGCCCCGACGGCAGCGGCAAGCGCAGCGGCGAACTCGGTGTTTACCGCAGCGCCGCTTTCACTTTCAGAGAAGAGCGCAGACCCAACAATGACACGCTTCGCACCCGCATCGAGCACTTGCCGTGCGCGCTCGATGGAGTGGATTCCGCCGCCGGCCTGACAGGGCAAACGGCGCGCAATCTGCTCCACGAGTGCGGAATTGTCGCCCTGGCGCATGGCGGCATCGAGGTCAATCAACTGCACCAGCGGAAACCGCGCAAACTTTTCGATCCAGTATTCAAAGTCGTCGAATGCGAGGCGCAGCTTCTCACCCTGCACCAGCTGAACGATGCGGCCGCCTAGTAGATCGATGGAAGGAATCAGCATGGAAGCCTCACGGGGACACCGGCCTGGGCCAGCTCTTCTTTAAGGGCGCGCGCGCTGGACACGCCGAAATGAAAGATGCTCGCAGCAAGGGCGGCATCCGCCTTGCCGCGGGCGAAGACATCGGTAAAGTGAGCGACGGTTCCGGCACCGCCGGAGGCGATCACAGGAATTCCGACAGCCTCGCTTACTGCCGCGGTCAGTTGGCAATCGAAGCCGGCGCGGGTTCCATCGGAATCCATCGAAGTGAGCAGAATCTCGCCTGCGCCGCGGGCTTCGGCCTCGCGCGCCCATTCGACGACACGGCGGCCGGCCGGCTTGCGCCCACCCTGCACGAAGACTTGCGCATCGCGAACCGGATCGGCGGCGTGAGGGTCACGGCGTGCATCGATGGCGACGACTACGGCTTGCGCGCCAAAACTGCGGCCAATGGCGTCAATCAGGCCCGGATCGGCCAGGGCCGCGGAGTTGATGCTGACCTTGTCCGCACCGGCATCGAAGACCTGGCCTGCGTCCTGTGCAGAACGGATGCCGCCGCCGACGCAGAATGGAACGAACAACTCGCGGGCAGTGCGGCGCACGGTTTCGAGCAGAGTCTGGCGGCGCTCGTGGGTGGCGGTGATGTCGAGCAGCACGATCTCGTCGGCGCCTTCGCGGGCATGGCGCGCAGCTTGCGTAGCTGGGTCGCCCGCGTCGACCAAGTCGACGAACTGCACGCCTTTGACGACACGACCGGCGTGGACATCGAGGCAGGCGATGATGCGTTTGGTCAGCATTCAATTCCCTTCCCAGGCGAGAAAGTTGCGGAGAATCTTGAGCCCGGTGGCACCGGATTTTTCGGGATGGAACTGCACGCCCATAACGTTGCCCTGCTCCACCGCGGCTGCAAAGGGCTCGATATACTGCGTGACAGCTGCGGTTTCGGCAGTGACAGGTGCCTTGTAGGAATGTGTAAAGTAAACGAACTCGCCGGGCCCGACACCTGCCAGAAGTCGCGAGCTGGAGCGCACTTCGAGCGAATTCCAGCCCACATGCGGGACCTTTTTCGAGCACTCTGGAAATCGCGTGCATGCCTCGGGGAAATGCGCGAGGCCGGGTTGAGCGGGAGCCTCGCTGGAACCAGCATAGAGCCACTGCATGCCCACGCAGATACCGAGGAAGGGGACGCCGCGGCCGATGGCTGCGCGGATGGCGGAGGTGATGCCGGTCGCGTCAAGACGCTCAGTGGCCTGGAAGTGACCCACGCCGGGAAGGACGAGACGTTCCGCAGATTCGACCAGGGCGAGGTCGCCGTCTGTGACTTCGACTTGCGCGCCGAGATGGCGCAGCGCCTTGAGGACGGAAGTCAGGTTGCCCGCCTTGTAGTCAATGACAGTTACGCGCATTACAGCAGTCCTTTGGTAGAAGGCAGCATTTCGCCGAGTTGCTTGTCGCGCGAGCAGGCCACACGCAGGGCGCGCGCGAACGCCTTGAAGATGGCTTCGATCTTGTGGTGGTTAGAGCGGCCATACATGGTCTTGACGTGCACGTTGGCGCGCGCACCGCGCGCAAAGCCCTCAAAGAAATCAGTGACCAGCTCGGTTTGCAGGTCACCGACCAGGCGGGTGCGTACCTTGGTATCGACAGCGAAGGCAGCGCGACCGCTGAGATCGACAGCCGCGATGACCAGGGTTTCGTCCATGGGCATGAGGAAATAGCCGGCGCGCAAAATGCCGCGCTTATCGCCGAGGGCACGGTCGAAGGCCTCGCCCAGCGCGATGCCGACGTCTTCGACGGTGTGATGCTGATCCACATCAAGGTCGCCATCGCATTTGAGTTCGAGATCGAATGCACCGTGACGTGTAAACAGCTCCAGCATGTGATCGAAGAAGCGAATGCCTGTGGTGATCTTGTAGTGGCCGCCGCCTTCGATGGTGAGTTTGATGGCGATGCGTGTTTCGGTGGTGTTACGCTCAAAGCCCGCGGCGCGTGGGGCTGCGGGTTGCGCATCCTTTCCTATCTTCATTGAGCGGCTCCTTGCCTGTTCATCGCGGCGAGAGTTTCGTTGAGAGCCGTTACGGCCCGGCTCATTTGCTCGCGGGTTCCGATGGTGATGCGCACCCGGCCATCACAGCCCGGGTCGCTGGAGCGGTCGCGCACCAGTACTCCTGCGGCGCGCATGAGATGCACGAAGTCCGCGTGGCGAGCACCAATCTCGACGAGAACGAAATTGGCACGGCTGGGCCAGCGACGGACTCCGGCCTGGTCCAGCGCGGATTCGAAATCGGCGCGCGCGGCAAGCACTTCGCCCACGTACCAGTCGAGATATCCCGTATCTTCAAGCGCAGGCGGCAGGCACGCCAGGGCCAGCGAGTTGACGCTATAGGGGGAGAGAACGCGACGAACCCAGCGCAAGAGTTCAACGGGGCCGGCGAGCAAGCCGAGACGCAGACCGGCAAGACCATAAGCCTTGGAGAAAGTTCGCGCGACGACGAGATTGGGCACCGTGCCAATAAGGTCGACGACCGTTTCTCCGTGAAAGTGGAAGTAGGCTTCGTCGACGAGAATTACGGCGTGGGGCGCACGGCGCGCAATCTCGACGATCTCGGAGCGCGTGGCGACAGAGCCCGAGGGGCTGTTGGGATTGGCGATGGCAACAACCTTGGTGCGCGGCGTGATGGCCGCGATAAGCCGCTCGAAAGGAAACAGCAAATCGTCGGCGGCCTGCACCGCAATCGCGTGCGCGTCCGTTGCCGACGCATATACCTCATACATGGTGTAGGTGGGGACGGGCAGCAGCAATTCGTCGCCGGATTCGAGAAATGCTTCGAAGAGCACGTGGATGGCTTCGTCCACGCCGTTGGTGAGCGCGACTTGTGGCGCACTAAGGCCAAGATGCGTAGCAACGATGGCTTCCACGGGCTCGCGCTCAGGATAGCGGGTGAGATCGCCCGCCGAAATGCGGCCCAGCACTTCGCGCACACGGGGTGAACAAGCCAGGGTGTTTTCGTTGAAGTCAAGCCGCAGGGCGTCACGGCTGCCCAGCGGAGGGTGATACTCCTTCATCGCCTGCACGCGGGCACGCGCAATTGGATGCTGCATAGTAGCGACGTCAGTCATGGGATCTCCCTTTAGCCGGGCCTTTGCGCAGGCGGGTGCGAATGGCTTCGGCGTGGCCGGTAAGCCCTTCGGCCTCGGCCAGCATGGCGGCCTGGGGACCGAGTGCGCGCACGCCTTGCGCAGAGTATTCCTGCACGGTGATGAGCTTGATGAAGTCGTTGACGCTCAGGCCGCCACGCACGCGCGCCGTGCCGCCGGTGGGCAGAGTGTGGTTCGGGCCGGAGATGTAGTCGCCCATAGGCTGCGCGGACCAGCGGCCGATAAACACGGAGCCTGCGTTCTGCACCCAATCGAGATCGCCCACGGCATCGATGGTAAGATGTTCGGGCGCCAGACGATTGGTGATTGCACGCGCCGCCTCGACATTAGCGGCAAGGATGACCAAACCGTTGCGGTCCAGTGCAGCGCGCGCAGTGGCATTGTTGCGGCAACGCACCCCGGCTTCGGCGATAACCTCACGAGCCAGATCCGTGCGGGTGGTGATGAAGATAGCCAACGCTTCAGGATCGTGTTCGGCCTGGGCAACGAGATCAGACGCAATGTTGCCCGCAGTACCGCGCTCGCTGGTGACGACGATCTCCGTGGGGCCGGCGAGCATATCGATGGCGCAGTCGAAGGCGACGAGGCGCTTGGCTGCGGTGACGTAGAGATTGCCGGGGCCGACGATCTTGTCGACGCGTGCGAGGCTAGCGGTTCCGTAGGCTAGTGCGGCAACCGCATGGGCGCCACCGAGGCGATAGAACTCAGTCACGCCGACGAGATACGCGGCAGCGAGGGTCTCCAGTGCGGGCTTAGGAGACACGACCACAATGCGCTCGACACCCGCCACCTGCGCGGGGATTACGGTCATCAGCAATGTCGATGGCAGTGGATGGCGACCACTGGGCACATAGCAGCCGACCGATCCGACCGGACGCGGAAGCTGGCCGGTGGACAAGCCCGCGGTGGGAGAGAACCTCCACTTGGCCGGTAGTTGGCACTGGGCAAAGCCTCGAATCTGCGCGGCAGCCGTGGAGATGGCCTGACGCAACGAGGGATCGATTGCATCCCATGCAGCAGCCATCTCCTCGGCAGTAACACGCAGCTTCGCTTTGTCTTTTAGGCCGTCAAATTGTGCCGCATAGCGCAACAGGGCGCGATCACCCTGCCTGCGGACAGCAGCCACAATGCGCTTGACGGCGGGCAGAACGGTGTCGAGGGCTGCACCCCCACGGTGTTCGAGCGCGGCAAGGACTTCTGCTGCTTGTTGAGCGCCGCGACCTTTGGTACGGATTAACCTCATAATTCCCTTTTGTGGCCCCCACCCTCGCGAGAAAAGGAATCGCAAAGATGGGGCACCCAGATTTCAGTACAAGTGAAAACGTCTTAGAGCACGACTTTGTTGAGCGGATACTCTACGATTCCGGTGGCTCCAGCAGCCTTGAGACGCGGAATCACATCGCGCGCGACTCGCTCCTCGACGATGGTGTTGACCGCGACCCACTCCGCATCGCTCAACTGGGAGACGGTGGGCGAATTGAGTGCGGGCAACACGGCAAGCACCGCCGCGAGATCGGCACGCCGGACATTGAGCATGAGGCCAACCTGCGATTGCGCATCGATGGCTCCCCTCAGCATGAGTGCGATCTGGTCAATCTTCTGGCGCTTCCACGGATCGGCGAGCGCGCTTTTCCCGGCGATGAGGTGCGTCTCGCTCTCCATCACCGTGTCGATGATCTTAAGATGGTTGGCCTTGAGCGAACTGCCAGTCTCTGTGACCTCGACAATAGCATCGGCAAGAGTGGGGGGCTTCACCTCAGTAGCGCCCCAACTGAATTCCACCTTGACGTTGACGCCCTTTTCAGCGAAATAGCGCTTGGTGACTTCAACCAGTTCTGTTGCGATGATCTTGCCTTCGAGGTCTGCGGCCTTCTCGAATCCGCTGCCATCGGGAACGGCAAGCACCCAGCGCACCTTGCGGCGGCTTTGCTTCGCGTAGGTGAGCGAAGTAACGCTGGTGACATCGAGTCCGCTCTCAACAACCCAGTCAATACCGGTGAGTCCGGCATCGAGCACGCCATGATCGACGTAGCGCGCCATCTCCTGAGCGCGAATCAGCATGCACTCGATATCAACGTCGTCGATGGAGGGAAAGTAGGAGCGGCCGTCGGCATAGATGTTCCATCCGGCACGCTTGAAGAGGGCGAGGGTGGCATCCTGCAGGCTGCCCTTGGGAAGACCGAGACGGAGTTTATCAGCCACGGTTGGCCTCCGATTCCTTGGAACTTACGCTGGGCGTAATGGGTCGCGTGAAGCAGGTGACCGTACCCTCGTGACAGACCAGGCCGTCGCCCTCCACAAAAACGCGAAAAAGCAGCGTGTCATTGTCGCAATCGGTTGCGGCGGAGACGACGCGCAGGCGGTTGCCGCTGGTCTCACCCTTCATCCACAGCTTTTGGCGAGTGCGGCTCCAAAAGGTAACAAAGCCGGTTTCCAGCGTTTTGGCATAGCTGACGGCGTTGAGGAAGCCTAGCATCAGCACTTCGCCTGTACTCGCATCCTGCACGATGCCGGGCACGAGGCCGTCCATCTTATCGAAATCGATTGTTGCGGTTGATTCACTCATTGTTTCCTGATTCCTGATTGGGATTTGGGGCATGCATGAAAAAGCCCGCCGGCTTGGTGGCCGGCGGGCTCGTGTGTTTCTGATCTCTCTGGCCGCTTACATCAGGCCATAGCAGTCCGCCGGCATGGTAGTCCCATGGTGATGGTGGTGACCGTGATGGCGGCTGCTGTGCATCTAATTCAAACTTACGGGCAACCACCCTGCGGTGTCAACCATAACCTTCTTTGGCGCGCTCCACCACCGAGTGCGCACTCTACTTGGCGCCAACGCCTTGTGATTGCTCTGCCGTGGCCAGGCTCTCTGGCTGGCGAAGCAGATCGATCACATGCTGGTACAAACGATTGCGCACATCGAAGCGCTCCGAAGCGCGAGTTACATAACGCACCTGGATATCAACTCCAGAGGCGGAGGGACGGAGATTCACCACTGGGGTCGCGCTGAAGCGGGCGAGCCAATTCCCGTGCGCTCCGCGCTTCCACTCCTGTTCCGCGAGGCGGGCATTCTTTTCAGTTTCCGCGAGCACCTCGTTGTGGATCTTCTCCACTGTCGCGTTGACGTCACCAGTAGCGGGGATGCTGACGGCGATTTCATCCCACATCCACTGGCCGGTGGTGGAGAAGTTGAAGTACTGACCGCGGATCGCATAACCATTCATAAAGGTAATGCGGCGACCGGTCGGATGGCCTTTGTCTTCCAGGGTCCCCGTCTCAAGCAGCGATGTGAAAAAGAGACGAACCTCGATGACCTCGCCACCCACGCCGTTGATTTCAACCCAGTCGCCCACGTGAATGCCGTTTTTGCCGATGAGGATGAACCAGCCCAAAAACGCGAGGATGAAATCCTGCAGCGCGATGGTGAGGGCAGCAGTGGCAAGACCCAGAATGGTGGGCGTTTCCTGGGGCGTGCCAAATATGACGAGCAGAATGAGCACCACGCCAACAAGCTGGATGCCTAACTCAAGGATGCTGCGCAGGGTTTGGGTCTGCCTGTGGTCGAGCGCCGGATGGGCCATCAGGCGCCGCACCAGTGCATCGCAAAGGACCATGCAGATGGCGATAAAGAGAATAAGCGCCAGCGACTGCAGAAGCAGATGCAACACAATCTGGTGCTGCAGAAGCACCTGGGCGGACCACTTGCTATAGACCGTCGCAAGCTGCTGTTCGGTTTGAATGCGGTCGTCGTAAATGCTGAGGATCTGGCGTTCCGCGCTCTTGTCTTTGATAGAGGCAAGCCTGGCAGAACGATCTTCCGAGCCGCTGGAGGGGGCGGGTGCGCCAGCCTTGGCGGCAAGCGCATTGTGTTCGGCGGTAAGCCTGGCAATATCCGAAGTCGTCTTCTGCGCCGCCTGCTGGAGCAACTGATAACGATCCCGTTGGGCAAACCACGCCTGCACGCGCCCAGCCATGGTTCCATGGCTCTTTGCAGAGATCACTGCAACCTGGCCCGGGGACTGGACCTGTTTGTCGTACTGGCTCATCGACGCCTCGTGCGCAGCCAATTCCGCCTGTATCTGGGCGGTTTGGTCGCCGGAGATGCGGTCAAGGTCCTGTTGCGCGTCGGCGAGTTCATCGGTGTCTAGTCCAAGCTGCGCCTTGGCGACGTCAAGGTCGCCGCTGTCCACGGGGGCGGGAGCGCCATGCTTCGCCTGATTGGTCGGTGAATTCAATTGCGAGGTAATGCTCTGAACCTGGGCCTGGTCCTGCGCGATGAGTTGCTGAAGCTGCGCAACCCTTTGGGAAAGCGCCAGCGCATCTCCTGTCAGCGTGATGTGCTGGGCCTGCAAAGTGGCCTGGCGCAACTGGGAAGCAAAGGCCTGATCCACTTCGTGATCTGCCAGGCGTTCGGCATCGCGCGCATACTCCGTTTCCTCAGCGGTTACAGCCAGCGGCGCCAGGGCTTGCGCTGTCTGCCAGGGACTCAGATCGACAAGTGTCTTCTTGCCAGCGGCTCCGCCCTGTCTCTGGAGAAAGGAGAGATTGCCCATGGCGCCGCGCGTGGTGTAGGAAAACACGAGGCACAGCACAAGCAGCGCGAGCAGCACCAGAAGAGAGACCACCCTGGTACTGCCAAAGATGCGTCGGCGCAGGGCCTCGCCGGGGAGGGGCGCAATCGGAGAGATCGCCATGGATTTATTGTTACAGGAAACCCGAGGTCCTGGGGAGCCGAAGCCGGTACCGGACCACGGCACCCGCGGGCCGAATGGGCTTGATGATCGGAGCCTCGCGTCGCCGCTTTGTTTGAGACTTCTACCGTCGTTCAGGTCAAACAAGGTGTGGCCTGGCGGATAGCTTGCGGAGAGATCAGACCAAGGCAGAGAATGGAGCGATGCAAAACGGAAAGCGAATGACGGCATGGGTGACTGTCGTGTTGGCCATCGCCCTCGCCGGATTTGCGCAAGCCTCGCCCAAGCCGCATGCAGCCGTGCCGCCTGAGGCCCGGATCGATGTCAATTCTGCCACTCTCGACGATCTTTTGAAGGCACCCGGCATGACGCGCACCTGGGCTACGCGGATCATTCGCTTCAGGCCTTACCAGACCAAGCAGGACCTGGTAGATCAGGGCGTAGTGCCCGGCCGGGTTTACGACCGCATCAAGGACTACGTGATCGCCCACCGCAACCGGCAGTGAGCGATCGTTTCTATGCCTGCGCCGGCCCACCCTTAGCGTCGTCCCCGCGTCTCAAGATCCTGCTGAGGATCACGTAGAGCACGGGGATAAAGATCAGGTTGAGCACCGTGGAGAGCAACATGCCGCCCACGATGGTGGTGCCCACAGAGCGGCGTCCGAGTGCGCCGGCGCCGGTGGCAAACACCAACGGCATGACGCCGAGAATGAAGGCAAACGACGTCATCAGGATGGGCCGGAGGCGCAGTTCAGCCGCCTCGATTGCCGCCTCCGCAATGGAGCGACCCCGATGGCGAATCTGCTCGGCGAACTCCACAATCAGAATGGAGTTCTTGGCGGATAGGCCGATGAGCATGACCAGCCCGATCTGGCAGTACACATCGTTGGAGAGGCCGCGCAATGAGATCAGACCCAGCGCGCCGAGCACCGCCATGGGCACTGCAAGGAGGATGATGAAGGGCAGAGCAAAGCTCTCATACAGCGCCGAAAGGGCAAGATAGACAACGAGAATGCCGAGCCCGAAGATGAGCAGCGCCCTGCCGCTGGACTCGATTTCGTCCAGGGTCAAACCGGTCCATTCATACTTCATGCCCGGCATCATGACTTTTTTGGCCAGATCTTCCATTCCCGTGATGCCCTGCCCTGAGCTGTAGCCGGGCGCGGGCGAGCCGTCGATCTCCACCGCGCGGAAAAGGTCGTAGTGCGAAATCACGGGCGGCCCAGCGCTCTCCGCCACCGTGACGAGGTTATCCAACGGAACCATTTGGCCCATATCGGAGCGGACATAAAAGCTGTGCAGGTCTTTGGCCGTCATGCGGAATGGCTGGTCGGCCTGTACGAAGACGCGGTAGGTGCGGTTGTTGAAGTCGAAGTCGTTGATATACTGCGACCCCATGAACACCCCGAGGGTGGTGGTGATTTGCGAAAGCGAAACACTCATCGCCTTGGCTTTTTCGCGATCGATGGTGACCAGTACCTGCGGATCATTTGCCGAGAAGGTGGTGATGAGGCCAGTAACGTCCTTGCGCGCCTGGCCCGCACCCACAATCTGGTGGGCCACGCGGTCGAGATCGGAAAGGGTATTGGCGCCTGTGTCCTGGAGCATGAACTGGAAGCCGCCATAGCTGCCGACGCCCTGAACGGCTGGGGGTTGAATGACTGCCACCAGGCCACCATTGGGCGCAAACATAAGCGATGACAACTTGGGCGACAAGTCGGCTACGATGTCTGCGGCGGAGTGGCCTTTGGCGCGGCGTTGATCGGAGGGCTTGGTGCTGATGAACATCATGCCCGCGTTCGAGGCGTCCCCTGAAAAGCTGAAACCCATGACGGAGAAGGCCCCGACAATGTCGGGATTGGAATAGATTATGGCTTGCGCGCGCTCAGTAAGCGCCTTGGTGTAGGCCAGCGAGGAGCCGGGAGGAGCCTGCACGATCCCCATAAGGAAGCTCTCATCTTCCTGGGGAATGAATCCAGTGGGAACGTGCTGGTATGTCCACACTGTGGCGCCCAAGCCGACAAAGAAGATCAACAGCAGTGCATAGCGCAACTGCAGTGCAACGTGGATCGCTTTGGCATAAGTTTTGGACAGCCAGGTGACAAACGCATCGGCACCGTGGATAAAGGCGGCAAAAGCGTTTGACACAACGCGGATGTGGAGGAAGTCCATCTGCCGTGGCCGGGCCTCTTCGCCACGCAGGAACATGGCTGAAAGTGCCGGCGAAAGCGTAAGCGCGTTGAAGGCCGAGATGGCAATGGAAAATGCAATGGTGAGCGAAAACTGGCGATAGAGAATGCCCGTGGTGCCAGGAAAGAACGATACCGGCACGAAGACCGCAATGAGCACCAGCGAAGTTGCGATGACCGCGCTGGTGACCTCTCCCATGGCGCGCGAGGTGGCTTCGTGCGGATCGGAGTGCTCCATGGCGATGTGGCGCTGCACGTTTTCAATCACCACAATGGCGTCATCGACGACCAATCCTGTAGCCAGGGTGATGCCGAAGAGTGTGAGCGAATTGATAGAGAATCCGAAGATTTTAATGAACGCGAAAGTGCCGATCAACGAGACCGGTATGGTGACGGCGGGAATAATAGTGGCGCGCCAGTCGAGCAGAAACAGGAAAATGACGGCGATGACAATGCCAATGGCCTCAGCGAGGGTGACCAATACTTCGCGTATGGAGTCGCCAACCACCGTGGTGGAGTCGAAAGCAATGGCGTATTCAAGGCCCGGCGGAAAGTTCTTGGAAAGCTCCTTCAATGCAGCCTTGGCATTGGCATCCACATCGAGGGCATTGGCGTTGGAGAGTTGCGAAACGCCGATGCCCTGCGCCGTGTGCCCGTTGTACTCGAGGGATGAACTGTAGTCCTCGGCTCCCACCTCGGCGCGGCCCACATCCTTGAGTAGGACCAGGCCGCTGGCGTTGTTCTTGATGATGATCTTTTCAAACTCGGCCGGATCGGTGAGGCGGCCCACTACGCGTACCGGAACCTGGAAGGCCTGACCCTGGTTCGACGGTGGCTGTCCCAACTGGCCCGCGGGTATCTCGACGTTCTGTTCGACCAGGGCATTGACAACATCGGTGGCCGTGAGGCTCCGGGCAGCAAGGCGCACTGGATCGAGCCACACCCGCATGGCGTACTTGCGCTCGCCGAAGATATCTACGTCCGATACGCCCGGTACGCGCTTGATTGCGTCTTTGACGTAAACGTCAAGATAGTTGGAGATGAATTCGTCGGAGTAACGCCCATCCCGGGAGAAGAAACCAGCGCCGAAGACAAAGTTGTTATTGGCCTTGGTGATGGTGATGCCTGTCGCGTTTACAGCCGCGGGCAAGCGGCCGGTTACGCTGGCCACACGATTCTGCACGTCGACGGCGGCGATATCCAGATCATAGCCAGTGTTGAAAGTGGCTGTGATCATGCTGGTTCCGCTGTTGGTGCTGGACGAGCTGATGTAGCGCATGCCCTCAACACCGTTGATTGACTCTTCAAGCGGTATTGTGACCGCCTTCTCAACAGTGTCGGCATTGGCACCCACGTAATTGCACGAGACCATCACTACCGGAGGCGTCAGCGTGGGGTACATGGCGATGGGCAGAGTTGGAATACAAATGGCCCCAGCCAGGATGATCAACAACGCACATACTGTCGCGAATACAGGTCGATGGATGAAGAAATCGACAAACAATGGAATCCTTCTTTCATATCTGCGTGAAGCAGGCACAAGTGATCCGAAGCCCGCTCCGATGCCCCAAGGGCGCCTCTAGGAACACCCGCGCTCAGGCGCCTAGCGGCATAACCGGCATATCGTTGACCAGGAACTGTGTGCTCGAGACGATGACCCGGTCGCCGGCGTTAAGCCCGGAAGTGATGGAGTAGGTGTTTCCAACCGTCTCGCCCAGCGTGACCGGCGTTTCCACGGCCGCCATATGGCCATTCTGCTGGCGCACCACATAGACGAAGGTCTGCCCGCCAAGACGGGTCACTGCCAGTACCGGGACGACTGCCATCGGAGTAGTGCTCCAGATGACCCGCGCTTTGATCATCTGCGCGTTGCGCAGGATTTCCGGGGTTGGGTGCACGGGAGCCTTGGCAAGGATGCCCTGTAGAGTGGGGTCGACTTGGGGCGAGAGAAAGTCGATCTTGGTCTTCTCCAGCAACTTGCCGCTGTTGTCTGACAGCTCCACGACCAGTCCCATCCGCGCCTGGCCGGATCGCTCAGTGGGAATGTAGATGTAAGCCTCGAGATCCCCTATCTCGTCCACCGTGGTGAGCATGGTGCTGGACGACACGTAGTCGCCGACATGGACTGGGATATCTCCCACCACGCCATTGAATGGAGCGCGAATGGTGTAGTACGCCAGCTGCTCTTCCTGGGTTCTGCGCAAGGCAACGGCCGACTCATAGTCTGCCTTGGTGTTGTCGTAGGACTGCTGCGCCTGATCGTAGGCGTCGCGGCTGGTCACGCCGGCGTCAAACAGCTTGTGCTGCCGGTCCACCTCAATCGTGTTGAAGTCGAACAGCGCCTTCTTCTGCAGTTCTGTGGCGTGCTGCGCCTGCACCGTGGCGCGTTGTGGCTGGGAATCAATCTCCATCAGTACCTGGCCGGACTTCACATGGTCACCCGACCGAACCCGAATCTGAGTAAGGCGCCCCGACACCTGCGGCTGTAAAGTAGCCGAGCGGCGCGACTTGATGGTGGCGACATACTCATTGCTCTGCGCCACCGGAACCATGGTCACCGCGATAGTCTGCACTGGCATGGCTTGCATTCCCTGAACTGGCGTAGCCGATTTCTGCTTGCATCCGACGGTCAATAGCCCCAAAACTACAACAAAACTGATACCAAAAATGCGTTTCAAAGAACTAACCCTCACTCAATCTTTCCTCGGCTCGGGAACTTTGAATCTGAAAATCCGGCGTGTACCGGCTCAGACCAGGTATCCGAATCCCGATCTCATCCGGCGATCGCTTCTTGCGGCTGAATTCCGTCCACAACAAGCGCCGGCATTCCCCCTAAGGCGGTAGACGCAAAATGACGCGTTTCTTTATCTGACGACTGACGTCCTACCATTGTCGCAAAAAAGCCCTGCCCTGCGCTTGGCCGCCTCGAAAATCGACCCTTCAGGCGCTTTCACCCTGCCAGGCAAAGGGATTGAAGTTGGTCCCGTCGTCAAAGGTATCCACCGCTTCCACCCGTTTGAGCCAGCCCACAACGAGATAGGTGACCGGAGTGGCCACCACCTCGACTGCGACCTTGATCAGGTAGGAGGAAAGCACCATCCGTACCAGCATCGCCGGCGGCTGCGTTCCAGCGAAGGCCACCAAGATCACGACCGCAGTATCCACGGCCTGCCCCGTGACGGTGGAACCGACAGTGCGTGTCCACAGCCAGCGGCCGCGCGTGATCAGCTTCAGCTTGGCCAGGGTATAGCTATTGGTGAATTCGCCGGCCCAATAAGCCATCAGACTGGCTACCCCGAACCGGGGAACAAAACCGAAGACGGTGGCAAAGGCCTCCTGGCCCTTCCACTCCGGAGCCGGCGGCAGCGCCACCGCCACCTGCCCCATGGCGGCCAACAGGCCCATGGCAAGAAAGCCCAGCCAGATGGCGCGGCGCGAGGCCCCGTATCCGTAAACCTCCGTAAAGACGTCGCCACAGATATAGGTCAGAGGGAACAGGAACTCTGCAGCGCTGGGGCGCAGCGGGCCAAGCTGACAAATCTTGGGCCCCACCAGGTTGGAAATCAACAGCACCACCACAAACCCGATGGTCAACAAGTCGAGAAAGCGGAAGCGTCGCATCACATATTGAGGATAACGCAAGGCTTGACGCGCCTCGGCGGCTTTGGGATTGGTGCCATCCGGCAGCCCTTAGGCGGCCGCGTGCCCTGCGGGCTATTTTTGACATGGCCTCCACGAGTTGATAGCCTTCATAAGGGCGCATCCGGCCAACCTTCGCCGCACCTAGCCCTATCAGCGTCCCCGTCGTCTAGCCCGGCCTAGGACACCGCCCTTTCACGGCGATAACACGGGTTCAAATCCCGTCGGGGACGCCAATCAAATCAACAATTCATGCAGTCTTGTCTTTTCGGGACCATCTTCCGGCGAATCTGTTTAGATTGAACAGCGGAGGTCACGAGGGAGTTCCCTGGACCTTCGACATCCCAGAGAGACTATGATCGCCCGAATCCCAAACCGATTGCTTCTGGTTATTTTCACGATCTCAATGTTCGTCAGCGCAACCCTGCTATTCCTGGTCGAGCCCATGCTGGCTAAGATGGTCCTGCCGATGCTTGGCGGGACCCCGGCAGTCTGGAACACCTGCCTTGTCTTCTTTCAGGCGGTGTTGCTGGCCGGCTATCTGTATGCCTACGCGACCACCAAATGGCTCAATTACCGGGTGCAGATCGTCCTGCACATCGCTCTGGCGCTCACTCCCCTTGCCATATTGCCGTTACATATCCCAATGGGCTGGGAACCGCCCGCTCAAAGCAGTCCAGTGCTGTCAATACTCGCCATGCTTTTGGTCGTAGTGGGCTTGCCGTTCTTCGTGCTCTCGGCCTCCACGCCCATTCTGCAGCGATGGTTTTCGCAGTCGGGACACAAGCATGCGAGCGACCCATATTTCCTTTATGCCGCAAGTAACGCAGGCAGCCTGGTAGGGCTACTGGGGTATCCATTATTGTTGGAGCCAAATTTGCACCTGAGCATGCAGAGCCGTCTTTGGAGTTACGGCTATGCTGTGTTTCTAGCCATGTCAGTGGCCTGCGCTACGCTGGTCTGGCGGGTGCAGCCCGGCGTCGTCGCTGCCCCAACTGCCCCGAAGGAAGCCCCCGGCCAGACCGAGCCGATTGCCATCTGGCGCCAGCGTCTGCACTGGATTGCCTTGGCTTTTGTGCCCTCCAGCCTGATGTTGGGCGTCACAACTGCGCTTACCACCGACGTTCCCGCCATTCCTCTCTTCTGGGTGTTGCCGCTGGCGTTTTACCTGCTGAGCTTTGTGCTTGTCTTTGCCAAGCGGCCCCCGTTATCGCATGAATGGTTGATTCAAAGGCTGCCTTTTCTCATTCTTGTCTCGCTCATCCCAACTGTCTGTAAGACCAAGCTTCCATTGTTGGCATTGATTTTGCTCTATCTTTCTACACTGTTTGCCGTCTCCCTCGTATGTCACGGAGAGCTTGCCCGCAGCCGCCCGGCAGTGAACCGCCTGACGGAGTTCTACCTGTGGATCTCTTTTGGCGGCGTACTCGGCGGCATCTTCAATGCCATCGTCGCGCCCGTCATCTTTTCCACGGTGGTCGAGTTTCCGCTGGTGCTTGTGTTCGCGGCTCTGCTGCGCCCTCCAGTCGACATCAAGCCGTTGCCTCCAGCCAGGAACGCAAGGGTCAAACTAAACGACTGGCTACTGCCGATCGCGCTTGGGCTGTGCATGACCGCGGTATTTCTTGGCCTGGCGCATGCCAGAATCACGATGGGACGCCCACTGATTATCCTCGTCTTTGGCTACTCCATGTTGTGGTGTCTCAGCTTCGGCAAACGGCCATTGCGTTTCGCTGCGGGATTGACCGCATTGCTGGCAGCCAGTGCTCTTTACACCCCGGCCTTTGGGCAGGTCCTGCACGTACAGAGAAACTTCTTTGGCGTATTGCGCGTGACCGATAGCCCGGACGGCAGCCTTCACTATCTCCTCCATGGCGGGACCCTCCACGGGTCGCAAAACCTCGCCCCCGCAGAGAGCCGTGTGCCTTTGACTTACTACACCGCATCGGGTCCGGCGGGCAGCATCCTTCATGCCGTGCAGGCCAGGACTCTCTTCTCAGGCTCCGGCGATCTCCGCAAACCGAAGTGGGCCGTAGTAGGCCTCGGCGCGGGCTCAATGGCTTGCTATCTGCAGCCAGGCGAGTCGCTGACGTTCTACGAGATTAATCCTGCGGTCAAGAACATCGCCCTGGACACGCGTTACTTCACGTTCCTCCGGCAATGCGCGCCCACGGCGCAAATCGTCCTCGGCGATGCGCGGCTCAAGCTCCGAGACTCGGCAGACGCGGGCTATGATCTGATCGTTGTCGACGCTTTCAGCGGGGATATGATTCCCATGCACCTGGTCACCCGCGAGGCATTGGCTCTTTACCAGCGCAAGCTCGCGCCGGGAGGCATACTTGCCTTCCACATCACCAACGTCTACCTGCAGCTTGCGCCAACCCTGGGCGCACTGGCGCACGATGCCGGCTTGGTGTGCTTGATGAATACTGAAACTCTGATGACGCAAGCACAGAGCGACGCCGGAAAGTTGCCTTCGCAGTGGATGGTGATGGCGAGAAGCCGCGCCGATCTGGGAACGCTTGCAATGGACTCTCGCTGGATTTCGGTAAGCGTCCCGCCGGGAACGCAGGTGTGGACAGACGATTACTCAAATCTATTGCACATCATCAAGTGGAAATGAGCCGCGGGACTGCCTATGAGGGTTCTTCACGCTAAGATTCCGCACGCTGTGCGGCGTGCAGGCTCTGCAGGAATCGTTCCAGGGCATCCTTGTCGCCCCATCCCTTGAGCTGGGCGTCGTCGCTTCCCGGATTCCCGCCCTCTGCGATGACAAACGCAAAGCCAACGCCATCCGGACCAGAGCGCACCACCTTCGACTGCACGATGATACTGTCCGAGGAGCCCATTCGGTGGGTATTGCTGATTTGCAGGGTCACAGGAATCACTGTTCCAGGCTCCCAGCGTTCAGCAGTAAGCATGTAAAATCCATCGGAGCTGATATCGCCGACCGGAAAGGCCCGCGAAGCGCGGATGGTCCCCAAATAGGCGACAAGTGGCGGCTCTGCGTGCCGGTTTGCTTTGCGCTGATTTGGGTAAAGCCAGCGCAGGAACCGGTTCATCAGCCGATTCTTCATGCCGGATTGGCTTTCAGAACCTTTCGGTTGACCCGCCGACTGAGTTGGGGAGTCGACAACGCCCGCTCTTCCGTCGAGGAGGACTTCCTGAGACTTGATGGCTTCCATACGACCTCACTGTTGTAGAAGGCGACAGACGCACAGGGAATTGCCGGGAATCCCTTTAGTTCGCTCTCACACAGCTCACCCAGCGGGATAAAGTTAACACTGAAATGGCGCCATGCATATCCCCCATTCGTTGAATGGTGCCTGGGAAGCCTATTGATGCTTGGCCTGGCTCCGGCGCATCAACGAACGCTGCGCCATCGGAAGCGGCGACTTAGTCATCGTCTGCCAATTGAGCAGTAGATTTGCCGGACGGCTCTCGAACTAACCGGCAGTTTGGGATAGCGATCTGACCAGTGTGCAGCGCTCGGCTCACGCGAGAGTCTCGCCCTGCGGCAGCCTGGCAGTACAATTCGAGGGAACTCGCATTGAAAATGGGAAAGTCCCACTGAAGTAGTCACTATGCTCTCTCGTATTTTGCTTCTCTCAAGTCTCCTGTTCATCGGTTGCCACGGTCCCGGCATTCCGGATTACGGCTATCCCCGCGCCAGTATCGTCGTGGACGGTCACCGTGGGTTCGTGCTCCAGCCCTTACACCCGAGGGCCGATCATCCGTGGGTGTGGTTCGCGCCCGTGCTCAATGGCGAACCGAACGAGCATCACGCTTTCCTGTTCCGCGCTCTCCTGGAGCGGGGCATCGCCGTAGCCGGGCTCGACATCGGCGAGAGCTACGGATCTCCCGAGGGCCGCGAACTGTTCTCAAAGTTCTATGCCAAAGCTGTGCAGATGGGGTTAAGTGGGAGTCCTTGCCTGCTCGCCCAGAGCCGTGGAGCGCTCATGTTGTTTAACTGGGCTGCGGAACACGCTCAATCCGTACGATGCATCGGTGGAATTTACCCGGTAATGGACATGCAAACGTGGCCGGGACTCAATCAGACGGATCTGCAGGCGGCATACCAGGAATCCACGGCGCAACTGCTGCAAGATCTGCCGAAGAACAATCCCATACTGCGGCTGGATCCGCTGGAACGGGCTGGAATTCCGATCTTCATTGTCCATGGAGACTCGGACCAGCTAGTCCCGCTCGCTCCGAACAGCGGCCTTGCCGCTGCAAAATGCCATTCTGTGCGTTTGGTCGTCATCCACGGCAAAGGACACGAGGAATCTCCCGAGTTCTTCGAAAACCGGGAGTTGCTGGATTTCCTTTCAATGCCCGCAGCAATTTCAAATGGAGCCGCCACACCGCGCTAGATCTCCGTTGCAGAGAATTACGGCTTATCGGCGCAGAATAAAGGAATGCGCACTCTCCTATCCCGCCTCGCAGTGTCAGCCAAGTCCCGGGTTCAAAATGTCAGGGATGTGGCCGGTCCGTACGGGCACCCCACCCCCTCCCCCTCCAAAACCCGCCTCCAGAGGGGCCAATTTCAAAATAACATGAATGGATTGAACAATATGGCAATTATGCCTATGTACTCATCGGTAAACAGAACCCCTTGATTTTCCCCTGTTTTTGGCCCCAAATCGCCTTGAAACCTCAGAAAATGGCGCAGTCAAGCCGCTTTTCAGTTCGTTTTCAACAAACGTCCCGTCAATCCGGCCTGCATCTATGCGCAACGCAGGTCGCATGCGCGGACAAGTTTCAACCCAATACAGAATTCAGATCGTGAACGGGGACGCTCCCTCGGCGCCGCACCACTGGTAGTGCTTGAGTCCGCTTTCTGTCTTCCAATCTTCAGGGGTGGTGTCATGGAAGAAATCGGCAGGCTCGGCAGCGGCAGAGGCCGAAGTGACAACAACAAACGCTTCGCGCAAGGCCGCACGCTGTTCGGCTCCCACCTGGTCCATCTCGGGTGAAACAAACAGCGTGGTTTTGGTGCGGGCAACAAGATCGAGCCACTGCCGATTCATCTGCCACGGCACTGCTTTGGTGATACTGACGCAGTCCGCATCCAGATGAAAGAATGTGCCGTGCTGCGGAAGCCGGTAAGCCAGAGTGTTCACGCCCATGCGGCGCGTCCGCTCCCACATTTTTCCACTGGTGTCGTCACCGGTGCGTTGCATTTCAAAGATTCCAGATCCAAGCTGCCCGATGGTGTTGCACCCCAGAATCTGAATCTTTTCACCCAGCGTAGTCCGCAGTGATTTGTAGAGATCGAGAATCACTTCGGCGTTGGTGCGAGTGCGATCGTTGAGATGCCAGCCGGGAAGCGTAGGCTGCGCGCCCATTTCAAAACCCCACTGGCCAAGCAGATCGTAGGTTGAAAAGTCATGCTTGACGAGCTCAAAGCCCCAGTCAGCCAGGTCCTTCATCTTGTGCGTTACCTGCACCATCGCCTCGGGGATGGTGGGATCGAAGGCCAGTTCCCGGTAACGCTCCTTCCGCTGGGAAAACCGGCTCTCCGGCAGCAAGAGCTTCGGGTCAACTCCGGGCAGGGCCTCAAGGGGACGAATCCATATACCCGGACGCACGCCTCTCTGTTTCACTTGTGCGGCAAAGGCGGCCATGCTGGGAAAGGCGGCAGAGCCTTCCTTCCATCCCATATCCACAACCGCGTAGGGTTTGACTGCGCCGGAGGGGGCAAGATCCGCGACCAGACCGGCCATATCCAGTAGCATCTTCTGGTTGTTATCGCCATAGGCACAGTACCAGTCGTTGACTCCATAGACAGGCCCCTGGGGCAGGCGTGGCGCAGGAGACATTTGGCGACAAAAGGCCCGCAAGGCATCGAGCGGCGGCTCGCCCTGTGCGCCACGGCGTGTGAGGATGGTAGCCGCGCCGAGCTGGCGGCCCGAAAGCAGGACACCCTCGCCGCCGTTGCTCACATCCAGCCAAAGAGAAACACCCTCTGGATCAATCTGCCAGAAGCACAGGGCCGCGGCTCCGGTTTTCACGCCATAGGCATGAAGCTGCTCTGCATCATGAGTGGCGAAATACCACGGCATGACCCGCTCGGGCGCGACGCCGCGCCAGGCCAGATCGCCGTAGCTGCGTTCCCAGTGATCGCCAAGACAGATGAGCGTGGGATCAACCGTGGCAAGCCAACGCAACCGCACGTGGGTCAGCGGGGTAGTGGACGCGGTCAGACGCACATTCGACTCCGTCGCGTGCACCGCAACGGTCACGATTACGTCCCGGGCTGCAAAGTAATCGCCGGTGCGATCGAGCGGCAAGCGATTATCGATGCCGGAAAACGCTGTCACCGCATCCGGCGCACGGAGCAGGTCAACAAAGCTTGAACCATGGCCAGCGCGATCGTCAGCCCTGGAGACGGAGCCAGAGGCCGTACCGGTAACTGCCACTGCGCCGGTCACCAATGTCTGTCCTAGAAAAGAGCGTCGAGAGATCACACCATCCTCCGTTCAAAGAATCGTGCCCTTACAGAACACCGCAGGCATCGACGCCAATCAGTTTGCGGCGCGCTTTGCGTTTATCAGAGCGCGAATGAAGTCGGGCGTGGAGCCGCAGCAAGCACCCAGAAACGCGGCTCCCGCATCGCGAAGAGCCGAATAGTGCGAGGCGAAAAACTCCGCGGACGTGGCATAACGAATGGCCGTTCCCTCGATGGTCGGCAAACCGGCGTTGGGCTTGATCCAGATAGGGAGATCGCAGGACGCGTGCAGGCGCCGGCAGATGGAGACCACATGCTCCACGCCAACACCACAGTTTGCGCCCACTGCGTCAGCACCTGCTTCTACCATTGCCGCGGCCACAGCCTCCGGCGTAGCGCCCATCATGGTGCGGTCCTTGCTCTTGCCGGAATCGAATGCAAATGAAGCAATAACGGGGAGCCCGGTGCGCCGAGCCGCTTCCACCGCAAGGCGTGCCTCTTCGATATCGCTCATTGTTTCCACCAGCAGCGCATCCGCACCCGCAGCCGCAAGTGAGGCAGCCTGGGCGGCAAAGGCTGCGGTCGCCTGCGCGGGGTCGACCTCGTCCGACAACAGCATTTTGCCCAACGGACCGATGGATGCAAACACCAGTGCCTGCCCCGCCGCTTGCCTGGAGAGCGCGACCCCGGCACGATTGATGGCGTCGAGTTCCGCCTCACTGCAGTCGTGCATGGCTACCCGGTTGGCACGAAAGGTGTTGGTCAAGATGACCTGGCTGCCCGCTTGAGCATAGGCGAGCGCCACCGATTGAACCTGCTCGGGATGAGTCAGATTCCATGTGTCGGGTGTTTCGCCGGGCGGTAGGCCGCGCGCCTGCAATTCAGTTCCCCAGGCGCCATCGGTGATCGCAGGGCCGTCCTTCACCCATTCGCTCAGGCGGTTCATGCGATGCTCCGTTTCTGCGCACGCGGTCGGGCAACATTCCAGTCTGCCTCGCTCGGGATTCTCTTTAGATCATCAAATTCAGGCATGCAAAACTCCGTTGAAGCACGGGAGCGCGGACAACTTGGCGAACATTTGTTTCCACCTGCGGGGCACGCAGAATCGCGCTCCCGCCGAAGACTCCGATTTTTGAATTCCCGGCAACGGCCAAGTATACATTCAGTTGCCGCACGCGATGGGAATCGTGCGCCGCATGGATGCGACCCTCCATGCGCGACAACGCGGAACGCCAGGAAGCTGCAGTCCTATAACTCGATCTTGACCGGCCAGGTTTTCCAAATTTCGGCACAGTAATCGCGGATGGCGCGGTCAGACGAGAATTTGCCTATGCGTGCCACATTGAGAATCGACATGCGAGTCCAGCGGTCCTGGTCGCGATAGGCGGTACTCACCTTGTCCTGGCAATCGACATAAGACTGGTAGTCGGCCAGCAGCATGTAGTCATCGCGATGCAGCAGGGACTGGACGAGGGGTTCGAAGAGCGAGCGGTCGCTGTGGGAGAACTCTCCGCCGCCCAGGGCATCGATAATCTCGCGCAGGCTGGGGTTGGCGTCGTAGTACGTGCGAGGGTTGTAGCCTTCGGCTTTCTTCTGCTCAACCTGCTGCGCGGTCAGTCCGAAAAGGAAGAAGTTGTCCGCGCCCACTTCCTCACGAATCTCGATGTTGGCGCCATCCAGGGTGCCGATAGTGAGCGCGCCGTTCATGGCGAACTTCATGTTGCCGGTTCCCGAGGCTTCCTTTCCGGCCAGCGAGATTTGCTCAGACAGGTCGGCGGCGGGATAGACCCTGTGGCCCAGTTTCACGTTGTAGTTGGGCAGAAAGACCACCTTGAGCCTTCCCCGTACACGCGGATCAGCGTCGATGACCTCGGCTACTGAGTGGATGAGCTTGATGATGAGCTTGGCCATGCGATAGCCGGGAGCGGCCTTGCCTCCGAAAAGAAAAGTCCGGGGCTGGATATCCGCGTCCGGGTCGCGCTGGAGGCGCTTCAGAAGCGTGAGGATATGCAGAACCTGCAAGTGCTGGCGTTTATATTCGTGCAGGCGTTTGACCAGCACATCGAACATCGAAGCGGGATCGACTGTGACACCGAGGTGCTGCTCGATGTAGGTGGCCAGCGACTGCTTGTTGTGTTGCTTAATGGCCCTCCACTCGCGGCAAAACTCGGCGTCGTCGGCTATCGGCTCCAGGCGGCGCAGCTTGTCCAGGTCGTGAACCCAGCCGGGGCCGAGACGCGCCGTCAGCAGGTGGGCCAGTTGGAGATTACTCAGCACCATCCAGCGGCGCGGAGTCACGCCGTTGGTCTTGTTGCTGAACTTCTCCGGTGTCAGCTCATAAAAATCGCGGAGCACGTGGGTCTTGAGCAATTCAGTATGGAGCGCGGCGACCCCATTGATGGAATGACTGCCCAAAGCCGCCAGATGCGCCATGCGCACAAAGCGCTGCCCATTCTCGTCGATGAGCGAAAGCCTGCGTACGCGATCTTCGTCGCCGGGATAGCGGGCGCGCACATTGTCAAGGTGGCGGCTGTTGATCTCGTCGATGATTTCAAGATGGCGAGGCAGCAAGGAGCCGAAGAGGTCCAGCGGCCACTGCTCCAAGGCTTCCGGCATGAGGGTGTGGTTGGTATAGGACATGGTATGCGTGGTCACATTCCATGCCGTCTCCCAGTTCAACCCGTGCTCGTCCACCAGCAGGCGCATCAGCTCCGCAACTGCGATCGCCGGGTGGGTGTCGTTCAATTGAACAGCGAAATTGCGATGCAGATCGGCCAGGGGCCGGTGCTGAGTTTCTTGAATGCGAAGGATATGCTGCAGCGAGCAGGAGACGAAGAAGAACTGCTGGACCAACCGCAACTGCTTGCCCCGAATCTCTTCGTCGTTGGGGTAAAGGATCTTGGAAATGTTCTCCGACGACACTTTATCCGCGACTGCACCGAAGAAGTCTCCGGTGTTGAAGGTCTCAAAGTTGAACGATTCCACGGCCTGCGCAGACCACAGCCGCATGGTGTTCGCGGTGTTGGTGCGGTATCCCAGAATGGGTGTGTCGTGGGGAATTCCACGCACCAACTGCTGCGGAATCCAACGCACGCGCACCTGCCCGTTCGCGTCGGTGTACTTTTCAGTACGGCCCCCCATCTTCACTTCGAATGCATCTTCCGGCCGTTCCAGGGCCCAAGGATTGCCAAACCTGAGCCACTTGTCGGTGGTTTCCACTTGCCATCCATCACGGATTTCCTGATCGAAGATGCCGTATTCGTAACGAATGCCGTATCCGATTGCGGGAATGTCCAGCGTGGCCAGCGAATCCATGAAGCAGGAGGCCAGGCGCCCCAACCCGCCATTGCCCAGGCCCGGCTCCTGTTCTTGTTCAATCAGCGTGTCCAGGTTCAGGCCCAGCTTGTGCATGGCTTCCTCGGTTTCATCGTAGATGCCGAGGTTGATGAGATTGTTCGCGAGGTGCGGTCCAGTGAGAAACTCCGCAGAGAGATAGCAGACCACGCGCACATCCTGCGCCTGGTAATTGCGCACGGTCTGTATCCATCGCTCCACGAGGCGGTCCCGCACGGTGTGCGCTAGAGCCATATAGAGGTCGTTGACCGTGGCCCGCTCACGCGACCGGCCCTGCACGAAGAACAGGTTGTCCAGAAAGGATTGCGCCAGGGCATCCACGCCCGATGCTGTTCTGTGGCCTTTCAATGAGTGCTCGGCGGGTAAGGGCGCGACGGCAGGATTGGTCATGATCCACCTTTAGTCATGGGCGGAAATCTCGGCAGGTGAGCCGACATCCCCACCTTACTCCGGTCCGAAATAGACGGGTGAATGCCACGTCAACAAATGGGAATGTGCTTTCCCATTCTCGTCCTCGGATGCAATTCCGGAAGCGAGGCAAGAATCTGGCCTGCGGCTTCCTACTCTTCACCGGGTTCGGCGATAGCGCCCCACCGATGGGGAGTTTGGGCCGGGTGCGCAAACGTCCGTTTGACCTGTCCGATTGCGTTTGGCAACAATTACCCGCTTCGTTTCTGCCTGGTCCTGGTTGTGAACACTGCCACGTATGCCTTGGTTGCTGCAGACGTGGAAGCCATTCGGCGGCATTGCCACTTTTACTCGATTTCGAGCTGATGCCATTACCGGAGCGCAGGGACAGCTTGGCGGCGAGGTCGGTTCAGGGTATACTGAAGATTCGGCAAGCCGAGGGGTAGTGTGTCTTTGTGTGCCCCGATGGCCGTTCCGGCGTTGCTAGCCGGTAAAGGCGCGGCGGAACGGACGCCTGAAGTTGGCCTCGGCGATACGAAACACAAAAGGATCTGGAGTTTAGCGATGGCACAAGTATGCGATATTTGCGGCAAGGGACCGCAGTTCGGCAATAACATCTCACACGCGCACAACATTACGCGGCGGCGCTGGAACGTGAACCTGCAGGCGGTAAAGGCGCTGGTGAACGGATCGGCGAAGCGGATTCGCGTATGCACCAGTTGCATCAAGACCGGCAAGATCGCCAAGGCGTAAGCGGCGACCCTCCCACTCCGACCGGTAAGTGCACGGCGAGATGGGACATCCGGAAAGATCAGAGTTGACCAGAACCCCGTCCACCTGAGGACGGGGTTTTGTTGTGCTCGGGAAGCCCTCTCGGACGTATTACGGTTTCTGGCGTTCGAAGGTAAGTGAGGCCGAGTTGATGCAGTAGCGGAGGCCGGTGGGGCGGGGTCCGTCAGGAAAAACGTGGCCCAGATGGCCGCCACAGCGGGCGCAAGTGACTTCGACGCGGCGCATGCTCCAGCTCCGGTCCTCGTGCTCCTCGACGGCAGCGGAGCCGACAGGCAGCGTAAAGCTGGGCCAGCCGCAGCCGGAATCGAATTTGGCCCCGCTCAGGAACAGCAGTGCTCCGCAGCCGGCGCAGTGGTAGTTTCCGGTGTCGTGATTCTCAGTCAAAATGCCGGTGAACGCACGCTCGGTCCCCTTTTGACGCAGGACGTTATACTGCTCCGGGGTGAGCGCCGCGCGCCACTCGGCGTCACTGCGGATTACCTTCTCGGGCGTATCCGTTTTTACGGGTGCGTCGCTCATAGGGACCTCCTGAAAATTTGAGACACAGATTGGATGCACGCGACCCAGGGGAAGATATGGCCAGCGCGCATCGTCACACTTCGGCGATCAGTTCAATTTCTACCAGCACATCCTTAGGCAAGCGGGAGACTTCAACCGTGGTGCGGGCGGGCGGGGTCACACCGGGCGAGACAAGATACGCACCGTAGACCGCATTCATAGCGGAAAAATCATTAAAATCCTTTAGAAAAACAGTGGTTTTCACGGTCTTGTCGAGACTGGAGCCGGCGGCTTCAACGATGGCCTTGAGGTTCTCGAGCACGCGGGTAGTCTGCTCCGCGATGCCGCTGGCCACAACGCGCTGGGTCTCGGGGTCAAGAGCGATCTGACCTGCGGTGAACACCAGGTTGCCAACTCGGATGGCCTGTGAATAGGGACCAATGGCGGCGGGCGCCGAAGAAGTGGCGATGACGGTTTTACTCATGCCTTGATTGTAGCGAGACACGCCTCGTAGTCCAACGCCAGAGACTATTTCCAGGCAGCCAACAGGCCTCCACAGACGAGCAGCCCGATCAGCCAGTAGCCGTTGTTGATGGCGAAGAGTTTGAATGGACGCCTCTCGTAGATGCCCTGGGGAAAGTTGGGCGCGGCGAAGAATCCCAGCCATACGATGAAGCCGATAAATGCTCCCATGGCAAACGAGTCTGCGCCGGACCAAAGCACCATATGAGCCAGCACAAATGACAGCAGGAGGTCGCCAATAAACGACGAGATCATGCCGGGAACAATGCCCTTCTTGTTCGCTTTGTCCGGGGTGATGCCGAGCAGGGCCATCCATGGCTTGGAGAAAAGCGGGGGTGAGTACCAGACCGCGCCCAGAATCCAGAGAATCAGCGCTGAAACGATCACGGCGAGGTGATTGAAGTGCAGATGATGCATGGAATCTCCTTGACAGACGGGTGTTCAGTGCCACACGACGAAGGGCTCAAGATCCAGGAGGAGAAGCGACGAGAAACGGCCTGCGCTCCCGACTCTTCAGCAGGCGGCTACGCGCTGTCAAGAGGAATCGAAGGACGCTAGCCCGGAGTCTTTATGCCTCGTCCAAGCATTTCAATCGCTTTTGCGGTGCGGGCTTGCCGTGTCTCTTCCTTCTTTGCTTCGGTGATCCAGCGGCAGTATTCCTTGCGATGGGTGTAGCTGAGTTTTTCAAACACCGGGAGCAGCCCTTCCTTCTTCAGCAGTGCGGCAAAGGGAGCGGGTACGTCAACCGTTCTTACCGACTCATCGCGCTCAATGACCACTGCAACGGTGTCGCCGGGGCCCTTGCCGATTTTGTCGCGAATCTCTTTAAGGATGGGCATCATGTGCTGCGGATGGCCATATTTGATCAGCGAGCCGGAATAGGGCACGCCATCGAACGCTGCTTTGACGCGCACCTGGCCCCTGGTTCCAAACTCTGCCTGGACGTCGTAGGGAAAAAGTACGTACGCTCCGCCATTGGATGTGGGCTCAATCCTGGCAGTGAATTGGTATCTCTTCATGACTGCGCCATCTCCCTGTGTGGGCCTTGGAGTAGAGCTAATTTCCCACATGCTTGCGGGAACGTGCAAGTGGCAAACTGCCGGTGCGAGCAACGGTGGGGCAGACAGGCATCCCGCCCTCACGGTGCTTCCGCAGGTTGAGCGGAGCCGGGAGGATGGGATGACCTATAGAAATGAGAATTGGCTGAAAGGCTCGACTTAGGGAAGCTCTGAATAAGCCATCAGCATTCCCTCAGGGGCTAAAGTCACGTTGATTTTGCGGCACTTACGGCACGACTAAAGGCGCGCCCTCTCAAGACATCGACTAATTCAGAAGCTGCTTAGACCAGCTTGGCGTCGAGCACGATTTCAGTATTGTTGGCGAAGAGCTTGGAGATGGGGCAACCGCCCTTGGCGTCGGCGGCAGCCTTGTCGAAGACTTCTTTGGTGGCGCCGGGAACACTGGCTGTGGTGGTGAGCGCGATCCGCGTAATGGCGAAACCGCCATCGACTTTGCCCAGGGTAACGGCTGCTTGCGTTTCGATCTTGGTCGGGGTCAGTCCGGCTCCGCCCAACTGCGCGCCCAAAGCCATGGAGAAGCAACTGGCGTGGGCCGCCGCAATCATTTCTTCGGGAGTAGTCCCGCTGGCGGCGCCTTCAAACCGCGTGGCGAAGGAGTAATTCGCATTGTTCAACACGCCCGTCGCCGTCGAGATCGTGCCTTTGCCTTCCTTTAACGAACCTGTCCAAACCGCACTTGCCTTGCTTGCCATGATCCCTCCTTGGGAATTCCAGTTTCTGGTGGATTTTCTGAAATCTTGAGCGCCGCCGCAGGGGAAACAAAGTCAGCGCTAGGAAGTTGATGCTTGAGGCACCTGCCGGGATGCCACGAGGCAGGTTGGCCCTCCTCCATGTTAATCTCTCCTGCATGCTGCCGCATCGGCCCCAGGCTTTTGACCCCGATTTTGCGCCCGACGTCTCACAAAGTGGTGCGGCCCGCCCAGACGCGGAGGAGGCGCCCGTGGAGCACCACTGTCAGGTGTGTCCCACATGCGGCCATCGGCTCACCGGCCACCATTGCAAGCTGGTTTGCACCTGCTGCGGCTACTACCTGAGTTGCTCGGATTACTACTGACGGCGGCGCGTCCGGCGACTGGGCGCGCGCAGATCCAGACAGCGGCTGGGATTCTTCTGGCGCAGTTATTTAAGCATGGCTCTCATCGGCAGGCGACGGAATGATCTTCACGGGCGCCTTGGGCAACAGGTGGGCACGGTCGAGGACTTTGCGCGTGAGTCCAGTGAGCGCCATGCCAGTGGCCAGATTGAGTGAAACCCAGCGGCGCTCGCCCGCGGCCTCGGTCAGAAACTCTACATCATCTTCAGCCACAGTACGGATGCGCACGTAGTAATTGATCTGCATAATAGCGTGGCGGAGAGTCATATGCAGGTCCTGCTCCGGCACCACGGACTCGCGCAGACCGGGCAGCTCCCACATGCCCGGCATCACGGTTTGCGTTTCCGGACGCTGCTCAAGGAGAACCTCCCGGTTGTTAAGGCCAGGCAAACGGCCGGTACGCACGGCAAGTGCACGAGCCACTTGCCTGCTGAGCATGCGCGGGCGAGGGGGCGTTTTGTGCTCGCCACGGGTGCGGCACAAAGCCGCGAGCGGACACATAAGGCATTGGGGGTTGCGCGGGGCGCAGAGGGTGGCGCCCAACTCCATGAGCGCCTGGTTAAAGTCACCCGGTCGGCCGGGATCTAGAAGTTCGTCCGCCAGCCCTTCCACCTTATGCCGAATTGCGGCGCCGCCGGTGCGGCCGGCAGCATCCCACCCCTGCAGTCGGCACAGTACACGCTCCACGTTTCCATCCACTACGGCCACGCGCTCGCCGTGGGCGATGCTGGCAATGGCAGCCGCGGTGTAGGCGCCTATGCCGGGCAGCTCGCGGAGTTCGGCAGCGGAAGCGGGCAGGTTGCCCTGACCATGGCCAGCCACAAACTTCGCGGCTTTCTGTAACATGCGAGCGCGGCGATAGTAGCCCAGTCCGCTCCAGAGGCCCAGCACCTCCTGCTCCGGGGCCAGAGCCAGCGAGACAATGGTGGGAAATCGCTCCAGGAACTCTTTGTAGCGCTCGACGACCACGGCCACACGCGTCTGCTGGAGCATGACCTCAGAAACCCAGATGGCATAGGGATCACGGCTGCGTCGCCAGGGCAGGTCGCGCCGGCTGCGCTCATACCACTCCAGCAACCGGGCACGCAGTTGGACGATCTCTTCCGGTTCACGGTTCGCCATGGCCATTGGCACAGATTACGTCATTTTCGAGGACCCGTGCCGGCTGACGTAACCGAATTCCCCGGACTTAAAGCCCGCCCCAGCTGCGAAGACCTCTCGCTGGAGCCCCGATAAGAGAGGCGCCATTCATGAACTACCGTTTCGGGGTACGACAATCATGAGACCGATTCAGCCCAGCAACTCGGCCACGATGCCGGGGGCGGCGTGGAGTGCGGCGTCAATTTGCCCTTGGTCTTTGCCGCCGGCCTCTGCGATCTCCGGCTTGCCGCCGCCAGAGCCGCCGACGTGTTTGGCCACCGCACCGACCAGCTTGCCGGCCTGAATCCGTTTGGTCAGGCCCGGCGTAACCCCGGCAATGAGAGCGACCTTGCCCTCCGGCTGCGCCGAAGCCAGTATCACCACACCCTCACCCAGTTTTTGCTTCAAGTTATCCACCAAAGTCCGCAACTGGCCGCGCTCCAGGTTATCGGCGCGGTGTATCAGCACCTTTACGCCCTTGACGTCGGCGGCACGACCCACCGCCTCATCCAACCCGCCAGCCGCGGACTTCATCCGGGCTTCTTCAAGTTCGCGGCGCAGGTGCTTGAGTTCGTCTTCCTGGGCAGTTAACCGGCCGCGGAACGAGTCCAAAAGGCTGCTCCCCGCAGGGGGTGGGGCGACCTGGGTCGCGAGCTGGGCTACTGCAAAGTCCTGGCGGAAAGCGTCGAGTGCGCCCAGGCCGCTGACGGCTTCTACGCGGCGCACGCCGGAAGAGACGGAACCCTCGCTGACAATCTTTACCAGGCCGATTTCGCCGGTGGCAGAAGTGTGCGTGCCCCCACATAATTCCGTGGAGAAACCGTCGGACAACTTAACCACACGCACCTTGTCGCCGTACTTCTCGCCGAACAGCGCCATGGCGTGGTACTCATTCACTGCCACGTCGATGGGCACATCTTCCAATGTCTCCACGCGCGCATTACCGAGCACTTCGCGGTTGACGATGGACTCGATCTCTTCCAACTCCTCGTCGGCCACCTGCGCAAAATGGGAGAAGTCAAATCGCAGCCGCGTGGGCTCAACCAGCGAGCCTGCCTGCTTGACATGGGTACCAAGCACCTGGCGCAGCGCGGCGTGGAGCAGGTGCGTGCCGGTGTGATTGCGGCGGATTGCGTCGCGGCGGACGCCGTCGACAACGGTGTTCACGTGGTCGCCGACCGCCAGAGGCTGCTTGAGCAAGGCCTTGTGGGCACGCACGCCCTGCACGGGCAGAACGCAGCCAAAGACTTCTGCAACGGTCGAATTTCCATCCGAAGCGAGGAAAAAGCCGGTGTCGCCGATCTGGCCGCCTGAGTCGCCATAAAAGCTGGTGTGATCGAGCACTACATCTACTTGATCGCCCGCTGCGGCTGCGGGAACACCTGCGCCGCTCTTGACGATGGCAAGGACCTGGGCATCATTGGCATTGAGCTGCTTGTAGCCGAGGAAGTCGGTCTTGGGCAGATCGCGGAAGGCGGGGCTGGCGGTTTTCTGGCTACCGCCTTTCCAGGATGCACGGGCGCGGGCCTGCTCCTCTGCGCGAGCCTTTTCAAAGCCTTCTTCGTCGAACTTGACTCCTGCGTCGCGCGCCGCATCGACCATAAAGTCGAGCGGGAGGCCGAAGGTCTCATAAAGATGAAATGCCTTGTCTCCTGTGAAATCTCCTTTCAGCTCTTCATCCAGGCGGGTCAGACCGATCTTGAGCACCCGGTCAAACTGCTTCTCTTCCGCTTCAACTACTTTGGCCACGCGTGCGGCGGAGTCGATCAGGTCGGGGTATGCGCCCTGCATCTCATCGCGGACCGCATTGACCATTTGATAGAGGAAGGGCTGATCCTGACCGAGCAGTCGCCCGTGCCGGATGCCGCGGCGAAGAATCTTGCGCAACACATAGCCGCGGCCTTCGTTGGAAGGCAGGACTCCGTCGTTGATGAGGAACGCGGCCGCGCGGGCGTGATCGGCAATGATGCGAAGGCTGGCGTTCGCCAGGTCGTAGGCAGCGCCGGTCAATTCAGCAGCGCGCTTGATGAGTGGCGTAAACAAATCCGTTTCGAAGTTGGAGAGCTTGCCTTGGAGCACGGCGGCGACACGCTCCAGGCCCATGCCGGTGTCGATGGAGGGCTTGGGCAACGGGGCGAGCTTGTAGCCGGTGGTTTTGCCGGCGGCGTCGACGATGGCAGAGCGGTCGAACTGCATGAAGACGAGGTTCCAGATTTCGACATAGCGGGCGTCGTCCTGGCCGAAGGGCAAATCCTTACCCGTCTCCGAGGCCTCGATGCCCATGTCGTAGAAGATCTCAGAGCAAGGGCCGCAAGGGCCGGTCTCGCCCATCTGCCAGAAATTATCCTTGAGCCCGTATTCGCCGATGCGCTCCTTGGGCACGCCCGCTTCGATCCAGTACCCTTCGGCCTCATCGTCGCGGGGCACGCCGTCAGCACCTTCAAAAATTGTCACGTAGAGGCGGTCTTTGGGGATGCCGAACCACTCCGGGCTGGTAACCAGTTCCCAGGCAAAGGCAATAGCGTCGCGCTTGAAGTAGTCGCCGAAGCTGAAGTTGCCCAACATCTCAAAGAAGGTGTGGTGGCGGCGGGTAAAGCCCACGTTTTCCAAGTCGTTGTGCTTACCACCGGCGCGCACGCATTTTTGCGAAGTGGTAGCGCGGGAGTAGTCGCGCCGCTCCGCCCCCAGGAACAGGTCTTTGAACTGATTCATGCCCGCGTTGGTAAACAGCAGCGTGGGGTCGTTGGCAGGCACCAGCGAGGAAGAATGCACACGGCGGTGCCCCTTCGACTCAAAAAAGCGCAGAAATGTCTCGCGTATCTCGTTCCCTGAGCGCAATTGCATAGCCTAACTAGTGTAATTGGCTGAGGGCGCGGACGCGGCGCGGATCCGACTTTGGTGCATGCCGGAGGTGGGAGAAATCACTTCTCAGCGTCTTCCACGTCGATCGATTCAAGCGCGGAGAGCGCTTCGTCCGGCACCTCCCACTGGCGGAGGATCTTGTAGATGACGCCGGTAGAAAAACCGGCCGTGACCAGGCGGCGCATCACTCGGGCGGTCTCTTTTTCGTTTTCCGGCTTGCGGATACGCTTGCGCTCAAGGTGCTCGCGGGCCAGCGCTTCCTCGTTGGTCTCGCCGTAACGGGCATCGAGAGTCTCGGCGATGAGATTGCCGGCCACGCCCTTCTTCTGCAGGTCCTGGCGTACGCGGCGGACACCGAGCTTTTCGTTCTCCTGCCGCAGGCGGGCGTAGGTCTCGGCAAAGGACTGATCGTCAAGATAGCGCCGCTCCTTAAGCTGCGCCACAACAGCGGTAATGACAGCCTCGCCCCGTTCGCCCGGCTCAACGCGGGTCTTCATCAGCCGGCGCAAATCGGCCTCAGTGCGCATCTGGCGGCCGAGTGCCTTGGTGGCGTAGTCGTAAAGGCCGGCCTCATTGAGGAAGGCGCGAGGCTTGGCGGGTTTGCGTCCAAAAGGCATAAGCAGTGGCCAGTTCTCAGTGGTCAGTTCTCAGTTGCGGGAGGTTCGTGGCAAGTAGCGAGTGGCCAGCAGTAATGAAGAGCTGATCTCTGATCACTGACCACCGTTTCTCACTTCGTCCACTGGTCCACCCAGTCGTTGACTGTCTTGTACCACAGGCGCGCGTTCTGCGGCTTCAGCACCCAGTGGCCTTCGTCGGGAAAGTAGAGCATCTTGCTGGGAACCTTCAGGCGCTGCAGGGTGTCGAAGAGCTGGAAGCCTTCGCTGACGTCGAGGCGGTAGTCGAGCTGGCCGTGGACGACGAGCGTGGGCGTCTTGAAGTTCTTGGCCGACATCATGGGGGACCACTTGCGGAAGGGGTTCTCGCTGTCCGGCTTGCCGTAGTAATCCCACGGATGGCCCTTGAACTCCCACTCGTTGAACCACATCTCCTCAGTCGATCCATAGGCCGATTCGGCGTTGAACATTCCGTCGTGCGAAACGATGCACTTGAAGCGGTCGGTGTGGCCTAGCACCCAGTTGGCCATATAGCCGCCATAGCTGGCGCCCAAGGCGCACTCGCGGTTCTTGTCGATGAAGGGATAGTGCTGCTCGGCGTAGTCGAGGCCGGTCATGAGGTCAGTGAAGGGCTTGCCGCCCCAGTCGCCGTTGACGCCATCCACAATGGCCTGGCCGTAGCCGGTGGAGCCGCGCGGATTGATCATGATGACGACATAGCCGTTGGCGGCGAAGAGTTCGGCATTCCAGCGATAGGACCAGGAGTCGCCCCACGCGCCTTGCGGGCCGCCGTGGATCAGCAACTTCGTTGGGTACTTGACGTGCGGATTATAGCCGGGCGGTGGTATGAGGAAGCCCTGGAGCTTGGTGCCGTCAGCGGCGGTGAACCAGAAGGAATCCATCTTTGGCAGGTCGAGTTGGGCGAGGAGGGCGTCGTTGAGGTGAGTGATTATTTCAACAGTTGAACTAACGCCTACCTTCACTTCGGGGTGGCTTTCGAGAGCACCTGCCGTGTCGTTCACGTGTACCACCACCACCTCAGATGGGCGATCAACCCTCATCATTGTGGCAAAGATAACTTCGTTGCCTTGCACGGCGGACAGACGTTCGGTTAATGGGACTATATGAATATTTGCGAACTCTCCTGTCTCTCTTTCCTGATAGGACTGATCGAGAAGGAATGAACTTCCTGTATCCTCGACTTCGCACTCACCCGAGTCAATATTTACGTCATAAATTGAATTTTCGCCTCTGTTTTCGCTGACGAAATATATAAATGGCGATTTCAAGCTCCACGCAAACTCATCCACCCAGTTATCAAACTTCGGCAGCAGATCCTTGATCGTCTTCGCCGCACGGTCGTAGAGCACCAACCGAAACTTATCGGCCTCGTAGCCGGCGCGGGCCTGCGAGCGCCAGGCCAGATACTTGCCGTCGGGCGAGTAGGCGGGGCTGAAGTCGCCGCCGGGAGAGGTGCTTACCTTGACCGGTTTGGCGGCGGGGTTCGTCAGGTCGAGTGTGAAGATGTCTGCGTTAGTGCTGATGGCGGGCTCGGGATCGAGATTCTCAGTGAAGGCGAGTTCCTTCGAATCGGGAGCAAAGGCGAAGCCGCCACCGCCCCCGAGCGAAAAGGGCGGAACGTCGTGGGGATCGTTGGGCGTGAGGTCGCGGACTCCACCGGTCTCAACCGTAACCAGAAACAGGTGCGAGCGCTTGTCGCCAGTGAAGTGGTCCCAGTGGCGATAGAGCAGGTGGGTGAATATCTGCGCTTTCACCTTGCTGTCGGCCAGCGCCTTGTCTCTACCTGCATTGCACTTATCCCCAGTTCCGCCGTCCGCAATCGTGATCGCCGGGCAGTCCGGATAAACCGCCGAAGTGAACGCGATCGACTTTCCATCCGGCGACCACAGCGGGTTGTCAGCCTCGGTTGAAACCGCAGTCAGCTTCTTTGCGTTGCTGGTGGCGCCGGTGGCGGGATCGAAGTCCGCCAGCCATATTTGCTGGCCGCTCTCTCGACCAGAAAGGAAGAGCACGGAGTGCCCGTCGGGAGCGAACTGCGGGCCGCTGTCGTTGGGCTGCGCAACTGCCAGCTTTTGCGGCTCGCCGCCAACAATCGCCTGCACCCACAGCTCTGCTGTTTTTGTGTTTTGGTCGAGATTGACGGTGGTGACGGAGTAGGCCAGCCATTTGCCGTCGGGCGAGACGGCGGTTTCGCCCAGCCGCTTCATCTGCATCATGTCCTCAAAGGTCATGGGGCGCTTGGGCTGGGCGTTCTGGGCGGAGCTGAAACGGTTGGAGACAAAAACGGCCAGAAGAAAGAAGACAAATAAGATTTTGCGCATAAGATTCCTAGAGCGAAACCAGCGTTACTGTGGCCTGTTGAATTCTGAACCTGATCGCCGCTCCCTGATGGTCGCGTCGACTTGAGGGGTGTGCCTTCGGGATACACCAACCCTGGTTCCGCTGTACCCGCGCACAGGGAACAACCCGGAGTGCGCGAAGGAAAAGTGTACACCGCGCGTCGGCGGTCTATGCGGCCTGGAGTTCCAAGACGATGGCGGCGCCGCGGGGCTCGTAGTTAACCGCCGAGGCGCGGCCGTTGTTGTCGCGCAGGATGGTGGCGCAGAGGTTAAGACCCAGGCCGGAGGTCTCGCCTTCAGCCTGCGTGGGGATGAAGGGATCGAAAGCGCGCGCGGGATGAAGGAATCCCTGGCCCGTGTGGGCAATCACAATCTTCACGCGACTCTCTTCGGCAACAGCTTCCACGCGCACAGTTTTTTCGCCGGCTGCATCCTGCTTCTCGACCGCATCCATGGCGTAATGGAGGCAATAGAGCAAGGCCTGGCGCACCTGTTGCGGGTTGCCCAAAACCCTGGGGAGCGCGGGCGCAATCTGGAGGCGAAAGTCGATGGAGCGGTGTACAAACTCAGAGCGGTGCAACTGCTCCATGTCGGTCAGCAACTCAGTGATCGAGATGGCTGCGAGCTGTTCGTTTTGCGAGCGCGACATGCGCGAGAGGCTTTCAAGCGTAGACCGCATATGCCGGGCTTCGGTCAGAATGGCTTCAACGGCGCGCTGCGCCTGGGGGTGCAGCTCCTCAGCTTCTTCAAGCAGTGAGGCGTAGCCAAGAATCACGGTGAGCGGATTGTTCAATTGCCGGGTCACGTTATTGGCCATCTGGCCGAGCCCGGCAAATTTCTCCGCGTCAATCAGCTTCTCTAACATGATGGTCTGGCTGCGGGCGGCTTGAATGCGCGCCGCCAGCATCTCCACGGGAAACAAATCATCGGCGCGAATGGGTACGTCCGGCTCACGGTCTCCGGTTAGGAACAGGGCGCCTTCGGTGGCCGACCGGCCATAGAGAGGGGTGGCCAGAACCGTAGTGAATCCCAGGCGGATGAGATCGTCACCGGGCAGAAGCCAGGGTTGCAGATCGAGGACCAGGGTCTGGCTATGTTGGACGGCAGGTACGCCTGAACCGGGGGTCAGAAAGCCGACAACCGGGATGCGGCCGACCAACGCCTCGAGCGCATTTGCCGTGGCTTCGTCCAACCCGGCAGACCCGGCAACGCGGAACAAGCCGGAGGTATGCAACAGGATGAGCGTCACCCCAGAGAAGCGGCTGTTGGCAACGACGCTCTCGCATATCTGGGTCGCCTGCTGGTCAAACTCTTCCACCCGGCGGCGAGACAGGGTAAGAAGCGTGTAGGCTTCAAGTTCTTTGCGCGCGCGGTGCTCCCGCTCCTCCGCATTGCGCTTGATGTCCAGTTCATCTTCCAGCGCAAGCAGAATCAATCCCAGCGCGGCAACCATGCTTCCGATGAGGTCGATACGAAGCAGAGTAACCTGCAGCCCTGGATTGGCAGCGACGACGGGCATAGCTTGTGCAATCCCTAGCGACCACGCCACAAACCCCAGTCCGGTCAACAAGGTCCCCAGCGAGAAGCGCCGGAAAGCATAAAAGACGAGCATGGCAGTGGTTGCATGCAGGGCGCACTCGACAAACACCAAGGGCCAATCGCGCCCCAAAGTGACGCATACCCAAAGGCCGGCGCCGCCCAGCCCGATGCACAAGGCCAGTCCCAACCAGGTGGGCATGTTGGCCCTGCTGTAACCCCAGAAACAGCCCACAAAGAGAGAGAGCGCGCCCAGCACCGGGAACATTAGAAAAGGAAGTCCAACGGGCAAGCCGCCCCCATAAACGCCAAAAAGCAGAATGGCGTAAATGACCAGGGGAAGGGCAAATGGGATGGCGTAGAGGATACGCAGCCGGCCGAGGCGGAATTTGCGCGGCGAAAATGAGGCCAGCAACAAAGCCGCGCTGATTTGGGCGGCAGCTTGTCCGACTGCGGCAAACCATGGATGCGCCAGTGCGTCGGAGACGTCCCGCCACCCCAGAGTGCAGCATTGCAACAGGCGGAACGCAGCAAAGAGAAAACCAAGAAACCACAGCAGCGGACGGAGATCCCGCGAACGCCGGTAAAGGTGAAAGAATGCCGGCAGCAGGAGGACGATTAGAATGAGCGCCGGAAGGTGGTAGGTATCGGGCATGGAAACCGGAATTCTCCTTGAACCATCTCCTGGTAGAAAGCGCGATCAAACTCTGCAGCGCGGTCACTGTCTCAGGTGTTCTGAAACTACTAACATTAGCTCATTTGGTTGACGTTGCGCGGCAAATCACACGTGACCAGCTTCTCGGTGGACCGACCGCGAGCAAATTGGCGAGGCGACTATGGCGCAGGTCCGGGATAGTCGTGCCAACGTGCCATTTTCGAGACCCCCGCCGTTAGTGTAAATGCGTCTAACGTTGTAGACAGAGCGCGACTAAGGGACTTCCGATGGATGACAATATTTTCACGGTCATAGGATCCCGGGAAACCGCCAGGGAGGAGTCCGGAAGGTGATTAGACGGATATGGATGGCAGTCGCAGCGGCCGGGATTTGCGTCCTGGCAGCCTCTGCGCAAGATAAAGACAGCTTTACACCCATGGCCCTCGACGCAGGCTTCGGACACATGGACATTGCGCCGCCAACGACACCTGCGGAAGAGATTATCCGCAAGTTTGCGGCCAAGGAAAGCGAGTTTCAGGAGGCGCTGAACCACTACACCTATCGCCGCATCGCCCGGGTTGAGACCGTGGACGATGACAATAAAGTGGATGGCCAGTACTACGAGGTGGACGACGTGATCTTCGACCCCTCAGGCAAGCGCGTGGAAAAGGTGGTTTTCGCGCCACAAAACACGCTGCAAAGAGTCATCATGTCGCCTTCGGACATGCAGGATATCCAACGCGGGTATCCCTTCGTTCTTACCACTGAGGATATCGCGCAATACGACGTGAAGTTCGTCGGCCGGCAGAAGGTGGACGAGGTGGACTGCTATGTGTTCGACGTGGCTCCCAAGCAGATCGAAAAGAATAAGCGCTATCTGCAGGGGCGGATCTGGGTGGACGCGACCGATCTTCAAATCGTGGTGACTGACGGGAGAATGGTGCCCGACGACACGCGCAAAAATCACGAGGACCTGCATCCGCCCTTCATGACATGGCGGCAACAGGTGGACGGCCACTACTGGTTCCCGGTCTACACCAAGGGCGAGGGCATTCTCCACTTTGCCGGGGGCAACTACAGTATGGCGCAGGACGTGCACATTCGCGACACCGTCAAATACACGGAATACAAGCGATTCGGATCAACAGCCAAGATCATTTACGAGGGGCAGGACATCACGACGCCCAAAGACCAGCCGGGTCAACAACCGAAACCCAAGCAATAGCGGTGCGCTAACCGCTGGCTCTCAATAGAACAGGTACTTGCGCCAGCGATCGTCACCACGGCCCAGCATGCGCATGATCTGGCGACTGGTGTGCAAAGAGAATGGGCGCGGCTCGCGCAACAGAACCATGTCATCCATCTCAGCCAGCAAGCGGTTGCCTTTACGACGGTTGCAGGCGTGACAGCAGGCAACAAGATTCTCCCAGGTGGAATTGCCGCCCCGGGAGCGGGGAATGACGTGGTCCAGCGTGAGTTCGCTGGACGGCAGCACAACGCCGCAGTACTGGCAGGCGTTGCGGTCACGCAGCAGGATGTTCTTGCGCGACAGGGCACGGGTCTGGTGAGGAATGCGACGATACTCGAGCAGGCGAATGACAGAGGGCATGGCAATGCGGCTGCGCTGGGCATGAAGGGTCAGGCCGTGTTCTTCCTCGGTGCGAGCAATGCCCTTGAGCACCAACACCAAGGCACGCCGCGCACCGCAGATGTTAATGGGCTCGTAGGATGCGTTGAGCACCAGCACAGGCATTTGCAAGATATGAATGGACTGCACCGCGGCGTGCTCCCCGGCCACCGCCGTGACCTTGGCAACGGACTTCTGTTTGCGTGCATGAATCATAGCTTTTCCCAGCGACATCCTTTATCCCCTCGTCAAAAAGATGGTTAGCTCGTGGATAAGTGCATGCTCTCGGGTTGAAAGTTGACGGTTGGCGAATTAGCCGGCAATTCGCGGACTTTTGCTCCATCGCTGTAGATTTCGGCTGCGCCTGAGCGAGCCAGATTGGTGCGGCGCGCTCGGGCCAGCGTGGCTACCCACACGGTTTTCGCCCCGGCCTTGAGTAGCGCTTGTGCGGCGGCGCGGGCGGTGGCGCCGGTGGTCAAAATATCGTCAACAAGAAGAACATGCTGTCCGGCGACGGTCGCGGCATCGGAAACATGAAATGCGCCGCGCACGTTCAGGCGACGCTGGCGCGGCGTAAGGCCAGCCTGACTGCCGGTAGCGCGCAAGCGGATCAGCGTGCCGGGGGTCAGCGTCAGCCGCCATGCCGGATGCGTCTTGCGCAGGAACCCCAGCGCCTCAACGGCCAGCAGGCGCGCCTGGTTAAAACCGCGCCCGGCGTATTTGCTGCGGTGCAGGGGCACGGGAACCACCAGCATTTCGGAAGGCGCTTCAGAAGCCAACTGTGCGATAGCCGCAGCCAGCATCCGGCCGAGCCCCCGGGCGGCGGGACGCAATCCATCGTATTTCAGCGCGTGGATTGCCTCTTTCATTCGGTCCTGATACGGGCCGTAAGCTACCGCACGCACAAACGGCGGCGGCACCAGCCGGCAGGTGCGGCAAACAGAAGTAGAGCGGCTTGAAGCCGGTGTCGGAGCATTAAGGGAGTCGCCGCAGCGAGTGCATACGGGGCCGCTTGGAACCGGGAACTCCGTCCAGCAGGCAGCGCAGATTGGCACGGAAGAAAGGCGCGGCAAGGGAGAGCCGCAGAGGGGGCAAAAACCAGGAAGGAGAACACAACTCACAGCATCCATGGGACTTCGGAGTACGCGGGCCACCGCGCGCCAACGGGAAGTCTCCGATGGTGGAACGTCGAACGTCAGTGAACCGTAGTCCCTGCGGAAGACGCACCTCACATGCGGCAGGTGAAACAGGAGCCGCCTTGCCCATCAGTATACGCGGAGAGTGGCGGCGACACCATTGCGCTGCATGAATTGAGCAACAACATCGGGATCGAAATACTTTACCCGCGATGGGGTGCACAGGGTGGTTAGGCAATAAAGCTGAAAGGGATTTCGAGTATGACGGGAACGCAATTCCTGGAAAGATCTGGGACCGAAAAAGCGGGACCGGCCCCGCCGGGTGGACTCCATCTCTTGCAGAAATCCACCCGGCGCGCTTCCGGTGGTCTGCCGGTAATCCCGGCTCTAAAAGACGCCCGCGAGAAAGACCTCAGTGGAGTGTACCTTTTCGGTATTCACTCCGCACTCAGCCAGCAGAGCTGGCGACAAGGTGATGACCGGGCAATACGCGTGGGCCAGTACTTTATACACCACGCCCTGACGGGCAATGGCGGCAAAAGCCGAAGCTCCCTGCGCACCCAGCACAATCAGGTCGGCCTGCTGAGCCCTGCTCTGGTAGAGCAGTTCCTCTGTTGGGTCGCCCGGCACTACGATGGTCTGCAGTGCAATCTTCTGCGCCAACTCCTCCGGCACCAGCGAGCGAAGATCGGCCTCCACTTGATCGATGGTGCGACCGGCAAGAATCTCGGCACGCTCCTGAGGCCGGATCACATGCTGCAGGACAAGCCGGGCGTTATGCTGTACGGCCAAAGTGGCAGCAAAGTGGGCTACCACATAGCTGCTTTCAAGCAGGCTGATGGCACACAAAATAGTGTGGGTGGCAAAGTTGCGAAAGGCGCCATCCACCGCCTCGCGGCCCACGATGCAGACCGGAACCTTGGCGGTGCGTAAAACAGCCTCTGCCACCGAGCCCACCAGAAGCTTGCCGATGGGGCCGGGGGAATGGGTGCCCATCACAATGCGATCAACCTCCCGCTCACGCAGGAAGCTGAGAATTTGGTCGGCGGCCAGACCGGGTCGCACCACGATCTCACACCGCACTCCCGCCTCTCGTGCGCGCTGGGCAAAAGGTTCAAGATGATGTATTTCCGCCCGGGCAGCTGCGGCGTAGTCGTAATAACGGATGCCTGAGGTCTCAGACGCGGCCACTACCAGCGTGTCATAGGCGTGGAACAGGATGAGGTCCGCGGCAAACTCCCTGGCTTGCGCCAAGGCAAAGTTGAGGGCTTTCTCATTGGCGGGGATCTCGGAGGCAAAGAGGATGGTGGAGGGCTTGCTCCACCCTGGCTTGAATGTAGCGGCCATGGGAACCTCCCTGAACTGCGGGTATGAAGTGTGGCATCTTCCGTATCGGCTTACGGTGCTCCGCGGCACAAGGTCACGTGATTTAAATCACAAACGGATTGCAACCTCACCACGGATTTCCGGCCGCCAGAAACCAGCGCCGCCACAGTATCGACGCAGGTCTCGAAACCTTCGTTCAGCCGAGACCAGCATTCTGCGCCGATCCCAGGTGTTTGTCCACCCGGGGAAGGACTGACCTCTCAATTCAGCGAGATGAAGTGATCTGAATCACAGCTTTCGATGCACCTGGGCTGGTCTTCTTGATGAGAGTTGAGGCGTTCCCCCGCCGCTGGATGCACTTCCTGGGCTGGCTCGCCGTGATTCCGCTGGAGGTCACATGCAACCGATGCAGAACATTCCCGCCCGGGGCGGGTTGAATTACGACGAAACTCCCTTTCTTGCCATCTGGGAGGTCACCCAGTCGTGTGACCTGGCATGCAAACACTGCCGTGCAGCGGCCCAGCCGATTGCTCACCCTGACCAGCTGACAACGGCCGAGGGAAAAGCGCTGATCGACCAGATCGCCGCCATGCAAGTGCCTATTTTCGTGTTTACGGGCGGCGATCCGCTGAAGCGCCCGGACGTCTTTGAGCTGATCCACTACGCCGCTGAGAAGGGCGTGAAGGTCGCGCTCACTCCCAGCGCAACACCGCTGCTGACGCGTGAGGCCATCTTCAAGATGAAAGAGGCCGGCCTGGTCAGATTGGGTATCTCACTGGACGGCTCAACGCCGGAAATTCACGATGCATTCCGGGGTCTTCCGGGGGCGTGGGCACGGACCATTCAGGCTATCGAGTGGGCTAACGAGGCTGGGATTCCCATCCAGGTGCACTCCACCATCAGCCGCCACAATGCTCACGATCTGGACAACCTCTGCGCACTTTTTGAGAAGCTTTCCATCGTAATGTGGAATGTATTCTTCCTGGTTCCGGTGGGACGCGGCCAGTTGGGGGACCTGCTTTCAGGCGAGGAGTTCGAGCAGGTCTTCGGCAAGATTTACGAACTCTCGCACCGGGTGAGCTTCCAGATCAAAACTACCGAGGCGATGCACTACCGCCGTTACCTGCTGCAGCACAATCTGGAGGAGCGGCGCATGGGGCACGGGCATCCGCACGCCACAGCTGCTGCGAAGGAGTACGAGGCTGGGGCGCCCACCAGCGACGCGCACGCGCGGACTGCGAGTTGGGCCACCCGGCGGGTGAACGACGGCAAAGGCTTTCTGTTTGTTTCTCACGTGGGCAACGTGTATCCCAGCGGATTCCTCCCCATTCATGCCGGCAATGTGCGCCAGACACCACTGGCGGAGATCTATCAGAACGCGCCCATCTTCAAGTCGTTGCGCGACACCAGCAAGCTGGAGGGCAAGTGCGGGGCCTGCGAGTATAAGGAGATCTGCGGCGGTTCGCGGGCGCGTGCCTATGCGGTAACAGGCGATCCGCTGGCGCAGGAGCCGTGCTGCGTGTACCAGCCGCGTAACTGGGTCCCTCGCGAAGAGAAGGAACCAGCGGCTGTCTGCCAGCCGGAACTCTACCCGCTGGTCACACTGTAGGCTAGGACGCAGGCCAGGAATTACTCTTGATTTTTTCGACCCTCCGCGTAGAGCCGTCTTCGCGGTTCTCCGCAGCAAGCCTCAGTGCCCGCTGGTATCCACTTTGCCCTTGAACCGGCTGTAGACAAAGACAATGTAGGCGACGGCCAGGGCCATACCGAAGCTCCACCAGACCAAGCCTACGGCCAGCGTATGAGGGCCGGAGATGGCGCGGCTGAGAGTGATGTCGCGGTCCGAACCTGTTGTGGCCGGCAGCAATGTTGGATATACGCCCCAGCACGCCCCCGCTAACATAAAGAAAAGATACAGGCACGAAGAGAGGAAAGCCTTGACCGGTTGCATCTTGCGATTGAATAGCCAGGCGGCGGCCAGCGACGCTACCACTCCCACGGGTACAACAAAGGTGAACGGATAGCTTCGGTAGTTGTCCAGGCTTTGCGGGCGAACAACGATGGTGGCAACCAGACTGACCACGGTGAGCAGGACCACGACCAGCCATAACGGAGTGACGATGCGGCGGGCGCGCTGGGCCAGGTTGCCCGAGGTTTTGATGGTGAGCCAGAGTGCGCCATGCAGGGTGAGCGCGGCCAAAGCTACCAAACCGCCGATGACCGTGTACCAGTCAAGAATTCCAGGGCTTGGGCCGGGCTGCCAGTTGGTCCACAGGGGCAGAAAGAAGTATCCGTCTGCTTGCAGGGGAACGCCACGAAGCACGTTGGCCAGCGCGGCGCCGAAGAAGATGGTGAGTAGAGCGCTGGCCAGTCCAAAGACTCCATCGAGTAACGCGCGCCACACTCCTACGTCGATGTGATTGCGCAGTTCCAGGCTTACACCGCGCAGCACCAGCAGCCAGAGCACAATCATGAGCGGCAGGTAGAAACCGCTGAAAGCCGACGCGTAAAGCAGCGGAAAAGCGAAGTAAAGCGTGCCGCCGCCCGCCAGCAGCCAGACTTCGTTGCCGTCCCACACCGGACCGATGCTGCCCAGGGTTGCGCGGCGTTCCGCTTCAGTGCGCACCAGAAAGAGGTGCAGCACGCCAACACCGAGGTCGAAGCCGTCGAGCACCACATAGCCCACGATCATCACGGCAACCAACCAGAACCAGATGAAACCCATCATGACGAAACCTCTGATGCATGAACCATAGTCAAGAGTTGTGGTATCCGACCATGCCCAAAGAAGAAGGCGTAATTGGTGGAGCGCAGGACATTTGGCGAACCTCCAGCATTCGGGTCAATCCGCGTGGAGCGCTCCGGCGGCGGTTGCTTTCGGCTCGGGGCCACGGCTGATCTCGCGGTAGACCAGTACAGTGAACAGCAGACCTAGCAACGCGTAGAGCCCCATGAATCCCAGCAGAGTGAAAAGTCCGTTGCTGGCCGAGACGGTGTTTGAGTAGCCCTCGCTGGTGCGCATCAGGCCATAGATGAGCCAGGGCTGGCGGCCAATTTCGGCGGTCAGCCAGCCGGCGGTATTCGCAATATAGGGCAGAGGAAAGCTGATCAGCAGCAACCACAGCATCCAGCGCGAGGTGTAGATTTGTCCCCGCCACAACAGAAATGCAGCCACAATCATCAAGAGCACGAACCATGTCCCCAGACCGGCCATGATGTGGTAGGCGTAGTAGAGCAGCGGCAACGCAGTGGGCCACTGGTCGTGAGGGAACTGATCGAGGCCCTTCACTTCGGCCTTGGTAGTTCCGTAAATGAGAAAGCTCAGCGCGTCGTTGACTACGAGGGGGTTGTCAATCTGGCCGGTCTCCTCGTTGGGCTGGCCCATGAGCACGATGTCCGCACCAGCCTCCGTTTTGAAGAGGCCCTCCATGGCGGCCATGGCGGCGGGCTGGTTGCGCGCAACGTATTTGCCGTGCAGATCGCCTGTGGGAAAGATGATGAGGATGGTGGAGATAACGCCGGAGATCACGCCCACCTTAAGAAAGATGCGGCCATAGTCGTGAATACGTCCATCCAGCAGGTAGAACGCACCGGTCGCGGCCATGACGAAGCTGGCGGTGACCACGGCTCCGGTCATGTTGTGCGCGTATTGGAGCAGGGCCCAGGGGTTCAGCAACAGTTGCCAGAAGCTGAGCACCTCAAACTGGCCGTTGGGCAGTTGCGCGTAGGAGACCGGATGTTGCATCCAGGCGTCGGTCACAATAATGAAGAAGCCCGAGATCCACGACCCCACGAAGACCATCACCGCCGAGAACCAGTGCATGATCTTCGAGAGACGCTTTTCTCCATAGAGAAACAGGCCCAGGAAAGCCGACTCCAGGAAGAAGCTGAAAACGCCCTCCATGGCCAGGGGCTGACCGATCACGCCGCCGGACAGTCGCGAGAAGCGAGCCCAGTTGGTGCCGAACTCGAACTCCATGGGAATGCCGGTAACCACGCCGAAGACGAAGTTGATGCCAAAGATGCGTCCCCAAAATCGCGCTGCGCGGTCCCATTGTGCGCTGCCTGTGCGGAGGGCCACCGTCTTGAGTACCACGATCAGCAGCGCCAGCCCCATGGTGAGCTGCGGAAAAAGATAGTGGAAGGTCACCGTGAAGGCGAAATGCAGGCGGTGAATCAATTCAGCGTTCATGGGGGAAACTCCTGACTAGGGACGGGGCAACGGAAATGGGGGAACAAATCTCCTGCGTAAGATTCGGAAAGCAGCCGGTATTGTTTCTATCAATCCATGCATGGATTGCGGCATCGATGCTACCGTTGGCGAGTGACTTAAATCACACGCGTTCTACAGGCGTCGAGTTGATTCTAATCCTGTTGGATACGGCTATCCCCACCATACGGGAGATTCCCCAGGCAGAACCATGTTGGTGCGGAAACTGTTCTAATAGAGTGTTGAGGTAACGATGCGAACTGCAATCATTGGCGGGGGCATAGCGGGGTTGGCAGCCGCTTATGAGTTGGAGAAGGCGCGCAGGTCTGGTGCGGCAGTGGAGTACACGCTGTTTGAGACGCGCGAGCGGCTGGGCGGGGTGCTGGCTTCGGAGACTGTGAGCGGCACAGTGCTGGAGCTGGGTCCCGACTCCTTTATCAGCGAGAAACCGGCCGCGGCCGAGCTTTGCCGGGAGTTGGGACTCGGTGACCAGCTAACCCCGTCGAACGACGTGGCACGCAAGACCTACGTTGTGGTACGGAACAGGCTGGTGCCCCTGCCTGATGGGCTCATGTTTCTGGTGCCGACCAAGCTGATTCCCACAGCGCTGACGCGGCTATTTAGCCCCATGACCAAGGTACGCATGGCGCTGGAGTTGTTACATCCTCCACGCCCCAGCGGCCACGATGAAGCGGTGGCCACACTGGTGGAACGGCATTTTGGCGCCGAGGCCGTGGACCGGCTGGCCGATCCGCTGCTCTCCGGCATTTTCGGCGGCGACTCCTCGCAATTGAGTGCACGCGCAGTGCTGCCTCGACTGGTGGAGATGGAAACCAAATACGGCTCCCTCACCCGCGGCATGTTGGCAGCACACCGCCAGATGCGTGCCCGGGCCGCGAGCCTTGGAGGGACAAAGGACCAGGGTAACGGACGGCCTGGACCGCGTGGCATCTTCACTACCTTGCGCGGCGGCCTGCAACAATTAGTGGACACGCTGGAAGCACGGCTTGAACCTGCCTGGTTACGACGTTCTACACCTGTCAGCGGACTGGAGAAAACGGAAGCCGGATGGCACGTTCATGCAGGCGGTGCGACGGAGATCTACGACGCGGTGGTTATGGCCTCACCGGCCTGGGCGGCAGGCCTACTGCTGGGCGGGGTGGACGCGGAACTGGGCAATGAATTGAGCGGGATTCCCTATTCATCGTCGATCACCTTAAACCTGGTTTACGACGAAGCCAAACTGGGCCGGCTGCCGGATGGGTTCGGCTTTCTGGTTCCGGCCAGCGAGCGCCGCTCGATGCTGGCCTGCACGTTTGTCCATCGCAAGTTTCTGGGACGGACACCGCCGGGAAAGGCGGTGCTGCGAGCTTTTCTGGGCGGCATGAATAACGAGGCCCTGCTGGCCGAAACAGATGCTGCGCTAGTGGCTACCGTCCGCCGTGAATTGAGCGAGATTCTGGGCAAGAAAATCATCGCCTCGCACGTGGAGCCGGAGATAGCGCGGGTTTCACGGTGGCAGCGGGCCATGGCCCAGTACGCGGTGGGACACCAGGATCGCATTCAGCGCATCACCGCACGCGTGGCAGGCATGCCGGGATTGCGACTAGCCGGAAACGCTTACGACGGCATCGGCATTCCCGACTGCATCCGGCTAGGACGGAAGGCGGCGAGAGAATTGATGGCCGGGTACGCAGCGGCTTCCCGATCCTAAAGCATCATCTCGGCACTACCGGCAACAGCAGCGCGCTTGGATGTTCGCGGTCGTGGAGGACGGTGTTGGTGGCCTTGACGAACGTGGAATCCTCCGCGGCGCTCTTTCCCGTGTTCAGGTTGCGGTCAAAGCGCGGGAAGTTGCTACTGGAAACTTCAACGCGGATCCTGTGGCCCTTCAGGAACACATTACTCGTAGACCACATGTCGATTTTGTACTCGTAGATTTTGCCGGGTACGATGGGTTTGGCCTCGCTGGCAGATTCGCGATAGCGCGCGCGCAGAATGCCTTCAGTAAGATTCTGCGCAAAGCCGTCTGGACCCAAGTCAACTAATTTGGCTGTGAAATCGGTGTCGGGGGCGGAAGACCTGGCGAACAGGTCGAGCGTCACCGGGCCGGTCACTTCGGTGTCTTGATCGAGGGGCGGCGTGGAATAAATCAGCACATCGGCGCGGCTCTCCACTTCCTTCTGATCCCTGGGGCCGGGCATCAGGTGCACGCTGTCGCAACACAAAGGTCCACCCACCGTTGGGACGGGGTTGGCTGGGTCGTAGACAAAGCTGTCCGGAGCTTCCTTGGTGGCAGGAGCGACCGAAATCGAGCCGTCACCGGAAGCACTGTTAGCCTTGCCGGACGAATGCAAAAAGTAGCTTGTCTGTTGGGCGCGCTGCAAAGGCCATTCGTCCTCATAACGCCACTTGTTCTCGCCCATAACGAATATCTTGACCGGCTTCTCCGTGGCGAAATCGTTCTGTTTGCCCTGGAGCAGGTATTCGTACCACGCGAGAGTGACGGCGTTCTCGTCAAATGCCGCACCGGGACCGAAATCGACAACGCCGACAGTGCGGTCCCATCCGGAATGCCCGCCGATGGCGATCAGCAGCCGTTGCCCGTTGCGGGCCGCCTCGCTGCCGCCGTGGGCTTTGATGCCGAGATAGTTGCGCAGTGAACCGCCCTGGAAGAGGTCGTACCAGGCGGCAATAGTGAGCGCGGGCACCTGGATGGAAGCGAAGTTCTCCTCGATCGACCATTGCTTCCAATAGCTGTCGTAGGTCGGATGGTCGAGCCAATCAAGGAAGTAAGGCGCAAGTGAGCGGGTGAATTCTGCGCTGTTGGCAAGAGGTTTGAGGTTGAAGACGGGATATTGCTTCAAGGGCAGGACCGTATCGCCGATGAGTGCATTGGTTTCCCTCCGGATGGCACGATTGGCCGTGTCCTGCGCCAGTCCCGAGGTCCATGATTCATCGAACCACTGCTCGAATGCGCCGCCTTGATAGGTCCAGTTCTCGTGGTAGTTGCTGGCTGTGACCACGGGGCAGATTCCTGCCAGATGGGGCGGATGGCCGATGGCGGTGAGCATCTGCGTCGCGCCCACATAGGAGCCGCCAAACATGCCCACTTTCCCATTGGAATGAGGCAATGCGGCCGCCCACTCCACCGTGTCATAGCCGTCATCGGTTTCGTGCTTGAAGGGGTACCACTCGCCCTCGGAGGTAAAGCGTCCACGCACATCCTGCACCACCACCATGAATCCGCGCGCAGCAGCCTGGTTTGCGAAGTCGGAGCCATTGCGCTTGTCGTAGGGGGTGCGTTGCAGCAATACCGGGAACGAACCTTCTGCGGCGGGCCGATAGATGTCGGCGTAGAGTGTGACGCCATCGCGAGTCTTCATGGCCACCCCGCGCTCCACCGCTACATCGGAGGCGGATTGACCGAGAGCGGACAGCGACGGCAGCAGCGAAACTGTAAAGGCAAACAGGCAAAGTGCTTTCTTGAGCATGAGTTTCCCCGGCGGCGAATGCCGAAACCATTCTATAGGCATTGCGCCACGGAGAAAGGAATCAGTACTGGAGGGGTTACCTACATGCCGCCCTTACCGAGCAGAATACCGATGCCGTAGGTGACCGCGCCCTCTACGGCGCCGACTACGGTCATCTCGAAACCGGAAGACCACCAGGAACGCACGGTAATGAGGCTCTTGGCTGCGCCGACAGCGAAGTGCGCGGCCAGGGAAATGACAGCGGCGGCAATGACTGCTTCAATCCCATGCATGAAAAAAAAGGGAATGATGGGAATGGCGGCGCCTACGGCCGTGGAAAGGGCGCCGGAACTTGCCGAGACGATAGGATTGGCGAGCGCTTCCTCCGAGGTGCCAAGCCGTTCGCCGGCCAGGGCGCGAAGCAACTGGTCGGGGTCGTTGGCGATGTGGTTGACCATGTGGTCGGCATCCGGCTCAGGCAGACCCTTCACCTGATAGTAGAGCGAAAGCAGTTCGCGGGCTTCGGGGCCGTTCATGTGGATGGCTTCGCGCTCACGCGCGATTTCAGCGTGGTAGATTTCGCGCTCGCTCTTGGCCGCCAGGTAGGCGCCGGAGCCCATGGAAAGAGCACTGGCAATCATGCCTGAAAGACCAGCCAGCAGAACATACTTGCTGTCGCCGGCAGTGGCGCCGGAGACACCGGAGACGATTCCGAAAATTGCGCCGAGGCCGTCGTTGACTCCGTAAATAGCGTCGCCGATCCAACTGCCGGGCTGCTTGCGACCCTGATTGCGCTTGGCCAACAACTCGTCGAGAACGGCCTGGGCGTTCACCTTGGGAGCGCCGACGGGCGCTGAATAGTGGCCGCGCAACAGCGAGCCCAGTTCGCGGAAGTGCTCTTTTTCGTCCTCGATGACGTGTTCGAGAATGGCGATGGAACCCTCGTCCCCCAGCTCCTTCAACTGGGTTCCGTAGTTGGCAATGTGGCGGCTCTCTTCAATCTCAAGGCGGCGCAGGGCCATCTTCGGTCCGCCGGCGCGGTTCGCCAGCGAGTTTGCCTCGCCGCCGGGGTTGCCGTGGTACACCGGCGCCTGTCCGCCCAGTTCCTGGATGCGCCCCGCCCACAGAGCGGCGTGTTCCAACTCTGCCTGGGCCAGGTGGCGCAGCACTTGGGCACGCACGGGATCGGAGTCGCGGTCGGCTAACGTCAGGTAAGTGTGGTAGCCCTCCATCTCCGCTTGCCAGTTCCCTTCCAGGGCCGCCAACACCTTCTTCAGCCTGGCACTGCTCAACACTGCAATGGCCACGTCCGTCTCCTTAGGTTTGATATTGAGAATAGCCGAAAACGGCGCCGCTCCGGTAGCGCGCAACGGGGCCGACGCGTGTCGCCGTGCTTCTAAGGTAGTTTCACGTATAGTGTTCTGTGCGGCAAAATGGCCGAAGGCACTGGCTCAATCGCAACCCGGTGGCGGGCCTCAAGGTGCCGGCTGTAATCGACCCTCCCAGGCCGGGTGCCATGAAGTTGACCTTGCCGGGTAGAACACTCTCAGGAAGTGGGGAATAACCTCTTATGACGACACGATCGACACCATCCGCGGCGCTCACTTCACCCGGATACCTGGTTCCGTTCATCACGGTGACCGCGCTGTTTTTCATCTTCGGATTCATTACCAACCTGAACATGGCACTCGTGCCGTATCTGCGAAAGTTATTCGATCTGCCTTACGGAGAGGCGATGCTGGCCGAGAGCGCCTTCTTCCTGGCCTACCTCGTCTTCTCCGCGCCGACGTCCAAGCTGATCGAGACCATTGGATACAAGCGGACGATGGTGGTTTCGCTACTGATTCAGATGGTGGGTTGCCTGTTATTTGTTCCGGCCGCAAGGCTGGTGAGCTTTCCGCTTTTCCTAAGCGCGGTTTTCGTGGTGGGAGCCGGAGTTACTGCCTTGCAGACCTCGGCAAACCCGTATGTTTCGATCCTTGGACCGGAGGAGAGCGCTTCGATTCGGCTGAACCTGGCACAGGCGCTCAACTCTATTGGCGGAACCATTGCGCCGATCATCGCCGGTGCGTTTATCCTCGCGGATCTCGGTAAAACGGCGACCCCGACGATCATTGCGCACACCGTGCGCGGACCGTACATTGCCATTGCCGGCGGATTGCTGATTCTGGGGGTCGCGGTGGCGCTTTCGCATCTGCCGCCGATCACGGAAACCAAGGCATTCCGTCCCGCCAAAGAGGGCGACCCGGTGCTGAGCCGTAGCATCTGGAGCTACCGGCACACGGTGCTGGGAGCGCTGGGCATCTTCTTTTATGTGGGTGTGGAAGTGGGCCTGGCTTCGATCGCAGTGAACTACTTCACGACGCAGGGCGTGAGCTCCGCCAAAACCGCTTCGTTCCTGCTCTCGCTCTATTGGTTCGGCGCGATGGTCGGACGCCTGCTTGGCGCCTGGATCCTGACCCGGGTAAAGGCCGGGAAGCTGCTGGGCATCTTCGGTTTTACCGCGGCCGCGATGATCGCCATTTCGATGTTCTCCTCAGGATGGATTGCCATCGTGACGCTGGTGCTGTGCGGATTCTTCAACTCGGTGATGTTCCCCAATATCTTCACGCTGGGCATTGCTGGGCTGGGGCCGATGACCAGCAAAGGCTCGGGCCTGATCATGACCGCGATTGTGGGTGGCGCGGTGATTCCATTTCTGCTGGGAAAACTGATCGACCTGTTCGGGATGTTTGGCGACCCGGCAAAGATTCAGCACGCGTTCATTCTTCCTGTCGTGTGCTACCTCTTCATTGCCTACTATGGGCTGTGGGGCTCCAAACCTAGGCGGACTGTGACGGCGTAGGCTGGATGTTGTTTTGACAATTGGAGGCCCTTCAGCGCCACGCTGAAGGGCCTCCGCATCTCTGCGAAATGCATCGTTCTCACTGTGTCAAGAGGCGGCTACTGTGTCACCACCGTCTGCACGATTCCCACCCGGCGCCCTTCGGGAGTGAGAAAACAGGCAATGAACCTGCCCTCTGAGATGGGGTGCAGTCCGAAGGCCTTTTAACCACCCATTGCCTTTAATCTGGCTAGCGTGGAATCGAATGCGACTGCCACTCAAGACGGCCCACTGCATGCAAATCCAACGAGAACCAGGGCAAAAAACGCCCTGTCGATTTCTGTTGACATATATCGCAGATTGCAATAAAGTAATTGCAATCTGCGATAGAGATGCGAATCAAGGCGCATTTCCCGCTTTCCGAAGAGCATGAAACTGGGCGAGAAAATCCGCTACTTGCGCGAGGTGGAGGGCAGCCTGCGCGGACTGGACCGCGACCTCAGCCAGCAGGAGATGGTGCGAGCCATCGAGGCTGAGACTGGCTCGAAACTGAGCCAGAGCTATCTCTCGCAGATCGAGAGCGGCGCGCGGCCCCACCTGACCAATACGACGCGACAGATTCTGGCCCGGTTCTTCAAGGTGCACCCCGGCTACCTGGTGGACGACCCGGAGGGCTACTCGCCCGAACTACAGAGTGAGTTGCGCAACGTGGAAGACAAGCTGGACCTGTGGCTGGTTTCGGGCGCGGAGCGATTTCGGCGCGACCCGGAGCTGAAGCACGCCCTGCTGACCGCGGCGCGGCACGAGCACTCGCGGGAATGCCTGCTGCTGTTGGAAGCGATTCTGGAGACGCCGGGCCTGATGCCGCGGCTGGCCGAGGTGCTGCGGCCAAGACATGAAAACAAGGCGCACGAAGGCAATGCGCACAAGCCTGCTGTACGGAGACAGGGGGCGCAACGATGAATTGGGAAAGCTTCTACCTGATCTGTTTTCTTCTGGGGCTGTTGCTGAGCGCGATTTCGCTGCTTGGCGGGATGGGACATTTTGGCGGGCACATTCACATCCCCCATGCCCCACACCTGCCCAGCGTCGGCCATCTGCCGCATGGCGGAGCAGGGCTGAGGGCGGGAACGGCCACCATCCCGTGGTGGAACGCATTCTCCATCATGATTTTCCTGTGCTGGTTCGGGGCAGCCGGGTACCTGCTAACTCGCTACGGCAGTTTCGTGGCCCTGGTCGTGCTGGTACTGGCGGCGATTTGCGGAGTGGCTGGAGGAACGATCCTGTTTCTGTTCCTGACCAGAGTGCTTTTGCCCCACGAACGCGAGCTCACGGCGGACGAGACGGAAGTCGTTGGCGTGGTGGGCCGGGTTTCATCGGCGGTTCGCGCGGGTGGAACCGGAGAGATGGTGTATGAGCAGTTGGGTGCGCGACTTTCGGTCCCGGCACGAGCAGAGGACGGCGAACCGATTCAAAAGGAAGAAGAGGTGTACGTTGTCCGCTACGAAAAAGGAATCGCCTATGTCCGGCGGTGGGAAGAAGAACAGTGACTAGGGACCAGGGAATAGGGACGAGGACATTAACGCTGTACCCGGCCGAAGGACCGGGAACCGAATGACGAACACGACTGTGCTGATGACGGATATGGCTATCCTGGCGGTGATCTTTCTGCTGGGAACATTGGCCAAGATTTTCCCGAAGAGCGGCCGCAACGCCGGTTCGAAGAACTGAACCATCAACCACTCACCTCCCGGGCGAAAGGGCCGGGAACGTAATGACGAATCAAATTGTTCTCATTGTTGGACTCGGGGTATTGGCGCTGATCTTTCTGATGGGCATTCTGGCGCGGATGTATCGCAAGGCCGGACCCAACGAAGCCTTGATCGTGTACGGATTTCGCGGTCCACGGGTTATCAAGGGACACGGCACGGTGATCTTTCCCATGGTAGAGAACGCGCGCGAGCTAAGCCTGGAACTGATGAGCTTCGACGTCGCGCCACAGCAGGATCTCTACACGAAACAGGGCGTTGCGGTAACGGTGGAGGCGGTGGCGCAGATCAAGGTGCGCAGCGACCAAGCCTCGATTCTGACCGCGGCAGAGCAGTTCCTGACCAAGACGCCGCTGCAGCGCGAGGGCCTGATCCGCCTGGTAATGGAAGGCCACTTGCGCGGCATCATTGGACAGCTGACGGTTGAACAGATTGTGAAGGAACCGGAGATGGTGGGCGAACGGATGAGGGCCACCTGCGCGGAAGACATGAGCAAGATGGGTCTGGAGGTGATCTCGTTCACCATCAAGGAAGTGCGCGACAAGAACGAGTACATCTCCAACATGGGCCGACCCGATGTGGCCCGCATCAAGCGCGACGCAGAGATGGCGACAGCCGACGCCGAGAGAGACACCGCAATCAAGCGGGCCACCGCGTTGCGTGAATCTGCCGTGGCCAAGGCGCAGGCAGACCAGGAAAGGGTCATTGCAGAAACTGCATCTGCTACGCGCCAGGCCGAGGCGCAGCGCGATCTGGAGATCAAGAAGGCCGAGTATGCCGAGCAGAGCCGCCGCCAGCAGGCACAAGCCGACAAAGCCTACGAGCTGCAAACCAACATCATGTTGCAGCAGGTAACTGCCGAGCAGGTGAAAGTGCAGCAGGTGGAGAAGGAAGGCCAGATCAAGGTTCAGGAAGCGGAAATTCTGCGCCACGAAAAGGAACTTATCGCCACGGTGCTGAAGGGCGCAGAGATCGAGCGGCAGCGCATCGAGAACCTGGCCACGGCGGAAAAGGCTCGGTTGACCACCGAGGCTGAGGGACGCGCTGCGGCTATTCGCTCCCAGGGCGAAGCCGAAGCCAACATCATCTTCCAGAAGGGTGAGGCCGAAGCCAAGGCCATGAGCGTGAAGGCCGAGGCTTACCAGGAATGGAACCAGGCTGCTGTAGTGGACAAGCTGCTGACCAACATGGCCGATGTAGTGCGTGCCATGGCCGAGCCGCTCAGCAAGGTGGACAAGATCACCATTGTCTCCACTGGCGGAGACGATGCCGCCGGCGTGCACAAGATTACTGGTGATATGACCAGAATCGCGGCGCAAGTACCAGCCCTGTTCGAGGCGCTGAGCGGCATGGACATCAAACAGCTGATGTCCAACGTAAAAGCGATCAGGCAGAGGCCAGAGGAGCAGAAGCCGGAGGATAAGTAGCTTCCAGCCCGCAGTTCCTGGCTGATGCACCAGGAACTGCGGGCTGGAACAATTGAAGCAGGATTGAAGGGTGGCCTCTCATCCATTCCGCACACGAGGCGGAATGGATGGGGCACCCAGCATTTCATCCATAAAGTGAACCACGAACCACGGTTGCTGACAGCCGGCGAACACGGCCGGGAATCGACAGCTGAAGAGAAGGAGGACGCCATGTCATTACTGGACCGGGTAAGCACATTGTTACGCGCCAATCTGAACGATCTGGTGGAGAAGGCTGAGGATCCTGAGCGGATGTTGAAACAGGTTGTGCTGGACATGGAGAACCAGCTGCTTCAAGTAAAGACGCAGGTGGCCATTGCCATTGCCGATCAGCATCTGCTGGAGAAGAAGCGTGCCGAGCATACGCAGCAGTCCACGGATTGGCGGCGTAAGGCGGAACTAGCGGTGCAAAAGGGTCACGACGACCTGGCCCGCGCCGCGTTGGAACGGGCACTGAGCCATGACCAGTTGGCGGCGGGCTTCACCACGCAGGCCGAAGACCAGAAGCATGAAGCGGACGGTTTGCGCCAGGCCCTGCACAAGCTGGAGCAAAAACTGAGCGAGACGCGCGCCCACTGCGAAATGCTGGTGGCTGAGCATCGCCGCGCACGGGTGGTGGGCCGAGCCGCCAAGGCGCGTCAAGCCGTGGGCACGGATCAGGAAGATACGCTGGGGAGAATGAAGAGCAAGGTCCACATAAAGGCCGCGGAAAACGCAGCAGCCAGTGAGATTCTGTCTCCCGAGACGCTGGAGGACAAGTTCAAGGCGCTGGAGAGCGAGGACACGGTCGAGCAACTGCTGAACGAGATCAAGAGCCGGCAGGCTGCGCAGGTTTAGACGCGGATGGCGGCGCATCCACACCGCAACCAGCCCGAGGCAGTATGTGTATCTGCGAAGGCGGTATTTCGTCTAAAGTGTGTGTTGTTGGCTTCTCACGACGAAAAGCCACCCACGCCGCGTTTCTGCCACGAGTCGCGCGAGCTCGAATAGTTTACCCTTGAGCTAGCCCTTCCCTGTCCATTTGCGCTTACGTGCGAGTTGGTCAAGCGGGCGCCGACTCCCTTAATGGTGAATGGATGCGCATAAGTTTCTGCCTACTTTGTTCAACGCTCGCAATGTGCATGGCCGTATTTGTGCAGCCCTGCCCCTTGATGGCGCAGTATTCCGCGAGTTTGAGCAAGACCGAGGCAGACGAACTGCCTGACGCCCCCCGGCCACAGTTTTCTGTAGTCGTGGCGGAGCCGAATGAGTCGCAAGAACTCGCCGGTCAAAACCAGAGTGGGCAACAGACTGCTCCAGGTTCCGGCGCCGCACAGGACAGCTCCAGCGCTCAGCCTGCTCCGGGACAGACCGCAGAAGAAAAAAGTAGAGACCAAAAGGCTCATGAGCAAATCAAGGAGCAGGAAAAGCAGCGCGTTCTGGGCATTATGCCGGCTTTCAACACTTCGTATCGCAGTGATGCGGTTTCGCTGACTGCGAAGGAGAAAATCAGTGTCGCCTTTCGTTCCGCAGTCGATCCGTTCATCTTCGCAACCGCGTTGATTGTGGCCGGGTATGGTGAAGTGGCCGATTCCGACAGCGGATTTCCCTGGGGTGCGAAAGGCTACGGAGAACGCGCCGGCGCCAAGTATCTTGATGCATTCGACGGCACGATGATCGGCAACGGTTTCCTTCCTGCCGTGCTGCACCAGGATCCGCGCTACTTTCGGTTAGGTCATGGCACTACAAGGCACCGTCTGCTCTATGCCATGGCTACAAGTTTCATCTGCAAGCACGACAACACCGGCAAGTGGGAACCGAACTACTCCAATGTGTTGGGTAACATCGCCTCGGGCGCGGTCTCCAACCTCTACTACCCGTCCTCGGACTCCGGCTTTGTCCAGACCATCGACAATGGAATGATCGTGACCGGCGAAGGGACGGTTGGCGCACTCTTGCAGGAGTTCTGGCCGGATATGTCGCGGAAGTTTTTTCATAAGGATCCCACGCACGGCCTGGATGCCCAGGCAAAAGCGGCAGACAAAGCCGCGAAACAAGACCAGCAGAACTAGACCGAAACCAGGATTACTCTGGCCTGTTGCCTTCGGGATACAGCAACGCTGGTTCCGCTGTGTCGCTGCTCAAGAACGCCTCACTTTCTGTTCGAACTTGCTAAAAACCAGCCTCAAAAACGGCGAAAAGGGGCATTTCTCAGGGGCTTCTGTTTACCATTAAGATAATGGGGTAGCTAACTGGCTCCTCCATCATATGGTTGATTCAAAACAGGTTATCTCTTCGACCGGGCCGGCAGCTCCCCCGGGAATCGCCCATTTCAGGGGGGAGGGGGGTGGGGGGTAGCGGTGGTACGGACCGGGGACATGCCCGACAGATGGAATTGGATCGATAACCTGGAGGTTCTCCATACCGAGATTGTGCGCCTTCAGGGCCTAATTCTCGGCAAAGAGCGAGCGAGGCGGATTGAGGGGGATTCGTGGCGCAGCTTGAGCTGCCTTTGACTCCAAGGCTTTCTTTTCCGTCCAGCTCCGCCATCCGCGGGAAGATAGGGCCCAGGCCTCCTTGATTTTTGAGTTGGTCCCTCTGGGCGAAGTAACGAGCCCTCTCCGTTTCGCCGCCAAGGTTACCTTGGCAATCCTCATTACAAACGGAATGGGAGCTTATCTTTACCGGCAAGGCAAGTTACGCATTCGCAGATTGGCAGCAGAAGCGGCCGACTAACAGCATACAAGCCCGCTCATGCTTCTTTGACAAACCTCAGCGGCCCGGTTCGAGGCAGACGACTTAGCAGGGTACTTATGGCCACAAGATATAGCTGCGCCGGCGTCGAAGCGTTTTCGGCGGCGAAAATGAGTAAACCCGAAGGGACTGATGCTGCTGTGGGCGGTCAGGCACGGCGGAGTTATATTCTTTGAGGCGGAGGGCAGTTTGGGTGAAAAGCAGGCGGGACGCCACTGGGCGCGAATGGCAGCGGGACTGGAAGCAGGTTACCGCACAAGGGATCTATCAACGATCTGATGGCCAGACACCATTGTCATGGCTTGATAGAAGCGACCTAAGTTCGATGAGCAAATGCTGAACCTGGGTCGACGATTCTACCCCTTTCCTTCTACCACCTTTTTCAATAATATCTATGCGGATTGAAGTCTATTCTTCCCTCATGGGAAATCTCAAAAGTCTGCGTAAGCGCTTAGGATAAGGTATGGCCAGACAGAGTTACTATAACGCAGCGGACCATATACCGCCGGAGAGTGCGGTGGACCCTTATTTGCGCCCGGCCTTCCCGCTGGGGCACAGAATCAGGCGCCTGGGTTGGAATATCTGTTGGCTATTCTTCTATCGCATTACGCCGCGTTCGATGCACTTCTGGCGCTCCCTGGTGCTGAAGGCATTCGGAGCAAAAATGGGGCCGAACTGCCATTTCTATCCTGGATCGAAGGTCTGGGCGCCATGGAACCTGGTGTGCGCAGATCAGGTGACGGCGGGCGATGGAGTTGAAATCTATAACCCAGCCCCGATGCACTTTGGATCACATGCGATTGTGTCACAAGGAGCTTATCTTTGCGGGGCCACGCATGACTTCAACGATTCCACATTTCCCCTGCTTGCCTATTCCATGACCGTAGGAGCCTACGCCTGGATTTGCGCGCGTGCATCGGTTGGCCCGGGAGTCAATGTGGGTGAGGGTGCAGTACTCGGGTTAGCGTCAGTGGCTACACGCGATCTGGACCCATGGGGTGTGTATGCAGGGGCGCCGGCCGTGAAGATCAAAGAGAGAAGGCACACCAATACCGCAGGATAGCAGTACCTTTCCCGAGCATCCGCAGAGCTTATTCGGGATTCAACCTTTGCCGCGTGAGACGGGATATCTCACTGAGAACCTCATCTTTGGAAGAGGCATTTCGAATGGCTACCTCGAGTTCGCGAAGCTTCGCACCCACCAGGAAGCGGTACCAAAAACATTGCAGCATGTGATAAGTAAGTCCTTCCCTCCCGTCGAGAAAGCCCAGTTGGATGACATATCTATAAAGAAAATAGGTGGGGGCTGCGATCTGAAATGGAATGCGATTGTAAATTGACTCTTTGAAAAAGCGCTTGATGCTTGACTGCGACGCCGTTGACCCAGGGGCAAGCTCAGGTTGAGACTCGAATAGACGTAAGCGCTTGTTCAGTACGTCGAGAGCCTCTCGACTTGCGTAGCAGTTATGCTTTTCGGTAAAGAACGTCAAGTCGCGCAGATTATAGTCAGCAAAGCCGCCAAGAAAAGTGACTGAGCGCCCCTCAGTAAGATACATGTGCTCGTCCATCCACCGGTCCTCAATGCGCGCTTTGCCTCGTCGCCAAATGCGAAGGAGCGTGAGCGGGTATCTTCCACCATGGCGGATGAACTTTCCCTGGAAGATCGTCTTGCGATTGAGATTGACTCCCGTAACCTCACGGGGTAATTGGGGAAGTGTCTCGACAATCTCCCGGGCGAGGTCGGCTTCAACAATCTCATCGGCGTCGAGGCGCATCACCCATTCAGTAGTTACCGGCACGTTCTCAAGTGCCCATTCAAACTGCCTGGCGTGATTTTGAAAGGGGTGCTGCAGGACCTGGGCGCCGTGCGCTCTTGCCAAGTCCACTGTTTCATCTGTCGAAAACGAATCGACAACAAAGATATCTTTTGCAAAACCTGCAATGTGCTCAATGGCCCGCGCCAAATGGAGAGTTTCGTTATAAGTGAGGATGATAACTGTGATACTTGCTTTTTCGCTCATTGAGGAGCCCTCGTATGCAGCGGATTCCATTGCCATCCCCCAAGTTCGAAGCCCCATGCAGATCGATCATAAGACCGTCTTCGAAACAGATAGCTTGAGGTACCGGCCCGCAGCTTACTTGAGCTCGGGCACGGACTGGGCGAAACAAGTTTTCTGGTCACTCGCTGATTCAATCACGCGCAGCAAATCATGCACCGCAGCGCGGATCTCGAAACGCTGAACAAATCCCTGCCTTGCGTCGCGCTTCATCTGTGTGCGTTCCTCCTCGGAGAGACTTTGGAACCGGCGTAGGAGGTCTTCGGTTCCCTCCACGGTGTCAGGTGCGGCAAACCCACCGTGAGACGCAACAACTTCGCGCCATATATTCACCTTATTGCTGATCAGCACAGGCGTACCACAGGCCATGGCTTCCGCGACAACAACGCCGAAGTTCTCCTGGTGCGAAGGCAGAACAAAAGCCTCAGCGGAACGGAAGGCTCCCCACTTGAGTTCTCCCTCCAGCATGCCGGTCCAGTGAACGCGCTCCGCGACTCCGAGCCTGGCCGCCAGCGCTTTCAATTCCCGCATCCATCCCACCTGGTCGGGTCCCGCGATGACCAGTTGGAGCCGAGACGATAGCTGGTCGGCGCACTGCGCAAATGCACGGATCAACAGATCGCAACCCTTCTTGCGATGAATGCGGCTTAGAAAGAGCAGGAATCGCCGATGCTGGAGTGCGGGAAATGCAATGAAAAATGCAGCCTTTTCCGCGGCTGCATCACCTTCAGGGTTGGCTGCGCCATACAACACAACCTGTTCGCGGTAGGCATGACCATGAAAGACGTTGCGCGCGCGAAGTTTCTCTTCCTCGGATGTAAATAGAACCATCTTCGCGTCGCGCAGCACTCGACCTTCTGCCAGCGACCAGAAAACCTGTTTGAAGACATGCTTTATCGGATACTGCTCGCGAAACCAGGGGTCCATCATGCCATGAGTGAATATGTAGTACGGGGTGGGAAGCCCCCGGAGCCCAAGCCAAGACCCTAACGACGAATAATTCCACAATCCGTTAAGAATGACCGCGTCAAAGCGCCCGGCGTGTTGTTTCAGCCATGGGGCGAGACGGGGGTTATACCCGTACCGGCCGATACCCCGTCCTAATGCGACGACCGGAAACGGAAAAGAGCGCCGCGCAGTCTCTTCCGCGGAATCGAGACTCACAACCTCAATCTCATGCCCCTCACTGAGCAGCACATCTGAACCATGCAGGATCGCCGCTATGGGACCGCCCGACTCAGGAATCGTGGAGTGAATGACGTGTAGCAATCTCATCGTCTACTGCCTATCCTTGAAAACAGAGCCGCCGCTGCCTTCAGCGTTTGTTCCCATTCGACCTGCTCTGCGGCGATGTTTGTGCGAAGGCGTCCTTCGCTTACCCGCAAAAGAGTCCGCACCTCAACGCATGGAACGGAATTGCAGAAGCAATTTGCGCCGAATCCTCCATAACTTATTCGGCGTGTAAAAGCGCTTCTGCGCCTTCATTGCGTAGGCCGGCCAAGCGGTAATTGCAGGAGGATGCTGAAGGGGGAAGCTAAGTGCGGTTGCAGGCAGGTCGCGATCTGGATCTGCACGCAAAGTGTTTGTGGCTCCCGGCCCGAGACCAATGTTCTGAATCAGGTTTCGGCCGGGCACCACACACAGCCAGTTCCGCGTCCAGCATGCATAGTCCCACTGGTAATCCCATGCACTCGGTCCGACTCCCTCATAAGCCTGGTCAAAAATTCTGGACCAATACTTTACGTCCTTCTCATCCTTAAAGATAAGTTCCAGGAGGCCCGCCTTCTTAACCTCCGGCCAAGTGCGGATGTTTTCGTCGAATTCCTGCCAGGCGCGACGCCACGTGGCCCAGCCCCAAGTGCAGAACGAGAATGGCAGAGAATAGTAATAACTAAAGCTGAATGGGAAACTTCGTTCAAGAGGATTGAATCCGGCTATGAATGCTATCTGCTGGTGATGGCGGTAGCGGTTGAGCAGCTCGGGACAGAACACGAAGAAGCTCTGGTCGGGCAAGCAGTCGTCCTCGAGGATGATGGCTTCTTCCACCTGGGAGAAAACCCAATTAAGCCCCGATACTATCCGCGGGCGACAGCCCATGTTTTCTGCGGCAAAGTCGGTCTCTACCTGACACGGCCAATCAACTGCGGTGACGATCTTTTTGACCTCGTCGCAGAGCTGGATATCCCCGGGGCGGTCAGCACGCGGGCCATCCGCAATCAGAAAGAGCCGGGCAGGCCTGGCGGCGGCCACGGCGGCAAAGACGCGCCGTGTGGATTCCGGCCGATTAAAGACGATCAGAGCAACAGCAGTCTTGAGTTGATTCATCCGTCGTTCCTGGGAACAGAGGGCGGCAGCGTGCAGAAGCGCACACACGCCCGGGCTTTCATGCGCAAAACATGCCGCGTAGTGGGATTAATTGCACCGTCGAAATAGGCGGTGCAGCGAGGCAACTCGCGTGGAGGCGGAAACCAAGACCTGCTCACTGATTTGGGGAGATCTTCAACAGTGACCGGTAGGTTCAGGTCGCACCGCGTGAAATTCTAGGAAATGTTAACTTCAGGGCTTGAGGCGAGAGAAAGATCGCTGCCTGACCGCAACGTGAAGATGAGCGTATTGACGGTCTTGGCAAACAATTCATACCCACGGGCTCTCATGAAGGGAGATACTTCCCCTTTCTCAGCGCTCTCCAACGAGGTCGAAATGGATTCTACGAGAACGCATGTGGGCCTAAAGATATCCCAATCGTTCGATTGGAGAACGGCCATGTCCATTCCCTCCACATCGATAGACATGAAATCTATCTTCACATCGGGCGGCAGGTACCGTCTCAGGACAGCATCTAATCTAAAGACTGAAATCTCTTTTGTCTCTAACGCCCTCCAGTGCGGGTTTTCAACTCTCGACGTAGCGAATTGCCTTTTGAATGAATTCAGGGCGGGGTCATTGAACGTATAGTACGCCAAAGACCCCTGATGATCGGATATTCCCATCTGGAGATTGATATCCCGTTTTCTTTCCCTGCGAAATGCGTCCGCGATATCCGGGTTGGGCTCGATATTGATCCCTCTCCATCCCCTTCGATAGAATAAATAAGTATTTGAGTAACGGCGCGGATGATGAGCTCCAACATCTACATAGAAGCCGCACTCCTTACGCTCAAAGATCCTTTGCAGGATTCTGTCCTCTCCTTCTTGCGAATAGGACTTCACGGCGTAAACATCGAAAAGTCTTGTGCGCAGTCCTCGAAGCGTCCGTTTGAGCCAGGGGGGTAGGGTATGCTTGAGCTGTTTCATGTTCATAGGCGTAATTGAGGCTCGGAGTACATCTTAAGAAAGCTTAAATTATGGCAAGAAAGACTTGATTTGCATAAGAAATATGACCCTTGTTCGTGCGCTGAACGCATTGGCAATAACTGCAGATATTGCATAAGCAACTACGGTCGCTATAGCAGCTCCCATTGCCGAATACCGCGGAATTAAGAAGATATTCATCGCAACATTGATTACTGCGCCAGCAACAGTTCGATAAAGGGATAGCTTCAGCAAATTCTGGCTTGTGTCCCATGGCGATTGTGCAACGCCCAAAAAAACAAACACAGAGGCCCATATATGAACGGCGAGCACGGGAGCAGCTGCACTGTACGCGACGGAGTACAAGTGCCTGACAATAAAACTCGAAAATAATGCGACTATGGAGCCAATTCCAAGTGCTATCCAAGTCATTAGAAAGAACAATTTCCGAAGACGGCTGTAGAATAGTTCGGGATTATTCTTTGCACGCATGATGGCGGGGGATACGGAGGAAACGATAGCCACCGGTATAAAGTACCAAACTTCAGAGACCCTGGTGACTGCGGCGTATAGTCCAGCGGCTACGTCGCCTCTCATCATCTTCAGCATCACCATGTCGATCCGCATGTAGATCATGATGGCCAGACCGGAAAAGATGGCGGGCCAGCTCTGCTTCAACAACTCCACAGCACGATGACTCCCGCTGCGCCAAGATCGGAATCTCCCCCCTGAAAAGTGATAGCCGACAATCAGTCCGCAGGCACCAAGCGCAACTTCGCCGGCTCCCGCGAGTGCGAAAGGCCACAAAGTGGCCCGGAAATGAATCAGCGCGATTCTGACAGCGGCGAACACGAGGAATGCAGAGTTCTTGGACCAGACCGAGATCTTGGACCTAACCTGGGACTGAAAGAACAGATCGATCGTATCGACGGTTTGAAAAATGGACCCGACAGAGAGTATGGCTACCAGCAGCAGCGCTTCTCGATCGTGCGGCTGAATCAGCCGGATTGCTGCAATCGTGACAATCGTCGCTAAGATGGCCGCGCAGCCTCTAAGGGCTATCGTCGTTCCGAGAATTTCGGGAGTTGCTTCACTATTGCACACGATCTCCCGGACAACGATCGTATCCATGCCGAGCGTGGCAATCGATCCGAACAGGGCGACAAAGGATATTGCAAAATTGAGGCTCCCGAATTGGGCCGGGCCGAGGTATCTGGCGACCCAGACTCCGACCAACAGCCCCATTCCCATTCGTACAACACGGTCGAACATTAACCAGCTGAAGTTTTCGATGATCTTGCGAAATCCTGCGGACAGCACCCCATGGAACCTAGCCGCGATTCCAGACTTGGCAACACGGAAAGACGCCCCTATCCACGGAAGGGCTGACAACCCCTTATGATCGAGGAGATCGGGGCCAAGTTCGCCTAGATTGCTGGACGATCCGCTGCTTCCCGAGGGCGCCCGAGTTTTGTCAATGGTATTCATTGAGTGAGAGAACGAAGGTGCAATGGGGAATGAATGGTCAGCGAAGTTGCGGGATGCGGGGAGACGGCCAACGGGGAGGAAGACGCCTCCACCGCGAGCGTTGCTGACGTCGGAATCTTAGGGTCTTGAGCGCAGCCGCTGCTGCCTCAGCCAAATCGACGATGATAATCAAGACGAGCGATTCGGTTGCTCTTCTTGTGCCTGCAAACGGGGAGAACAGGATATCCCACGCCATTCCGACAAACAGCCAGGCATACAGAGGGGCATTTCTAGGCCGAAGGATAGCAACCTGTATCATCGCGCGGGCGTTAAGCCAGAAGATAAAGGCCCAGAAGATAGCACCCAGGATGCCCGCCCACACCCAAGCGCCCATGATGTGCGAGTGCGTCGGAATGAGGCCTTTCGATGTATCCTCGATGTCCTGCAGGTCGGTCTTGATAAAGCTTTCAGCTCGAATGTCACTTAGCATTTCAACATACTTCATATCTTTGGCCCAGGAGCCGTATCCAATAATGGGGCTCGCCATTGCAGCCCGGAGTGAGACGAGGATCTCTGGTCTCCCGCCTAACATGATGCCCCCCTTCGACCGGGACTGCGTTTCATTCTTCTCCTTCGCTTCCTCGCCAGCGAGACCGGAAGCAGTGGCGTAATTGAGCAGACCAACGGCAGACGCACCTGCCCCGAGCACCAATATCACCAAAACAACAACCCGTAACCTGGTACCCACGGGCGGAAGAATTCTGACGCGACCGATTCGTTCAGGAACCACCGGTATAACCATGGCCATGGTGATCATGATCCCAAGTACGGGACTGCGAAAGTTCATCAGCAGGTCAACAGCGGCCAGCCCGGAGAGAAGAATAAAAATGACCGCATACCAGCGAATGTTGAAGAAGACGTTGCAGACCAGAAGCACAAGCATTGTTATTCCGGTGCTGTATCCGAACTTCCACGGGTCCACTAGAACTATGTCCGTAGGCTGATATCTGGCAGAGAGGAGTGAGCCAATGGCGAACGCAGTAGCGAAGAGGATTTTGCGACGCTCAATTTTACCAAGCAGTATCGCCACGCAGGCAAAATCGACACCAAAGAACACAATATTTGCGTCACCACGCATCCAATCAACGCTTGCGGATCCGCGATAAATGTCCGTAACTATCTGGGCTACGAGCCAGAGCAACATCAGCATAAAGATCGGTCTCAAGCCCGGCCTCAGTAGCTTCCGGCCGCCGAAAGGAATCAACACCGGCAGAAGAATAATCAGAGCCGCTTCTGTAATCGGAAATTCGCCGACAAGATGAAGGTTAAAAGAACAGCCCACGCCGAGCAGGACGACAAGTAGATCGATACCGAGCGCCGTAGGCTTCAGGCTCGTGAAGTTGCGCACTGGCCGCGCCGGGTTGGTTGCTAACATTGCCATTGAAGTCACGGATTCCTGAATAGTTGCCTTTAAGGGGAAGGCCTTTTAGTTCTTTTTGAAGAAGGCCGCGCCACTAGAAGTTATCGGGCAAGCTCGATCAGGCGTCTACTAATGTTCACGCGCCACTGTTATAAGGTGGTTGACGACAAGTTGCCGATTTTCCTGAGTCGTTATGCTCTGCCTATTCCGGGTTACGTTCCCCGTAATACTCGTAGTACTTCCGACCGTAGTACTCCTGATACTCCGGCGCCTTGAAGTCAACGGCGTTGACCGCGACTCCCAGCAGATGCGTGCCTGAGCGCTCCAGCAAATCGACGCTTCGCCGCACCACATGCCGCTGCGCGCCTCCGTAACGGATAATCAGAATCGCCGCGTCCGTCCATCGGCCGAGAATTGAAGCGTCGGTGACAGCGAGCACCGGCGGCGTATCGATGAGGATGAAGTCATACTCCGCTCGCAGAGACGTGAGCAAGTCCTCCATCTGTTTTGAACCCAGCAGTTCGGAAGGAAGCGGCGGCACCGGACCCGAAGGCAGGACCTTGAGGTTAGGCAATTCGGACCACTCCACAATGGCTTCCTGATAAGTGGTCTTTCCTGAAAGCACGGATGAGAGGCCCTGCCCTTTTGCCATTCTGAACCGGAGGTGGACGGCCGGCCTGCGAAGGTCAGCGTCGATGAGCAGCACACGGGATCCATTCAGGGCAAAGGTGATCGCCATCAAGGTGGCAACCGAACTCTTGCCTTCGGCAGGGCGAGTGCTGGTGATCATGATGACCTTAGGTGGAGAGCCGGGACTGGACAGCAGAATGGAGGTTCTCATACCACGGAGAGCCTCGGCAATCCTCGACCACGCTGAAGCACCCCGGGCAATCGCTGCCTCTCTAAATTTGGAAGGCAGGAGTTCGTCGGTCGGAACCGAAGGCACGGCAGCAAGAAGGGGAAGTTGCAATGCCTGTTCGATATCGGTCATGGTCTTCAGGTTGGTGTCAAGCCCCTCAAGGAGAAGAGCCACGCACAAACCAAGGAGCATACCTATTGCGCCGCCGGCGAGCAGGTCGAGACGGACCCTTGGATGGCTAGGCTGGTCGGGTAAGTCAGCGTCCTCGACGATGTGTACCGGCGTGGCGTGAAGGCTGGCCATGATGCCAGCTTCCTGCAGGCGTTCCTGGAGCCCATCGTATAACACGCGATTAGTTTCATAATCGCGACGCGCAAGATCATATTGAATCGCCTTGGAGCCCTTATCGAATGCCTTCTGGGTGCTAGCGTCAAGGGATTTTTGGAGCATTTCCTCGTTGTTCTTCGCGGCATCGTATTCCTTCTGCGCGCGATCGACTTGTGCGCTTTCCTGCGCGGTGACGTTGCCCTGGAGTTCATCAATCTGTGCTTTCAAGGCCTTAACGCGCGGATAAGCCGGGCCATAGGTCTGCATGAGCGAGGTGTATTCGGACCTAAGCTGAGTTATCTGTGCCTTGGTCGCTTCCAAGGTAGGGCTATTTGCTGCGAGGGCATCGATTACGCCCGGAGATGAGCTTTTTATTGCATTCAGCCGCGCCTCCTTGAGTACTCGATCGACCTCGGCGTCCGCATACAACTTATTCAATTCCTCGAGACTCGAAAGGTCGACGCTTTGGCCCTGTTGATTTTCGCCACCGAAAGAGAGCACGCCAATGTCTTTCTGGAACTCGAGCATGTGAGTCTGGCTTTTCTCGAGATTATCTTTCAGACCAGTGAGCTTCGTATTCAGCCAGCCGGAGATCTTCTCGGTTGCTGAAAAGTTATCGCGAAAGGAATGTTCGATGTAGCCGTCGATGAGTGTATTCGCCATCATGCTGGCGAGGAATGGCCGTTTAGACGTGACATAAATTTGGATGATGCTTGTGTGTCCGAGGCGACTCACTTCGAGGCTGCCGATAAATGCCTGCTCCAGCGTCTGCCGAACCGCAGCATCATTCAAGTCCCATGGACGGCCCCCTGGAAGCGCAACGAAATCCGGATTCGATTCCAGATGCAGGGTGCGAATCGTCTCCAGCGCAAGACTGCGGCTGCGCAGGATTTCGATTTCGGTGTCCAGCTTTTCGCTGTCGTCCGAATCTCCGGTCAGATCCTGAACTTGCTCCAGCCGGAACTGCGCCGACATATCCGACTTCACCTCAATTTCGGCTTTTGCGGTATACAGCTTGGGCATAATGAGGTTTGCCGTAACGCCGGCCGCTACGCCCACCACAATGCCGGTCAGGATTAACCAACCGCGCTTCCTCGCGAACTGAACGAAACGCCCGAATGAATCACCGTCCGGGAAAGCGCCCGGCATGGCGCCTTGCAGTAGGGTAAGGTCGATACCGGACGACATGGATTCGGAACTTTGATCGTTTGACTGTTTCACTGGCTCTTTGTCCTCAAGCTTGCCTTCCGTTCAGTTGTATTGCCAAAGAGATTACTCAACGCCGACATAAGTCGATTGTGGGAATAGCTTCACCTGTCGAGGCCCTAAAGACGGAACTTTATCCTATGGGCAAGGCCCTTGATCTACATGCAATCCCATCCATCTAGGTGAAGCTAGGGTGGACCCGCAACCTCACATAAAACGTTCACGCATCTCGAAATGCGATTTTGGAGAGAGGCTATTGTCACTTCATATTCCGCTGGGCCCGGTTTTGAATCCATGCGGCCACGCGCAACATGAGACCTTCTCCGCGATAGAGCAACCGCAAAGCTTCATCTGTCTGTCGCCAGGCGTGTCCGCTTATTTCCCGAAATATTCGACTGTGGTCTTCGCGACAGGCTTTGATAAGCCTTCCCGACCCGGTTATCGAGGTTCCATAGATCCTGAAGCAGGAAAGGTCCGCATCAATGTACCCTACCCGCGCTCCCTGATTTACCATGTTCACAAACAACTCGCCGTCCCAGGAGCTTCGATTCTCCGGATTGAATCGAGGAGATCGTAGAAAGGCCTCGCGGCGGAAGAATACTGACTGCTGCAGCCAACGGGCCCCGCCATGCAGATAGCGGCCCACTGTAAAGTCCCGGGCTTTGATATGTCGCGTCTTTTTCCCTTCACCATTGATGATGTGGCCATTGCCTAACGCCATATCGCATTTCGGATTCTGTCGATAGAAGTCGGCCACTCTTTGAAGCGAGCCGGGCATCAGCAGGTCATCCGCGTTCAGGAAGCCGAATACCTCTCCCGTTGCTAAAGAGAATCCTTTGTTCAGGCCATCCGCCGCGCCGCAATCCGGCTCGAAGATAGTGCGAGATATCCGGCTGGAGTAGCTCTGAATAAGTTCGCGGCTGCCGTCGGTCGATCCAGGATCGACAAGAATATAATCCAGCTCGGGATATTCCTGGCGAATCACCGAATCGAGTGCTTCCTGTAGGTAAGCCCGTTGATTGTATGACAGGGTTACAATACTTATCTTCATCCTGATTCCGATGCTTTCCCGGTGGAGAGAAGTCCGCACAGACCTCAAGCCGAATCGAAAGGCGGCTCTTGCCCACTATCCGTTTGCTATAATGCCAGTTCAAGGATGGTAAGCATAAATAAGAGCGTTGGTGATGCCAAACGCGAATAACATGGCCTGGCTGGCAGCGACCTTCAGCGGACTTGGTGAAACATAAATGATGTCGTCCTCGCGCACGACCGGATCTGCCGACTTGGAGCTCAGGACCTTGTGAACGTCAATCTGTTGCACCACCTTGGTCCCGTCCGGTTGAGCTCGGACAAGGAACGTTTTACTCTGTGAAGCCATTGGCGCGATCCCCCCCGCTATCGCGATCATCTCTGAAAGCGTAAGTTGCGGAGAGCCACAAAGCGAGTAAGCACCTGGCTTAAGAACCTTTCCTCCTACATAAGCTATGCCACAGCCTCGTACCAAGACCCGGTCACCGGGGAAGACGACGCGATCATAATTGCTGGTATTGTGCATGGTGGGATCCCAGGGAATATCTATCGTCTTATCCGGCGCATGATCACTGGTTATCTCGATGACACGCCCCGCACTCGCGTTCAGTCCGCCAGCGGCCGCCAGGAGGTCTGAGAGCAGATGTTTCCCGGGCGGAGGATAGATCCCCGGACTGCGCACTTCACCCAAAACAGTAATTCCCGTAGATGCAGAGTCCACCGTGACCAAAACCTGGGGATTCGGCATTAGATCGCGCTCTTTCAATTGTCCGGCAATGAGCGCCTCTGCAGCCGCGCTATTGAGACCTGCGATGTGGACCGCGCCCACCAGCGGATAAGCGACGTCGCCGCTCTCCGAGACCCGAGTAACGAGAGAGAAGTCTGGAGCATCAAATACGATAATGTGTACGGTTTCGCCCGGTGAAATGGGCTCGTCGGTGAGGCCTCCGATACTGCCAAGCTGTGACGACTGAAGAGCCGCAGCGCCGGCGCTTGAACCTCCCTGTTGACTTGGGACGAGTGCCGGCCGCTCCGTTTGCGCCGAGCAAACGGCAACAGCTGCCAGGAGCAGTGTGGCCAGTACCGTCGCAGATTGTCCGCCTGGTATAGTGTTCCCGCTGACGAACGAAGTTGGGTTAGATTCATTAGACATGCGCATTTGAAGATGCTCTCCGGTTGTGCCAGCCGCCTTCGCGGTCAAGCGATAGTGTTTCCTGGGACCTGCCCACCGAGCTGCACGATGCGAGCAGCGAAGGAAATGAAATCCAGGCCTTCGACTGTTTGAATCCGTGCTTTCCCACATTGGTACCACATCAATTAGCCATAGACCAAAGCCGTGGCACGCTCGCTGATGCATGCGCGTGTTTGCCTAATGAGCGGGGATTCCGTGCAGCAAGAGAAGCGATTTTCCAGAGGGCACGGTCTACCTGGCAGCGAGTTCCAATTGAGATCGTACCGATTCGTACATCCGGCGTATGCCGTCCGCAAGGCCAGTCCTTGCCTTCCACCCAAGAGCGTTGATGCGGCTCACGTCGAGGAGTTTCTGGGGCGTGCCATCCTGTTGCGAAGGATCGAAGACCAGCTCGCAGTCGAAATCCATCACTCTCGCAACCATCTCCGCCAGCTCGCGAATGGTCAGATCTTGACCTGTACCAATGTTGATTAGCGGCGGTGTCTCCGCTGTAAGCAGGCTTTGATAGGTGGACTCGGGTAGTTTGAGAAGGTGGATGCATGCCTCCGCAAGGTCATCGCTGTATAGAAACTCGCGTCGCGGCGTACCCGTGCCCCACACTACAATTCTTCTATCTCCGGAAAGCTTTGCATTCGCAACTTTGCGCATCAGCGCGGGAAGAACATGAGAACTTTTCGGATCGAAGTTATCTCCCGGGCCATAAAGATTCGCGGGCATAGCTGCCAGATAGCGCGTGCCATATTGCCGGTTATAGGACCAGCACATTTCTATGCCGGCAATCTTAGCCAGGGCATAAGAGCGATTGGTGGGCTCCAGTGGACCGGTTAAGAGATACTCTTCCCGGATTGGCTGCGCAGCCAGCTTAGGATAGATACAGCTAGACCCGAGAAAGAGCAGACGCTTCACACCTGACCGGTAACTCGCATCGATTACATTGGTCTGAATCTCAAGGTTGTCGCGAATGAAATCGGCGGGGCAGGTATCGTTGGCAAGGATGCCGCCCACCCTGGCGGCTGCAAGAAACACATATTCCGGCTGCTCCTGAGAGAAGAAACTCCGCACCGCCTCACGTTCGGCCAGATCGAGTTGCGAATGGGTGCGCAGCAGCAGCTTGGAGTATCCCTGCTTTTCCAGCGCACGACAAATCGCTGATCCGACCAGGCCGCGATGCCCTGCAACAAATATCCGGCTGTCAGTTTCCATGTCCAACCGATCCCATGGCTCTCAGTTTTCGTGATAGTTGAAGACGGAATAGCCGTGCTTTTTAACCAGGGCGTCCTTCTCGGCCGTTTGCAGGTCTGCTTCCGCCATCTCCTTCACAAGCTCGTGAAAAGTGATGCGCGGTTGCCAGCCGAGTTCCCGTCTGGCCAGGCTGGCGTCTCCCAGCAGCGATTGCACTTCTGTGGGACGGTAATAGCGTGGGTCTACGACCACAATCACATTACCATCCGCATCCACACCCTTTTCGTCAGCGCCCGCACCCTCCCAGGTGATTTCCATGTCGAGAAAGCTGGCAGCAAGTTCCACAAACTCGCGCACACTGTGCTGCTCGCCGGTAGCGATGACGTAGTCCCGGGGCTCAGCCTGCTGCAACATGCGCCACTGCATCTCGACGTAATCGCGCGCGTGTCCCCAGTCGCGCAGCGCGTCCATGTTGCCCAGATGCAGGCAGTCCTGCAAGCCGACCTTGATGCGGGCCAGGCCGCGGGTGATCTTGCGGGTTACAAATGTCTCGCCCCGCAAGGGCGACTCATGGTTGAATGACACCCCATTGCAGGCATACATACCGTAAGCTTCGCGGTAGTTCACCGTGATCCAGTAAGCAAATAGCTTGGCAACGCCGTAGGGAGATCGCGGGTAAAACGGAGTAGTCTCCTTTTGCGGAATTTGCTGCACCAAGCCGTACATTTCGGAGGTGGATGCCTGGTAAAAGCGGGTCACCTTCTCCAGTCCCACAATCCGGATTGCTTCGAGCAGGCGCAGAGGGCCCAGGGCGTCGGAGTTTGCCGTGTATTCCGGCTCTTCGAAGGATACTTTCACATGACTTTGCGCGGCCAAGTTGTAGATTTCGTCGGGCTTGACCTTTTGCACAATCTGTATCAAGCCGCTGGAATCGGTCATATCGCCGTAGTGAAGCATGAAATGGCGACCCATCTTGTGCGGGTCTTCATAGAGATGGTCGATGCGGTTGGTGTTGAAAAGAGAGGCACGCCGCTTGATTCCATGTACCTCGTATCCCTTCGACAACAAGAACTCGGATAGATAGGCTCCATCCTGTCCCGTAACGCCAGTGATGAGAGCTCGCTTCACTGCCTAGCACTCCTTCGCCCCACGCGCCATGCGGGCGCCTTCAGGGGCAGTCCAATTTTTCGCAGGTAATGGACTTCAATCAGTTCCAAATGCCGAAGAGGATGCAACCGGCACTTCGATGCAGCTACGGAAATAGTCCAGAGTCAACTTCAGGCCGGTCTCCAGATCGATCTTCGGCTCCCAGCCGAGAAGGCTCCTTGCCTTGCTGATATCCGGCTGCCTCTGAACGGGGTCATCCTCTGGAAGCGGGCAAAAGACAAGCTTGCTCTTCGAGCCAGTAACCCGGAGCACCATCTTCGCGCAACCCAGAATGGTCCATTCGACCGGGTTCCCGACATTCACTGGAAGATGCTCATCGGTCCGGGCTAGCCTGAGGATTCCCTCGACCTCGTCTGAGATGTAGCAGAAGCTCCGTGTTTGATCGCCACTTCCGAAGATGGTGATCTCTTTATCTGTCAGGGCCTGCATCATGAAGTTCGAGATTACACGCCCATCATCCTTCTGCAGTCGGGGACCGTAGGTGTTAAATATCCTTACCAACCGCGTGTCCACCCCGTGATAGCGGTGATAGGCCATCACCAGCGCCTCGGAAAAACGCTTAGCCTCGTCATAAACCGACCGTGGGCCGATGGGGTTTACGTGTCCCCAGTACTCCTCTGTTTGAGGATGCTCCGACGGGTCGCCGTAGCACTCCGAGGTTGAGGCATGAAGGAACTTTGCGCCGTACTTCTTCGCAATCTCCAAAGAGTTTCGCGTCCCGGCTGAACCCACCATCAGCGTTTCGATGGCGAGCCGGTAGTAGTCTACGGGGCTGGCAGGGGAGGCAAAGTTGAGCACGTAGTCCACATGCCCTGGATCGAATGGCTCGCAGATGTCGTGTTGGAAAAACTCGAATCGCGGTTCGCGTTTGAGATGTTCCAGATTCCGCAGCGAACCAGTGCAGAGATTATCGACACCGAAAACCGAATGCCCGTCCGCGAGTAATGCATCCGTAAGATGAGAGCCTATGAACCCTGCAGCCCCGGTCAATAGAACGCGCATGGTTTCTATTTCCTCTCCAGCGACCAAACCCCTAGATCAAAGTTCGACAAACAATACAGTAAATCACTGACTCCCGCCTTGAAGTCTGCAGCCTGCATAATCCCTGGGTCAACATCCTTCGCGGAAGCGGTCGCAGCGAAACTACGGCTCGTATGGAAACATTGGTTCTCACGCCACGAAGAGCTCATGCTTTTGCGCTCTCTCTACGCGGCGGGAGGTAGTGCGTTGCCACCGGATCAAGTGCATGGGACGACCCTGGCCGCCCAACGCTGAGGTAGATGAATCCATTCTCGGTCATACCTGCGGGATCGTATAGATTACGTCCGTCAATCACAATTGGGTAACGAAGTGTGTAGCGCAGCCGTTTCAGGTCGAGTTCGGCAAACTCCTGCCAGTCATTCAGAATGAGCAATGCGTCTGCGTCTTGTGCAGCCTCATAGGGATCCTTGGCATACTGCATCTGCGGTCCCACCGGAATCACTTCCCTGCATCGCTCCTCAGCCGCAGGATCAAATGCGCTGATCACGCATCCTTCGTTCAGGAGCCTCTGTACGATGTCCAGCGCGGGCGACTCTCGAATATCGTCGGTCCCGCCCTTGAACGCCAGCCCCAACACACCGATTCTCTTCCCGCGGAAGGTCCACAATGCCGAGCGAATCTTATGAAAGAATCGTAGCTTCTGCTCTTCGTTAATCTTCTCCACTTCGCGCAGAAGCCCGAAATCCACCCCCGCCTGCTCCGCGACGTGCCGGAACGCAGCTACATCCTTGGGGAAGCACGAACCGCCATAGCCCACTCCGGCACGCAGAAATCTCGGGCCGATTCGGGAGTCCATTCCAATCCCGCGGGCCACTTCCTCCACATCGGCTCCGGCCGCCTCGCAAATATTCGCCACCACGTTGATAAATGAGATCTTTGTCGCCAGTAATGCGTTGGATGCGTGCTTGATGATTTCTGCCGCCTTGGTGGAGGTAAGCAGAATCGGCGGGGGGTCAGCCTGCGCTCTGGGCCCCGGTATCGCATTTGCGGTTCCGTAGTACTCGCCTGACGTGAGGGGGAGATAAAGCCGCTTCAACAACTCTGCCGACCGCTGGGTTGCCGCTCCGATTACGATCCGGTCAGGATGCAGGAAATCCACCACCGCCGTGCCCTCGCGGAGGAACTCCGGATTGGAAGCCACGTCAAAGAGATCCCTCGGTACGCCATTCCGCTCCACGACACGGCGAATCCATTCGTTCGTGTAGACCGGAACTGTGCTCTTCTCGACAATTATCTTGTAGGAGTCGATAGCACGGGCAATCTCGCTGGCCACTGCGTCCACGTAGGAGAGGTCAGCACTTCCCGCCTGGCTCTGCGGCGTTCCCACGGCAATAAAAATGGCCTGTGCGGCCTTGGTTGCGGCGCGAAGATCCGCAGTAAACTCCACCAAGTTTCCGCGGTGGCGATCCAGTAGCTCGGGCAGATAGTCCTCGTGAATTGGAATTCCGCCTTCGCGCAGCGTTTGCACCTTTGTCTCGTCGTTGTCAACGCAGATCACATGGTGCCCGATTTCCGCAAAACATGCAGCGGCGACAAGCCCTACATACCCGGAACCGACAATGGCAATTGAAATAGGTTGACTCATCGAGTCCTTCTCGGCAGCTCTGCCATTCGCGATCTGTTTGAGGATCTCAAAGCTCGATTCTCCGACTCATTAGAAGCGCCTGTACGCCGAACAAGTTCCAGTGAATTCATTAAGCCATTTAAATTCAATGAGATTGAAGCACAGAGAAGATGTGCCCGCGCTATACGAGCGTCGGTCGCCAGGAATAGGTTGAGGTGATTTGCCATCGCAGGCGCCGTCGGACATCAGCTTCTCTAAATCTACAGACTCTCATTGCGGTCGGGAAGCTGGCTTCCGTAGCGCCATATCAGGGGAACCAACCGGGGTGCGGACCAGTATCGCGGTATGTAGCGCAGCGGCGAGGAAAGGCAACGGAAGAACCATCCGAGGTAGAGGTTGTCGGCCCATTCGGGAATTCTTACCTGGTCTCCACTCAGGAAAGCGATCGCCGCTCCGATGCAGTGGATAGCGGGAAGATAATCCAGATGGCTCTTGAGGTAGAGTCCCAGCCGCTCCTGGGTTCCTCCACCGATCGTAATCACTACGTGCCTCGCTCGCAAAAGGTGCAGTTTCTCGATGAGCGCCCGATCCTCTATATCCGGCCCATATATTGGTGCTTCGTACACACACTCCGGCGGAACGTCGATGCCTTGAGTCTGCAACCAGTCCAGATTTTTTCTGGTACTCGCCGGACCGGCCATAATCCATAGCGTACTTCCAGGAGTGCGCACAGCGCTCTGCTGCAGTAACACGCGCAGATACTTTAACCCCGACAGCCGATGAATAGAATCGCGCTTCAGCAGATTCCACGCAAGCACCATGAGCGCCGAATCCGTAATGGCAAGGTCCGCATTGATCAATGCTTCGCGATACCCTGGGTTGAACGCGATGTCTTTCAACGCAGGGGCGGCGGGCACCACCAGCAAGCCTCCACCGGAAATGCGATCAAATGCGCCGCGCGCGTCTCCGACATGAAAATTAACACCCAGTATCCGACACTCACCCTGTGGTCTGCCCATCCGTGGCTTCTCCAGGTTCTCCGTCATATGAACTGTGTATAGGTCTCATTTTCGCGTCACTTCATAGGTGCCCGAGCGAGCATCTCCGCGGGTACCTGAAACACCCTGACGCCCTCTGCCGCCAGGTAGCAACTTTCCTTGTCTTTCAGGTCGAAGACCAGATCTTCAACCTCGGGTGAAACCCGGTACGACTCGTCCAACGGCTCCGCACCCACGGCCCGGACAACATTTGTCCCGCAGAAAAGCAGGCTCTTTACAAGGTGTCCGCCAATGAACCCGCCCCCGCCGTTTACGACTCAGCGTGCCATTCCACGAATCCGAATGTCTGAGGCTTATCGAAGAGTGTACTCCCTCATGCGCGGTGAAGTCCGCACGGCTTCACAAAATCTGCGGTCAGGTTTGACAGAACTCAGAATACGTTTCAAACAGGGAGTGCAGGCTGGCGGCATCCCCCAGGAAGACTCTGCGCAGCGGACCACGACTGAGGACAATGGCGATCAGGGTCAAGACCAGGGTCTTTGCGTTGGCGCCCCGCAGCTCTCCGCGTTCGATCCACGGCTCAAGATAGCGGGCAACCACCTCCACCAACTCGCCCAGATGCCGTCTCAGAAGCGGATCGAGATCCTCGCTCAGTTCCAGAGCACTGTACTGCAACAGGCGAAGAAGCTGAGGTTGCTGCAGGGTGGTGGAAATCATTTCGAATGTGCATGCTAGCGCCTCGCGCCCACTGGCCGCCTCGGCCAGCCGCGCCAGCAGCTCGCCGCGAAGATGCACCCGCTGCAACTCTGCGCTCAGCACCGCCAAATAAAGGTCACGCTTACGCGGATAATGCCGATAGATCGTAACCTCGTTCACTTCCGCTGACGACGCAATTTCGCGCGTGCTGACGCCGTTGTAGCCGAACTGCGCAAAAAGCGCAGCCGCGGTGGTCAGGATTCGCTCTTCGGTACCGCCCCGTGCTGTGCTGGATGTTCCCGCCATGTGTTCTTCCTGCCCCCGATCCAAGGCACTCGTACTTCTGAGTTCATTCCCACTTCAAAGTCGCTCGCAAACAGTCAACGACGGAAAATGTGGATGCGCACTTCCACATTCGCCACATCATCTGAGCTCGACAGCGCAGATCTTTAATCCAGACTCCCAGCAACAGCGCAACCGCGGGGAGGAAACGAAGCAGTTGAGAACCAGCCGTGGGCCGAATTCGGTTGCCTGAGGACGCCGTAGTCTCTCGCCCAAACCGCTGCTGGCACCCGATTGCGGCGAGACCGCTCCCCACTTTCCTCTGAGCGGAGGAGGGAGACCTGCAAGCCCACGCCCAAGCTGCAGCGCAATCTCCGCGCGCAGATTCTGCAAATGGCTTGAGTATGAACTTGATAGTGGTTGCTCTAAATGTAAAAACTCAGGCGAACAAGTCTAAGAAAAGCGAAGGTCAAAGAGCTTTCAACGAATGCGTTTGACAATAAGGCGACTGCCTATATGCTCCCCGCCGGGGTCCCGGACCGCTCAGTCCTCTGCTAGCAAAACTGCGGATCCAAGCCGGCAACGTCAGAGGGCATACACATTTCTGTTTCCCGGAGCTCCAGATCACCTTCATTCACTTCCACTGCAATACATTGCGATATCTGCTCCAAGGTGAGCACCACACGGAATCCGCCCTTCCTTCTGACCACAACGCCTTCCATCCCGGCAAAGGCTCCGGCGCGAATGCGGGCCCGCTGACCCACCGTCAGCAGAGGATGCGGCTCAATGCGCCGCTGCTGAAGGCCAGACCTTAGCGCGTCAATCGCGGCATCTGGAAGCGGCGCAGGCTCTCCCCCCGTTCCACCCACAACCGCCAGTGCACCGGGTATATTCAGCACCTGTACTCGTGCTGAGCGTTGGATGTGAACAAACAGGTAGCAGGGAAAGAGTGGCAGCTCGAGGGTAACCTTTGATCCGTCGCGCCACTTGCGCTGAGAGCGATAGAGGGGCAGGTAGAACTCGATCTCACGCTGGCTGAGGTGCTGGGCCACCCGCTTTTCGTGGCGGCAGGTGGTATAGAGCGCGAACCATCTTGATTCGTGGGATACGAGAATCGCGCTATCCGGCTTGGGATTGCATACCTGGTGGAGACTCAGCTGCGCTTCTATGTGCAAGGCTTCGCCATCCTCACTTGGATGTAAGGCTTTTCCACAAAGTCAGGATCCAGCTCGAACGACCTGCGACTTGAGCACGGTCTCGGCACACAATTGAAAGCAAGCGCTTCCATCCATCTTCCGATGCGCCTCGAACGTTGGTCCTAGCCGCCGATGCACCCAATATATCAGCAATGAATGCTATTACAGGCAAGAAATACTTCGGCTCCTTTGCGGCGGAACCATGGACGCAAATTGCGGCCTGCAAGCAGGTACCCACATTCCCTGTTGAACCGACGAAGCCATAAACCCGGGACCACCTGCCGGCCCAGAGTTCCGCGGAAGATGCGGCCGTGAACACCAGAACCGCGGTTGTTGTCGCGTTGGGCAGAATTTCGGACTGTGTTACCCTCCGAAAAAGGGGTTTTTATCGATGCTCACGGGATCTTCGACCGTCGCCCGGGTCTATATGGACGCCAACGCCACCACTCCTCTGCTGCCGGAGGTGGTGGCGGCGATGCAACCCTATTGGACAGAGCACTTTGGCAATGCATCCTCAATACATTTGCATGGGCAGAAGGCACGCACCGCTGTAGACCAGGCACGGGAAACCATGGCCGAGTTCTTCAACTGCCATGACGCGGAGGTGGTTTTCAACTCCGGTGGCACAGAAGGAGACAACACCGCACTGTTTGGTCTGCTCCACCCCGGCGATCACCTGATCACCACATCCATTGAACACTCAGCGATTCTTGAGGCGGCCCGGCGGCTGGCCCATCACGGCGTGAAAACCACCTTTGTGGCTCCCCAGCCGAGCGGCCTGATCAACCCGGTCGATATTTTGCGTGCCATCCGGCCCGAGACGCGGCTGATCAGCGTGATGCTGGCCAACAACGAGACCGGGGTATTGCAACCCGTCGAGGAAATTGCCAAGATTGCCTCCGACACCGGCGTTTTCTTCCACATTGACGCGGTTCAGGGAGCCGGCAAGGTGCGGTTCGATGTGCGCCGCTTCGGCTGCCACCTGCTTTCGATCAGCGCCCATAAGATGAATGGTCCCAAAGGCATAGGAGCCATGTTTGTCCGTCGCGGCACGCCGCTGGAATCGCTGCTCGTGGGTGGTAGCCATGAGCGCCGCCACCGCGCCGGAACCGAAAACGTGCCCGCGATTGTGGGCCTGGCCAAGGCGGCGGAGCTGGCCATGCACAGCCTGGAGGACGGTACCATCGATCGCGTGGCGGCACTACGCGACCGGCTGGAAACGGAGATTCTCCGCATTCCGGGCACCGGATTGAACGGAATCGGCAACGACGGCCAGCCTGTTCCGCGTGTGGCCAACACCTCCAACATCTGGTTTGACCAGTTGGAAGGAGAGGCTCTGGTCATTGCGCTGGATCTAAAGGGCGTCGCCGTTTCCGGTGGCTCAGCCTGCCACTCCGGAGCTACCGAGCCGAGCCATGTTCTGATGGCCATGGGCCTGGACAAGACGCGTGCCCGCGCCAGCCTGCGCTTCAGCTTGCTGAAGACGGCCACCGCGGCCGATGTGGATCATGTTCTGCGCGTCGTGCCTCAAGCCGTTGAGCAATTGCGGGTACTGTCGCCGGTGGTGGCGGGAACGCTGGGCTAATTGCTTGTTGAGGAATTGATTTTCTGACGGGGTGTCATTCTTAAGAAGCAAACACGATAACGTCGCACCGCTGGCTTATGTTGATTTTGGTGCTTCGGCGCCTTTTGGTTCCTTCCCCATGAATGAGAGCACAACTATTGCCGTTGCCATGTCCGGAGGGGTTGACTCCTCCACGGTTGCGGCGATTCTCGCTCACAGCGGCGGCAAAGTCGTCGGCCTCACCCTGCAGCTTTGGGATCAGACGCGGCTGGCGGGCAAGCACGGCATTCCCGATGCCCCCAAGGCGGGCCGCTGCTGCTCGCTGGACGATGTCTATGATGCTCGCCGCGTGGCTGAACACCTTGGTATCCCGTATTACGTGGTGAACCAGGAGGAGCGCTTCGAGGCCGATGTGGTGCGGCCATTTGTGGCCGAATATCTCGCCGGGCGCACGCCGATTCCCTGTTCGCTATGCAACAACCACCTCAAGTTCGACCAGCTTTTGCTGACCGCGCGCAGCATCGGCGCCGACCGCATCGCGACCGGCCACTACGCGGTGAATGAGTATGACCCAGAGCGCGGCCGCTGGATTCTGAAGCGTCCTGCGGACCTGGCGAAGGATCAGACCTATTTTCTGTTTGGGCTCACCCAGGCGCAGTTGGCCCACACGCTCTTCCCGCTGGGCCGACTGACCAAGCCGGAGGTGCGCGAGGTTGCCCGACACCACGGCCTGGCGCTGGCCGAAAAGCCCGACTCGCAGGAGATTTGCTTTATCCCCGGCGGCGATTACAAGCAGTTCCTGACCGCCTATCTTGAGGAGCAGGGCCAGAGCTTTCCCGAAACGGCCGGCGAACTGGTAGCTTCTACCGGTGAAGTGCTAGGCCACCACGAGGGCATCTCGGGATTCACGGTAGGCCAGCGCAAGGGGCTCGGCGTGAGCTCGCCTTCACCGCTTTACGTGCTTGAAATTAACCCCGCCACGCATCGCGTGACCGTGGGAGCAGACGCTGAGCTGGCCACCCGCACGCTGCACGCAAGCCGTCTGAACTGGATCAGCATTCCGTCGCTTGCCGGCCCGATGCGCGTAAGGGCCAAAATCCGGCACCGTCATGAGCCTGCATGGGCAACGCTGGAGCCGGCAGGAGCAGATGAGGTCCTAGCCACCTTTGACGAACCCCAGCGCGCCGTCACACCCGGCCAGTCGGCAGTCTTTTATGTCCGAGATGAGGTGGTGGGGGGCGGCTGGATCGTCTAGCTGAGCAGGGTGCGGACTATCCGAACGGCAGGTGGTGCCTACGTTTCGCAATTATTCTCTCGGAGCCATGCAACTTCCGCAGAATTTTGCCATTGGCGTGCGTAATGGTTTGCCGCAGTTTGTGCAGGGAGGGCCATAGAGCGAGAGGCGATGGTGCATAACTGCGTTGGGATTCGTTTCGGTGTAGCCGGTCATTGCTTTATAGCGCGCGAGCAATGGCGCGAAGTGTTCGGACAAAGGGACGCTCTTCAGCGGTGCGCCAGTTTCATTGCGGTAATCCTTCACGGATCGCATTCCGGCGTGAAATAGAGATGCGATCTCGTCATATTCTTGCTCGTCGAGCATAGGCATCTCGGATTTGCATCGCCAGCACCAAAGCCACAACATTGTGCCACGATCATAGCGCAGCACTAGACTGCTAGGTCCGCGATTTCCCGGTAGCTCCAAAATGAGAAACGGCCGAAAGGTACCACTTCTCCACACGCGCTGGGCGAACGGGTTATACTTGGCCGGCACCGTATTTGGGGGAGATTTTCGTGTTTGAGAAAACGTTTGCTAAAACGGCCGGATTGGCCATACTCGTTCTCACCGCTAGCCTGGCGACCTCGCAAGCCCCACCCGCAGTTCTTACCATTCATGCCGATCAGCCCATCTCTGCGGTCAGCCCCACTCTCTATGGCCTGATGACCGAGGAGATCAACTTCTCCTACGATGGCGGTCTCTATGCGGAGATGGTGCGCAATCGCACTTTCCTCGACAGTTGGGAGGGTGTGCCCTACTGGTATCTGCTGGAAGAGGGCAATGCGCGGGCGAAGATGGGAATCGACCATGAAAGCGGCCCCAGTGAGGCGCTAAAAAGTAGTCTGCGCCTGGACGTGGAACAGGCCGATGCGAAGAATCCAGCCGGAGTCTTGAATGTGGGCTGGTGGGGTATGCCGCTGCGGCCCGCGACAAGCTACAAGGGATCGCTTTACGCCAAGGCGGATACAGGCGGCGTGGGACCGGTGACGATAAGCCTGGTGGAAGACAACAGCGGCAAGACCGTGGCTAGCACCACCGTAGCCGGACTGACGACGGCATGGAAGCAGTACGAGTTTGTGCTTAAGACGGGAGCGATCGCGCCCTCAGCGGCCAACCACCTGGTGCTTTCAGTGGGCCACGCCGGAACGCTGTGGTTGGACTTGGTGTCGCTGTTTCCGCCGACCTATCATGACCGCCTAAATGGCAACCGCACCGACCTGATGGAGAAACTGGCTGCCATGCACCCGGCTTTTCTGCGCTTTCCGGGCGGCAATTACCTTGAGGGTGACCACATCTCAGAAAGATACGAGTGGAAGAAGACCATCGGCCTGCTTGTGGATCGGCCCACGCATCCCAGCCCCTGGCGCTACCACTCCTCGGACGGAATGGGACTGCTGGAATTCCTGGAGTGGTGCGAGGACCTGAAGATGCAGCCGGTGCTGGCAGTCTATGCCGGTTACTCGCTCATGGGAGAGCATGTGAATCCCGGCGCCGACCTGGAACCCTATGTGCAGGACGCGCTGGATGAGCTGGAATACGTGACCGGAGGAGCCGATACGAAGTGGGGGGCGGAGCGTGCAAGGAATGGCCACCCCGAGGCATTCAAGCTGACTTATGTCGAGATCGGCAACGAGGACTGGTTCGACAAATCTGGAAGCTATGATGAGCGCTACGCGCAGTTCTACAAGGCGATCAAGGCCAAGTATCCCGATCTGCAACTGATCGCCACCACGCCGGTAAAGGGCATCCGTCCCGACGTTGTAGACGATCACTACTATTTGCGCGCCACGCAGTTTTTCCATGACACGACGCACTACGACAAGACGGACCGCAGCGGGCCGAAGATCTTTGTGGGCGAGTGGGCGACGCGCGAGGGCTTTCCGACGCCGGACTTTGGCTCTGCCTTGGGCGATGCGGCGTGGATGACGGGCATGGAGCGCAACAGCGACATCATCGTGATGGCCAGCTACGCACCCCTGCTGGTGAACGTGAACCCTGGCGGCATGCAGTGGGAAACGGACCTGATCGGCTACGACGCGATGAAGAGCTATGGCTCGCCGAGCTACTATGCGCAGGTGCTGTTCTCGTCGTACCTGGGCGACCACACACTGGGCTCCAAAGTGGTAGGCGGAGGAGACAAGTTCTTCTACTCGATTACCGGAAATGCTGCCAAGAAACATCTCTACCTGAAGCTGGTGAATGCCGCATCCACAGACCAGGCCGTAGAAATCGAGTTGACGGGCGCCAAGATCGCCGCTACCGCCAGACTGGTGAGCCTGAGCGCGAAGGATACGCAGGCCACAAACACACTGACCGACCCGGAGCGCATTGTGCCCGTGCAGAGTTCGTTGCATGATGTCAGCAGCCACTTCCGTCACACCATGCCGGGATATTCGATTCAGGTGATCGAGTTCGACGTGCAATAAGAGCTTCGAGAACAAGCAAGACAGAAGCCTGGATCTTTGTTAAGTCCAGGCTTCTGTCTTGTCACCGCAATAGTGCAATTCAGCGCTGTTCGGCCCAAGCCAGCCCGTCTGGACCGCGGACGTCGACGCGCCCAATCTCCTCAAGCGTCTTCAGATCGATTACGGCGATGTACCCGTCCTGCCCGCAAGCCACGTAGGCGCGCGCTCCATCAGGCTGCATCTGGATGCCGCCTGATCCATGCGTGGCCGACAGCCGTTTAACTTCCTTCCGCGTGGCGGTGTCCAGAACGACCAGCGCAGATCCGGCAGTCACAAGGGCCAACTTTCCATCGGGAGTGAATTTGAGGCGGTTTGCGCCCGGCACATTGACCGACAAGGTTTGAGAGACGCGCTTTGCGGCCAGATCGATGACGGAGACCGTGCCATCCGCGGCATTCGCGACCCAAGCTTCTTTGCCGTCGGGTGAAACATCAAAACCCTCCGAGCCGCGACCAACTGGAATCACCGTCTCTGTCCAGTCGCCGCCAGGCGGGCCTGGGGGTGGACCACGCGGAGGGCCACCGGGCCCCTGCATACCGGGCGGAGGAGCCATGCCCGGTGGAGGACCGGGAGGCATACCCGCAGGGCCTTCAGTCTTGTCGAGGATGGTGACGGTGGCCGAGTTGACGTTAGTGGTCAGGATGCGCCGGGCATTGGGAAAAACATAGACCATGTGGGTCCGGTTCTGGCCGGTGCCCATGATCCAATCCACTTTGCCAACCGCCGGATCGTAGCTGCCGATTGCCTTGGCTGCTTCCGCCGTGAACCATACCTTGTCCCGCACAAAGGTGAGGCCGTGCGGGCCACGGAGTGCGCCCAGGTCGATGGGGTCGAGCGGCTTCTGGCCTACCAAGTCGATGACTGCAAGGGTATGGAATGCACCAAACCCGTAATTTGAGACATAGGCGGTGCGGCCGTCCGCGGAGGCAATCACTTCGTGCGGATCATCGCCCACAGGGATCGTGGCCACAACCTGCAGATTGCCGGGGTCGATGATGGCCAGCGTGTGGTCCTGCTTTGACAGAGCCAGCAATGCTGTCTTCTGGGTCGCCTGTGCATGCGCCAATCCTGCCAGAGCGGCCGCAAAAGCCAAGGATAGTGCTGTACACCGGACCTGCATTTTGACCGCCCCCGTGCTGATTTCTTAAACGAACATGTCCTTGTCGGCGGTTGCATGAGTGTGCGCGGGCCGTGGCGGCGGGTTGCGCAGGGCGCCGACGACAGCTTTGGCCGTGGCCACAATTGCCGAGGCCTGCCGTAGCGGCAGGCTGATAGTCTGAGCCACAAAACCGCCGGCGCGGTCCACGGTGTCAAGAAACTTGCTGAACATGAAGTCCATCCGGCTGGTCTGGGCACGGACGCGTTCCAAGGCTTCGGTAGCCGCCGACTGCAGGTCGGCGCTCTGCACGCGCAGGCTTCGGGTCAGCTCCGAAAGATCAGTGGAAATTGACTCAAGGCGCGGTCCCACACGGTTTAGCAGATCGCGCGATTGGTTGATCAGCGGCAGGACTGCGGTGCGCACTTCCTGGACTTCGTCGAGCACAGATTTGGTGGTCTTGCGAATAGCGATGTAAATCGCTAACAGCACGAAGGCCTGAAGGACTACTGCCGCCCCCGTGAGAGCGATGAAAACTACCAGCAGAGTATTACCGTTCGCCATGGTTGTGATCTCGCGTAAGACAACTGCGGGCTTGCACTCAATAAATACAGCTCGCTCCGCCCATGACTTGACTGGACGAAGCACTCACCTGCGAAGCAATGCGGCCTCAGCATCCTGCCGCAAGGGCACCCGGGTCAAGCACATTCTTACCGGGGGCCCTTACGAACCACAAACTGGTTCGTGCGCAGAGGCGGAGGCACGGAGGGTTACTTCTCCGGCCCGTTTGAAGAGGACGTGGATCGATATGCCTCACGACCGGCATCAACGGCAGCAGCCACTCGGCTAGTCTGGTCGCCGACGAGGCCCTTGCCCCGTTCCACAAACTCTTCCCACTGTGCGCGTCCTCGATCGACAGCTTCGCGGCCCCGCTCGACATATTCGCTCATCTGTTCCTTGCTCTTTTCCACCAGGGTGCCGACCTGCTCGACAGCCTGGCGAGTGCGCGCACGCAAGTACTCCGTGCCTTCACGAGCTCCGGTGGCAAGATCTTCCCTGGTTTCGCGGCCACTCTTGGGGGCATAGAGAATCCCCACCAATGCTCCCACGCCAAGTCCGGCCAGGAACCATGCAAGCCCCTGTACTTTGCTATCTTCAGCCATAATGAAATCTCCTTTCGCTCGTCTTCAAGAAGCCTGAGCGTATCAAATTCCCGGTTGTGCCGCAAATTCCAGGCTCATCGCCCGACCTTCGTTGGATGACCATCGGTGATGCTGCGACCAAAATTCATTCCAGCGCGATTGGATGCGGACGCCGAAGACGGAGTTGCAGAACCACTCCGGAGGAACATCCAGCAGACCCTCACTTAGTATTTTGACGCGGTTGCGGCATGCTGAGTGGCTTTTATTGCTCAGATGGAGAGAAAATGCACAAAACAAATGCCAATCCAGCCGCAAAAAACGAGCGGCGTGGACCCTAAGGTCCACGCCGCAGTGTGAGGAAGCTGCGAATCTTTAGAACTCGACTCGCACCGAAATCTGGCCGGTACGCGCGCCACCGAAATCCGAGTTCCTGCTGCCGCCGCTCAAGCCGACAGTGTTGGTTATGAGTCCGAAGCTGGATGAACTGAGGTCCATATTCGGATCGCCCAGGTTAGTGTGATTCAGCACGTTGGTAAACGTCCCCTCCGCCTTGACTCTCAGCCCTTCCGTGATGGCGAAGGTCTTGGCCAGACCGGCCGACAGGTTGAAGAGGCCAGGCCCTTCCACAGTGCCTACTTCACTGTTTCCAAAGCGGCCAATGGGGTTGGGAACCTGGTAGATGGCGCCGCCGATCGACTCGCAGTCGTAGCAGATGACGTTACCGCTTGAGTCGCTCACCGAGGCTCCGGCATTGCCGGTGGCGCAGGCGTAACCGGGCTTCCAGTTGGGATCGCCGGGGCAGGCGAATGCGTTCGCATTGGTCCAATTGAGGCGGCTCTTGCCGCTAGGGTTCATACTTACGCCCGTGAGCTGGTCGGGGTGCTGGTTGCGGTGACCGCCATCAAAGCTGCCGGTCCCATCACCCAAAGATCCGTTCAACCCCGAACCGGTGCCGGAAGGATCGCCCTGCCCGTTGGGGAAATAGGGTGTCTCGTAGGGGCCTGTTTGCACAGTCAGGATGGAGGATAGCCGCCAGCCGCCCACCACCGCATCAGCGGCCCGCGACATGGAGTTACCGTACATCTTGCCGCGGCCAAACGGGAGATCGTACAAGGCCGTCGTGTTCCAGCGCAGCCTGCGGGTTCCGTAGGCGTTGCCGAAGTCCACGTGGCGGTCCAAGACTGAGGTGGCACGCTGACCGCCGCCTTCTCCGCCAAAGCCAGTACCGGCCGGTCCCTGGTTGTCGGCAAGATTCTTGGCCCAGGTAAACCCGGAGTTGAATTCCAGCCCCTTCTGCAGGCGATGGCTGGCGTCAACCTGCAACGAGTTGTAGCTTTCGTTGGCGCCGGTGGCGCGGGTATTGATGCGCCCCCAATTGGGGAAGAGGCGCGAGCTAATGGGAGCAAGGAATGCCGAGGTGGTGGAGGAGTAGGGGAGAGTGTTCTCGTCCGGAGCCCAGACCAGCTGATGAGTTTCGGAGCCAATGTAGGTAATCCGCGACGCATATCCCGACCCGAAGTCGTGGTCCACGCTCAGCGACCACTGCTCAGTATATGGATCCTTCCAGTTGGTGCTGTTGGCGGTGCCGAAGTAGTCGGTGCCATAGCAGTTGGTGCAGCCATTACCGCCCGAGCCGGGGTCAATCTGCGGCCATTGATAGCCAATAGCGTGGGTTGAAGGGTTGAAGGTATTTGAGAACTGCTGGGTATACGCCTGCACAGTGCCGGTTAGCGAGTAGAAACTGGAGCCCAGCATGTTGATGTTGTAGATGCCCGCGCCGCCTCGAATCGCCCACTTGTCATTGCCAAAGGGACGGAAGGCGAATCCAGCCCGGGGCATGAAGCGAAGGTGAGGAAACTTCTTGAGACCGGAGGGGTAGCCGGCCGTGCTGTTTCCCTGGACCTGCATGCATGGAGCGCCGTTGACGGTTGCGGTGTTGGTCGCGGTTACGCCGTCTGGGTCGCAAGCATTGGCGCTGGCCAGGAAGCCTTGAGCCAGCAGATCCTGCTTGCCCTGCGGGTAGATGACACGTCCGGCCAGAGCCACGCTGGGGTCGAAGTTCCCAATGTCGCCGTACTTGTCGTAATAGCCGGGATGCAGTTCATAACGCACGCCGTAGGAAAGGGTCAAGCGGTCGCTCACGCGCCACTCGTCCTGCGCAAAGAAATGGTAGTGATTTGAGAGGCCGTCGTTGTCCTGCTTGACCACGTCGTAGAACGTCTGATTGGGCAGGCCCAGCAGAAAGTCGGAGAAGTCTACCCCTGTGAACATGCCCGAGCTGCTGCCGGTGCCGTTGAATGTGTATGTGCCATAGTTGTCCGAGCCGTTGAAGCCTAGCGGAGTGATCGCCTCAAGAGATTGAATGTCAGTGCCGAACTTGAGGGTGTGATTTCCTTTGGTCCAGATCAACGTGTCGCTGTACTCGTAGGTGAACGACTTATTCAGACTCGTCAGACGATCTGCGTTCAGGCTCTGAATATGGTTGAAGTCCATCTCTGGAATGCCGTTATAGAACAGGTTCTGCAAGCCCTGCCATCCCTGCGAGTTGGTCCACGCCAGGCCGTTGAAGCTGTTGGTTGCACCGTTCGTGTAGCGTGTAAACCCAAAGCCGCCCTCGTTGATGAGGTTGGGCTTGATGGTCCAGTTGGTATCGACCTTCAATACACGGCTCTGACTGTTGTTCAGCCCCGAAGGCACCAGGAGAATCTCAGGGTTGCTTACCGGATAGTTCTTCCAGGTGTAGCGCCCCCATACGAGGAACTTCTGATTCGACCCGAAGTACTGGTCGCCGCGTACGTCGAACTGATCCGAGTGGCCGCTGTCATCCACATTTGCCTGGTAGTTGGCCACGCCATTGTCGATATAGGCCGAAGGGTCGCCGATATTCGGGTCAGGATAGAACTGCTTGAGGGTGTTCTGGGCAATTGGGTTGATCGTGACCACCTTGTTGTTCTGGACCGCACCGGTACCGGTTGGATCGGAGATGCCGGTAAAGGTGTTCCCACCGTTGCCGTCCGGAACCACATAGTTTGAAAAGTCGCCCTGCTTCATGAGCGTGCTGGGAACCTTCTCGAGCAGGGTGGTCTGTGCGGGATGCCGCCAGCCTTCGTACGCGCCAAAAAAGAAACTCTTGTTGTGGCCATCGTAGAGGTGAGGAAGAATCACCGGGCCGCCTACGCTGCCGCCAAAGGTGTTACCGGTCTGGCTGACCTTGGTGGTCGTGGCCGGATAGGTGTAGGGGATGGCGTCGAAAGCAGAATTCTGGTAGTACCAGAAGCCGCTGCCGTGGAGATGATTTCCGCCGCCCTTTGTGGTAACCACTACCTGCGCCGGGTCACCGTACTCGGCGTTAGCCAGCACGCCGTCTGCACGGATCTCCGAGATCGATTCAGTTGACGGGAATGAATCCCCTATAAAGCTGCCGCCGGTTGCACTCTTCAGGGTGACACCGTCCACGGTCACCTCGGTTTGAAAGGGCAAGGAACCCTGCAGGGAAATGCCGGAACTGTCATCCTGCACGCCGGGCAGTGTGCCCAAAATGTTCGAAGCGCTGGTGCCGCTGAAACTGGCGCGGGTGTTCACAGGCAGGTTGGTGGCATCATCAGTGGTGAATGTGCCGCTGACGGTTGGTGAATCGGTCTCAATGGCGCTCATGCTTTCGCCTGTGACCTGAACCGACTGCTGAACAGCGCCCACAGCCAGTTCCACGTCCACGCGCAGTTCCTGGCGAACTTGCAGCGTTACGCCCGAGGCCGACCACTTCTCAAAGCCGGGAGCCTCGACATCGACCGAGTAGCTGCCGGCCTTCACATCAACAAAGCGATAGTCGCCGACGCCATTGGACTTGGTGTTGCGAAAGGTGCCTTCCGCGGTATTCGTCAACGTCACGATTGCGCCGGGGACCACCGCACCGCGGGCGTCCTTGACTGAGCCGGTGACGGAGCCCTGGGTGGACTGGGCAAAGCCCTGCACGCAGGCCAGCACAAACACGAGCATCAAGCCAAACACTGTCAACGTCATGCGCTGGAACTTTTGCCATGAATCTCGAGTGCTTCTAAACATTGGTCACTTTCTCCTCAAAATGCAGCATGGGTGAGATGCGATTAGATCGCATCGAAAGGGTTCGAATAGATTGGGGATGGATTTTGATGGAGCGCCTAAATGTGATTCGACACAAGGGAAAATGCAGCGGGAGCCGAATCTGGAGCTCATTTGCGTCGGACTGACCTTTGCCTCGAACGGGCAATAAGCCACTATGCCAAAGCCTCTTAGCCCTGGAGACACCCCCACAATGGTTCAAATGAGGTGCCTTAACCGTTCCTGAATTCCGTGACAGGTTCAGCGTACGGGGATTCTGTTACAGAACCGCGTGGATCATGTTACAGATTGTTAAAAATGCATATGGTCGGGGAAAAACCAACTGCGTGAAAGATACATTACGAAAAAATCGGAAGCCAAGTCCAGTTCTTTTTTGAGTACTTGCGCCCAGCGCATCGCGGGCGCTGCATGGAGTTCCCCTATCAATCGTCGTTCTTCGGTTTGCGCAGCCGGGTCGCGGACTTCTCCATTTCCTTGCGAATCTGGTCGGCGTCATCCACATCGCGCAGGGCCGCAGCCTCTTCTTTTGTCTTGGGCTTGGCAAAGCGCGCCTTGGCTGGTACAAAAACCCGCGGGTCGGCCTGCAATGGCGCAAACGGCTGCAGATGCGGCTTGCTATCGAAGATACCGGTCATCTCTCCTGCCAAAGCGTCCTCCAGATTCAATGGGCCGAGCCCGAGTAACTCGTCGATGGTGCGGGTGATGGAGCCCATGCTGGTGTGCTCATGCGAAACCGAACCGGGCTTGACCCATGGACTGGCAACCAACAAAATGCTGCGGTGTGCGTCCACGTGGTCCATCCCATCTTGAGCGTCGTCCTCGGTGACAAAAAACGCCGCATCCTTCCAGATGGATGTCCTGGACAAAAACGCCACAATACGGCCCAGGGCCAGGTCATTGTCGGCCACGTAAGAGGCGCGGTAAGGATAGCCGTCGCCGGGCCGCGGGTCGGCGGTGTGGTCGTTAGGCAGGCGAATCACGATCAGTGCGGGGACTTTGCCTGCGGCCAGCTTCAAAGAGAAATCGCGCTCGAACTCCTTTACCCGGAACTGGTCCGGTATACCCAGATTGAAGGTGGGATAACGCCGGTCACTGGCCTCAAAGACCGGCCGCGGGAGGGGTGAGTTGAGAAACAGACGATTCCCTTCCGGCTCCGAACCGGGCAATTCGCCGTTGCCTTCGAGTTCCAGCCCTTCGCCATAGTTGAAGAGCCCCTTGCCGCTGGCCGCGATGTGCTCCCAGAGCGAGCCGAATTGGGGCTCATCCTCGGGCATGGGTGCATCGGCCCCCCCAAACAGAGCACGCCGTCCGGGCTGGTCGGCCGCCGGATCTCCATGCCGCCGTCCCCCATAGCCCGAAGACCACGCAGTGTTGAAGAAAGGCGTAGGGTTGATACCCATCACCCAGCGGTGCCCGTCCGCCGAAACGTCTGAATCCACGTAAAAGTTGTCGCTCATGGCGAACCGCCCGACCAGCGCGTGCAGGTTGGGTGTCACCTTCAGGTGGGTTGCGGACTTCTCTTCAGCAGCCCAGCCGTCCAGCCCATAGCGAGCCAGCGTGGCGTCGCCATTGGCGCCGACAACGTCGCCCAGCACCTCGTCGTAGGTGCGGTTCTCGCGCACCACCAGGAAACAGTGCTTGAGGCGGGGCAGCGGAGGACGGTCGGCAATGGCAGCGGTATTCGACTTGACCACCGTCTGCGTAAGGTTTCCGGCAGGCGGCAAGCCGGCCAGCGGGATGGCGCTGAGACTGCCGAGTTCCAGTGAGCCGACGTACGTGGGCATGTGGGGGTCGTGCCCGTTCCCCGCATTCGGTCCCGCGCCCTTGCCCTTGGTATTCACAACATAGAGCGTTTTGCCGTCAGGAGAGAACGCTACCACCGACGGATTCCAACCTGCCGGAATATGTTCCACCATCTGCATCGAGGCGGCATCCAGCACGCCCACCGCGTCAATACCCGATTCAGCCACGTAGACGCGCCCGTCGTGGACCACCAGGCCACTGGGCATCACGCCGCGCAACGGCCGACCCTGACGGTCCTGAAAGAGTGGCCCGGTGAAAGGCGAGAGATCTGTTTGCGCCAGGAGTCGGGTTCCGTCTGCGCTCACCTTGGCCACCCGGTCTTCATGCGCCAGCGAAACATAGACCGCGTTGCTTTCAGCAGCTACGCCCGTGGGAGCAGCGCCGCCCACGGTCTGCTCTGCATCCTCGGTGATTCTTGCACCCAGCCTCAGCTTCGCCGTCACTGTCGGGTGCTCGCGGTCGCGTACGTCATAGGTCCACAGCGAACTGCCGCGGTCGGAGTTCTCCTGACCCAGGCCGACGATCTTCTTGCCCTCGACCACCGCCCCCTCGCGTGCGGCTTTGGATGGATAGCCGAAAGGCGGAAAATGCAGGCCGGTATGGAGCGGATCCTTGTTGCTGGCGCCAGGAACGGTGGTGTATTCAAAAAGCCCCGTATTCGTGACGTACAATTTTGATCCGTCCGGAGACAAGGTCAGACCGAAGGGATACGCGCCAGTGGCGACTGCGGCCACGCGCTCCAAATTCGCAGAGTCCAGAACCACGATGCGCCAGTTGCCCTGGTCCAAGGCATAGAGCGTCTTGCCGTCGGTGGAAACCGTGAGCGTAGCCGCAAAGCTACCCGCAAAATCCTTGCCCGCAGTAGTTCCGTCAAGCGAAACCTCACCGGCGAGTTGCCAGTCATTGGTCCGGTAGACGCGGATCTTGCCCGAGTCGCCTGTGGCCTCGTAGAGGAATGCCCCGTCGGGCGAGTAGGCAAGACCTGCGTGCACCTCGATGGCCGGATCGTTGTTCTCACCGGCCGGCATTTTGCGCACACCAGGTCTGACACTAGCCGGATCATCAATGACGTTGAGCGCGAACGGAAATCCGATTGAAGGGATGGCGATCTGGGCGCCGTCTGGGCGTACGGCCAATGCAAAGGGGTAAGGAGCCACCGAAATCCAATTGCCAGCAGGATGAATCTCGCGTCCATTGGGCAGGACGGCCGTCACGCCCATCTGGGCGTGCAGCGCTGCGGCAACCATTCCAGCCTGGAAGAGAAGAAAAGCTGCAATTCGGGAAGCAGGGATCATGACTCTAAGTATGCATGGGCCAAGTGAATACATGATTGTTGGAAACTCATCAGGCCATCACTTTTTTTGCTTCAGCAGCGGGGTTACTTGCCGATGAGACTGCGAGCGATGGCGTCCAGCATGCCATTCAGGAAGTTGATGCTTTCCGGCGCGGAGTAGCGGCGCCCTATCTCCAGCGCCTCATTGATGACTATCGGAAAGGGCGTGGACTTGAAGCCCAGCATTTCACCGACGGCCATGCGCAGCAGATTGCGATCCACGGCGGGCATACGTTCCAGGCGCCAGTGTTTTGAGTTGGCCACCAGCAGTTCATCGATCTGCTCCTGGTTGGCGACAGCCACGCGGAACAGGTCTTCAGCAAAGCCCCGCACCTCGGGGTCCACATCGTCAGCAGCCTTCCAGAAAGTGGCGCGCACCTGGTCCGGGCTCTGCTTGCCGATGTCCGCCTGAAACAGCATCTGCATGGCAAGCTCGCGAGACTTGCGTCGCGTACCGGCGGTCAATCCGTGCCGCTTTCCATGAGCTTGCGGCGCAGGCTCACCATTTCAATGGCCGCGACGGCCGCTTCAAACCCCTTGTTGCCGGCCTTGATGCCGGCGCGGTTTAGCGCTTGCTCCAGGGATTCGCAGGTCAGCACGCCGAAACTGTGCGGAATGCCTGTCTCCTGTTGCGACTGGCCGATGCCGCGCGAAACCTCGTTGTAGATGGCTTCGTAGTGAGCAGTCTCGCCGCGCAACAGGCAACCCAGGGGGATGATCGCATCCACCTTGCCAAGAGTAGCCAGCGTCCGCGCCGCGGCCGGAATCTCCCATGCGCCTGGCACGCGAACCACCTGGATATCCATGCGCTTCGCTCCGCTGCGCAGCAGCGCATCCAGCGCGCCCTCCAACAGCCGCTCGGTGATCACGGCATTCCAGCGCGCCACCACGATAGCAAACTTCATGCCCTCGGCAGAGAGATCGCCCTCCACGGCCACCGGCTTTCCGCGCTCGGGATCAGTCCATGCCCAGAAACTGAATGCAAACCCCGGCTCCGGCTCCACGGTAAAAATGCGCGACTTCCAATGCGTCTCGCTGATCGCGGACAGACGCGCGACGCCAGCTTCGCCATCCTGCCGGCGCAGCCAACTCTCTGCCGCCTGATGCACCGCATCGAGTGCAGTCACCTCTACGAGCACATCCGCGACAGACGGAAATTGGCCGTCCACAAACTCAAGATTCCCCAGCGGAGCCAGAAATGAAGCGCCGCGGCTTGTCTCTTCTTTCCACCCCTTGCCTTCAGCAAACCCCAATGCACCAAAGAAGGCGGCCAGCCGGTCATAGACCTCGCTGCTGCCTGCGGGGCGAAGAAAGGAAATCCCTTTGATCATGCTCTGATTCTATCGTGCGGATCTGGCTGACCCGAAGGATGGAAACCGATCCCCTACCCGTGCGCAACTCCATTGGCGCGTACAGCCGAAAAAAGGCAGGCCGGCGCAAGGCCGGCCTTCCAGTTGGTGTGAACAGGCCTTACGTAGTGGAACGAGGCTTGACGGCGATGGCCGTAGCTGGCACCGGGTTGTTGCTCGGCGCAGCCAGCGTACAACCAGGGTCCGAGCCCGGCGTGCAGGCCGGCAGATTGGGGCTGATCTGCTGTGTGTCAGTCAGGGATGTGGTGTTGATGTAGTGAACCTGGTTGTCACCCGAGGTGGAAACAAAGAAGAGCGTGTTGTCAGGGCTGAATGCTCCCGCCACAGGCGCCGTAATGGCCGATGCCCCAGTGAGCGTGACATACCCTAGTTTCCCTGCACCACTGGCTGCAGGAATGTAATAGGGCAGCGTGGCGCCGGTCGATGTCCCGGTGTAGGTGATAAAGGCCAAGCTATAAGACGGTACGGAACTGCCTGTTCTCACCGCTGCCGGGGAGGTGACCACCTGGTCGACCGCTGTAGCGTTGACATTCACCGCAACCGGATCATTGAGAGTGTGTGTAATGAGGAGCGGCTGGAGAGCGTTGGAAACGGCCGTGGGGCAGGCACCGTTGGGAACGGTGACTGCGATGTCGTGGAGGGTTATTCCGCCGCCTGCAAAGGCTGCACCCAAAATATGCTGACCATCGGTGGTGGCGGCCAGAGTGTCAGTCTGCACGGGCACCTGATCACCTTGAGGATAGAAATGCATCGTGGCGTAATTGCCGATGGTACCTGTGGGGCACCAAGTGTGTGCCACGGTAGGATTGCCGCTGAGGTAAGCTCCTACGCCGGGAATGGTGACTGCAAGGTTGCTGGCGCCGCCCGATGAACTCAAGTCATACGTGGTCCAGCCGGTACTCGCGTTGTACACATACAACGTATCGCTGTGACCCGCACCCTGCGAGGCACTGTCAGTGATGTATAGCGTCTTGGAATCGGGGGTCCATGCCGCGGCGGCGCCCACCCCCCCAAACGTCGAAGCGATGGTGCCCGTGGAGTTATACAGGTAGAAGAGCTTCCGTACCTGATCGTTGATCACCACCGTCCGGTTGTTTGGAGATACAGCCAGCACCACGCCGGGAACAGTTGTGTCCTCTTTACTAAGCGAGTTGTTCGTCGTGGTATACATCATCAACTCGTGCGACGACCCGAAGTAAAGATTCGTACCAGTCTGGTCCATGACCATCGAATTGGGCACGTAAGGCAGGCGAATGGTGGATCCGGTCGTGCCGGTCAACAACTCCACCGCGGTGAAGTACTGCGACTTGCCCGGGGCTGCGAGCCATACATACGAACTGGCTGTGCCAGGAACGGTGACGGTGACCGGATTGCTGGAGATGGAGAGGCCCGTGTTGAGCAATCCCACCTCGTTGATGGGCGATGGATTGCAGGTGGTCGGCTGGCAGATGGCGGATATTGATGCTGTGCCGGGGAAAGCAGCGGTCAAGCCACCGGTGGAGGCAACGGAGACATCCAGCGGGTTAGTCGACTGGTAGTCCAGCGAAACACCGGTGATGGTCTGTCCGGCGGTGTCGGTCACCGTCGTGACCAGGTTTTGCTGCACGCCCTGGGTGATAGTTCCTTCGGTGCCACCGTTGGTCAGAGTCACTTGAATCGTCTTCGGTGGGCAGGTGGAGAAATAGCCAGCCGATGAACCCGAGTTAGCCACCGAAGCGGTAATCACCGTTGTGCCGGGCTGCTCGGCAGTGATCTGGTTGGTGACCGAGTTGATGGTCGCGACCGTACTGGTACCCACAGCGTAAGACAGAACCCCAATGGCCGCAGCGCACTCTGGGACCGAAGTCACACCCTGGGCCAACCCACCCGGACAGGAGTAATGGGTAACCGTAGGAGGAGCGCAGAATTCGAACTGCTGGTTGCTGCCGCCGGAATAGCAGGCCTCGGCATCCAGTTGGGCGACGGCACCCTGCGAATAACACTGCTGCTGCCCCGCGAGGGCAAGGGTAATGGAACTCACCTGGGCATGTATGTAGACAGCTACAGGGTTCGAGGTCACGGACTGAGCCGAGGCCGTCACATACGCAACGGAGTAGGGCAACCCGTCTGAAGTGGGCTGCGGGTTGGGGGGGCTGCAGATGGTGTAATCGGCAATGCCGCCGCCGGAGTTGCGGTTCCAGGTGCCGGCACAGATGTTCCCGCCGGGTGATAGGTCTACGAGCTTGTTGTTGGTGGTGCCGTAGGTATAAGACGAAACGGTGGCCGCCGCGTTCTTACAGGTCTTGGCGGTCGGTGTCGCAATCTGCTTCGTTTGCCCAAATGCCAGCGAGATGCCCGTAGTCTGCGGCTGCAGTGTGATCGCGTACAATTCCGTGTCTTTCAATCCATAACCGAGACCGTTGCAGTAGTTCCCGGCCGGGTTGCGGGTGCAACCGGAGATCACAACCCCAGCTGGAATACTCAGGCCTAGCAAAAGAACAAGCGTTAAATACCGCCGCATGAATCCTCCCCGCCCCACGCTCTGGAACCGTGGAACGGTCTCTCAGAAACCATCAAAACTAATGAGCTAAAAGCGGCCCATCGACATGCCCACAGCTGGACTGACGCCCGCGCAATCCGCTCGGGCAACCGGCCCCTGGCAGTTGATCTTTGCTTCCGGCCGGTCGACGCGACACGCTCTGTGTCTACACAGAAAAGTGTATCAGGGCGGAGTCGTGGCTGGCCGCTATACTCCTTCATAGACTCCAAGGGCCGCCGATGGCGAGCAGGTTCGACACTCAAGACGCGGGAGGCATAGAACGCGCAAACCACTCTACGGCCCTTTCCACAACATCGCGGCGGTGTGCCGGATCGCTGAATCCGTGGCCCTCGTTTGGGTAAACCACCAGTTCCGTGGGCACATGTTGATCACGCAGCGCGTGCCAGAACTCATAGGACTGCGGCGCGGGACACTCCCCGTCCCGGTCGCCGACCAGCACCAGGGTTGGCGTGTGCACCTGCTTGATAAAGTTGATGGCTGAACTCTTGGCATAAACAGCTGGGTCGTCATACACCGACGCGCCAAAGTACGGAATCATCCACTGGTCGATGGAGTTCTCGCCGTAGTAGCTCTGCCAGTCTGAGATGCCGGCGCCGGCCACCGCAGCTTTGAACCGCCCCGTTTGCGTCACCGCAAACATGGTCATGAATCCGCCGTAGCTCCAACCGGTGAGGCCCACGCGATTGGGGTCCACGGGGTAGCTGGCCTCGACCGCATCCAACCCGGCCAGAATGTCGCGCAAGTCCCCGTAGCCAAAGTCCTTGCGGTTGGCCTTGGTGAACTCTTCGCCCTGCCCGAAGCTGCCGCGAGGGTTGGGCTGCAGGACGAAATATCCCAGCTCTGAAAATATCGCCGAGCCCATTCCGCCCCCACCCCAGCGCGCCACTTCTGCTGACGCCGGGCCACCGTGCACTTCTACGATCAGCGGGTATTTCCTGGCCGGATCGTAGTCCTTGGGCAGCATAAGCCAGCCCTGCACCCGAAACGAGTCGCTGCTCCAACTCAGGGAGACGGACTTGCCCCAGGCCGGCTCAACACCGTCGTTCAGGTGCGACAACTGGGTCACGCCCTTCAGCCCCGGGGCCATCCCCTTACCCGGCTTCGCCGCATAAATCTCCATCGGGTGGTCAAAGGTGCTGGCGTGGAAGACAAACAGCGAGTGATCGGCTGCGGAGGAGAGACTCAGTTCCATCCGCCCATCGCCGACGCTGCCCGGAATGCTGAAAATGGCCGGCCCGAACTCGATCGGAGAGTTTGGACTCACCCGGTCCCCCGGCAAGTGATAGCGCAATAGCTGGCAGTCACCGCCCGCCAGCTCGCTTACAAAAAGATGTTCGTTACCGTCCCACTCGATCCAAGCAGGCGAGGTGCGCCGCCCCTCGGTCAGGTTGCGAGGCCGGCCCCCTTCAGAGGAAACCGTCCACACATCGCCGCCGGTCGCGCCCTGATCGCTCATCAACCCGCCGATGAAGGCGATGACCTTACCGTCAGGCGACCACCGCGGCACCGCAATCTGCAAACCGCGCAGCGGGCCCGAAGCTTCAGAAGGCGCCAGGACCACCTTTTCAGTCCCATTCAACGGCTGGGTGTACAACTTGGCCACCCACCAGTTGTTCTCTCCGGGCGGATCGGCAGCGATATAGGCCAGCCCCTTTGAGTCACGCGCCCAATCAAATTCGTAGACATGCAGTTTGGCGGGTGTCACTTGAGTGGGGGCGGCGGGAGTTGCTGCGTCAACCTGGGCCACGGCTACGCGCTGAACCTCGACTCCGTCTTCGCCGATGACCCCGGAGGGTGGTTTCATGGCCGCCAATGCTCCGGCGGGCCGCGTGGCCCCTTCTACATATAGGAAGGCCACCTTGCTCCCATCGGGCGAGAAAGCCGGCGCATTCGCGTCGCCCTTTAACTCGGTTAACTGCCGCACCGGATTCCCATCCAAAGGCGCCAGATAGAGATCGCGTTGCGCGCCGGGATGGGCACAATCGGAGAAGAAGGCCAAGGCCTTTGAGTTCGGAGCCCACGCTATCTGGCTCTCGCGGCAGCGTTCGTCCGCCTTGGACGCTGCGGTTACTGGCTGACTCTTCTGCAAGTCGTCCAGCGGCGCAATCAGAATCCGGCCCCCGTCGCGCGCACTCTCGATCCAGGCGAGCCGTTTGCCGTCCGGCGAAACTGCCACCTGGCCTACCGACCGACCCCGGTCCAGGCTGCCCAGAAGCTTGTCAATTTGAGCGCGATCCGGTACCGGAGCCGCGTTTTGCGCCGACACAGAGGAGACACCGAGAACTACACCCAGAATCAGGCCGGCGCCAGCCAACCAGCGGGCACAGAAGACCTTGCGGAGGAGCAAAAGAAACATGGGGAGAATTCTATCAAGCCCGATCAGGCCCCGCGATCACCGGGAGGGATTCACGGCTCGATTGCAGCCGCGGCATGAATCGCAAGCAAGTTCTCGAGCAGCGGCTTCAACAGTTTCAAATCCAGCGCATTCGCGCCGTCGGATTTGGCGTGGGCCGGGTCGTCGTGGACTTCTAGAAACAATCCATCCACACCCGCCGCCACCGCGGCCCGCGCCAACAGTGGAATGAACTCCGGCTGGCCGCCGCTGACTCCGTCTGCCGCCGAGGGCTGCTGCACAGAGTGGGTACCGTCGAAGACTACCGGGGCCACCCGCCGCATCACTGGAAGCGACCGGTAGTCGACCACCAGCGTGTTGTAGCCGAAGCTGGCTCCCCGCTCAGTGAGGAACACTCGCTCGTTGCCGGTGGAGCGGACTTTCTCCACGGGGTGGATCATATCCCAGGGGGCGACGAACTGACCCTTCTTGATGTTGACGGCGCGTCCGGTGCGGCCTGCGGCCACCAGCAAATCGGTCTGGCGGCAGAGGAACGCGGGAATCTGCAGCACGTCCACGGCTTCCGCGGCAATCTCACAGTGGCCGGGCTCGTGCACGTCGGTCAACACCGGCAGGCCTGTATCACGCGCCAAACGGCCGAGAATGCCGATGCCCTCTTTGAGCCCAGGACCGCGAAAGCTCTTCACACTGGTGCGATTGGCCTTGTCGTAGCTGGCCTTGAAGATATAGGGAACACCCAGATCGGCCGTGATGCGCTGAATAGCTTCAGCCATGGTACGCACGTGGGCCTCGGACTCAATGACACACGGCCCGGCAATCAGGAACAGGCGTCCGCCGCCCACCTGTACCGGTCCGATTTCAAACGAGTTGCTCACGGGTGCGATTCTATCGCGCCGGACACATACGACGCTGCACTCGTCTCAATGCGTGGCCAATTCCTCCGCATGGGTGCGCGACCATTGCCAAAGTGCCCGTTCCAGCGCATGAAGTGCAGTTGGCGCGGGGAGATTTCCCTGCGGTTGCACGATTTTACACTCGGCCAACCGCTTAAGAGCGGCATTGTATTCGATGTAGAACCTTACGTCATGGCGTGCGTGGCCCATTGCCTCAAGGGCTCGGTAGTCGAGCACCGCATAGCGATCGGGAAAAATGGTGGCCAGAATTGCGGACGCGATGGAGATGTCGATTCCACGCAATCCGACCAGCGCGTTGACGGCTTCTTCGGTTGAAGTATCAGTCGAAGCAGCGACGGCAAGGGCGCTGTGTATGCTCTCGTTGCTGTTGCCAATGAGGTAATGAACCATGCGCTCCGACTTCCAACGAACGATCGCCTCCAGATTGGGGAGCGTGAATTCTCCGTTGCGAATCGCTTCGCCGGCCTCATAAGCGGCCGCTTCAAGCTCTCGTTCTCTTTCGCCTGCATCGTGCCAATAACTCTCTGCCAATTCCTGAAGTTCAATCTCTGCGGGTTGAAGCTGAAAATATGCCATGGCTTACACTCCTCGAACTACAAAGCGGACTGACAGTAGACCCGGCGAATGGGCTTGTCAATAGCACCTGATACACATCCCTTTTCCAGCTCGAAGTATGGCAAATTTACGCGAAAACGGGCCGGAAATTGACCAAAAGTGGCCTGAAATCGAGATCTTTGTTTACCGATGAGTACATGGGGCTAAATATTAAGTTGTTCATTATAGGTTAGTTGCATTGAAAATATCCCCTCCGGATGCTGGTTTTGCGGGGGGAGGGGGTAGGTACCCTTCAGTGTTTGACCGCGGCTGTGGGCTAACCGCTCATTCCCTCATTTCGATTGTGCAGCCTCGGTGGGTTATTTTCTGCAATAGGGCTATTTACTTCACGCCACCAACCGCAAGATGTTGTGGCTTTTCGGCCGGCCCAGAAGTGGTCGTAATTGGCTACCGCATGAACGCATATCATTGCAAACATGTTGATTAGCAGCGCGGACCGGAACCACTTCTAATGGTATGAGGTGGCGTCAAGTAAATAGCCATATTCTGCAAAAGGGAGATCGGGGTTGCGGGGCTCGCGGCTCTGTGCCTGGTCCAGGTTTGCGGCCTCCCATCCTTGAATCAAAAGACGATTCGAGGGGCACCCGGCGGCAGTCGTCATAGGTGTAGACCTCGAATCGTAGGTGTAGAGTTGAGGTTCCCACATCTCAAAATCGAGATGTGGGCCACCCGATCATTTTGGGTTAGTCAGACCTGGGCCACCCGCCGCCCAGTCTTTTACAAAGCCGACTGCACTGTCTTAATTGAGTTCATTTGCTCCGCAGCACGATTCATCCGATTGGCATAGCTGGCAGCGATAAACTCGCGGAAGAGCGGGTGGGGCTCCAGCGGCTTGGACTTGAACTCGGGATGGAACTGGCAGCCGAGGAAGAAAGGATGGCCGGGTATCTCGACAATCTCAACATACGTGGCATCGGGAGTGGTGCCGCTGATTTGCAGGCCGCCGCCGGTAAGCAGCGCCTCGTACTCGCGGTTGAACTCGTAGCGGTGGCGGTGGCGTTCGCTGATCTCTGTCGCGCCATACACCCTGGAGGCCAATGTTCCCTCCTGGAGGATGCAGGTCCACGCTCCGAGGCGCATGGTGCCGCCCATCTCTTCCACGCCCAGCAGTTCGCGCAGCTTGTAGATGATGCGGTGCTGGCTGGCGGGGTCGAACTCGCTGGAGTTCGCGTCTTTGAGCCCGCACACATTGCGCGCGAACTCAATGCATGCAGTCTGCATGCCGAGGCAGATTCCAAAGTAAGGGACCTGCTTCTCGCGCGCATAGCGGATGGCGTTCAACATGCCTTCAATGCCCCGCTTGCCGAATCCGCCGGGAACAAGGATGCCGTCAAAGTCTTCTAACTGCGACTCGTAACTGCGGTCGTCGGGAGTCTTTGACTCCAGGCCTTCGGCCTCGATCCAAGTTATGTTGAGTTTGAGGCTCCTGGCCACCGCGCCATGAGTGAGTGCCTCTTTAAGTGACTTATAACTGTCCTCGTACTCCACATACTTGCCCACGATGGCGATGGAAACTTCGTCTTTGGGGTGGTAGCAGCGCTCGACAAGAGCTTTCCATTCGGTCAGGTTAGACTCCGGCGCCTCCTTGTGGAGATACTTGAGGATCAAGGAGTCCAAACCCTCGGCCGCGAAGCGCAGCGGCACCTCGTAAATGGAGGGCACTGTTGTGGCCCCGATGACGGCCCGCTCCTCGACGTTGCAAAAAGCGGCGATCTTCTGTTTCATTTCGCGGCTCAGGTTGCGGTCAGAGCGGCAAATGAGAAGATCCGCCTGAATGCCGATGGAGAGCAACTCCTTGACGGAGTGCTGCGTGGGCTTGGTCTTCAGCTCCTGCGCGGCGGAGATCCACGGCACCAGCGTGAGGTGCACAAACACGGTGTTCTCGCGCCCCAGTTCCTGGCGCATCTGGCGGATGGCCTCAAGAAACGGCAGCGATTCAATATCGCCTACCGTGCCGCCAATCTCGACGATGGTCACGTCCGCGCCGTTGGCCGCAACCTTGCGCATGGCGTTCTTGATCTCGTTGGTAACGTGGGGAATGACCTGGACGGTCTTGCCCAGGTAGTCGCCGCGCCGCTCCTTCAAAATAATCTGCTCGTAGATGCGGCCGGTGGTGAGGTTGTTGTCGCGCGAGAGGGGCGCGTGCGTAAAGCGCTCGTAGTGGCCCAGGTCCAGGTCGGTCTCGGCGCCGTCGTCGGTGACAAACACCTCGCCATGCTGGAACGGCGACATGGTCCCGGGATCGACATTCAGATAAGGATCGAACTTCATCATGTTCACGCGCAGACCGCGGCTCTCAAGCAGACAACCTATGGAGGCTGCTGCGAGCCCCTTGCCTAAACTGGACACAACTCCGCCCGTCACAAAGACATACTTTGCCGACATCGATGCAACCTCGCTATTGAATTGTTGGGATTGGGCGTACCTGATGGGCACATTCAAGTATGGCAGACATCGGCCCGCAAATACACCAGAAAATTGAGAAACACCAACGATGGCCAAAATCCTGACGGATAACCGACCTGCATTCATAAAGTTGGAGCAGTTACTGAAAACGGTCCATCGTTACTGGAGATCGCTTGGTGTGTGGAAAACACGTCGCCGTGGCGAGCGCTCCAGAGGGCTCTTGCCGTAATCGGCCGACGGGCCTAGGATGCTGCAATGTGAGGAGCCGTTATGACCATGCCCACCACAACCGAACGCCGCAAACTGGGCCGCATCGGCCCCCAGGTCTTCCCCATCGCGCTGGGCTGCATGGGCATGAGCGGGGTGTACGGCCCCACTGACGACGCGGAGAGCATCGCAACCATCCACGCGGCCATCGACGCCGGGGTGAACCTGCTGGACACCGGCGATTTCTACGGGATGGGCCACAACGAGATGCTGCTGGGCCGCGCCCTGCGTTTCTCACGGGAGCATGTGCTGCTCTCAGTCAAATTTGGCGCGCAGCGCGGGCCCGACGGCACGTGGATTGGTTACGACGCCCGCCCGGCAGCAGTGAAAACCGCCCTGGCCTACTCGCTGCGGCGCCTCGGCGTAGACCACATCGATATCTACCGACCCGCGCGCCTTGACCCCAACGTGCCCATCGAGGAGACCATTGGAGCCATTGCACAACTGATCGATGCAGGATATGTGCGGTATATCGGGCTCTCTGAAGTGGGACCGGAAACCATTCGCCGCGCTGCCCAGGTGCATCCCATTGTCGATCTGCAAATTGAGTACTCCCTGGTGAGCCGCGGACCGGAAGCGCGGATTTTCCCCACGCTCGAAGAGTTGGGCATCGGCGTCACCGCGTATGGGGTTCTGTCGCGGGGGCTGCTCACTGCTTCGCAACCGGCTGCGGCGGGCGATTTTCGCATGCGGCTGCCGCGATTCAGCGCAGGCAACCTGGAACGCAACCAGCAGCTTGTGGCGCGGCTGCGCGTAATTGCCGCCGGAAAGGGCATCAAGCCGGCGAAGCTGGCGGTGGCGTGGGTGCTGGCCAAGAATCCGTCGATTGTGCCGGTGATGGGCGCGCGCACGCGCAGCCAACTGGCTGAGACCCTGGGAGCGTTGGAAGTGCGGCTGACACCCGAGGAGATTGCAGACCTGGAGGCGGCAGTTCCCGCGGAGGCCGTGGCTGGGACTCGCTACGATGAGCACCAGATGCAGGTGCTGGACAGCGAGAGATAGCGCCGGCTGGGCGGATTTTCAGCAGCTTGTGACGCGACAGCGAGGGTAGGTGGCTTCCCATGTCTCAAAAGCGAGACATGGGGCACCCAAGCTCGCGGACTGAGGTATTTGGTTTCCCATGTCTCAAAAGCGAGACATGGGGCACCCAAGCTCGCGGACTGAGGTAGG